>CAJUJK010000009.1 GCA_910586705.1 uncultured Lachnospiraceae bacterium | reverse complement strand
TGTTAAGCACGCCGCCAGCGTTCATCCTGAGCCAGGATCAAACTCTCTTAAAAAAAGTAAATCCCTTCGGGATTAACTTTACGAGTACCACTCCGTGGTCCCCGGCGTTTCTTCCCGATTGGTTTTTGATCCGGATTCAAAACAAGCACTTGGCTCGGAGCAGTTCCCTCCGGGACCAGCTCCCGAAGAATGCTTCGCATTCTTCTGATTTTGTACCCTAAAATACTGTTTGTTAGTTTGTATCGTCCGATACTTTTCTGAAAATTTTCTCTTGGAATCTTTTCAAGGTTGCATTACTGTTTATTTGTCAAGGTTCGTGAAGTTAATTCCTTCGGGATTAACTTCTGAAGAACTTCTCTTCGAGTCGTTCTTCGACGCGCTTTTATGAGCGCTAACGGAGATGGAGGGATTTGAACCCTCGCGCCGCTATTAACGACCTGCACCCTTTCCAGGGGTGTCCCTTCAGCCATCTTGGGTACATCTCCAGACATAGCTAAATACATATCAACATATATACCGAATCAAAAAGGATTCGGTCGGAGAGGGATCTCCAGCGGAGAGGGTGGGATTCGAACCCACGCGCCCTTGCGGACAAACGGTTTTCAAGACCGCCTCGTTATGACCACTTCGATACCTCTCCGTGTTCGCATTGCGCATTGCTTTAAGTCAAGCGCAATGATTATTCTAGCAAAGATAAACTCCCGTGTCAACCTGTTTTTTCTATTTTTTCACACCGCCGCATCCTCGTCGGAAATCAGTTCCCTTTTTCCGTCGTTTGTGACTGTGATCCCTCGGCTCTATTCACCCTGTGCCGCTGAAGCGTCTGTCCTTTCCTGCTCCTCTGCGGCGGCAGACGTGCTCTCGCCCTGTTCGTTCGTGACGGACGCCTTGCCGCATCCGCCTTGCTTTCAGCGGTTCAGAAATGATAACATTTTCTAAAGAAACCATGCCTCTACAGCGTGCCACAGTCCAAAAACGCCTCCGCCACCGCCATATCCTCCGGCGTCGTCACCTTGATGTTCCTATAATCTCCCTCCACCAGTCTGACCTTGCATTCCGTAAAGGTTTCCACCACCATGGCGTCGTCCGTAATCGAGATGCCCTCCCGCAAAAGCTTTTCCTTCTCCTGCATCAGTTTCTCGTAGGCTGAAAGAATCAACACCGCGTCAAATACCTGCGGGGTCTGCACCTGCCACATAAAATTTCTGTCGGGTGTCTGTCTGGCGAACCCGCTTTCATCCACGATCTTTATGGTGTCCTTCACGGGCATTCCCGCCACGCAGGCATGATCTTTCTCCACCGCCTCAAAACAGCGTTTCAGAATTTTCTCCGTCAGAAAAGGTCTGGCGCCGTCCTGGATGAAAATATAGCCGTCCCGGTCAGGCGCACACGAACTTTCGTCTCCCTGCCGGCTGTCGCCTGCTACCGCCGCAAGCCCGTTGTACACGGAATCATACCGCTCTTTCCCCCCCGCCACAACAGCCGTCACCTTGGAGAAGCCGTACTTCGCCACAATCTCCTCTTTTACATATGAAATATCCTCCGCGCCGGTGACCAGAATGCAGTCATCAATCACAGAGGATTCTTCTACCGCATGTAATGCGTACCATATAAGCGGTCTGCCCCGCAGAAGCATATACTGCTTCGCCACGCCGCTTTTCATGCGGCTGCCGTTCCCTGCCGCCAGCACGATGGCGGTACATCTCTTTTTGTCCATACGCTCCGTTCTCCTGCTCATGGAAAATGCACGCTTGGCATTCTTCCGGACATGATTTCATTCTTCTCAGGCTGCGCGCTTTGCAGTCATTTCATATCCTGTCCCCGAGTTTCAGATTTGGCACCGCATTCAGATCATACCCGTGCCGCACGCCCTTCACATACTCGTAATATCCCGCCGCGCCGATCATCGCCGCATTGTCCGTGCACAGAAGGGGCGAGGGGTGGTAAAAAGTCACGCCACGCTTTTCACATTCTTTTGCAAGCGCCTCCCTGAGCGCAGAGTTTGACGCCACGCCGCCGGCAATGGCGAATTTCTTTATGCCGCAGGACTCCACCGCTTGCATGGAATGCTCGGTCAGCACATCCACCACCGCTTTCTGGAAAGAAGCCGCCACATCCGCCTGACAGAACGTTTCGCCTTTCATCTCACAGGAATTGAGATAATTCAGGACCGCGGACTTCAGACCGCTGAAACTGAAATCATAATCGGAACCGTCCACCTTCGCCCTCGGAAAAGCGATGGCGTCCGGGTTTCCCTCCTTAGATACCTTGTCGATCTTGGGCCCGCCGGGATAGCCGAGCCCGATGGCGCGCGCCACCTTGTCAAATGCCTCCCCCGCCGCATCGTCCCTCGTGCGCCCCAGAATCTCATATTCCCCGTAGTCTTTCACCACCACGAGGTGGGAATGTCCGCCGGACACGACCAGACAGACAAAGGGCGGCTCCAGCTCCTTATTTTCTATGTAATTCGCACTGATATGTCCCTCGATGTGATGTACGCCGATCAGCGGAATCCCCGATGCAAAGCTGACCGCCTTCGCCGCGGATACCCCCACCAGCAGCGCTCCCACAAGCCCCGGCCCGTAAGTGACCGCGATGGCGTCCATGTCGGAAAGACTTTTCCCCGACTGCAAAAGCGCCTCCGCCATCACCTGATTGATTTTTTCGATATGTTTGCGGGAGGCGATCTCCGGCACCACGCCCCCGTAGAGCGTGTGCAGGGCAATCTGAGATGATATCACATTGGACAGCACCTCCCTGCCGTTTTCAACCACCGCCGCCGCCGTCTCGTCACAGGAAGTCTCCACGGCAAGTATCGTCACGGTTTCCCCGATCTTTCCCATTGCTCAGTCCTCCACAAGCTCCCAGCCGAGAATCTTCCAGTGATTGTCCTCATCCTGTCTGAGCACAAACCGTTCCTGCGAAGGCACTCTGCCACCGCCCTGCTTTTTCAGATAAAACGTGCAGTATAATCTGGCGCAGGAGTATTCGCCCTGCTCAAAGTATTCCACGTCGGTGCTGGCGGAAACCTCATAGCTTGCAACCGTAATCTGCTCCCCCTTCATCTCGACAATATCATCCCGCAGATCCTGCATATACTGCTCCTGCGTCTTGTTCGCCACAAGCTCCGCGTCGTAAAGCATCTGAATCTTGGCCGCGAGCTGCACAAGCTCCGCGTCGGAATATGTCTCGTTATAGAAACATTCCGTGATTTCCGCATAATACTTCACCACTTCCTTGGGCGTGGGCGGGTAGTTATGCTCCAGATCCCGCATCAGGATGCTCTGCACCGCGGTGGCGGCAATCGCCTCCTCGACCTCCTGCCGCTTCGCCCGGTGGCTCAGACTATAGTAATAAATCAGAATGATCGCCGCGAGGGCAACCACGATAAGTATCGTTTTAACAACCTTTGAATTCTTCATTTCCCCTTCCCCTCCTTTTCCTCACCCTTCCCGGAACATAAGATCCACGCTTCTGCCGTCCTTCGCCGCCACAGCGTTCGGGAAAATTTTCCGCACTTCCGGCATGAAATCCTCCGGGCGGATCAGCGACGGGCTGTAATGTGTCAGCCACATCTCTTCCACCCCGGCACGCCTCGCAATCTCAGCCGCCTCGTAGAAGGTCATGTGTTTATATTCCTTCGCCTTCTGCGCCTTCTCCGGCTCTCCGTACATGCCCTCGCAGATAAACAGGTCCGCCCCGGCTGCATGTTTCACCATGCTTTCCGTCGGTCTCGTGTCCGTGCAGTAGGTGACCTTCAGACCTCTTCTCTGCTCCCCCAGTACCATATCCGGGGTAAAGTAATAACCGTCTTCATCTATTATCTCACCTTTTTGCAGGGGATTCCAGTAATTTCTCGGAATATTTAAAGCCTGCGCCCTCTCCAGATCAAATTTACCCGCCCGGTCAATCTCTATGCTGTAACCGTAACACGGCACATTGTGGTTGACCCGGAACGACTGGATCCGGAACTCCCTGAAAGGAAATACCTGCTCCGGCTCCGTGATCTCCAGACAGATGATCTCAAAAGGCAGTTCCGGCGCGATGATGCGCAGGGAATTGACCACTCTGGGCAACCCTCTCGGGCCAATCAAAAGCAGCGGCTCCGTGCGCTCTGCATTTCCCATAGTGAGCAGCATCCCCGGAAGACCGCTGATGTGATCCGCATGATAGTGGGTGAAACAGATCACATCAATCGGTTTCGGGCTCCAGCCCTTCTCCTTCATGGCGATCTGTGTCCCCTCCCCACAATCAATCAGTATACTTTTTCCATTGTACCTCGCCATCAGCGAAGTGAGCCATCTGTGCGGCAGGGGCATCATCCCTCCCGTACCCAGCAAGCAGATATCTAACATATCCCCCTCCATGCCGGCAGCCGGACCATATCCCGCTCCCGCTTTCCATCAGTGGAGGCAGCCTACAAAAGTTCCTTCCTCTCCCGCCGGTCCACGGGCACGGAAAATCCGGCGATCATCTTCTCGTAACATGCTTCACACAAATCGAAGCTGTCACTCTCCCCGTCCTTTTCTCCGAAGAAACCGAAGTCGTGATCCACATGGATGCACTCTTCTTTCAAAATGCCATTTTCTACCAGCAGATTTTTGCCGCAGGCATTGCAGACTACCTTGGTCAACTTTCTGTCTTCTATATATTCACGCATGACAATCCTCCTTCAGAATCCACTGTCTCTATTTTAGCAGACAAAAGGCATAATGACAGTGGTAATTGTTCCATGCGCTGCCTATCTCTTCCACATAATCATAGCATCTTCCGTGGGTTTTTCATAAAAATTGGGACGGATGCCCTCGGACACAAAGCCGAGTTTTTCATACAGACGGATCGCCGCCTCATTGCTGACCCGCACTTCCAGCGTATAGGCGCACAGACCAGCCCGGTCACCTTCCGCAATCAGATATGTCAGCAGTCCCGTCGCCACGCCGCGCCTTCTCTCTCCGGGAGCCACCACCACATTGGTGATATTTCCCTCCCCGGCAATCAGAAGCAGTCCGCAGCCGCCGAGCAGCTTTCCGTCCTCCTCCGCCACAAAGTACGCGGTATCCTCCTTCTCGATCATCTGCAGAAAGGAATCCGCCGACCACGGCATGGAAAAGGTCTCCTCCTCCAGACGGCTGATAAAGGGCACATCCTCCGCCCGCATCTTGCGATATACGATCATTGGGACACTTCACGCTCCTTCTCGGCGCGCTCCCGTTCCGCCTGTGAAAGCCGCAGATAATCCGGCGCGAAAGCCTCTCCGTCAACCGTCCTGCCCTGCTCGTAATAGAGCCGCCCAAGCGACGCGAGCGCTGCCGCCGACTGTCTGGCGCGGTGCAGGGGCGCTTCCGTGTAGGGCACGCGCATGACCTCCTCCATCCGCTCCCGGAACACCGGCACGCCGTCCCCCAGAAATATGACACTCCTGTCAAGTTCGTTCAAAGCCTCTGCTATCTCATCAAATGAGACGGCACACTGTTCCCGTATAACACGCATGTCATATGCAGAGCGACCAGTCTGGTCAGACAAAAATTCATAAATGCCCGTATATACCTGACTTCTTCTGGCGTCCATAATGGGGCAGACCAGATCCTTTGCACCGTACATCTGAAAGGCAAGCCCATCCACCGTGGGCACCGGAATAACCGGTTTCCCGAGGGCGAACGCCAGCCCCTTTGCCGTGGCAGAACCGATCCGCAATCCCGTAAAAGATCCGGGTCCTGCCGCCACCGCGATGGCGTCCACCGTGGAAAGATCAAGCTCCACCATCCTGCCGATCTCCTCCAGCATGGGCAGGAGTGTCTGGGAATGGGTCTTCTTATACTGCACGGTGTATTCTGCGATTAAATTGTCATCCTCCGCCAGTGCCACAGAGGCAACCAGCCCGGAGCTGTCAAGCGCCAATATTTTCAAATTCCTGCCCTGTCTTTCTTTCCCCCAGATAAATTCTTCATCCCTTTTATCGGCTGATCGAAATCCGGCGGTAATCAAACCCTTTGGACAAATCCTTTTCGATCGTAATCCGTATACAGTCCTCCGGCAGGATTTCACGGACCAGATCCGCCCACTCGATCAGACAGACACCCTCCCCGTAAAAACAATCCTCATAGCCGATTTCTTCCATCTCTTCCACGTCGCCGATGCGGTACACATCAAAATGATAGAGGGGAAGCCTGCCCTCCTCGTAGCTCTGCAGAATCGTAAAAGTCGGGCTGCTCACCGGCTCCGTAATGCCAAGCCCCGCCGCAAACCCCTGCGTGAACACGGTCTTGCCCACGCCCAGATCCCCGGTCAGCGTGTAAACCTCTCCCGGAGTTGCCTTCTTTCCGAGCGCCTTTCCATATGCGAATGTGTCCGCCGCGCTGCGGCTCTCTATTATCTCATCCATAGCTATTTCCTCTCAGCGCAGAGAATGCCGCATTCTGGCATTTACTCACGCCCGGATCTTCACCTTTCCGGGCGGCATATGCGTGGAGATAATCTCAATCACCTTCATCTTCCCGTCACCCAGATCCCGCTTCGGAAAAATGCAGGCGTTCACCGCCGTGGTATAGACCACAATGCTCTTCGGCGTGGAGACTGCCTTCACCATGCCGTCCCATGCCATCTGCTCCGTCACGCCGTCCTGCGACACCTGTATGCCCTCGTCCGACAGCTTATAGTGCAACGGCTTCTGGAACGCCGGATTGGTCTTTGCCTGCGAAGCTGCCCGCAGAAAGAGCGTCCACGGCAGGTACAGCAGGATCACCAGCGCGATGATTAAGAGCAGGGGCTGTCTGTTCGCCGCAAAAAGAAACAGCATCAGCACACCTACAAGCGTGCCCATCAACCCGGGCAGACGCGAATACGTGTGCTGCAGCATATAATCATATAAAATATTGGGTGTTATTTTAACGTCAAATTCGATTTCCATACTGAAATCTATTATACTAAAATTCTCTGAAAGTGCAAGTTCTTTTCACTTTATTCGTGTCGCAGCGCCTCAATCGGACTTAAGCGTGCCGCTTTCTTTGCCGGGTAAATGCCGAAGAAGATACCGACGCCTGAGGAAAACGCCGCCGCGACAATCACCGTGGACACATTGATCTGCGCCGCGAAGCCCATAGCGCCGCAGACTGCCCTTGCGCCGAGCGCACCAAGTAAAATACCAATCAGACCGCCAATCAGGGTGATAATACCCGCCTCCGCCAGAAACTGTAAGAGAATCGACTTCGTTCTGGCTCCCAGTGACTTTCGGATACCGATTTCCCTCGTCCGCTCCGTCACGGACACGAGCATGATGTTCATAACGCCGATGCCGCCCACCAGCAGGGAAATCGCCGCCACAAAGGAGATAAACAGCGTGAGCATACTGAGAATCTGATCATACTGAGCCGAATAATCCGCAAAACTCTCCATCATAATCTTGTTTTCTCCCCGCACATTATAACGGTTTTCCAGAAGATTGATGGTGTCCGCCGCCACCTGCGTCACATATTCTGAGCTCTCCGCCACCACATAAAGCTGGCTAAATTCGCCGATCCACAGCCCATAGCCGGACGCCATGGCTGATAGCGGCATCTCTACCTGTAAATAACCGCTGCCGCTCATAGCGGAAATAAGACCTGCCGGCGTATCCTGTCTGATACCCACGATCCGCAAATCCTGACTCACATCCCACAGGGTAAGCTCGAAGCTCATGCCTACCACATCCGTGGTGCCAAACAGCGACCTTGCCGCGCTCTCCGTGATAACGCAGACCATGCTTGCCGCATCGCACTCACTCTGGGAAAAATATCTGCCCCTGACAATCGGCTCGTTACCGACTGCATACTGCAGCGCCGTATTTCCGCCGTTAAGGATCGCCATAAAGTCTGCGCCCTTGCGTCCTCTTGCCGTTGCGCCATAGTAGCCATACTGCGCCGTTGCGCCTTTCACATGCTCCACCTTATCCTTGATCAGCGCAAAGTCTTCCTCCGTAAACTTCACATCATTGCCTTCCTCATTATCATTGGTGTAAATGGCAATCAGACCGCCGCCCATATTTTCCAGCTCCTCGTTGACAGAGCTTCGCACCCCGTTACCGATAGAAATAATCATAATGACGGAAGCGATACCGATGATAATGCCAAGCATGGTGAGGGCGGAGCGCCCTTTGTTCGTCTTGATATTCATCAGGGCAATTTTTATGTATTCCCATATCTGTCCCATTTTGTCCCCTATCCTTTATTTTCTGTCACTCGAAGAATACCGTTTTCCGGCATTATCTCGCGCAAAGCATAGAACTTTCAAGCCATCTTTTCTGACTTTGCGTCTCCGTCCCATGGCGGGACGTCTTTCGCAGTTCTTTTTGCACTAAGGCATCGGCATAGCCGTCACCGCCGTGCCGTCTTCAAACTCCATGCCGTTCGCCATGACTACGTTTTCACCCTCCGAGAGTCCCTCCTTCACCTCGCTGACACTGTCGGATGCGATACCCGTGGTAATGCGCCTCTTCGTCACCACGCCGTTCTCTTCCACGTACACGAAATCGCCGTCACGGTCGCTGTTGATCACCTCAATGGGCACCGTAACCACACCCTCGGCTTTCGCCATATGGACATAAACCTTAGCTTCCACGCCGAGGAAAATGTTTTCATCCGGGTTGTCGATGTTGACGTCCACGCCGACTACCATCGCGCCGCTGTTATTCTGGGTCGCCATGCCGTCGATTTTGCTCACCGTACCCTCATATGTCTTTCCGGCGATATCGACATCCGCTTTCTGTCCCACGGCAATCTTTTCCAGGTCATATTTGGAAACACTGAGTCTCACATACACTTTCTCCGTGCTCTCGATGGTCACCAGCTTCCCGCTCTCCGTGGGCGGCTGTCCCGCTATCGCCTCGAGTTCCGTGACCACGCCGCCGAAATCGGCTTTCAGCCCGTTCTCCACCTCGGCGATGGCGTCCAGTTTCTCCTGATTGGTCAGCGTCTCAAGCGCCGTGTCCGCCTCCAGCTTCGCCTTGCCGCCCGCATCCAGAACCCCGGACTCCGAGGATGCTTTCTGGGACTTCATCTCCGACTGGTATTCCTTGTAGGAAGCGATCAGTTCTTCCACGTCCTTCGCCTGCCGCTGCAGATCCCTGACTTCCTTATTGTTCACTTCTTCATAGCCGTTGTACTGCGTCTGTATCTGGAGGTTCAGAAGAATCTCCCTGTCGTTCGCGAGCTTGATCTCCGCTTCATTTCGCATCTCTTTGATCTCGTCTTCGCTGAAATCGCTCAGCTCGCCTCTCGCCTCTTTCTCACTGATGTCCGCCAGCGCCTCCTCATCCTGCGCAATGATGCTCTGCCACTCCATGACGGAGACATTCAAATTTGTTCCGTTATAATTCCATCCCGCCTTCTTCTCCTCAATCTTTTTGTTCAGCTCATCCAACAGCTTTTCGTTATCCGCGATCTGCTGTTCCAATACGGGAAGATTGCGGTTCGCCTCGGACAGATCCGCCACATACTCGTTATTTTTGTGCACGGAGCTCTCATAGCCGCCCTCGTTGGATGCCATCTTATACTCCGCCGCCTGCTTTTCATCAGACAACGCTTTCTCGTCAAAGGTGAGCATCACATCGCCCTTTTTCACCGTATCGCCGGTGCTCACCATCACTTCGCCCACCTCCACGGACAGTGGCGCGAAGTAAGTCCTCTTCTCGTCGCTCTTCACCGTGCCGCCGGTGCTCAGGATCTGCTCCACATCCCCCGTGGTGACCGCAACGGTGGTCACCATCGGCGCCGCATTCTTTGCCATCATGGAATTTCTCACGAAAAAAGCCACCACGAGAGCCGCCAATACGCCCGCAATCACCCTTCGGCGTATCTTTTTCTTCTTTTCTTTATCCATGGGAACCTTTTCTTTTTTCGGCGTCACATCTGTGTTTTCCACCGCATTTTCCGCCTTATTCTTCGCCTTCCGAAACATTTTCATAATCCTCCTCTATTTTTCCGTCCATAATTTTTATGACACGTTTGGCACGTGCCGCAATCTCGTCGTCATGGGTGATCAGGATCACCGTCCTGCCCTCCTCGTGCAGTCCCCGCAGGATATCCATGATCTCCCTGGTGGATCCGGAATCCAGATTTCCCGTCGGCTCGTCCGCCAGAATGATGGGCGGCGCCTGCGCGATCGCTCTGGCAATCGCCACTCTCTGCTGCTGTCCGCCGGACATCTCGGACGGCTTGTGGGTCTTTCGTTTTGCCAGTCCCACCTTGTCGAGCGCCTTCTCCGACAGCTCCAGCCGCTCTTTCTTTCCGACGCCCCGGTAAATCAGCGGCAGCTCCACATTTTCCACCGCTGTCAGACTGGGAATCAGGTTAAACCCCTGAAAGACAAAGCCGATCTCCTGATTGCGGATATCCGAAAGCTCGTCGTCCGACATGCTGCCCACATCATGCCCGTGCAGAAAATAACTGCCGCTGGTGGGCACGTCGAGACAGCCGAGCATGTTCATCAGCGTGGACTTTCCCGAGCCTGAATGCCCGATAATCGCCACGAACTCTCCTTCCCCGATGGTCAGACTCACATGGTCCAGCGCCTTCACTTCATTTTCCCCGGGATTGTAGACCTTGCAGATATCCCGGATTTCCACCAATGTCCCCATGATACTACGTTCCTTTCTTTCCTTCCTTATTATGTATATGCTAAGCTGTACAAGTTTCTCTATGTTATAACGAAACAGAGCTGCCTTTTGATTCACTTTTTTCACATTTTTTATCTTAGCATCGCTTTCTTAAAAGAAGCACAGCAAAATCTTAAATCATTCTTAAAATTCTCTGCCAATTTATCGCGCCGCGCCCCTGCCATCTTCTTACACTATTTTAGACTATAAATCTTACAAAAATCTTACAGGAACCTTACAAAAAAGAAAATACTACTTTCCCGCAGAAAAGTAGTATTTTCTCTCTCGAATAGTATGTTAACCCCTTTTCACCATTGATACATCACGCATTTCCCGAATTGGAAACCTCTCCCGCCCGTCTCTCCATGACAGGACTGGCATTTTTCAAAATTGGGCTTAAAGGTTTGTAGATCAGCATGGTAACGCCCGATGCCGCCGCACTCTTTACGATATTCAGAGGCGCCACCGCAAAGATCACGAAGCTCGTTACGTTATGAATGTTGCCGTTGATCTCCGCGCCTGCCGCGATGATTGCCTCCAGCGGCATCCCGAACAACCTGGAGAAGGCAGGGAGCAGGTAAACGCCGTTGAACGCCGACCCGAACACTGTCATAATCACTGACCCAGCCACACACGCTGCTATGGCTCTCTTCTTGGTTTTCTTAAACATGTACAGAATCGATGCGGGCAGAACAAGGCTGCAGCCGATCACGAAATTCGCCAGATCACCCACAAAGGCTGTGCTCGTTCCCTTGATCACAAGCTTTAAGAGAATCTTGCAAAACTCGATCATCACGCCTGCCACGGGACCGAAAGCAAAAGCTCCCACCAGCGCGGGAATCTCGGAGAAATCCAGCTGATAGAATCCAGGCGCCAGAAACGGAACCGGGAAATCCATCATATGTAAGATCACCGCCAGTGCCGAGAACAGCCCGATCATGGTGATCTTTCTGGTGGTGAGGATGCGCTCTGTCACACCGTTTTTCTTCTGCATCGTCTTTTCCGTGCCGTAGGCGATGAAAAACAGCGCCGCCGCCACACCTACGCAGACAAGGACAAAAATCACGTTGTCCGCAATACTCTGTAATAATCCGTTACCCATTTTTCTTTTCCTCCTTTTTTAGGGGAAAGTTCTTCTGACTCTGCTTATGCGCGCAGAAACCCCCGAAGTCGAAACTCCGGGGGTATATCATACACACTGAGCAGTCTCCGCACTGTGCCAGCGGCACAGGCTCTTGCCCGATAAATATGACATTTCTGTCACTTTATCCGTCTTCTCTCATCCAGACTATACTGTCGGTTCCGGAATTTCACCAGATCAGCCATTTCATCACCGCGCGGGTAAACGCTTGAATGATAACGGGTCGCGGACTGTCACCGCCGGTAGGGAATTGCACCCTGCCCCGAAGAACTTTTCTCTTATTTTATTTTCCTGTAATAGAATACCACGTGAGCACGCTAAAATCAAGCTGTAATTTACTCTTTGCTTTCGGCAAATACCTGTCAAAAAAGCGTAAGACCTCTCAAATACACAGAAGCCTTACGCCTTTTATCTTATTTTTTATTCAGCAATGTCAGCGTACATGAAGTACCAGTAGCCGTATGCGGAATGCCACATATTCTGGATCTTGCTGCTCTGTAACCAGAAGTCATTGTAGTAAGCAACAGGAACACAGCCAGCCTCGTTCATAATGATGTCCTCTGCCTTGTGAAGGGCTGCGGAACGCTCTGCAGCGTCCAGTGTGGTTCTGGAAGTATCCATAGCCGCATCGTACTCTGCATTGTTGAACTTACCGTCGTTGTTACCGTTACTGGAGTAGAGCAGATCCAGCATGTTGGAAGGATCGCTGTAATCGCCTACCCAGCCGTTACGGGAAGCATCGTAGTCGCCGTTACGTCTCATGGGAGTGAAGCTTGCCCACTCAACGATATCTACCTGAAGCTCAACGCCGATCTCCGCCCATGCCTGCTGTAAATACTCAGCCACTACTTTATGGTAGCCTGCATCGTTGGTGGAATAAGTGATGGCAGGGAAGCCTGCGCCGTCCGGGTAACCTGCGTCCGCCAGAAGCTGCTTCGCCTCCTCCACGTTTGCCTCGTGGTTTGCCGTGTCGATATAAGGCTTGCCGCCGTTTGCGTTGTCAATGAACTGGCTGCCGTCTGTATCAATCCAGCCGGGACCCATAAAGTTGCTTGCTGCAGAGTAAGTTCCCTGCATCAGCGTACCAGCCACATACTCACGGTCGATGGCAAGACTTAACGCCTTACGCACCTTGGGATCGTTGAAGGGCTCTCTCTGGGTATTTAAGCTCAGATAGTAGGTACCGATAATCGGCTCCACATGGAACTCCGCGTTGCCTTCCAGGGAAGGGATCTCCTCTGTGGGCACGTCCTTGATGAAGAGCACTTCGCCGGTCTGGTATGCGCTGTAGGAAGCGTTGGGATCCTCGATCAGATTGAACTTGATCGCATCCAGCTTGATCGCATCCGCATTCCAGTAGTTCGGGTTCTTTGTGAACATGATATAGGAGCCGGGCACCCAATCGGAAATATAGAAACAGCCGTTCGTGATATAAGTGTCAGCCGCTACTGCCCAGCCGTCGCCGTTGGCGTCGATGGTTGCCTGCTGTACCGGGCTTAAGGTAGCGAAAGCTGCCAGAGAGCCGAAGTAGGAGCAGGGCTGGGAGAGATGCACCACAAGGGTTTTATCATCGGGCGCTTCCACGCCGAGCGCTTCCAGATTGCCGCCGATGGCATCTGCATAGCCCTCTACCATGCCGAGAACAGTCTCCGCATAAGGAGCCGCTACCATAGGATCGCAGACTCTGCGCCAGCTGTATACGAAATCGTTTGCCGTGAGGGCAGAGCCGTCAGACCACTTCAGACCGTCCCTTAAATGGAAGGTCCATGTCAGACCGTCCTCGGAAGTCTCCCATGTCTCAGCCTGGCCGGGAGCCAGCTTGCCGTCCTGATCTACCGTCAAAAGGCACTCAAAAGCATGTAAAATCATGTTACCGCCATCCACTGCACTGTTTAACGCCGGGTCGATGGTCTCGGGGTTGGGGCCGATCTGTACGGACAGAACCTTCCCTTCGCCGGAAGCTGCGGGTGCAGTACTGTCAGCACCAGTATCATCTGCGGGAGCCTCCCCCCCCTCTGTGGTTTCTGACGCATCGTCGATCCCGGGCGTCGGAGCCGGTTCCGTAGAACTGCCGCCGCAGGCCGTCACACCGACAACCATAGCCGCCGCCAACATCAGCGCGATTACTTTCTTTTTCATAATCGTTCCTCCTCTTCTAAATTGATTTACTTTTCCATCTAACATGTTTATCACATTTAATTGCACTTGTCAATATGGTGACAGGCGCAAAAATGCCCGTTTTCCACTTCTCTCCACTCCGGCACCTCCGCGGCGCACCTCTCATCCGCATAGGGACAGCGGGTGCGGAAGGTACAACCCGAGGGGGGATTCAAAGGACTCGGCACGTCTCCCTCCAGCACGATGCGCTGGCTTTCCCTCGCCTGTTTCGGGTCCGCAACGGGGATTGCCGAGATCAGGCTCTTCGTGTAGGGATGCAGGGGGCGGTCCACCAGCGTGTAGCTGTCCGTCAGCTCCACCATCCTGCCCAGATACATCACGCCGATGCGGTTGGAAATGTGTTTCACCGCCGACAGGTCGTGGGCGATAAACAGATAAGTTAGTCCCATCTGCTCCTGCAGATCCTCAAACATATTGATGACCTGCGCCTGAATCGACACATCCAGCGCCGAGATCGGCTCGTCGCAGACGATAAATTCGGGATGCACCGCCAGCGCCCTGGCAATGCCCACACGCTGTCTCTGTCCGCCGGAAAACTCATGAGGATAACGGTTCGCGTGTTCGGAATTTAAGCCCACCCGCTCCAGAATGTGTATGATCTGGTCGTAGCGATCCTGCTTGCTCTGGGCCAGCTTGTGCACGTCAATCGCCTCCCCCACGATGTCGCCCACCGTCATACGGGGATCAAGACTTGCATAAGGATCCTGAAACACGATCTGCATCCGCTTCCTGTAGGGAAGCATATTCGCGTACTGCTTATTCTCCACGTCGAAAATCACGTCGCCGTCAAAGGTGAATTTCCCGCCCGTGGGCTCGTAGAGCCGAAGCATGGTGCGCCCCGTGGTGGTCTTGCCGCAGCCGGACTCACCGACTAACCCGAGCGTTTCCCCCTTATCCACATAGAAGGAGACGTCGTCCACCGCCCTGACAAATTTCTTATTTTTTCCGAAGCCTCCCGCCGGAAAATACTGGCGCAGATGCTCCACCTCAATCAAATGCTTACTCATGGGACGCTCCTTTCTCCATCTCTTCCTTCTGGTTCAGCCAGCACTGGGTATAATGCACGTCGCCAAATGTGGTGACCGGCGGCATCTCGCGCAGACAGATCTGCATCGCCGCGTCGCAGCGGGGCGCGAAAGGACATCCCGCAGGCGGATTCAGCATATCCACAGGCGTTCCCTCGATGGGAACCAGTCTCTCATGTTCCTTTGTGTCCAGTCTCGGAATGGAACGGATCAGTCCTTTCGTGTACTCGTGCTTCGGATGATAGAAAATGTCGTCCGTCGTGCCGTACTCAATGATTCTGCCCGCATACATGACCGCGATGCGCTCGCACATGCTCGCCACCACGCCCAGATCATGGGTGATCATAATGATCGCCATGCCAAGCTTATCTTTCAGTTCCATCATCAGCTCCAGAATCTGCGCCTGAATCGTCACGTCCAGCGCCGTGGTCGGCTCGTCCGCAATCAGGAGTTTCGGCTCACAGGCAAGCGCGATGGCGATCATCACACGCTGCCGCATACCGCCCGAAAGCTCGTGGGGATACTGTTTTAAGCGCTTTTCCGGCTCGTTGATGCCCACCAGCTCCAGCAGTTCCTTCGCGCGCTCCTTTGCCTGCTGCCTCGTCTTGTCCGTGTGCAGTCTTATCACCTCGGTAATCTGGTTGCCGATGGTGTAGACCGGATTTAAACTGGTCATCGGGTCCTGAAAAATAATGGAAATCTCATTTCCGCGGAATTTTCGTATTTCCTTCTCGGTCATCTGCTCCACTTGATGTCCGTTGAAGTGGAGTTCACCGCCGAGCAGTTTCCCCGGGTGGGCGGTTAGCCCCATCAGGCTGTACGCCGTCACCGACTTGCCGGAACCGCTCTCTCCCACGATTCCAAGCACCTCTCCCTCCTTCAGACGGATGGAAACGTCATTCAACGCCTTAACCTCCCCGGCGGGTGTAAAGAAAGAAAGCCGTTCGTTTTTGACATCTACCAGATATTCTCCCATTCTCTCGTCCTCCTTTCTAGTTCTTCAGCTTCGGGTCAAAGGCGTCTCTGAGCCCGTCGCCGAGCAGGTTAAAGCTTAAGATAATCAGACTGATCAGCAGCGCCGGGATAAACAGCAGGTACGGGTAAGTATTGATGCCGTTCAGCGCGTCGCTTGCCAGACTTCCCAGAGAGGGCAGCGGCACCGCCACGCCCAGACCTAAGAAACTTAAGAAGCTCTCCGTAAAGATGGAGGACGGAATCTGTAACGTCGTCGTCACGATCAGGGTACCGATACAGTTGGTCAGCAGATGCTTCTTGATGATCCTGCCGTTTGCAACGCCCAGAGCCCTCGCCGCCGTGACATACTCACTCTCTTTCAACATGAGCACCTGACTTCTGACCATTCTCGCCATGCCCACCCAGTAGAGCAGGGCAAACACCACGAAGATACTGATCAGATTCTCACCCACAACCGACAACCAGTGGAAACCCGGCTTGGTAGCCAGATTGTTAAGCGGCGCCTTCAAAGACATAGACAAAAGAACGATGAGAAGGATATCGGGAATCGTATAAATGATATCCACAATACGCATCATCACCAGATCCACCCAGCCGCCGAAGAACGCTGCGATGGAACCGTAAGCGGAACCGATGATCAGGATAATACACGTCGCGACGAGTCCCACAAGCAGGGAAATGCGGCTTCCCATCATCACACGGATGGCGTAATCACGCCCCATCTTGTCCGTGCCGAAAACATGGGGGAACACCTTCTCTCCCGCGTCGATCCGCGCCTGTTCCTCCGCTGAATACTCCATGGGCGCAAGGCTGTTCGCCCCCTTGATCTGCTCCTTATAGGTGTAAGGATAAAAAGCGGGAACGATAAAGGAAAAAATCATCACCACAATAATCACGACCAGCGAGACCATCGCCACCTTATTTCTCCGAAGCCGGCGCATACCGTCCTTCCAGAAACTCACGCTCTCGCGCATGATGATCTGACTCTGTTTTTCTTCCTCCGTAGCCGGCAGAAAATCTTCCGGCTTGAGTTTTAACTGAAAACTTAAGGGATTCTCTTTCATGTTTCGCGTACCTTTCTATAAAATTTCTACTATACCAGTTACTTGAGTTTGATTCTCGGATCAACCAGTTTGTAAATGATATCCACAACCACGTTCATCACGATAACAAGGGTCGCCAGAAAGATCGTCGTACCCATAATCAGCGTGTAATCGCGCCCGTTGATCGCCTTGATAAACTCTCCACCCAGTCCCGGTATGACAAAGATCTTCTCCACCACGAAGCTTCCCGTGATGGTGTATGCAAGCATGGGACCCACATAGGTTACTACCGGCAGAATCGCGTTTCTAAGCGCGTGCTTGAAGAGTATCTTTCCTCCCGCCAGTCCTTTTGCCTTGGCTGTACGCATATAGTCCTGTCCCAGCACGTCCAGCATGGAGGAGCGCATCAGCCGCATAATATAAGCTGTGGGGTAGAAGGACAGGGCAATCACCGGCATCACATAGTGCTTTGCGCTCTCCAGACCCATCGTGGGCAGAAGCCCCAGCTTCACGCCGAAGAAATACATGAGCAGCGTACAGATCACGAAACTGGGCACCGCGATACCGCATGTCGCAATCACGCTGATCACACTGTCCGCCGGCTTTCCCCGCTTCAAAGCGGCGATACTGCCAAGGGGTATTCCCAGAATCAGCGCCACGAGGACGGATATGCCGCCGACCCTCGCGGACACGGGAAATTTCATGGAAATGATGGACATGACGGTACGGCCTCTCTGTTTCAGGCTGTCACCGAAATCCCCGTGGAGCGCCCCGGTCATATAGTTCACATAGCGCTGTGACATGGGTTTATCCAGCCCGTACTTCGCCTCCAGCGCCGCCTGCGCCTGGGGGCTGATCGCCTTCTCCGACAAAAACGGTCCGCCCGGCACCAGATTCATCAGGAAGAAGGTGAGTGTGGCAACCGCCCAGATCGTCACGATCGCCAGCAAAATTCTTTTCACAATGTACTTAAACATGGCAAAACTCCTTTTCTATTGTCTTTTGATCCTCATGGTAAGCCCTATTCTTTTCTTCGGCACGTCCACCGTGAGCACCTGCACATCCACGATATCCCCCACGCTGACCGCCTCCAGCGGGTGTCTGATATAGCGGTCCGTAATCTGCGAGATATGCACCAGACCGTCCTGATGCACGCCGATATCCACGAATACGCCGAAGTCGATGACATTTCTGACCGTCCCTTTTAAGATCATGCCGGGCTTTAAGTCCTTCATATCTAATACGTCGCTTCTAAGGATCGGCGCAGGCATGTTGTCTCTCGGATCGCGGGCCGGTTTTTCCAGCTCTGTCAGAATATCCACCAGCGTGATTTCACCGATTCCAAGCTCCTCCGCCAGCTTTTTCTTATCCTTGACCCGCTTTGCCAGATTGCTGACAGCCGTCTGCCCCTGACTGCCGGAGCCGGAACTTATGACATCCGTGTCATTTCCCTCCGCCGCCATATCCATGCCGCCAAGCGCAGCCGCCAGCGCCTTGCCCATCGCCGTGTCGGTGTTTCGGATCACAGGCTTTTTCGGGCGGGGCTTCTTCTCCTTCGCGGGAGCCGGTTTCTTCACCGCCGCCTTTTTCTGCGCCTCCTTGATATCCTCCATGGTGAGCCCCAGCTTCTCCATCAGCTTTTTCGCCGCCTCGTAGGATTCCGGGTGGACGCTGGTGGCGTCCAGAGGATTGTCGCCGTCCGCGATCCGCATAAAGCCCGCACACTGTTCAAACGCCTTCGGTCCCAGCTTCGCCACCTTGAGAAGCTGTTTTCTGTCAGTGAAACGTCCGTTGGTCTCCCGGTAGTCCACTATGTTTCTGGCGATCACCTTGGTCACGCCGGATACATACTCGAGAAGGGAGGCGGAGGCGGTGTTCAGATCCACGCCGACCCGGTTCACGCTGTCCTCCACGACACCACCAAGGGCCTCGCTCAGCTTCTTCTGGTTCATGTCATGCTGGTACTGCCCCACGCCGATGGATTTGGGATCGATCTTTACCAGTTCCGCCAGAGGATCCTGCAGTCTTCTCGCGATGGAAGCCGCGCTTCTCTGCCCCACGTCAAACTCAGGGAATTCCTCCGTTGCCAGTTTGCTGGCGGAATAGACGGACGCGCCCGCCTCGTTCACGATCACATACTGCACCGGCACATCCAGTTCCTTGATCAGCTCCACAATCACCTGCTCGGACTCTCTGGACGCCGTCCCGTTTCCCACGGAAATCAGGGAGACGCTATATTTTTTAATCAGCTTTTTCAGCTCGGCTTTCGCCTGCTCCACCTTATTCTGGGGCGCGGTGGGATAGATCACCTTCGTGTCGAGCACCTTACCCGTCTCGTCCACCACCGCCAGCTTACAGCCCGTGCGGAAAGCCGGATCCCAGCCAAGCACAACCTTACCTTTAATCGGCGGCTGCAGCAAAAGCTGCTCCAGATTTTTTCCAAATACGGAGATGGCGCCGTCCTCCGCCTTCTCGGTGAGGTCATTTCTGATCTCCCTCTCTATTGCCGGAGCGATCAGCCTGTCATAACTGTCAGCGATTACTTCCTCCAGAACCGGAGATGTGACATGATTGTCATTTATTATGGTTTTTGTGCGCAGGAATTGAAGAATCCTCTCCTCGGGCGCTTCGATTTTCACCGTCAGGAACTTCTCATTCTCGCCCCTGTTGATGGCGAGAACCCGGTGCCCCGCCACCTTGCTGATGGGTTCCTCATACTGGTAATACATCTCGTAAACGCTCTCCGCCTTTTCATCCTTGGCGGCGGTCACGAGCTTTCCTTCCTTCATGGTAATGTCGCGGATATAGATGCGGTAATCCGCCTCGTCGGAAATCTGCTCCGCGATAATATCCTTCGCGCCCTGCAGAGCCTCCGCCGCCGTCTTCACGGCTTTCGCCTCATCCTCGTCCTCGCGGATATACTTCGCCGCTTCCTCCTCGATCGGCGCCGTCGTCTCCTGCGCGAGAATAAACGCCGCAAGGGGCTCTAAGCCCTTCTCCTTCGCCACACTGGCGCGGGTCTTTCTCTTCGGGCGGTAAGGACGGTAAAGATCCTCCACCACCACCATGGTCTGCGCCGCCTCAATACGCGCCTTAAGCTCGTCGGTCAGCTTACCCTGCTCCTCGATACTGCTAAGAACCTGCGCCTTCTTCTCCTCCAGATTCCGCAGATAGGTAAGGCGCTCATGGAGATCCCTCAACACTTCGTCGTTTAAGGATCCCGTCATCTCTTTCCGGTAGCGGGCGATAAAGGGAATCGTGTTTCCCTCGTCAATCAGGGAAACCGCCGCCTCCACCTGCCACTTTTCTACCTGTAATTCCTCTTTCAGTTGTAAAATAATGTCCATAATACCCTCTTCTTTATCACTTCATTGCAATAAAGTATACATGCATTCTTTTGCCTAACGTTTTTATTATACAAGATAAATCCGAAATCCGCCACAGGAAGCTATGGTTTTTTTCGGAAAAATATGCTAAACTATAAAAAATTGCTGGCTAAATCCGGCGATTTAGGGAATGTTATGTATTCCCCGTCACAAATACCGATCACGAAAACGAGGCATACACAATGGACTATGGACCAAACAATCCGCAGGGCGGTCCCGGCGGCGGTTACAATCCTTACAATAACAACAATCCGTATAATAACAACAATCCGTACAACGGCAATCAGCCATACAATCCCTACGGTTCGCCCATGCAGCCTGTCCAGCTCAGACCGAAGGGCGAAAACATGGCTACCGCCTCCATGATTCTGGGCATTATCACTTTGGCGAGCCTTTTGTTGCTGCGGCTGTCCATGCCGTTTCTTCTGGGCGGCGTCGGCATTATTCTGGCGATCCTCTCCAGAGGCGGCGCGAAAAAAATGGCTGGCAAGGCGAAGGCTGGCATGATCTGCTGCATTACCGGGCTGGCATTGGACGTGGCATTCTGCGTTTTTGCCGTATGGCTGGTATTTTCCCTTCCCAGACTCTCCCCGGATCTGACTGAGGAAGTCAATAAAATGTGCGAGGAGCAGTACGGCGTCTCTTACGATGAGATGATGGAAGAGATTTACGATATGTGGAATTTGGACGAACTGGAATAAATGGCAGGTTCAGACTATGATTTGAATGAAAAGAAAGGCAGGGTAACGTTATGACGATTTCTCCGATTATGGGATCTTCCGGCGCGCCTGTGGACGGCCGCGTCATCATACGCAACCCCGGCGAATCCACCGAGAGACAGCCGGGAAAGAAATCTTCCCCCGCGGAGTGCGAGACTTGTAAAAACCGCAAGTATCAAGACGGTTCCGACGAGGGCGACGTCTCCTTCAAGGCTGCTGCGCACATTGATCCGAAAGCGGCGGCGGCGAGGGTCAGAGGTCACGAGCAGGAGCATGTGAGCAATGCCTATCAGAAAGCTTCCGAAAAAAACGGCAAAGTGGTTTCCTGCAATGTGTCCATCAAGACAGACATCTGCCCGGAATGCGGACGCACCTATGTAGCCGGCGGCACCACCGCCACCCAGATCAAATACCGCAACGAGGATAATCCTTACCAGAAGGATATGAAATCCTCCGACGCAGTAAACAAATACCGCGGCATGAACTTTGATGAGGCGGTATAAACTCCGGGTATCATTGAACTTGCCCAAGAAAGGTTGACATAACATCGGCATGAACCAATTTAAGTCATCATCAGAACTGAAAGCCAGCGCCAGAGAGCATCTGCTCGGACATTACGGCACGACCATCGGCGCTTTTATGATTGTAGTCGCGATTATGGGTGCTGTCACTCTCGCCGTGAGCCTGCTCGTGGACCTCTCCACGATACCCGGCACCATTATCTACTATGCGATTATGTTTCTGGTTTCCATTCTGACCGGGTTGTTTTCTTCGGGCAGCGCCTATCTCTATCTGAAGCTGATCTGTGGACGCCCGGTTTCTGTGGGAGACCTGTTTTACGGTTTTCAGCTCTGCCCCGACAAAGCGATTGTCATACAGGCATGGATCACGCTGGTTACCTATCTGTCGAGCCTGCCGCAGATCATTATAAACTACCTGATGCTGGCAAATATGAATCATGTGAATAAAGTGATGAACCTCATGCTGCCCTATGCGCTCTCCATGATTCTGTCGGGGGCGGTTTCCGTTATGCTGAGCCTTTTTTATGCCCAGACTTACTTCCTGCTCCACGATTTTCCGCAGTACACGGCGAGGGAGCTGCTACAAAAAAGCCGCCGCCTCATGGTGCACCACAAAGGCAGGCTCTTCTATCTCTATGTAAGTTTTCTTCCGCTCATGCTTCTCGGACTGTTGTCGTGGGGACTGGCGCTGCTGTGGGTGATCCCTTATATGGCAGCGACCGAGGCGGAGTTCTTTCTGGATCTGATTAAAAATAATGCAGGGGCTGCTGTTTAGGCAGCCTCTATTTTTATTCCTTTACAACGCCTGTCCCAGACACTTCCTGTCAAAGCCGGCTCTGCCCGCGCGTTTCCCGATGCTGTGGTAGTACACAAGCAGGCAGAAGATCGCCGCTACCGCACAGCACCTCCTGAATCTACCGCCCTTCTTCGCCCAGCGGATAAACGCTGCCACGAACACTTCCTTCTCCCGCTCGGTCATACCGCGTCCCTCTTCCATGAAGTAGAGAAGCAGATACGTCAGCCCCGCGATCATTGCCACAGTTGCATAAATCTCCACCTGCGCAGCGTCCCCCGTCTTAGGCTCGCGCCCGTCTGCAGCCGTTCCTTTCCCGTCCGCTGTCCGTGCCTCGACGGATGCACCACCATTGTCCGCGCCTTTGTCCTGTCCGCCGGATGTCTGTGGAGCGGATGTTTGTGACACAGTTGTCACATCTACTGTGACCGGGCTGGGGGCTTCGCCGTCTTCACCACTTTCGGTGCCGGGATGATCTCCTCCCGGATCGGGATTGTCACCGCCTCCGCCACCGGGGTTATCCCCGCCCGGGTCGGGATTGTCGCCACCTCCGCCGCCCGGGGTGTTCCCGTCCTTCTCAAAAGCGGCATGGATGGTGTGGTTCTCCGTCACATTCGTAAAGGTGTAATATCTGGCTCCCGCCTGCGCCCTTATCAGCGTGTCCTTCAGTCCTGCCGTCACGTCCTTGCCGTCCACCTTGACAGCCTTGATTTTATAGCCTTCCTCCGGCGTGATGGTAAAGGACTGCTCCCCGCCTTTTGTGACAGCTATGTCACCTGTTGGGTCAATCGTCCCTCCCTCCGTGGCAGTCGCCTTGATCTGTAACTGCTCCGCCGTCTTTTCCACCCAGCTTGCAAAAATGCTTGTGATGTCAGTCACGGGCATATCAAAGTTATAGGGCGTGCTGCCGCCGTCCGTCGTCTTCCATCCGGCAAACTGCCAGTCCGCCTTCTGCGGGTTCTCCGGCTTTAGCGCCTTCTTTCCTCTTAAAATAATCTGCGGCTCCTGCGGGGTTCCGACTTTGTAAGCCTCCGTCCCGTCGTAGAAGGTGGCGGTATAGTAATGGACGTCCTTTTCCACATCTGCCCCGTTCACCGTCACGTCCACTTCGGTGTCCGCGCCGCTCACACGCACTTCCGCTCCCGTGTCCCTGGCCCTGGAATAAAGAGAATCCGCGGGAACACCTGTGATATCATAGATGCGGTATGTACCATCGGGCACCTGACTGATGCGGTAGGAGCTGTCACCCGCCTGCCCCGGGACTTCGAGGAAACCGCTGGTCCCGCCGCCAAGCAGGGCAAAGGTTCTGCCATGACCAAGCCATGGGGTTCCGTCTTTCTTCACGTTGATGGTCGCGGTGTAAGTATCTATGGTTACTCCTTCGTAGGACCAGCCATACCATCTGCCATTGTCTGCATCGCCGTCATTTTTCGCGGCCTCTTTGAAGGCGTCAGTATAGGCTTGTCCCTTCAATTCGCTCTTACTCGTATCAAATGTATCAAAAAAATGAATATATCTCTTATTCACCTCATTATTGTCGGGAAATGGAGCAAATGCGTCTCTCCCGACCTGCGGAAACCGGATGTTCACATCTGATGATACAACAATATAAAGCGCTTTCAATCGACCACAATCTTTAAACGCCTCCACGCCTATCTTCGATACCTTTTCTGATATTGTCACACTTGCCAGACTGCTGCAGGCTTCAAACGCACCCTCACCTATACTTGTTACATTTTCCGGTATCTCCACATTGTTTAAACTTGTACAGGATTTAAATGTATAATTTTCTATACGTGTCACACCTTGCGGTATCTCTACGCCAGTTAATTTTGTGCATTTATAAAATGCAGCTTCCCCTATCTGCGTCACATTTTGCGGTATCTCTATGGCGGTTAAGCTCTCACATTGAAAAAAAGCGTTCTTCTTTATATTCGTTACACTTTCCGGTATCGTTACGCGGGTTAATTTTTTACAGCCCTCAAACACAGCCGTCTCTATACACGTCACACCCTGCGGTATCTCTACGCTGGTTAAACCGCTCGATGCAAACGCACCTTCCTTTATTTCCGTCACGCCTGCCGGTATTGTCACACTGGTCAGACGGCTGCACATACTAAACGCGCCATCACCTATACTCGTCAGGCTTCCCGGTATCTCTACCCTGGTCAGACTTCTGCAATAAAGAAATGCACTATCCCCTATTCCTGTCACACCTTCCTTTATCGTTACACTCTTTAAATCCTCGTCGCAGGCAAATGCATCCTTCTCCATGCTTCTCACGCTTCCCGGTATCGTTATGCTCTCCAAAGCGCAGTACGCAAACGCGCTCTTTCCTATTTCTTTCACGCCTTCCGCTATCGTGGCGCTGGAAAGGTAGGAGCCTTTAAATGCGTTATCCCCTATACGCTCCACACTTGCCGGTATGGAAACCGTTTTCAGAGAGTCGCTCTTCTCAAATGCGTTTGCCCCTATTCCTGTCACACGCCAGGTATCTCCATCCTTCACGAATGATTCAGGGATTACTACGTTTCCCACCCTGTTATCCCGCTCCGGGTCTTCCCCTTTTACTTCGACTTCGCCATTTCCCGTCTCCCTGTACCAAAGATGAGAACCATCATCCCAGATCGTACCATCAGCCGCATACGTTTCGATACCCTCATCCTGCGTCAGCGCCGTCCCCGCTTCCTCAGACAGCGCATTTTGTGAAACAGCTTCTTCCGCGCCCTCATCTCCTGTCTCGTCACCAGCCGCACCGGGGTTGTCCACTTCGTCATCCTCTGCGCCGCCGTTGTCCGAACCTGTTTCGCCGTTGCCGCCCTCCCCTGTGCCGCCTTCTTCCGTGCCGCTATTGTCTGCGCCATCACCGGCTTCACCTGTACCGCCATTGCCAGAGCCACCTTCTCCGCCGCCGTTTTCATCGCCTTCCGGCGCGTCTTTGTCTGTCACATCGGCGCCGCCCTCCTGCGTGCCATCCGTATTCTCATCCGAAATACCCGTCTCCGTGGGTGCAGTACCCTCGTTTGCCTGCACAGGCACATGACACTGTCCGACCAACAGAGCTGCCGTCATCATAGCCGCTATCCATCTGTAAACTCTGTTTTTTCTCGTTCCCATCCCGTTTTCCCCGCTCTTTTTTCTTCTCACTTTTTATATAACCAGAGACAGGCTTTCCGCTGCCCCAAAATACACTACATATAGTATATCCCCTCAGCCAACATTTGTAAAATGCTCCAAATTGCAAACTTTCTTCCCACGCAAAACGGGGAGACCAACAACGATCTCCCCGAAAAATTAACTGTTAATCCACTTCAGATACGCATTGATAAACGGATCGATCGCCCCGTCCATCACCGCGTCCACATTGCCGGACTCCTCGTTTGTCCGGTGATCCTTCACCATCGTGTACGGCTGCATCACATAGGAGCGGATCTGGTTGCCCCAGCCGATCTCCTTCACGTCGCCGCGGATATCCGACAGCTTCTCCGCGTTCTCCTCCTGCTTTAACATATAGAGTTTCGCTTTCAGCATCTGCATCGCCTTATCCTTATTCTGGAACTGGCTCCGCTCGTTCTGGCAGGTCACCACGATTCCCGTCGGGAAATGGGTGATACGGATCGCCGAGGACGTCTTGTTGATATGCTGACCGCCCGCGCCGCTGCTTCGGTAGGTGTCAATGCGGATGTCCTCGTCCTTCACCTCTATATCCACATCCTCCTCAATGTCCGGCATCACGTCAAGGGACACAAAGGAAGTCTGCCGCTTGCCCTGCGCGTTGAAAGGCGAAATCCGCACAAGTCTGTGCACACCTTTCTCTGATTTCAGATAACCGTAAGCGTTCTCGCCGTTGATCTGGAACGTCACGGACTTGATGCCCGCCTCGTCGCCGTCCAGATAGTCGATCACTTCCAACGAATAGCCCTTGCGCTCCGCCCAGCGTGTGTACATGCGGTAGAGCATACTGCACCAGTCGCAGCTCTCCGTGCCGCCCGCCCCGGCATTTAACTTGAGGATCGCATTGTTTTTGTCATACTCGCCCGAGAGGAGCGTGCTGATTCTGATATTCTCAAAGGTTTCCTTAAAGGAGGCAAGTTCCTCCTCGATATCGGGAATGATCGCCGGGTCGTTGTCCTCGTAGCCCAGCTCGATCAGTTCCAGAATATCGTTGTACTGGCTGGAAAGACCGTCCATCGTCTCCACAACGTCCTTCAGCCCTTTGGACTCCCGCATCTTCTGGTTGGATTTCTCCGGGTCATCCCAGAAGTCCGGCGCCTGCATTTCCATGTCAAGCTCCTCGATCCGCTTTACCTTATCCGCTAAGTTAAAGTGAATCCCTCACTTCCGCTAAGGGGCTTTCGTACGCAAGAAGCTCCGATTTCATATTATCTAATTCTACCACTTAACTTCACCTTCTTTCCCTATAACTAGTGTATGATTGCTGAGCGTATTTTCATTCGCCCACGCATAAACCGCATTTTGGCCGCCGTTTCTTCCACATCATCACTTCCGGCCGCAGCACTGTTTATATTTCTTCCCGCTCCCACAGGGGCAGGGATCGTTGGGATAAACCTTCGCCTCCGCGCGCTTCACGGGGCCTTTCTGCAGGGTGTCGTCCTTGTTGGTGCCGGTCACCTTTGCCACCTGTTCCCTCTCCACCTTCTGCTCAATGCGCACACGGAAGAGCAGGCGCACGGTCTCCTCCTTGATGTTCTGTGTCATATCATCGAACATCTCGTAACCGTTCAGCTTGTACTCCACCAGCGGATCCTTCTGCCCGTAAGCCTGCAGGCCGGCACCCTGCCGGAGCTGGTCCATATCGTCGATGTGATCCATCCACTTTCTGTCTATCACCTTGAGCAGGATCACGCGCTCAATCTCGCGGATCGCCTCAGGCTCCGGGAACTCCGCCTCCTTGCTCTCGTAAAGCTTCACAGCCTCCTCTTTTAACTGCTGCTTCAGGCTGTTTTTCTTAGGCTTCAATACCCTCGACGCGTCCACCGGCTTTAAGGGCACCGTGGGAAGTAACAGGGTATTCAACTCATTGTAATCCCATTCCTCAAAGTCGGAATCGTCGCCGATGCAGATGTCCACGCAGTTTTCAACGATATCCGTGATCATCTTGTAGATCGCGTCCCTCATGCTCTCGCCGTCCAGAACACGGCGTCTCTCCTCATATATGATCTCTCTCTGCTCGTTCATCACCTGATCGTACTCGAGCAGGCTTTTTCTGATGCCGAAGTTGTTGTTCTCTATCTTCTTCTGCGCCGTCTCGATCGCTTTGGTCAGCGCGCTGTGTTCAATCTCCTGCCCTTCCGGGATGCCCAGCGCGTTAAACATGGTAACCATGCGGTCGGAACCGAACAACCTCATCAGATCGTCTTCCAGCGAGATAAAGAACTTCGATTCACCGGGATCGCCCTGACGGCCGCTTCGACCACGCAGCTGGTTGTCGATACGTCTGGACTCGTGGCGCTCCGTACCGATGATCATAAGACCGCCCGCCGCTCTCGCCTCCTCATCCAGCTTGATATCCGTACCACGACCCGCCATGTTGGTGGCAATGGTGACCGCGCCGTGAATGCCGGCATCCGCCACGATCTCCGCCTCCAGTTCATGGAACTTGGCGTTCAGCACCTTATGTTCCAGACCGTTTCTCTTAAAGATGGCGGAAAGTTCTTCCGAAGCGTCGATGTTGATCGTACCCACGAGAACAGGCTGCCCCTTGGCGTGCGCTTCCTGTACCGCGAGCAGAATCGCCTTCAGTTTTTCCTTTTTGGTTTTATACACTGCGTCCTGATGATCGACACGGGCAACCGGCCTGTTTGTGGGAATCGCCACCACATCCATACCGTAAATGTCACGGAACTCTTTTTCCTCCGTGAGCGCCGTACCTGTCATACCCGCCTTTTTTTCAAATTTATTGAAGAAGTTCTGGAACGTAATGGTGGCGAGGGTCTTGCTCTCCCGCTTCACCTTCACATGCTCCTTCGCCTCAATCGCCTGATGCAGTCCGTCGGAATAGCGGCGCCCCGGCATGATACGCCCGGTAAATTCGTCCACGATCATAACCTGATCGTCGGTCACCACATAATCCTGATCGCGGAACATCAGATTGTGCGCCCGCAGAGCCAGTATAATGTTGTGCTGGATTTCCAGATTTTCCGGGTCCGCCAGATTCTCGATCTGGAAGAAACGCTCCACCTTGGAAACGCCCTGCGCGGTCAAGTTCACCACCTTGTCCTTCTCGTTCACGATAAAGTCCCCGGTCTCTTCCCGCTCCACGCCCATGATGGCGTCCATCTTGGAAAGTTCTTCCATGTCCTCTCCGCGGGTGAGCTGTTTCGCCAGAATGTCGCACGCCTCGTAAAGTTTCGTGGACTTGCCGCTCTGCCCGGATATGATCAGCGGGGTTCTCGCCTCGTCGATTAACACCGAGTCCACCTCGTCGATGATGGCATAATGGAGATCCCGGAGCACGAGCTGTTCCTTGTAGATGACCATGTTGTCACGCAGATAATCGAAACCCAGCTCGTTGTTGGTCACATAGGTAATGTCGCAGTTGTAAGCCTCCCTGCGCTCCTCGGGCTTCATGTCGTTTAACACACATCCCACTTTCAGTCCGAGAAACTCATGTACCTGCCCCATCCACTCCGCGTCACGCTTCGCCAGATAGTCGTTGACCGTGACAACATGCACGCCCTTTCCTTCCAGCGCGTTCAGATAAGCCGGCAAAAGACAGGTCTGGGTCTTACCTTCACCGGTTCTCATCTCCGCGATTCGTCCCTGATGCAGGATAATGCCGCCGATCAACTGTACTCTGTAGTGCTCCGTGTTAAGCACCCTTCTCGCCGCTTCCCGGACAAGCGCATAAGCCTCTGGCAGAAGGTCATCCAAAGTCTCACCCTCTGAGAGTCTTTTCTTAAACTCCTTGGTCTTATCGCGCATCTGCTCGTCCGTCATTTCCATCATCTCGGGACGCATACCCTCGATTTTGTCAACCAGTCCCGTAATGCGCTTGATCTCCCGTTCACTGTGCGTTCCGAATATTTTTTGTACCACGCTCATAATTTTCTCATTCTCATGTGCCTTTCTGGCTGACACACGCCTTTCTCTCAAAAAATCCCCACAATAACAAAACACTAACCTATATTCTACCAGATACAAGGGGCAAATTCAAGCAAAACCCCTTATCCAGCCAGTAAACGGCGGAGGAGCCTGCTTTTCTGCCCCTCCGCCGCCTTATATTGCATGAGAATCCTTTTCTCAATATACCTTCAGTTCTTCCTCGCCGCGCAGGATACGCAGTCCGCCCTGTACCAGAGCCATCAGCTCATCCTCGCCGGGATATACCGTCATGGGAGCAATCCACTCCGCTTTCTCCTTAAGCCCCGCAACGACTGCCTTGTCGTAAGCGATACCGCCGGTCACAATGATCTGATCCACCTTGCCCTGCAATACACATGCCATGGCGCCGATGTCCTTTGCCACCTGCGTGATGAAAGCCTCTCTGACTTCCTCCGCTTTCTTGTCACCCCCGTCTACCATCTTATCCACATCGCGCATGTCGTTGGTGCCGCAGTAAGCGTTGAAACCGCCGCCGCCCACAAATTTTTTGTAAACTTCTTTCTCCGTATATTTCCCGGAAAAGCACATTTTTATGAGTGCACCGCTGGGTACCGCGCCCGCTCTCTCGGGAGAGAATGCACCGTCGCCGTCAAGGGCGTTAAACACATCCACCACACAGCCCTTCTTGTGTGCGCCCACGGACACGCCGCCGCCCATATGCACCACGACCAGATTGAGGGAATCGTAAGCCTTGCCCTGCTCCTTCGCGTAACGCTTCGCAACCGCTTTCTGGTTCAGCGCATGGAACACACTGGTTCTCGGCAGTTCCGGCACGCCGGAATATCTGGAAACAGGCTCCAGCTCGTCAACAACCACAGGATCAACGATATAAGACGGAACGCCGATGGAATCACCGATCTCTCTCGCCAGAATACCGCCCAGATTGGATGCGTGAGGTCCCTGCACGCCGATCTTTAAATCCTCTAACAGATCATCCGTCACCGCATAGGTGCCGCCCGGAATCGGCTTCAGCATACCGCCGCGTCCCACTACCATGTTCAGGGATTTGATATCAAAATCTTTTTCCTTTAACAGATCCTCGATGATCTTTCTGCGGAAATCCTTCTGATCCACAATTTTCTCATACTGCGCAATCTCTTCTGTGGAATGTCTCAAAGTCTCCTCAAACAGGAGAGTTTCATCCTCGAACACACCGATCTTTGTAGAAGTGGATCCCGGATTGATAATTAAACTTTTGATAGCCATTTTGCATTTCCCTCCATAATATAATAAAATTCATGCCGAGGCTGCGGAACAGTCCTCGCGACCCGACTTGCTCAGTCAGTTCATCTTCGCCATCGCGCCTGCCATAACCGCGCCCAGCGCAAGGGAATTTACCTTTGTCTCAAAATCATCGGAACGGGAAGTCAGAATCACAGGAGCCTTCGTGCCCGTCAGAATGTTGCCGTTCTTTACCTTTGCCGTATGTACCAGACACTTGTAAACGAGGTTGCCCGCATGAATATCGGGGAAGAGCAGCACGTCCGCGTCGCCCACGATCTTTCTGCCTTCCGCGCCTTTATGCTTCGCCGCCTCGGGGTCAATCGCCAGATCAAGGGAGAGAGGGCCGTCCACAACACAGCCGGAAATCTTTCCTTCCTCGCACATCTTCGTCAGTTCATCAGCCTCCACCGTGACCGGCATCTTGGGATTCACTACCTCAACTGCCGCAAGAGGCGCTACCTTCGGATTCGGAATGCCGCAGGCATGACACACATCCACCGTGTTCTCGATAATATGTACCTTATCCTCCAGCGTAGGATATGTCATAAAAGCAACGTCCGTAAGGAACAGGAGATGATCGATCCCCTCCACCTCAAACACGCATACATGAGACAAAGCCTTGCCCGTTCTCAAGCCGACTTCCTTGTCCAGCACGCTCTTTAAGAAGGATTTCGTGTCGATCAGACCCTTCATGTACATATCCGCTTTTCCCTGATGCACAAGCTCAACCGCCTTCAGGGCCGCCGTGTAATTGTCCTTCTCGTCAATGATCTCAAAACCGCTGATGTCAACCTTGTCAGCCTCCGCCACCTCTTTGATCTTGTCAGCGTCGCCCACAAGAATCGCCTCCGCGATGCCCCGCTCCTTCGCCGCAGCCACAGCCTCGAGAACCGCGCTGTCCTGAGCCACCGCTACCGCTACCTTCTTCATCTCACACTCGGAAACCTTTGATAACAGATCCTCAAAACTCTTACTCATCGTCCCTTTTCCACTCCTTTGTTTTATTGTCTTTTCTGGAGCCGCATCCTGCGCTGACGCGCCTTTGCGACTCCTAAATTTTACCACGAATACGCGTGAAAAGCAATTTCATTTACCCTAGTGATGGAACAGCCGTATCCCTGTAAAGCACATCGTCATCCCATACTTATTGCACACCTCGATCACGTTGTCGTCCCGCACCGAACCGCCGGGCTGCGCCACATACTGCACGCCGCTTCTGTGGGCGCGCTCGATATTGTCCCCGAAGGGGAAGAACGCGTCCGAGCCGAGCGCCACACCCTTCATCTGATCCAGCCACGCGCGCTTCTTCTCCGCCGTAAACACTTCCGGCTTCACCTTGAATATTTTCTGCCATGCGCCGTCCGCCAGCACGTCCATATAGTCCTCGCCGATGTAGAGGTCAATGGAGTTGTCTCTGTCCGCCCTGCCGATGCCATCCACAAACTGCAAGTCTAACACAATAGGAGACTGTCTCAAAAACCAGTTATCCGCCTTTGTGCCCGCCAGCCTCGTACAGTGGATTCTGGACTGCTGCCCCGCGCCGATCCCGATCGCCTGCCCGTCCTTCACGTAGCACACGGAATTGGACTGCGTATATTTTAAGGTGATCATGGCAATCGCCAGATCGATCTTCGCCTGTTTCGGCAGGTCCTTCTCCTTCGTCACGATATTGTCAAAGAAAGCGTCGTCAATTTTCAGTTCATTTCTGCCCTGTTCAAAGCTGATACCGTACACCTGCTTCACCTCAGCAGGCGCAGGCACATAGCTTTCGTCGATCCGGATCACATTGTAGGCGCCCTTCTTCTTCGCCTTCAGAATCTCCAGCGCCTCCGGCTCATAACCCGGCGCGATCACACCGTCAGAAACCTCTCTCTTGATCAGCCTCGCCGTGTCCACGTCGCACACGTCGGAGAGCGCGATAAAATCGCCGAAAGAGCTCATCCTGTCCGCACCCCTTGCTCTGGCATAAGCACATGCCAACGGAGAAAGCTCACCCAGATCGTCAACCCAGTAAATCTTTGCCAAAGTCTCCTCCAAGGGAAGACCTACCGCCGCCCCCGCAGGGGACACGTGCTTAAAGGAAGTCGCCGCCGGAAGCCCTGTCGCCTTCTTCAACTCACTGACAAGCTGCCAGCCGTTAAACGCATCCAAAAAATTGATGTATCCCGGTCTGCCGTTCAATACCTGAATCGGCAGGTCGCTCCCGTCCGCCATAAAAATACGGGACGGTTTCTGGTTCGGATTACAGCCATATTTTAATTCCAGTTCGTTCATCGTCTTTCTTTTTCTCCTATCCACTCTGTTTTCTGTCATTCTCATCCCATTGCAGGCACACTGTGCAGACCCAGCCCAAAGTCCCCGCTACTGGTTCTTATTCACAATCCTTGTCTCATATTTCCCCGTGGCAATCTCGATGTACCGCACAAACAGCGACACCTTGTTGTCCTCGTTCAGATTCTCCCAGACCGCCTTCGTAAACTCGTCGATACTCCCCTCGATTCCCACAAGCGTCGGCTCCCCCTCAAAGCTGGGGAGCGGATTTCCGTCGCCCATATAAGTATGGATGAAATGCCCTTCTCCTGCTTTCGGATTCTCGTAGGCGAACGTGTAGCGGTTGCAGGAGGACGGATCGCCGTTGTTGCTCTTCAAAATCGACATGGCATAGTTGTAGCTCGCATTTTCCAGATGCATAATACCCGAAATGCGGGGGGTGTAGTTGGGCGCGTCCGGCTCAAACTCCCGCGTGCGAAGCGCCTGCTCAAAAGTCTGCTGCCTGTCCATCAGCTCATAGATCGTATCCGTCTGGTCGCCGTTGGTGACAATGGTTTTATTGCCCAGCACCCGCACCGGCGCATAGATAATCAGACTCGGATCTTCCAGTTTTGAGGGGTCAAAAGCCTGCGTGCGGATCCCCGCTCCGTCCTCCACAAACACCCGGTTCCTGCTGTTGCTGCTGCGTCCCATAATAAAGTATGCCGTCACCGCATACGCGCCGTCCGCCGACTTCCCGATCACAATACCCCGTCCCGGATACGCGTTCCCCGCCAGTTCTTTCGCTAAGTTTTTCTTTTCCATTTTATTCTCCTCATCACTCGTCAACTGAATAGTTCGGTGCTTCCTTCGTGATATGAATATCGTGCGGATGGCTCTCCTTCAAGGACGCCGCGGAAATCTTCACGAACCTGCCGTTCTGCTTCAACTCCTCAATCGTCGAAGTGCCACAGTATCCCATGCCGGAGCGCAAACCGCCCATCAGCTGGAACACCGTGTCCTCCACGCTGCCCTTGTATGCCACACGCCCTTCCACGCCTTCCGGCACCAGCTTCTTGGCGTCGGTCTGGAAGTAGCGGTCCTTGCTGCCGTTCTCCATAGCCGCGATGGAACCCATGCCGCGGTATACCTTGTATTTTCTGCCCTGATAAAGTTCGTAAGTGCCGGGGCTTTCCTCACAGCCCGCAAACATGCTGCCCATCATACAGACATCTCCGCCCGCCGCGATCGCCTTCGTCATATCGCCCGAATATTTGATACCGCCGTCCGCGATAATCGGCACGCCGTATTCCCTTGCCACATCATAGGCATGCATAATCGCCGTGATCTGCGGCACACCGATACCGGCAACCACGCGGGTCGTACAGATGGAACCGGGACCGATCCCTACCTTCACCGCGTCCGCACCCGCCTCAATCAGCGAACGCGTCCCCTCTCCCGTAGCCACATTACCCGCGATTACCTGTAAATCGGGATATTTGTCCTTAATCATCCGCACGCACTTAAGCACATTCTCGGAATGCCCGTGCGCGGAGTCAAGCACGACCACGTCCACCTTCGCGTCGATCAGCTCTTTGACGCGGTCAAGCACATTTGCTGTAATACCTACAGCCGCGCCGCACAAAAGCCTGCCCTGACTGTCCTTCGCGGAAAGCGGATATTTGATTGCCTTTTCAATATCTTTTATGGTAATGAGTCCCACCAGATTGTAATCGTCGTCCACAATGGGAAGTTTTTCTTTTCTGGCTTTTGCGAGAACCTCTTTTGCCTGATCCAGCGTAATGCCTGCCTTTGCGGTGATCAGATTCTCAGAGGTCATGGACTCTTTGATTTTCTTCTTGAAATCTGTCTCGAATTTTAAATCACGATTGGTGATGATACCGACTAACTTCCTGCCTTCCGTAATCGGAACACCAGAGATTTTGAATTTCGCCATCAGCGCATCCGCGTCAGCCAGCGTATGCTCCGGCGTCAGAGAAAAAGGATCTGTGATAACGCCGTTCTCGGAACGTTTCACCTTGTCTACTTCATCCGCCTGCGCCTCTATAGACATGTTCTTATGAATAATACCGATACCGCCCTGTCTCGCCATGGCGATCGCCATCCTGTGCTCGGTCACCGTATCCATTCCCGCGCTCATCATGGGAATGTTCAATCTGATCTTCTTCGTCAGGTTCGTTGTCAGATCCACCTGATTCGGGACCACCTGCGAATAGCTCGGCACCAATAACACGTCATCAAAAGTAATTCCTTCGCCAATAATCTGACCCATTTTCTCTCCTCCTGTGTTTGCTGTGCTGGTTGTAAGTAAAATATATATATGTAAAGAAAACTGCCAGCCCTTCAACTGACAGTATTACTTTCCATACTTTATTATGCTAATCCGTAAAAACTTTACGGGGCGCAATGCTCTGAATCGCCTTAACCATCTCCGCGTTCGGCTCCAGAATAATCTTCGTGTCGCCGTTCCAGATCATCATGTAGCGCCGCTCCGGCTGCGCAGCAATGCCCGAGCTGTAATCAATCGTCTTCATCTGACGGTTTTTATAAGAATCCAGTCTGTGGGAATTGAGGGGCGCAAAAATCTCCATCTGCTCCAGAGAATAGCTGCCCGCCTTCTTTCTGCGGGTTTTTGCCAGAACCTTATCCACGCTCAGTTCTTTGTCGAGATACAGGTACTCGTACTCGATCTCCGCATTCATATGCGCAAAGTACGCGCAGCCGCCAAGCACAATCGCAATCAGCATTCCCACCACGAAAGGCGTCAGGAATCCGATCAGTGCGAAAACCACCGTCAGCATAATCAGCAGCATCTTTAAAAACCGCATCAGCACGGACGGCTTTCTCGCTACCAGATATTCCACATATGTCTCGCTCATACAGTACCTCCATCACGTTGTCCCGGGAAATATAAAGATATCATATAACAAAACGCGAAAAGATTCAAGCCGTATCGCTAATCTATTATGCCCATCACTTTCCCATACTCCTCCTTCTTATCCCGCATCACCGCAAGCCCGCGGTCCAGTTCCTCAAGCGGGAATCTGTGCGTGATCATCTGCGCAGGCGCAATCCGCCCGTCCGCCAGCCTGTCCAGCACATAGTGCCAGTCATCCTCCGGCGAGTGGGTAAAGGAAGAATTCCATGTGCCAAAGACCGTAAGCTGGTTGCGCAGGATCTTCCAGTACACCGCTTTCGGCAGCGTCATATCGGAGGCGGGATTGCCCACCAGCATGATCCGTCCGCCCGGGCCGGTCATCCCGACCGCCTGCGTCAGTGTCTCATTTTTCCCGACACACTCAAAGAACACATCCGCACCTCTGCCCTCTGTCCGCTCAAGCAGCCACTGTTCCGCATCCTGTGTCCTGCTGTCGCAGAACGAAGTTTCCGGCAGACCGAGCTGAACCGCCATCCGCTTCTGAAAATCCTTATTTCCGATGACAAATATATTTTTCCGCCCAGCCTCCAGCAGAAACATAAGCAGGAAAAGGCCGATTGTCCCCAGCCCGCAGATCACCGTGCGCTCCTCCGGCAAAGGCGAAGCCTTTCTCATGGCATGAACCGCCACCGACATAGGTTCAAACATCGCGGCTTCCTCAAAACTCACACGCTCCGGCAGCGCGATCAAGCTCTTTTCCGGCACCGCCACATACGCCGCGAATCCGCCGTCCCTGCGGGAACCGAGATAACTGTAATGACGGCACATCTCGTACTGCGCCTTCTGACAGGGCGGACATTCCCCACACGGAATCAAGGGGAACACGCCGACCCGCTTTCCCTTCCAGCCAGCGTCCACGGCGGCGCCTGTGGCCTCCACCTGTCCGGCAAACTCATGTCCCGGTATGAGCGGATAAGAGTAGGTTCCCGTATAAAAAACCCGGGGAATATCAGAGCCGCAAATACCTGCCGCCTTCACGGAAAGCAGAACCTCATTCTCTCCTATTATGGGAGTGTTTATTTCTTCAAATCTCAGATCATTTATCCCGTGCAGCACCCATGCTTTCATGCCAGACCACCTCCTGAAATCTCACCAGATCCGCCCGCGTCGTAATCTTAAAATTCCCCTCATCCCCCGGTATCATGGCGATGTCCATCCCCGCCATAACAGCCGGTTCCGTGGAGCCGTTAATCTTAAGAATCCGCTCCGGCAGAAGCGCCCTGTTCGCCTCCATATATTTCCCCAGCAGGAATACTTCCGGCGCCTGCCCCGCAAAAATCCGGCTGCGCTCCAGAAGCGAGGTAATCCGTTCCCGGTCCTCGCTGAAATACACGGTATCTTTCATCGGCAGTACAGGGATCGCCCCGTCGTGCGATGCCGCCGCTTTCAGACAGTCCGCAACCAGCGCGGCGGAAAGCAATGGTCTCGCCGCGTCGTGAACCAGCACATAGTCCGCATCCGACGCATATTTCGCGATATCCTCCAAGCCGTTCAGAATGGAAAGCTGTCTCGTCTCCCCCGGCGCGGAAAAGCCCCGGAATTTATCGACGGTTCCCGCAGACGGCATCCCCCCGGTTCCCTGTGCCATCCCGGCTCCCATATCCTTGTCCCGTTGCACAGCGCACAAACCGTCCACGCATTTAAGGATCAGTTCCCGCCACATGTCATCCGCCACGATCTGCACCGCATCGATGCTTTCATGCGCAAACAACCGCTCCATACAGTAGGAAATAACCGGTCTGCCGTTTACCTCTATGTACTGTTTCGGCGTTTCCACGCCCATCCTTGTGCCTGTCCCTCCGGACAGAATCAATGCTGTCACCATACCTTCTTAAAACTGCAGTTTTCGGATATTCTGCAGCGTCTCCCCATAAGATGCTTCCTTGCCAAAGAGCAGGGTTGTGCCCAGCACAAAGCCTTTGATCCCTCTGGGCGCATACTGTATAATCTTATCCGCCCCGCAGGCGCCGTCCCAGTAAATTTCAAAATTCATCTCGTCCTTGATCGCCAGAAGCTTCGTGATCTTCTTTCCGACATAGGGCATATACATCTGACCGGCGTTGCCCGGATTCACCGCCATTACCAGCACCTTCTTCACAATGACCAGCATCTCCATGACCGTCTCGATACTGGTGCCGGGATTGATGGCAATTCCCGGTATCATGCCGGCATTGATGATCTTCTGCAAAGTGGTGGATGGATGATACTCCGCCTCCGGGTGAATGTAAACCGTATCCCCTTTGCGCAGATTTTCCAGAAAAATATGTATATTGTTGTTCGGATGCTCTATCATAAGATGAACGTCCAGCGGCTTTTGCGTCGCTGACGCGATAAATTTCATATCGTTGAGCGACATGGCAAAGTTCGGCACATACCTGCCGTCCATGATATCAATATGAAAAGAATCGATGCCGCCTTTCTCCAGATCCCGCACTTCCTTTTCCAGATTGCCGTAGTTGGCGCACATCATAGATGCTGTTAATTCAAAATCCATTCATTTTCCACCTTCCTTTGTACTCTATACAGAATAACATACACAAAGAATGATATTCAATAATAAAATAAGTATCCTTGCCCGCTTATTATGAAATAAGATATATATACTATATCAAATCTGTGACCTCTGTCACTCTGTTAAAAAATGGGTCTTCCACCTGTAATCCCATGAAATTTTTGTCCAGCACACCGATACCGTGTATCATCGCCAGAAAGCGCTCGTCCAGCTTCCGGTCTATCCGCATCTCCTCCTCCGGGCACAGCTTAAGATACGCCGCGAAATACTCAAAAATCCCCTCCTGCGCTTCCAGCACGCACTGGATATCCTCTTTCGTTCTCGTCTCCTGCGCGTAACACGGCTCCCCGTTCCCGTCAAATTCCCTGACAGACGGCATGGGCGACGTCAGCATGGTTTCCAGAATATAATAATTCTCGTAAATCTCGCTCCCGTCCGTCTCGTCCTTACCATAAAAAGGCACAATATCCAGTCCCTTCTCCCTCATATACTCCCTTTCCAGCTGCAGGAAATACAGTCCCTTCAAGTGATTTTTCACCAATTTCTGCATATACATCTGGCTTGTTCCCTTTGCCACGAAATCAAAGAAGGCGATATCCCCGTCCCTGACCGGCAGACGTTCCATATAGGTTTGGTAATTTTTCCTGTTTTCGCCCGCCCTCTGCAAAATAGCCGGCATGTAATCCATCATGGTCGCCGGCTTTTCTCCCGCCGTCCCCGGTTTGCCAGTGATGCCAAAGCGTTCCAGAAGCTCCTCCTCCACCGTCCCGCTGAATTTCATTCCGCTGACATATCTGATATCCTCCTCATTTTCCACACCGGCACGGATGGCTGCCGTCCTCGACGTCAGAAAATAGACGGATGAATGGTCTCCCACCAGTGTATCATACATTTTCTTGATCAGATAGCCGTCCCTCGCACAGAGCCATACATTGGGCAGATTATATTTCCGCACCTGCCCCGCAAACCAGATCACAAAATCACTGATGACCGGCGCAAAAAGCAGATACCCGAGATCGGAGGCGGTCCTGACGGCGATTTTCCGCCCCTCCTCCTCAAACTGGAACGGGCTGTTGAAAAGCTTCGCCACAAACATCCCGATCTTAATCCGATTGGCGATACCTTCCATACTGTCCCAGAGACCGAGATAGCCCGCCATTTCCAGCAGGTCTGCGCCGCTGCAGATCTGACAGGCTGCAATCCCGTGTCTTTTCGCGCTTTCCACATCCGCAACCGGATCGTCGCCGATATGGAGGATCTTTTTCCCGGCGGCACACTCTTTCAGTTTCCCGAAAAGCCCTTCCGTCTTGGCGGTTTTGTATTCGCAGGATGCAAAGATATCCTGCCAGAATCCTATCCCGCACTTTTCCAGCATCCGGGAAAGCTGCTCCCTCGAATAAAACGTGTCCGATACGATAAATATTTCCTTCCCTTTTCTATGTACCTCTTCACAGAAATCACACATTTCCCTGCGCGGGACAAGCAGCTCATAGTCTGTCTGCCACTCCAGTTCCGCCAGCTCTTCCGGCACAATCTCCGCTATCCCATAAGTGTTTTTCATATGGGTATAGATTTCGGGAAGCGTGGGCGCCGTATATTTTGCGAGATCCTTTTCGCTGGCAGTCCGCCTGCCGCTGAAATCCTCGATGACAATGCCCTTTTCCCTCAGCCGGCAGTCTACAATATCAAAAATATCCGTCGGAAATAACGTGCGGCGCATTACCAGCGTATCAAACAGATCCACACTGACCACATCGCTTCCTTCCGCCTGCTCCATCAGGCAGGCGCGCGAAATCCCGTCTGCGGACCGGAACTGGTATCTGGTTTTCTTTAAATCGCACAGATTTCTGCCCCTCACGTCAATAAGGTCTATCCCGTTCTCCATACACACCGCGCCAATCCGCTTTAAAATGGCCCTGCAGGAGCCGGGGCGCGCCACCACGAGAATCAGTTTCACGCCGCAGTCTATGGCATACTGAAGTGAAATAATGGGCTTGTGATACAGCTCGCCTTCTTCCTTATACCCGTCAAGCAGCCCGATGATCTGGAAATCCCGGCATACCTCATCCAGCACCCGTTCCGTCTCCGTCCCCAGTCCGTAAACCGCGATTTTCTCCTCTTTATAAGGACTCAGCATTTTTAATAAATCAGTCATGGCATCCTCCGGCACTATCTGGACAATACTTCTGTCCCACTCTTATAACAGCTCCCTCACCCTTTTCTCAAAAACAGACATCGAGAACCGTTCCTCATAAACCCTGCGGGCACGCTCTCCCATGCCGCCCAGCCTGTCGTAATGCTCCACGCACCAGCGGATCTTCTCCGCCAGCTCCCGCACATCCCCGCTTGGGAACACCATGCCGTTTTCCCCCGGCTCTATGTAGGACGCCGTTCCTGTGGCATCCGACGCCAGACACGGCACACGGCACATCATCGCCTCAGCCGCCACCGTCGGCATGGGATCCTCCCTTGAAGGGCAGACCAGCACATCCGTCCGCGCCAGCATCCCGAAAATCTCTTTCCGTCCCATCGTCCCGGTCATAACGATTTCCGGGATATCCTCTATAATTTCCCTGATCTCCCCCGCCATCCGGGAAGTATTCTGCCCCACCAGATAAAATACAGCGCGTTCCCTCACGTCCCCCGGCAGTTGCTGTACCGCCTGCACCAGAATGTCCTGTCCCTTTCTCGCCTCTATATATCCTATTGCCGTAAAACATACCTTATTCCCGTCCGCCTGTCTCCCGCCGCTTTCCGCCACATCCGCCACACCGTAGATCAGACTTTCCACCCTTACGTCCGGCAGGAACTGTGCCATCGCCTTCCCCGGCACCGGGCCCACAGAACAGAAACGCAGGTTTTCCCGCTCCATCCCGCGAAGCAGCGCCGGATCCACACCGTCATAGAAAAAGGCGGAGTCATGCAGCCACCATAACACAGGGATCTTCGTATCCCGCTCAGATAAAAAAACATGGAAATTGATTGTATTGCAGACAATACGGGAAAAAGCCGCCGTCCACGCCGCCTCCCGCATGGTCTCCACCTGCAGGTTCACGTCCACCACCACAGGTATCCCTTCTGCAAGTAAAGTCTCCCGCAACGGTCCGTCCAGCATGGAGGCAAATACCACCTGATCCCCCTTTTCCCGGAGTACCCTTGCCATATGGTACAGCGCAATCGACGGTCCCCCCAGACTGAGGTCATGGGACAGCAGGAGCGTGCAGGATGCCTTCTCCACGGTTTCCGCCCCGCCAAAATACTGTATCTGTTTCTTGTAGGTTCCCGCCTGACCCTGATCCGTCCGGCAGATTAATTTGTGGAGATCATAGAAATGATAGATCCGCTCCTCCGGCACCCCCAGCTCCATAAGCTGCCGTTTCATCGCCTTCACGTAAAAACTTAAGATTACCACCACGTCATACGCAAGCTGCACGCCCTGTTCCGGCGAAAGGACCGGCAGCCCGTCCAGACTGGTGTTCTGCTTATCCGGCGCATTGTCGAGCAGGGCGGTGATGTCCTCCTTCGCAAACCATTTCTTATAGCGGTTGTAATAATCACCCGTACCGAAAATCAGATATTTCATAGTAAGCTCCATTCCGCCGCCCTCCGGTTGGCAGCACAAATCGTAATGAAAATCCTGCTTTCTTTCACAGTACCATCCTCAGGATCTGTATCTGCCTGCATCCTTCATAAAACTCACAATAATCAGAATCATCACAATCCCGATGGGAAATGCCGCAATGATACTTACCGACTGCAGGTTATTCATGGAGCTTTCCGAAAAAGAAAGCGCTGCCGGCAGCAGAATCAGAAGAATACACCACATCAGTTCCACCAATTTGTGCGGCATCTGTCCATTCTCCAGTTTATGATAACTGTAGCACGATCCGATAAACGCGATAGAATCAAATGACGTTGCATAAAACGCGATCATAGTGAGCAGTAATAAAAGCAGAACAAACGGCGCACCCGGCATCGTGTTTATGATCGAAATAATAATCTGGTAAAGATCCCCTGTCTGCTCGTACATGGCAACAAAATCCGCCTGTCCCGACACCTGCAGCCCCAGCGAATAGTTTCCCAATATGATAAAACTGACAATCGTTGAACCCGTGCCAAAAATATACCCGCCCAAAATTGTCTGGCGTATTGTCCTGCCTTCAGAAATATTTCCTATAAAAAACGGTGTTGCCACACACCATACCATCCAATATGCCCAATAAAAAATCGTCCAATTCTGTGGAAAGGAAGTTACCCGCTGTGGATCCGTATAGGTAGCCAATTCCCCAAAATTCTGCATCATCCTGCCAAGTGCGGCAACCCCCGTTTCGATGATATATTTCGATTCTCCGCCGAATATCAGAACAAAAAGCAATAGCCCAAAAAACATATAAATACAAGTTTTTGCCAAATAATTAATCCCTTTAAAACCATGCAGAAGAGAATAGGTATAGATGATACAAGTCGCAATCAATATGGCAATCGTTACTGCCGTCCTATTCAAATTCACATGAAAAAGTTCATTCATCACACTTGCCATCAGCGGTGTCGCCAGACTGAACGTAGTCGCCGTACCTGCCAATAATGCAAATACTGCCAGAAGGTCAATCAGCCTTCCCCCGAGGCCATCCGTATGCTTTCCGAGAAGAGGACGGCACGCCTCCGAATATCTCTGCCGTTCCCGTTTACGGACATGAAGCATAAACCCGAATGCCACCGCCAGAACGAGGTAAAACCCCCACGGGATCAGGCTCCAGTGAAAAAGCGGATATACACTCGCCCAGTCCTGCATACTGCCCAGCTCCGCAATATGCGGATCCGCCGCATACAGAATCCATTCGGAAAAGGAATAAAACAAAATATCAGCCGCCAGACCGGCAGTAAACATCATGGCGCCCCATGAGAAAAAAGAATACTTCGGCTTTTTACCCCCCCCCCTCTCTCCCAGCACAATCCCGCCATATTTTGATGCCGCCAGATAAACAGACAGCAGAAAGACAGCCAGTCCGATCAGAAGATAATATACGCCGAGCGTGTCACCCAGCAGATATCTTATTTTCCCAAGCACCACATTAGACTGTTCCGGCATGAAGAAAAAGCAGATGCTCAGGATAATGATACAGCTTAAGGGAAACAGCGTAATGAGCCAGTCAATCTGCCCTTTTTGTTTTTCACCCTTTTCCCCGCTCCACAACCGCATATGTAGTCACTCCCGTCCCTCACAAATATTTTCTGTAACTTTCATCCAGAGCAATCAGTTCCTCCAGACTGTCAACCTCGGTCACATCACCCCGCTTCATCTGGTATATACCAAGCTTGTATTCCGCCGGATAGCGGAACATGGCAATGTCATCCCAATACAGTCCCCTGCTCTTTTCCCTGCCAAATTCCCTCTCCAGATGCGCCGCCAGCCTTCTCCCGTCTTCCGCGTTCCAGCGCGAAATGCTGAAAAGCTGCCACCCGCGCTTTCCCCCGTCTCTGCTGCAGCCTGTCACAACCCCGTCATGCACAGTCATCAGCCATTCGTCCGTATACTCATCGGTCCATACCGCGTTATACCCGGAATGATCAAAAAACGGCTGCAGCACGTCCGGGTTCCGGATCAGCAGGTCACCGTCCAGAATCATGGCATCTTCTATATAATCCCTTGCCACATAAAGTGATGAGATATTATTGTATCCAGAATAATAAGGATTCTCAATCAGCTTTAATCCGGGATACTCTTCCTCCAGACACGCAAATTGTTCCCTCAAATAGCCTGTCACGACATATATTTCTGTTATTCCATTCCTATGCAGGCTTTGAATCACTGTATCAATCAGCCGGACCCCATTTATCCTCACCAGTGGCTTCGGTGTATGTAACGTGACTGGTTTCATACGTTCCCCGACACCTGCAGCCATGATAATGGCTCTCTTCACCTTATTCATCATCATCCCTCAGTTCATCCTGTACGATTTGATAATATTCCCTGACGTACTGATACTGCCGCACTGCATACTCACCAAACGCAATGCCCAATTTATATTTGTATTCACACCAATTGCTCCATAAAAGTCCGCAGACCGAAATATAAGCATAAATCTTTATTCTGATTTCACTGCTGCATCCTTCCGTAAAATATGCCTCAATCAACTCGTCTACCTGCTGTCTGTCATAAAATGAATAGACACAGAACATGGCAATATCCACATGTGGATCCTGCATACCCGCATACTCCCAGTCAATCAGACGTATCTCTTCTCTTCCAAATTCATCCATTACAAAAAGGAAATTATCTGAAACCGCATCTATGTGCGTCAATACTTTTCTCTCCGTATGAGCCTCTATATATTCCCTCAAACTAAAGGTCTGTTCTTTCACCTTTTGATAATCGCTATATACGGAAGGCGTACCGTCCCACAGAGACTCATAAAATGCAATCTGTCCGAAAATATCGAACTGACGCTCAACAACCAGACCCAAATCGTGAAATGCTCTCAACTTTTTCATGCATTTTTGTATGTCGTCCATGTCAGATGCATCGCAGCATCGTGCGTTTTCAAAAAAGCGCGCCACTTTATAACCATTTATCGGATCAAAAAATACAATTTCGTCCCCAATCCCTTTTCCTTCAATGGCTTGATATACCGCAGCCTCACCCTTTCTGTCAATAAGCCGGTCCGTACCTTCCCCCGGAATCCGAACGATATACTTTCCACTGGCACAGGTAACCAGAAAAGAGTGATTTGTCATCCCCTTTTTCAGCGCCTCTATCTTTTTAATCTCATCTTCCTTTATATTAAGTACCTTTTTAACTATATTGATCGTATCTATTTTCGCTTCTCCTTAACTGCATTTTCTATCAACTGATCTCTTCCCATCTATGGCACAGCATACAAAACCGTATCATACCATCCAAAAGAATAATGCCGCAGATAGAGCCGATACCCCGGGTAATACTCGAGAATCTGCCGCGGAAGCGTCACAATATCCTCCGGCTTATGATAGATACTGATGGCAAGTTTCGGATGCCGTTTTGAAATGATCTGCCGCGCCCCCCGTATCGCCGCGAGCTCTGCGCCCTCAATATCCATCTTCAGAAACGTCACAGGAATGTCCTTATAAAAATCGTCCAGAGCGACCGCTTCGACTGCCTGTAAATCCCCGTCCCCTGTTTCTGCAGTAATGGAAGACCCACAGCTTCCCTTCATATTCATTGACAGTACTGTCGTCTCCGACCACAGCGCCTTCGGCACAATCTCGCAGTTGCCATAACCTGCAAGGTTTTTGCGGATAGAGTCTATGTTAGCCCGGTCCGCCTCAAAGCAATAAGAATAGCCATTGCCCCCGCACCAATGCAGAAACCTTTCGGTCGTCTTTCCGTCAAATCCTCCCGCGTCCGCAAAAATTTCCTCCGGGTCCGGCGGTCCCAGCGCTTCCAGATCGAAATAGGCGGCGCCTTCCGTCAGATCATAGATCACCTTTCCCCCATCGACAATTCTACTGGCAGGAACACCCGCCGCCGTAAGCTGCGCAGACATCTCCTCCCCGTTCTTGTAGGAGGAAATCACAACCACCGCCCGGTCGTCATACTGCTCCATGAATTGTTCCAAAGTAAAAACAGGCAGACTGGATACTGCCTTACCGGCAGGCTGGTTGTCTATTACCCCTTTCCAGCCTGTCCGCTCCTTGGTCTCCTGATGCAGCGTCCTCCCCCATATACCGGCGCCAAACAGATACAAGTCATACTGCCTTGCCTTATCTTCCAGAAGTCCACAGAAATCCTTCCATTCCTTCCGGCTTCTCACCGCCCCGTCTATCATTTTCTCAAGCCGGCTGTTCTCCCCCGTAATACTGTAATCCAGCCTGTCAATAAATATTGTCCGGGATAACGCATCCCCCAGCCGGCTGTATATGTCCCGCAATGCCTCTATCATTTCTGTTCCCCCCATCCTGCTATGTCAGCTCTCCCGGTAAGCGTTTACCGTGTGATGCGTCTTCCTTTTGCTCTCCTCCGGAATCTGCATCCAGTCGCTCCCGTACAGATGATCCAGATACTCCTTGTAACCGGCTGCCACATTCACTTCCATATCCTCAAAGGGCATACGCAGGGTTTTTTCATAAACCTGTCTGGTCGTACAGTCCTTCTCCCAGTAAGCCGTTCCCAGCACACCCACGTAATCAGACTGGTCGAAATCATACCGGGACAAATATGCTCTCTGCTTTTCATACCACATGGGAAAAACATCCGTCTTTCCGTTTGACGCGTAAAAAGCCTGCCATATGCTGCGGTTCAGCTCCTTATAGCCCGCAAAGAAAAGTTTCCTCTCCTCCCCGCCGTCCGGCATCCCGACCAGCGGAAATACGTCGATAAACAACGGATTTACCTTCCTGACTGTGCCGATGTTTTCATCGATCAGCGTTCTTTTATCCACCACCTTGGCAAACGGATCCGGGAACTCATTTACTTCTGACGTGCCAAATCCCAGCATACTGTAGTTTTCCGTCTCCTCAAATACCTCTATCAGTTTCTGGTAGTCCCTCCAGGGCAGAAAAATGTCAATGTCATCATCCCACGGTATGAAGCCCTTGTGACGGATTGTCCCGAGAAGCGTGCCGCCGCAGACCCAGTATCTCAGCCCATGCTTCCTGCATTGTCCATCCATATAGGCAAGTATCTCCTTCTCCGTCTGCTGTATCTCCGGAAGAGACATCTTTTTCTTTCCGGCAAAAAGCGCTTCCAGCTCCTTTTCCTCAAAATCATACACAATATAAAAATGCCTGTTTTCTTCATACCCCAAGGCTTCCAGCCTGCTTTTCGCCTCCGCGTATTTCTCCGACGCGACCAGAACCAGCGCACCGTCGTCGAAGGGTTTAAGTCTCTCTTCGACACCCCACACGTTGATCGCGTCCTCCTCCCGGTTCAGAAAACGGCAGGCAAAATTTTTGATGTCAAACTGATACTGCGCCACCAACACCTCATCGTCAGATATGTACCCCTCTATATTGTGATATCCCAGATTTGCGAGAATCGTCCGCATCGCAAAGGAATGCCTTTCCAGCCCGTACAGAATGACGTCAGCATCCTGCCGGATCACTTTCCTTTCAATCAGCGCCTCAATCCCGTCTGCAATTTCACCTATGATGCTTTTGATCCGATATGACTCCATCTTATATCCCGCCCATCTCTTTTATAATCTGTAAGGATCTCCCGATCCCTTCCCGAATCGAAAATGCCGCCTGCCATCCCAGCGCTTTCAGCCCGCTGTTATCCACAATCTGATCCTTGATCGGTGATGTCTCCGCTATTTCCGTGCCTGACGGCAGATGTATTTCTACCCGGCTGCCGCCCAGACCGGCACACACTTCGGCAAACGCCCTCACCGTGCAGCTTTCGCCGGAGGATATCCCATATACCTGTCCGCTCTCTCCGCCTGCAAGAACCGTTAAAAGCCCCGAAGCGCAGTCTGCCACATAGGAGAAACTGCGGCGCTGCTCCCCGGCGCTGTACATTTCAATATTCTTTCCGGCAGACGCCAGTGCGATGAACTGCGCCGACGCCCTGTTGTCGTTGCCCGTCACATTGGCGCCAAACGTATGACAGGGTCTTGCTATGACCACGTCTGTTCCGTACTCCTTATTGTAAGAAATACACAGTGTCTCAGCCGCTTTCTTTCCCATGGGATAACATGCTCTTGCAGTCAGATGGTCAACCGCCTCCTGCGCCTCCCCGGATGATATGTACAATACACGGCATTTCCCGTTCTTCCCTGCCAGCTTCATCACCTTGTCCGTGCCGGTCACGTTGGACAGGAACACTTCCACAGGCTCTTCCCGGAATGCCTGTGGATGCCCGTAACTCGCCGCATGGATCACAAAATCAAAAGGCAGATCCAGATCCAGATCCGTCACATCCGCCTCAATAAAATACAGACGCCCCTTCTGTTCCCCGCCAAAGCGGTTTCCCAGCTGTCCCGCGTTCCGGCTCGCCGCGTAGACGGTAATGCCCGCGCCATATTTTTCGTCCGCATACAGAAAGCAGTCCGTGACAAAAGAACCGATCAGCCCCGACGCGCCAAGAACCAATACCCTTTTATTCCTGAACGCATCAAAATTTACAGTATGCGCGATTGCTGTCTCTACATCCTCACGATATGCCCCGCATTCCAGATACCTCATACTGACCATCCCCTCACAGCCGTTTTATTCTTTGAGCCATTCCGCCCGCTTCGCCAGCAGCAATGCCTTAAAAATATCAATATCCTCCACGGTAGTCAGCTTCAGGTTTTTCTCTGACCCCTTGGAAAAATAGACTTCCTCGCCCATCTGGATCGCCAGCATACAGGACGCCGTCGAATCCGTGATCCCCTGTGCCAGCGCCTTCTCGTGCATCTCCCTGAGCCTGCCCAGACGGAATCCCTGCGGCGTCTGGGTACGCTTCAGATGATCCCTGTCAAATACCTGCCCGGAACTTTTCTGATTCTCCGTCACCAGCATCACTTCCGCACACGGAATACATGCGATGGCGGAACCGTACTCCACCGTCTTGCTGATGCAGTCAGATATGATTTCCTCCGATACCATCGGTCTGATCGCGTCGTGGACCAGTACGATGTCATCCGGCTTATGTTCCCTTCCAATCTCCACGAGCCCTCTGTAAATCGAGTTCTGTCCGCAGTTTCCGCCTTTTACGATCGCGCTTACCTTCGTCAGGTTAAACTGCTTCACATAAGCCCACAACACCTGCTCCCATCCCTCAATACAGACCACCACGACCTCATCTATCGCTGGATGCCGCTGGAACACCTCCAGCGTATAGATAATGACCGGCTTTTCATTTACCGTGAGAAACTGTTTCGGTATGTCCTGATGCATACGGTTCCCGCTTCCCCCGGCTATCACCATTGCTATGTTCATATGAATCTCCACGCCCTTCCTGCCACCTTATTCCGGCATCCTTATCGCCGCGCAGTCTGAGATAAAAAATAACTGGTCCCGGCTGCACCTTCCGCCAATATGCGCCGCGATTTCTTCCGCTATCCCGGGATCGACGACAGAGATAACAATGCCGGTGTCTGACCCGATATCCGCCTCCTCCATGTCATAAGCAGGGATATCCGTCCTGTTCTTATCTGTCACAATGTGTCCCTTATATTCCCATCCTTTATGGGCAAAATAGTGGGAAAGCCCCTTTCCGCACATCCCTGTCCCGTAAATATACACTTCCGGGTGGTTATGATAAAAAATCTCCAGACTGTTGCAGACACCATCCCCTGTTCCCGGAATATAAAACTGGTTCTCCAGAAACGGGATCATCCACTCCACAGGATATAGGTTTTCTCGGTTCAGAAAAGCAAGCGTCCTTAACGTATCTTCAAACCCCGCGCTTCTCACCAAGAGACATTTCTTTTTCATAACAGGCATTCGATATTTTTCAACCAGTTCCAAAGTCTTGCTGTAACAGGGGTTCTCATTTCGTCCGAGCTGAATTTGATATAGGTCTATGTAAGATTTCCCGATAAATCCGCACGCCTTCAACCGTTCATTTATACCGAGTTCAAAATTGACTATGGCCTGTCTGAAATTCTGCGGATATGCCAGTTCTTCCCAGAAATCCCGGAACGCTTTGCTTTCAATGATATTTTTCCGAAATACCATAAAGTAACTATGTATATGCGCGTCAAACTCCCGGAGCGGATTTCTGTACTCGCCCGCCGCCTGCCCCGTCATACCCCAATAGTCGCATTCCCCCTGTTCCATAAGACGAAAGGTATCCTGAAGCGGGTAAAAAAAGCCAAAGAACGAATCATTCGCCAAAATAATCTCATCATACTTTTCCACTTCATCCCAGCCAAGATACCTGCAGAGCATGTCCTTATACGCGCCGGAATCATAGCCTCTGTTTTCCCGGCAAAAAATTTGATCCGCATAGGATCTCGCATATTCCTGCCCTTCTTCTATGCGGTCATAATTGCAGACCAGACAGACCTTCTGACAGCATTCCCGCAGGGACTGCAGTACCCTGCCTATGTAGTCATACAGTTTCTTTTCTTTGTTGTAGGTCAGATAAATGCACAGACGATTCAATGTTTTCTCCCGAATTTAAATTTTGTACGAGACAGGTTTTACCGCCACAATCTTTTTTCCCGATATATTATATTTACAGACATCCTCTTTCATTTGTTCCAGAACGTTCTCGCCTGCCGCCGCCAAAATGATATAATCATATTGGAACAAAGGTATTTCCTTTATAGAACAAGGTATATATATATCAACAAATTCTCTCTTCTCGTTTTTATCTGTCCACGCTGCCAGATCATATTTTCGCGTCCTCGCAATATATTTGATATACTGCTGTCCAACCTTACCTGCTCCGTGAACCAGCACCCGGCTGCCCGGAGCTACCTTGTCTGCCGGAAACAAATACACTCTTCCGTCTTCATTTATATCATACACACACATCGCAATTTTTCTTAAATACGTTTTCATATAATAATCTATCTGCAGTTTCAGCACCTGATACATATCTGCATCCTTTGCTATTTTCGCCATGCACTGTTGCAGTCTGCTTAACTGTTCGTATGACTTCATCCCGTATTTATAATTCTGGGATGCCTCATGCTGTTCATAATGGTAATATGCCTGATCCAGCACAAAAACACTACCGGCTTTCAATAATACCGCCAATACATACACGCCGTCTTCCCCGAAAGTCAGCCCCTCGTCCATACTCACCATGGCTTCCAGTGCAATGCTTCTTTTAAGCATTTTACAACAAACAGACGTCGTAATCGCGAACGAATCCTTCTCATAATCACAGACTAAATTAGGAAGCACCCGGCTTCTCAGTGCCTCTCCCGTATACAGTCCCGGTTTCACCCCGTCTGTCAGCACATAATTTTTTTGCACATCGCGAACATACTCAAAGGAAAGTCCCGACGAAACCACGTCAATGTCGTTATTTTCCTGAAATGGCTGCAGCAGACAGGCACAAAACTCCGGATCAACCCAGTCATCTCCATCTATGAAACCGACGATCTCCCCGGATGCCGCCTCTATTCCTGCCATTCTCGCAGAAACAGTTCCTCCATTCACCTTGTGAATCACGTGCACATTTGCTCTTTTTCCCGCAAATTCGTCACATATGTCTGCGGAACCGTCCATTGATCCATCATCTACTATAACTATCTCAAATTCGCTGTATGTCTGACCCGTCAGGCTGTCCAGACATCTCTGTATGTACTGGTCACAATTATATACAGTAACTATAACACTCAGACTGTTTCTCAATTTCATATCCGCGCCTTCCTTAATTGTCCTCTGGCTTTTCCTTTCACCCGGCAGTATCTGTTTTGGGCAGTAAAAATGATTACAGCAGCATCCTCCCCAGCATGTCCTTAAAAGATATCATCCTGTGATAATACGCTATGATTGCATTTTCCCGTTCCATCCGTTCCACATTGCTGCAGGTGCCGCCCATCCTGAAATTTGCAAGTATCCTCCTGATTTGTATAAACTTTACTTCGCCGGATTTATAAAGTCTGCACATCAGCTCATAATCATTCGCAATCCTGAAGGTTTTTAAAAACATGCCAAAATCGCAATACACATTTCTGGTTACAAAACAGGCAGGATGCGGTATCATCTGGTCTGCCAGATCCTGATGACTATTTTTTAAAACATCTACCACCTGACGATTATTGAATACCCTGCAATAACCATAAACCACCTGATATCTGTCCGCAGTCATATGTGTAACCGCATTTTCCACCGCATCAGGCTCATAGTAATCATCACTGTTGATAATGCCAATCAGTCTGCCATGTGACATCCTAATGCCTTTATTCATGGCATCGTAGATTCCCTTGTCCTTCTCACTGACATATCTGATCCTGCCCCGGAATTTAGGCTGATACTCCCTGATCAGCTCCTGCGTGCCGTCATCGGAACCGCCGTCCACAACTATGTATTCGATGTCTTTATATGTCTGGTCCAGCACGCTCTCCATAGTCTGCCGTATCGTACCGACACTGTTTAGGCATGGTGTTATAATGGAAACTTTCACAAAAACCTCCCTGTCCGAGCTACTTCCAACGGCTGGTATCCGGCACTCCGTTTATTCCGCCTCCGCCCCTTCCGCATCATGGGTCACAAACCCCATATCCTCCGGGAACTCCATATAATTTTTGTATGCAAAGCTAAGCATTACTTCCATATTTTTGGGCGCCCAGAAGGATGTATTTTCGTATTTCACCTGTTTTAGGGGGAAAATTTCTTTTGCCGGAATCCATCTGTCAAACTCCTTCATGGCGCCTCCTCCGGGATAGCCGCCAAAATTGTCTATGCCGGGGAAAAAGTGGTCCGTCATCTCCCCGCTGACCATCGGATTGTTCTCCCGCTCTCTCCTTATAAATTCCACTTTTTCCCTGTTACTTCCTATCGTTTCCGCTTCCGCATTGACTCTCTCGATCCATTTTTTATAGTCGCTGATATCATATTCGTTCCGATAAAAATCATATGCCCAGAGATCCATGACATAATAATTGCCTTGATCTGCGGTACATTTTAAAACCTGAATAAAATCCGGCCGGAGGTAAAACAGATATTTACCGGGGAATTTTTTATATAGTTCACTATGTTTCAGCATTTCCCCGTTATATTCCGCCCAGACTTCGTCACACTTTGTCAGGACCACACAATTTTCTCCGGCAAACTGCAGCAGCTTCTCATAATCGTTTCTCACCAGCCCGAAATCCAGATCATCATCCCACGGTACAAATCCCTGATGCCGGACAGCCCCGATCAGATTCCCATATACCAGAAAAGGCATAATATCCAGTTCTTTTACAAAGGCAAAAAATTCTGCCGCCTGATCAAGCAGCCTGTACTGCCGCTTTCGCAGTTCCCCGGTAGCGGGTTTTAACGCCGTGATATCCGCATGGCGCTTCAGATACTGGAGCTGCGCCCTCATTTTTCCCGCCAGATACCTAAAGGACTCCTTGTACATCCGGTCCACAGCGGTTTTTTCCTGAAACAGCACTTTCCATTCATCAGACGTTTTCCCACATTCCGAAAACATCTCGTACACAAGGTAATTCTCCATGCCCGCATCGTCAAGCTGCCTGCAGACTTCCAGCGAGAAATCAAATTTGAGACATATCACTATGATATATTGCTGATAGATCTTCATAAGTGTATCGAAAGTTATGACCTGCTTTCCATATACGGTTTTCTCATTATCACTTTGCACCGCGTTATCGCAGAAGCAGTAAACGTTCTCCTCCCCGAACAGGGAATATGCCTTTTTGCCAAAAAATCCTGCGCCGAACAGTATCAGTTTCATATGAAAAATGTCCTCTCTTTTGGTTTCCCCGCAACTATACTTCGTATAACACGTCTTCCAGCGAAATAATCTCGCAATCCACCTTCTCCGCAAGTTTCTCTTCTATTTCGTCAAAGAACGTAATCGCCGTCACCACGATTGCATCCACTTCTTCCAGATCGTCTTCCATAGAAACGATTTCCACATCCGCGTAAAGAGAGTCCGCATTTTTATCGATGCCGTAAGCAACGGTTACTTCGGAACCCTTCAGCTCATCAACCAGAGTCTCCCCCGCATAGCTCATACCATAGATCGCGATCTTCTTATAGCCGTTCTTCACAAAGAAATCAGCCAGATTTTTTCCCTGCTGTTTCACCTTCACCCACTCGTTCATCATCAAAAACAGCGCCAGATGCTTGTCCCGGTATGAGCGGACGATGTTTAACCTGTCCTTAGATGCCTTTCCCATTGCTCCCGCGCCGATCGCAGCCCCTGTTAATGCCGATAAAATGGATAATACTGGTTTTTTCATTGTCATTTCCTCCTATAATCTTTATTATTTTTAAAAACTGCTTATTATTTCACTCAGACCAATAACCTGCGGATAGCCTCTTCTTTTAATATCCTTGACAATCTGTTCCTCCGCACCTGCAACAGTTACAATTACTGCATCCACATCCATCCTTTCTCCATCTAAAGGCGTAAATTCAAGTACCAGATTCATCCTCCCCGGATTCCTGTCCAGAAGATATCTGACCTGAATATCTTCTCCTTCCAATTCGTCATAAAACCTTCTGCCTAAATCTGCCATGCCATATATGGCAACGCTATGAATATTTTTCCTTTTCAAGTACTCTGCAAGACTATGTCCGTTTTGTCTGACCTCAAGCCATTTTACTGCCAGTTTCAATGCCTTTTCCGATTTCCGGTATCGCGTATCCTCTTCCGGCTGTTTCTCCGCTTCCGTATCTGTATTTTTAGCTGCCTCATATTTCCTTTTTAAATCTGCTAAAAATAATTCCGCCGGTTCTTCCCGCCGGTAAGAATCTGAGATTTCCTGATATAGGTTTATTATTGTACTGCCATACGATTGGGAATCAAATGTGTCCTCCGCATACGCCTGTGCAGTTTCCCGCATTCTGTTTTTCACATCATCCGGCAGCTCCATTGCCTTGATCATGGCATCTGCAAGGGCTTCGCTGTCGTGCAGCTCATACAGCAGCCCTCTTTCTTCATTTTCACCAATAATTTCTATTGTGCCGCCGCTCGCTGCTCCGATGACAAAGTTCCCCGCCAGCATCGCCTCTATCGTTACTCTTCCAAGAGCCTCGTTTTGCGAACTCGTAATCGCATAGGACGCTTCACGCCGTAAACTGGACAGATCATTGCAAAATGGCAGAATCCGAATATTCCTTTCCAGATTTTGCTTATGGATATACTTCTTCATCGCCCATATAAAAGAGGTATCCCCGTTGCCAATAATCGTAACCTTTACATCTGGAAATCCTCTTTTTTTCAATATCTCCACCGCTCTGATAATATCCCATTGCCCTTTTTCCGGCGTGATCAGACCCGGGGCAATAAACGTATGATCAAAGGATGACTTTTCTCCCAGCACTTCCTTAAACCTGCTGATATGTAATCCGTCATATAGTCTGGTCGTTTCAAGCCTATATTTCTCCAAATAGGATTTCTGTACATACTCCGATATGGTAATAAGTCCATCAGCCTGTTGATAAAGACTCACCTTCAATTCTTCATCTAAAAACTCACATCCAAACTGTTCCTCTAACAGTTCGCGTATATGCCAGACATAAGGAATTCCCATCATCAGTGCGGCGATCGCTGCAAAATAACTTACACTTGAATTAATGTGAATCATCTGTATCTTTTCATTCTTTATAATAGGAATAAGCTGCAAAGCCGCCTCATAGCTTTTGACGAAATCACACGCCCTTTGACGATCGTCCCCGGTTCCTATCTTAACAAAATCCGTAGAGAAGCGAATTCTGTGACATTGTATACCCACCTCCTTGAATTTTTCTTCCACAGGAGCATCGTCCCGTATAACGACCACCGGGGTTATCCATTTCCTAATTCCTATAAGCATATCCAGCAAAGACTGTCCCGCACCGCCAAAGCCATCATCATTGAAAATATATAATACTTTTTTCACCACCACTTATTTCCTCGTAAATACGCTATTTCTTTTAAACATTCAAGCTTACATCATTTTCTATTAATTCTAAAAATGGCTCAATTCTCTTTTTAAAGTCAAACCTTTGTTGATACGTCCTTATCACGTTTTCCTGATAATAAGAATAATTATCCATAATAATTTTATATGCTTGCGGCAATTCTGAAATATTATGAATCACAACTCCCAGTTGATATTTATTTACTGTCTCAGTAATTCCCATACAATCGACCGCAATAATCGGCTGTCCCAAGCTAAGGTGCTTAAACATCTTTCCTGACGATAATCCCATACAATAATGTGTTTCATCCTCTTTCAATGAACTATACCACACAAGACCTATTGCAAATTGTCTCACGTAGTCTGTATACTCATTAATTGACAAAACCTGTTGTACAAATTTAAGATTCGGATTTGTCCTTTGAAGCTTCTTTATACGTTTAAAACACCATGAATCTATAATTCCCGTAAAAACCACTGGAAGATCATGTATGCTCTTGAGATCGTCAAACTGTTCCACTAAAAACCTACGCTTAATCCCACCAGAATAAATCACCCCTTCTCGGCCCTTTGGAACAAGCGCCGACTCATTAAACACATATGAATTAGGTATATATATTGTATTGGGATGCCACACGTGATATTTTGCAGCCAGTTTTCTTCTAAGTGGATCTTGAATGGTGAATCCTTTGGCAAACCTTGTATACAAAATCTCCTTTATCTTTTCTAACGGATACCTCAGTTTATAACCAAAATAATATTTTATATCCTCTGACATTATTTCTTTGTCTACATATGGCGTATAAATTTCCAAATTATAATAATAAAAAGATGTATCCTTCATTATAAAGGGTAACAGATAAGTAATCGCTGTATCCACATATAGTGTTGCAATAACAATTTGTGGATTAATTTTTATTATTTCTTTACGAATCTCCCACGCCGTCATGCCCTTTGCGTTTATGACATAATCAATAGCAGTAATTCTACTTCTGTTTTTAAGCCTGTCTGGTAAAATAACATAAGTTACGAATCCCCGTGCCTTCAAACTATCTAAAAGCTGATACTTCGCCGGCGACCATTCTATCTTATCATCCTCCATCGACATCAAAATCACTTTTTTCATAAAATTCCAGCCTCTTTCCCATCATGCAATATCTCATCTGATAATCCGTACTACACCGCCTTTGTCACAAAATAACTCGTCCATGAACCATATCCCGTTTCCCCAAGCGTAGCACAGTCCAGATTGTCAATCAGTTCAAACCCTGCTTCCTTTAGGTAATATTCCAGTTCCGGTCTGAAAAAATATCTCATGTGATGCGTCTCGCTGATTGTTTTTGTGAGACCCGTTTCTTTCTCCGTCACAAGAACCTCATAACATACATCAACCACATCTGCCCTGTCATGCATCACAGGTCTGGCTATCCTAACCAGTTTATACGTGTCATCTTCCACTTCCTTGACACGGACGACGGGAGGATCACTTAATACGCCCGATCCATACCAGCAGTCAAAGAGGAACAGACCGCCGTCCTTCAATGCCTTTCTGGCACTCCGGAATGCCGCCACAATATCATCGTTGCTGTTCTGATAACTCATTACATGAAACAGGGAGATCACCGCATCATATGTTTCTTTCGGTTCATAAGTGCGAATATCCGCAACCGAAAAGCCAATATCCGCATCCATGCACTTGCTGTTCTCCCTCGCAATATCAATCATAAGGGCACTTAAGTCTATGCCCGTACAGTCATACCCGAGTTTTGACAGTTCTATGTCATGCCTGCCCGTCCCGCATCCGTAATTGATGATCTTCCTGATGTCACGCCCATACCGTTTCAGCAGCGTGTCCACCCAACGGCTCTCTGCCGCATAGTCCTTATCCCGATAAAATGCGTTATAGTAATATGCATAATCCTGAAAAACTTCCATGTCTGCTCCTGTCCGGCTACTGTTCCCTTTTGTGATAAACTACCTGATCCGCTTCTATTCCTGCAAACCGCCTTTTATCATCACTTCCCGCATAGGGTCCCTGCTTTACCTCGATCATCTCCACCTCTTCCAGAACCTGAAATCCATGACCGCCCGAAACCAGAAGTATGATGTCCCCCGCATGTAAATCCCTGCTCTCCAGATAGTCCTCATACTCGTCATAAAAGTCCACACGCAGAACACCCTTTTTAATAAACAGCACTTCCTGCGTCATCACCACATTTCTGTGCACCAGATTATGTACATGGGCATCGATCACCTTTCCTGCCGGATGATGCATATATGCCATCTGCTGGGAATACTCGCTGGGGGTGATGAAATCCACCCCCTCACATTCGTAGTCATTGCGGATAATCATTGCCAGTAATTTGTTCTTTTTCTTAACTTCTTCAACCTGTCCCATATTTTCTCCCATCATCTGAGAATCTTTTCTGCCAGACCGGCACATTGTTTTATCAGATTCACCCTACAAGCCGGCTGACCACCTTACGCACACCCGCAACCACCCGCTCCATCTGCTCCTGTGTCAGTGCCAGCCCGCTGGGAATATAAAATCCCTTCCTTGCCAGATACTCCGCATCGGGATATGTCTCCCCTTGGAACAGTCCCTGTTTCTGATAGACCGGCTGCTCGTGCATACACCAGAAAAAGGTCCTCGATCCGATTCCCTCTTCCGCCAGCAGCTTCTGCACCACCTTATTGTCTGCTTCTATCTGCCTGTCCAGTACCATTCCATATACCCAGTAAATATTATCCGCATAGTCTGTTTTTTCTATAGGAAGAATCAGACCGTCTATATCACTTAACTGCTCTGTGTAATACTTTCCCATCGCACGCTTGCGCGCCACAAACTCATCCAGCCGTTCCAGCTGCGCCAGCCCGACCGCCGCCTGCAGGTTCGTAAAACGGTAGTTATCGCTGACCTCATCATGCACGTAACGGACATCTTTTCTGAAGCACAGGTTTCTGAGCATCCGGCACCGCTCCGCAAGCCCTTCATCATCCGTCACTACCATGCCGCCCTCTCCTGTGGTGATGTGCTTATTCGGATAAAAACTGAATGTACTGATATCCCCAAAACTCCCGCAGGGCTTTCCTTTATAGGTCTGCCCGTGCATCTCCGCCGCATCCTCTATGACCTTCAGACCATACTTCCCTGCCAGAGCCAGAATCCCATCCACCTCGACCGGCAGACCATAGATGTGGACAATCATAATCGCCCTGGTCTTCGGGGTGATCTTTGCCTCGATCTCGTCCACCTTCATGTTCCAAGTATGAGGGTCGCTGTCCACCAGCACGGGAACCGCCCCCAGCTTCGTCACCGCCATGGCACAGGATATGATCGTAAATGCGGGCATGATCACTTCGTCGCCCTCTCCAATCCCGAGAGCCTGCGCCGCCACTTCCAAGGCGGCTGTGCCATTGGATACGGCTATGCCGTATTTTCTGTTCACTGTGGCGCTCATCTTCTGCTCAAACTCTTTCACGAATGGACCTTCGGATGAGATCCAGCCTGTGTCAATGCATTCGCAAAGATATTTTTTTTCATTGCCATTTAACAGCGGTTCATTTACAGGTATAAAATCCATATTTTTCTCTGCTCCTCATTTTCACACGCATCCAAAGTTAGAAGTAACTCTCTTTATGAACCCAATAACGAATTTTTTTATAAAAAATATAGTATAATAAAAGATATAATTCTCCATTAATTTCCTTATTGAACCTTCTCGTAGATACACCTTCCCAAAGGATATGACAAAAGTGTTTCATTCCACCCTTTAAGGCATCCTTACGTAAGTTAGTGTACATACTTGATATGCCATTGCGGAAGTGCATATAATCAATGTAAGTATCATCCACTCTTTTCTCATCTATCATGTGATACACAGAAACCTGTGCGCAATACAATTCTTTCATATTATGACTCATAATAAAATCTTCTACATAAGTTTCCCCATCTCCCCGATACATCAACAAATGTTTTGGCATTCCATCCGGGTGAAATCCTCTGCACTTTAGCAAAATGCTCTTTCTATACACGCTGTTTCCGCCAAACCCCATGTCAGCCTTCGCTCTGCATACCCTGTTGTCCTGTTCTGAAATGCCTGCTTGCCAGAAACAACTAATACAATAGACAAAATGAAAATTCCCTCTTACTATTTCATATTTATCCCTAAATTCCTTTGATAATATTTCCATATTATAAGGTATTACGCTTCCGCCAAGACGCACTATCTTTTCATCTTCAAACGCATCTATAACTGCATTGATCCAGTTGGGAAAAAGAATCACGTCGTCATCAAGATATCCTACTAACTCTCCCCTGCTTTTCAGCAAACCTTTATTTCTTCCCACGTGTAGCCCCGGTCTGGCATCATAAAAATATCTGAAATTTTTAATTTTTCCTTGAAACGCCTTTGCCACATCCTTCGTTTCATCTGTGGAGCCGTTGTCGATAACAAGAACTTCATAAACATCCGGGTCTGCTGGTTGTCTTTCTATACTTTCCAATACCTGTTCCAGTAATCTAGCCCGATTTTTCGTAGGAATTACAATTGATAACACCACCGACTTGTTCATATACTTCTCCTATACCATTAAAGCCAATTATTTGAGTGCCTCTGCAGACACTACACTGATAGCCTACTTAATATTTTTCATATCCCTTTCTTATCAGTTCCCTTTTCGTTCCCTTATCAAGATATGGATTTTTTATATTTCTTATTGTCATATTGCGAATCATCTTCCGAACTCTTTTTTCAATATTTTCATATCTATCTCGAGCCACGCTCATCTGAATATTATCAACAATATATATCGCAGCCTGCATATAACCTGCTTCTGCCTGCTCAACTAACCGAGGATAATTCCTACTGATATCTATACATATATCTCTTTTAAAAAGCAAATAATCTATTCTCCTCCCATAAAAATCTCCATTAGATTTACTATCATCTCTATAAGAATTAAAATATTTTCCTTCACCTATATGGCATACATTTCTTGTTCTTTTAAATAACTCATATACTGCCGGAATATCTTCACATATAACTCCTACAGGAAATTTTACATCGTAAAATAAACTTTTTCGAAATAGTTTTGTACAAACAGAAGAACTTATTTTTCTTAATAATACTAACTCTTCCAATGCTTTTTCCCTCGAAAATACCTCTACCCCGTTCAAACAATACTTCTTGCATTTTTTTTGAGGAGAAATACACACTCTGCCACAACATGCAACATCTATATCCGCCTGCATATAATTGTATAATGTCTGATACATGTCCTCCGCAACATAATCATCACTATCTACAAAACCAATATATTCTCCTCCTGCAATTTCCAAACCTCTATTTCTTGCCGATGCAGTCCCCTCATTTTCCTTATGTATTACGTGAATTTTGCTATCCTTCCCAGCGTAAGAATCACAAATCTCGCCACTATGATCTGTTGATCCGTCATCCACCAAAATAATTTCCATATTAGTGTATGTTTGATTTAAAAGTGAGTCTATGCACTTGTTTAAATAAGATTCCGTATTATAAACCGGAACAACTACACTGATTAGTTCCGTATTCTGCTGCATCTGATTGTCCTCCTCACATTTAAATATACCTATTAATTCTGATATTGCTTTTTTGCGTAAGAGACCGCTTCCAGATAAGCGAATCCGTCCTTCTCATCCGGTTCCAAATGCATACCCTCCCCCCATTCATTCCACGCATTAATAAAGGTAAACGGCTGATTATGACTAGCATTAATAGCCATAAGCTCTGCCAGGCTCTCTTTAAATATCTCTGGTGACGCATGATCAATGACCATTCCTTTCGTCCCGCGTCTTGGTGTATCATCATATCCGGTAAATGCTCCTACCATATGGTCTTTCTCCTTGTAAGCCCTTCTAATCAAATATTCCCATACAGCCCGATAATCCAAGACGCTTGGATGGCAATCTGCCATTTCACCCGTCAACAATGATGCCGTCGCCACCGTAGGTGCAGGATAAAACACCGCATCAACAAATTCTTCGTTCGTATTATAAGCCCCTATAAAATAAATCCCATTCAATCCCTCATCCCCGGCCCAACGTCTCCAACAAGCCGTCATCTCAGCTATAACCGGTATATCTTCTGGAATATGCAAAACAAACACTGGCTTTCCATCAACTTTTATATATCGCTCGTCTCTAAAGAAAGGGAGCAAATACTCAAAATGTTGCCGCCACTCTTTCTCGTCGCCATACTGCTGTTCCAAAAGCAAGCCTGTTCTACCTCCCCTATGCTTATCCAATTTTTCATTCCATACATTTACACCCTTTACTGCACACCAACTATAAGCCCAGCTTTGATTTGCCCAGTCAAAACAAAAGGGCATATCAATGTCTTTCCACTCTAAAAGCTTTTCTATTGGCTTCTCTAATATCTGCCTACCGTCCTTAAACCAATAATGATAAATACATTGTCCGTCTATTCCATATTTTTTCATTAATGATGCCTGCCACTCTAATGTGCTTTTATTCATCAAATCATAATAATATTGGTTGTAAGGAAGATGTGGCTGATAGTGTCCTTCGTATAAGGGTCGCGCATTTTGTGCACTATTCCAGTCAGTGTAGCCCTCCCCCCACCATTCATCATTCTCTTTTACCTTATGAAATTGTGGAAGATACATTGACAATACCTTCATACGCTTGCCTCCCATCTTTCAAGTGTATTTCTCTAATCTTTTAAAAAATTTTTCTGGCTGATAGAATAATTCAATATTTTTTTCTATTTCTTCTATTGTCCAGTCCCACCACTTAATTTTTTCTAATATTCCAATCTCTTCTTTTGTGAATCGATACTTAATCACCCTAGCCGGAACGCCTCCAACCACTGCGTAAGGTTCCACATCTTTTGTCACGACAGCACCTGCCGTAATAACTGCACCGTTCCCAATTTTAATTCCCGGCAAAAGTATCACATTCGCTCCAATCCACACATCATTCTCTATTATAATTTCCCCATTATTTCTGAGAGGACTATCCTCAAAACCTGCATTACAAAAATGTTTCCCGTATTGATGAATATATTTTTCTCTTGATTCATACACTTGCCATTCATAGAAAAGCGGATAGTCCAAAATCGGATGTGTTGTCATATAACCCATTGGGTGATTATTCCATATGCTCGCAGTTGCATTAATTGAACAATACCTTCCGATTGATGTCGCCAATGGATAATGATATAGAAGCGTCTCATATCCATATGTATAACGCCCTATTTTACATCCCCTATAAATAATATCTTCCTTATTGCACCATTCGTATTCATTTATATAAAAACAGTCATCACAGGTATATCCAATATCATGTGCCCATTTCAACACATCGTATTCAAAGCTCATTAAAGAAATAATTAAGTATTGCTCTTTAGGGTTCATCTCTGAAAGTCGGTATACCGGATATCCTAAATACTCCTTAATATCATCCGCTCGCTTGTCGCAATATCCAGAAACTTCCAAACCATGCTCACGACAAACCTCTTCTACTATCTTTCCGCCACCACCTGCCCCCCAGATATAAAGCTTTCTCCCTTTTGCATTTTCTGTTATCCTTGCAATCTTCCGCTCGCAGATTTTCCTAAACTCATCACAGCTTTTCACCAATCAGCCTCACACCATCCTTTATCCAATCACAAACTCTTTTGCCATAATCACAATTCAGGCAAAGCCATTTCGCGAAGTTCCTAGGAAACAACGAAATGCAAAACACAAACACCGCCGGCATAACAATTACCTTTTTTGCATATTCCCTACATTCCCAATACTTTTTACAGTCGAACTGGTCTTCTGAACGTTGTCGCAACAGCTCTTTTAAAGAAAAAAATCCTAGTTGTAAATCGGGTTTATTATATAAATTTTCTCTCACGGTATCATAGACTGCTGGAAGCTCCTCAATAAAGCGATACCACCACAACACCCATGCAGACCACATCGAACCCACTGTACTACTTTCGGTTTTATACCGCGATACAATTCGATCCCGTGATCCAGCATCAATTACGGCACCTTTGAAACTATCACTATCCGCAATTGCCCGCAAATAAATCAGTTGCGGACCAAATGCTGGCTGCTTCCTCATTTCACGCTGAAGATTATAAGGCTCAATCAATTCCTTTTTTATAATTGTAGAACCCAAATGAGTAATTGGAACAATGGCATAATCGACAAAACCGCCAACTTCATTAAACCTTCTGCTCCCTTTCAATACACCCTGTCCATAAACAGTTATAATATCATACGATTCTTCAATATACGAAAAGATTTTTTGATAATTTTCCGGTCGTATCACGAACTTATCACCAGACAGCCATACATATCTCGCTTCAGGCACATGAATCGCATTATCCAATCTTTCACAAAAGTTCTCTGACACTGACACCGCCTTACTCATATGAAAATAATGAATATGGTCATTTCCTTTCATAATATATTGATTGACCACGTACTGCGTACAATCATTTAAACTCCCATCAAAAATATAGATATCAATATTCTGTTCTCTCGTAGGCTGCGCAATAAAAGCCAAATCTTCCCTAATATGTTTTGATCTATTACATGTTATAATACTGAGCGCTAATTTTTTCATAAAGCCCCTTTATTTTATTGCAGCACATTATAGATTATCCTTCCCTTCTCTGACTCCTTATCCACTCTTTTCTCTTCCTCTTCATACCTTGCAACCTCTATAAACTGAGAGATTGAAAGACTATTTTCCCTAAACACTCTGCGCAAAGACAGCGGCGTACCTTTTAATCCATATCTGCTCACTTCTCCCATTAAGCCTTCCTCGTACTCTCTTTTTGACATCAAAATATAACGATAAGTGAACTCATTTTCCAATTTGTCATAACAGAAAATTGGTCTCTCAGTAACGTGCGACAAAAACCAGATCTGATCATTATATATCATCTTTGAAGAACAATAGGCATTTTCTTCCGCCACCTGTAACTCCTGTATTTCCTTAATTGAGCACTCGCCATCTTCTATATGCAGACGTACACTCCGCTTGCCACAATACGGAACTAATAGCATATCTCTATCATCTCCAAAATCCCCATACTCACAGTACCATTGCTCACCATCATCTAAACATATTTTTTCTCTCTCTTGCATTTCGTCGTCTAATAGCAGTACCCCGTCTTTCATAAATTGGGGAAATAGCAAAATTTCCCCATTATAGCTCAGAATTCCCAAATAAAAAATATTTCCATGTTCATTCTTTTTAATAATTTGATCATTAGTCAACAGATTAATTATTCTAAATTCCCGAGAACTATTTATAGCAACCCACAACGTATTCCCCTTTCTCACACCTATTGCGCCTAAGTACTCATCTTTCCCCCACTCCTGTACATTAATAATCTGACGTTGCTCCATATCAACTTTTATAAATAGCCTATACGCATTTGGGATCAGCCAAAGGTATTTCTCACCCTTTTCGTGACATGCAAATATTCTTCTGGGAGAAATATTTTTATCATTCGGCCTATGTCCTTCTTCCGGCAATTCCAAATATGAAATATCTAAATTTTCCAAATCCACAATTGCAATCCGCTCACTAGCTCTCGGAATAAACCAGATAGTATTCCCATATAGTATCGCCTCACTATGCAGCCCCCAATTTTCTTCGCCAAAAAAATATTTTAAAAAATAACACTGGTCTATCTTCGGATTATATTTAAATAGCCCATTCATATTCCACGCAGAAAAATAAACATCATCTCCAACCTGTACTCCTGCCAGAAAATTCAACGGGCAATTTTCTTCATCTGCCTGTTGATCTGTACAAGACTCCTCCTGATCAACACTTTGTAACAAAATCAGCTTTCCCGTCTCCTCATACATCTTCACAACACTGCTGCGATCCCCATAATACGCATCAGATATGGCAATCGCCCTGTTGATATCTGCCGTATCATCATATATCCCCCAGTCCTCTTCTATATATTTCTTTACCATTTTTTCATACGCCATCCAGAGCTGAGGACGCATGGACTCTATTGTCGCCTTGATCAGAGGATGCGGACGCCATAAAAGCGCCACCTCATCCTTATTGTCTTTAAAAATCCGAAAAACATATTCCATTTTCTCCAGCATCTTTTCTCCATGCTGAAGCAACGATGATACACTTGTATTATAAAAAATTATTTTTTTCCAGCTACCATCCGGCTTTTCAATAAGTCTCAGCCATTCAGCCGGGATTTCAAAATCGTTCTTACTCGTAGCATGTACCTTATCTATTTTTGGGGAACCCAGACCTAAGATTTTCTTCTCCCAGACCTTTCTGGTATCACTCCCCATCGTTTTCGTCATAACATCAATGTAAATCTGCCGCCATCTCTTTGACTGTACTATTACCTTATCCGCGTAAATTACAGCCGGGACTGTGCAAAAATGTTCTACTCTCTCTACCGTCTCATGGTCATTCGGATCTATATCTCCCAATATAAAATAAGGTATATATACTAATAAATCCGTAAAATTTTTCAGTTCCTTGGAAAAATACATAGGCGGAACACTGGTCACATGGTTAAATTCATCATATGGATTATGAATAAAAATCATATCCGGATGCTCCGCTGCAATATCATACTTTTCCCAAGACGTAATCGGAACATATTTCGGGTATTCATTCCCCTCATAATGCATTTCCCGGAAACTCCCATCCGGGTTCTTATCAAAATAGGGAATAGGCACAACATACGCATCACAATTCGGGTCTTCATCCGCCGCCTTCCAGACGCTCTCCAGACTGTCCCACATGGAAGCCTTATACGGCAGGAACACCGCCGTGGTTCTCACCTGTATATCGTTTTTTACACTATTTTCTATGCAGATCAGCTCTTTACGCAAATTTTTGTGTGTCTTATTGACATTAATCGGTTGACGTTTACGAATCAATTCGTACACCTGATAAAGCTGTTCACAATAATTTTCCAAAAGTCCGACTGTGACAAAATCCTCTCCAAAGGATTCTTCTATGATACCCCCAATCTGAATCGCGGAGTCTTGACTCTGCTCCAACAACGATAACGCTATCTCAGCATTTTTTGTTCCTAATGCCTTTTTTATCGCATCCTGCGCCTTATCAAGCACTTCAAGCATATTTTCAATTTGTTTTTTCTGACTCTTTCTCATATGTTATTCGTTCTCCAATGCCTGATATGTCAACACTACTTTTAATGTATCGACAGCCCTATCTTAAATCTTTAGCTTATCAATTCTTCCAAAAACCAACAATCTCTTTTTCAAACATTTTTGCACTTAGACACAACTCCGTAACCTGTTTCCATTTCATACATACCATTTCCGCAAATTGCCTATATACACCAACTTTTTTCTTATCTCCCGAAATCCTTATACCATGGTAATGTTTCCCTTTGGCTATGATCCGTATCCAGGGATCATCTATAGATTCCACATCCGCTAATCCATCATAAGCGGCAATGATCCACGCTTCTATACTATCACAAGGAACAACAATGCACATATCTTCCGTATTTTTTATCCACGCCCCAATCAAGCCTCTCAGATGCTCCATATGACCTTCAACCGATTCCTTGTGATCATGGCACGGCAACATAATCGGACATGTATTCCTTATTTTCGGTTCCTTATCACACTCCAGCGGACATTTCTTTCCCTTGTGTTCGCAAGAAACAGAGTCACACCAACAATGTACTATTTTTTCTTTACGCGACACGTCGCCATCCATCTGAACTATCAAAACATCAAGCGCAGGCACTATATCTTTCATAAAACTTTGCTTAATCCCTGCATGATCGCAACACCATTTCCACACGCCCTTCCAGCCATTTCCGTTTGCTCCAGTCAGATCAGGTTCCGGCTGCAGCTGGACGTAATAATTATTTTCTCCTGTAATTTTATCTATCACACTGCTTAAAATAATATAATCTGTAGGTCCTTCACAGACAATCCCTATATTCATCATATCAACTCCGGCACCCCTCCAAGTCTTCCATTCATCCAAAGCCTTGATAGCGGCTGCCCGGCACGGATCAACTCCTCCGAAACAAGAATTCTTTTTATCTGTGTATATCCGTTTTTATCCCTGTCTACAGCAAACAGTCTGATCTCATCGTTTCTCAAATCGAGTCCATCCAAAACGAGCGGATTATGTGTTGTCAAAAATACATGTCTTTCCTTTTGTAACACCTGTTCACAAAAAACCTGAATCATCTTCTTTGCTAGCCGCGGATTCAATGCATGGTCAAAGCTGTCTATGGCAAAGACCGCGGGGCTCTTCGGATGCATTGCCAGACATAGCATAAACAAAACATACAAAGCTCCTTCACTTGCATCATACCCCGTAAATCTGACACTGTCCTTCATAAACCGATCCCCAAACTCAACGATCTGTCTCATCGTTGGAATGTTGGAATTAATACTTTTCCTTTTCGGGACGGCTATGGAAATGTCGGAAGCCCAGTCAATTAACTCCAGAACATCCTCCATCTCCAAAGAGCCCAAAAACCATTCTCCCTCTTCCTCTCTCATCAATTCCTGTAATGCCTCTGCCAGTCTTCCTCCGTTTAATCCAACTGGCATCATCTGATTGGGATCACTGACTGTCCCCCGCAAAGTCATCGTATTTGGCTGAAATATCCCATAGTTTTTAAGGTTCTCGGCGATTTCTCTTCCTTCCGCTAATTCAATATCATCGTCAATCAAGAAAAAACCAATATGATTATTGTTTCTGCGCTGCGAAGCATTACTTCTTCCCCACTTTTTTTCACCGTTTTGGAAAAAGGCTTCTGAATGATATTTCCAATAATCTGTATCTTTGGGCGTCATCAAGTGAACATCATACTGGAATGCATTTTCCTTTTCTTCCCATTCTACAGAAAAGTCCATCGTCAGTTTTGTTTTTTCAATACCCTTAAATCCTGATTTATATAAGGAGGCGGAACTTAAACGAACTCCTTTTCTTTGAAGACTGCTTGCATCCACACGATCCGTCATTGCCGCGCTTAAAAGTCCTATTGCCTCCAAAATGGTTGACTTTCCAGAACCATTTGCCCCTATAAACACGTTTACTTTTCCAGGTTCAAAAGATGTATGATACAAGGATTTGAAATTCCCAAAACTAAACTTTTTTAAATTCATTTCGCCCCTCCCTCAAGACATTATGCATTAGATATTAGTATATCATACCTTACTAATTAAATATAGCCTGTTCTTGGCATTTTAATCATATCTAATAAAAGGTATCCTCACAATGCTGCCTGCTTTTGAGAGTCAGTCTAAGCATAGTATCATATTATCTCTGCCATTAGGTAAGACTTATAAACGCATCCATCTCCTCACACATCACCGCATACATATCCCTTTTTTCCACATACGCCACAGTCCACTCCGCCACTTTTTCCATCGCGTGTTCCACATTCCACACAGGGTGCCAGCCAAAGGTTTTCTTGAGCTTGGCGTTGTCCAGTTTTAAAAAATGCGCCTCGTGAGGTCCGCCGTCGTAAACATTCTTCCAGATAGTCTCCTGCCCTGTCAGACTTTTCCACTTTCCACAAAACAGCGTAACCAGCTCGCCTGTGGAATAACAGTCCGTGTCATCCGGTCCCACATTATAACTTCCCGCATATCTTACGTCATCATACTGTTTCTGCGCAATCATCAGATATACAGAAACCGCCTCCAGCACATGCTGATACGGTCTGACCGAATAGGGACTGCGCACAACGATTTCCCTGCCTTCCATCGCGGCACGGATACAGTCTGGGACAATCCTGTCTGCCGCGAAGTCCCCGCCGCCGATCACATTTCCAGCCCGGACAGTGGAAACTGCCAGTACCCTGCCGCTGTCCCTATCTGAAAAGAAAGAATTTTTATAACAGCTTGTCACCAGCTCTGAACAGGATTTGGAATTGGAATAGGGATCAAACCCATTCAATTCCTCATTTTCCCGATATCCCCACTCCCACTCCTTATTTAGATAAACTTTATCCGTCGTCACATTCACAAAAGAGCGTACACTTTCACACGTCCGCACGCACTCCAGAACATGTACCGTCCCCATCACATTTGTTTCATAAGTATATACGGGATTTCTGTAAGATTCCCGCACAAGGGGCTGTGCCGCCATATGAATGACAATCTGCGGTCTGGCTTCCTCAAATACCGCCTTTAAATGTGGCAGATCCCTGATATCGCCAATCACGGAGCGCATCCGGTTTTCCATACTCGTCAGTTCAAAAACGGAAGGAGATGTGGGCGCCTCCAAAGCATATCCCGTCACTTCCGCCCCAGCCTGCACCAACGCCGCACACAGCCATGTTCCTTTAAAGCCGGTATGCCCGGTAACCAATATTTTCTTTCCACGGTAAAATTCCAAATCCAGCATAATTTCCAGCCTCACAATCCGGCGCAGTCTATCGTCACGTTTACGAAAGAAGTTCACGCCGTTAGCAATTATCGAATTGCTGCAATCAGCATTTCCGTCATATAATCAATCATCTCATCGGTCATTCCTGGATAAACTCCGATCCAGAAAGTGTCCGCCATAATACGGTCGGTATTGGTCAGCTCTCCCACTACGCGATACCCTTCTCCACTCGCCCGCATCTCATCAAAACAGGGGTGCTTTGTCAGATTGCCCGCAAACAACATCCTCGTCTGCACGCCATGCGCCTCCAGATACTTTACAACACCGCTGCGCTTTATTCCTTCTTTACACGTAATCGGATAGCCAAACCAGCTCGGATCAGCGTTCTGACACGCTTCGGGGAGAATCAGCTTTTCCGTGATGGACCTTTCTGCACCTGCCGCCAGCAACCCTTCTTTCAGTCGCCGAAAATTGTGCTTTCTTCTCTCCACAAACCCCGGAAATTTCTCAAGCTGTGCACAGCCGATCGCCGCCTGCATATCCGTTGCCTTCAGATTGTATCCGAAGTGGGAATACACGTACTTATGGTCATATCCCAGCGGCAGTTCCCCGTACTGCCTGTCAAAGCGGTGCCCGCACAGATTGTCATGCCCGGAAGGACACACACAGTCCCTGCCCCAGTCCCGGAAAGAGCGCACGCATTTATGTAAAAGCGGATCGTTCGTATAAACCGCGCCCCCCTCACCCATCGTCATATGATGAGGCGGGTAAAAACTGGAAGTGCCAATATCTCCGAAGGTTCCCGTAAACTTCTTCTCTCCATTCAGTGTGTAAGTCGAACCAAGCGCATCGCAGTTATCCTCTATCAGCCACAGGTTATGCTTCTTACAAAATTCACTGACCGCCTTGATGTCAAAGGGATTTCCCAGCGTATGGGCGATCATAACCGCTTTTGTCCGCTCTGACAGTGCCTCTTCCAGCATCGTTACATCTATATTGTACTGGGGAATCGTTACATCCACGAATACCGGCACCACCCCGAACTGTATCACCGGCGCGACCGTCGTCGGAAATCCCGCCGCCACCGTGATGACCTCGTCTCCCCGGTGAACCGCACGCTCCCCTAAAAGCGGAGAAGTGAGCGCCATAAATGCCAGCAGGTTTGCGGACGATCCCGAATTCACCAGCGAGCAGTGCTTTACACCTAAATACTTGGCAAACCCGCCTTCAAACTGATCCGTATACCGCCCCGAGGTCAGCCAGAATTCCAGCGCACTGTCCACCAGATTCACCATTTCTGCGCTGTCATAAACGCGGGACGCATAGGGAATACGGTCGCCCTCCTGATATTCTTTCTGTCTGTGGTAAATATCACAATATTCTTTCACGAGCTGCAAAATTTCATCCCGACTCTGAATCTCCGATTTCTGTTTCATCTGTAACCTCTTCCTAAAAATTATAAATTCTCTCTTTTACAACATCTGAAACCCATTCTTCCTCTTTCATCTTAAATGCCAGAACAGTCACTAATTTAATTAATCGTTGAACATCCTCGTTCTCGTCCGCATCACTCCACATTTCCCGAAGCTTTTTCTCAAACAAAACGGGCGTGTTTATCTGCAGTTGTTCCAGATATGTTCCAGTATTTTCGCTGTAATAGCTTTTTTCGTCCCTCCCGGCTGATAAACATTCATCCATAATATGTGCATCATGCAGCTTCTGGGTCATCGGCTGCAGCAGATCTAATTCATGCATATTCTTTTCCCTTTCTATCCTTTAATCCAACTGAAACTCGTTCTGCCAGTCTTCATCTATAAATGTGCCCTGCTCTTCCTTATATAGGATGCAATTTTCGAGAACCAGTACGTCCATCTCGGTTCGCATGAAGCATCTATAAGCATCTTTAGGCGTACACACAATCGGTTCTCCCCGCACGTTAAATGAAGTATTGACTATTACACTGCAATTTGTTTTTCTCTTATAAGCTTCTAAAACACCATAGTAATATGGATTTGTTTCTTTACTAACCGTTTGTATTCTGGCGCTGTAATCCACATGCGTGACTGCCGGAATATCGGATCTCCCGGTTCTTACCACTTGAAGCATATCGTAACCGCTGTCTGTTAACGATTCCAAAACATGGAAGGGTTTTCTTCTGTTTTCATTCACATTCGCAACAATCAGCATATATGGGCTTCTTTTAGTAAGTTCAAAATATTTGCTGACGTCTTCTTCCAGCACGGAAGGTGCAAAAGGTCGAAATGACTCCCTATATTTTATCTTCAAATTAATTTTTGCCTGCATCTCTTCCGATCTTGCATCCGCAATGATACTTCTGTTTCCCAAGGCTCTCGGTCCATATTCCATTCTTCCTTGAAACAGTCCGATTACCTTTCCTTTTTCAAGTAATCCGGCTATTTCAAGATACAAATTCTGTTCTTTATCAATGGCGTGATACTTGTATCCCTCTTTATCTAAAAAACTCCTTATTTCCTCCTCACTATATTGAGGACCTAGATAGCTTCCTTTCTGCATATCGCCCGCAGCCACTCTTTTTTCCTTTCCCAATTGATATTCTGCATATAATGCTGCTCCCAAAGCGCCGCCCGCATCTCCGGCTGCCGGTTGTATCCATATATCATCAAAAATATTTTCCTGCACCAATTTGCCGTTCGCCACACAATTCAGAGCAACTCCACCCGCCATGACTAAATGATTCATGCCCGTTATTTCTTTCGCATGTCTGGCTAACAAAAGGATTACTTCTTCCGTAACCTTTTGCGCAGAAGCTGCTATATCCATTTCCCGTTTTGTAATGAGAGATTCCGGAGCCCTGCGCTCACCGCCAAACAACTCAGCAAATTTTTCATTTGTCATTACATCATTTCTATAAAAATCAAAATACTCTAAATTCAGACGAAAGGATCCGTCCTGTTTGATGTCAATTAAATTTTCTTTTATCAAATCTGTATATACAGGTTCTCCATATGGCGCTAATCCCATAAATTTGTAATCGCCAGAATTTACTTTAAAGCCGCAAAAATATGTAAATGCACTATATAGCAGCCCCAAAGAATGAGGATAATTTATTCTTTTTAAAATTTGTATACTGTTTCCCCGCCCAACACCTATGGCTGTCGTCGTCCATTCCCCCACACCGTCTATCGTAAGTATTGCAGCCTCCTCAAAGGGAGAAGGATAAAACGCCGAAGCGCAATGTGATATATGATGTTCCGCAAACCACAATGCATCCTCCCTCCCAATTTTTCCATACCTCTTTCTTAGATGATCTTCAATCCAAATTTTATTATGTAATAGTGACGACAGGTTGCGCTCTGCAAACTGTTTACCTTCTTTACCTAGTGCAATCACATTCTTCAAACTCCTGTCTAACGTTAAAAACGGATTATCGTAATAGACCACACAGTCCAAATTTTTTACAGATGATCCCGCCTCTTTCATGCAATAGTCTATTGCATGGTATGGAATGTTTAAATCATGCTTTATTCTGGTAAATCTTTCTTCTTGTGCTGCCGCAATAATCATCCCATCCATACATAATGCGGCGGCAGAATCGTGGTATAACCCGGATATGCCCAATGTTAACATGCACTCACCATCCTTTCCCGAACATATATTTCTATATTCTGGGCAATCACCGCATTTCCTTCATCTGTTGCATGGCAAATATCGTAGTACATATGTGGTTTATTATCAAATATAGGTGTCAAATCATGCATATACTCTTTTTGCATTAACCACAAAGCAACATTTTCTTTAAACAACTGCATCCTGTCTAAAATATATGCGTATTCCCTTGTTATCTCTTTATAAAATGAATCAGATTCTTCATCTATTATTGGCTTGCCTATAGAAAACATTGGCTGCAAAAAACCGATATGTATCATACCAAATTCTTCTGCTATAGAATGAATCATTCTTAAATTTCTAATATATATTTCATAGTCCGCATTCTGTTCCGCCATGCCATATACAAGCCGCGAAGGGCTTCTTAACCCCAACGTATCTGGTGCAAAATTTCCATTCTTTTCTATCCTGTCAAATGTTTTCTTTGCATAAGGGTGCAGCAGCGGGTAATTTTCACACACACAGCTGAAATTAACATCATTAAATCCATCGAAAGTAAGAAGCATGTCTGGCTTATAACGCAGCCCATCACGAATCAGTTTCAGGAGTTCCATATTGGATGCATATCCAGCTAATCCTCCATTTATAACAACGATATCGGGGTAATCTGTTCTTAATCCCTCATATAACTGTTCCGGCCATGATTTATTATTTCCCTCTGTAGGATCAGTCGTGCTCCCCCCTAAAGTCATAATCCGATATGCATGCTCATTTTCGATATTTCCATATATTTGAAATCCTAACGTTTCTCCATAATACCTGTTATATCCAAGCATAGCATCAACCACGTCATAATCTGCCTGATATCCCGCAATACCGCCAATATAAAAATCCTTTTCTGGTTCAAACGCCATATCCACCAGCTTTTGATAGATATCTGCGTGACCTTTAATGACAAAGGCAATGATATAAATTTCTTCCTTATTTTCCAGAAAAAGTTCGATTGATTTCTTATAAGATACACCCCTGTATTCCTTGCAGACCTGCATATCGTCTATGAAATATTTAATTCCCCCCCCCCCCCGGAAATTTCAGTATATCTTCATAAATATAGTGCGTTAAAGCATCACTTCCCCACATAACCAGCTCTCTACCTGCCGCAAATTCCAACATCTTTTTTACTGTATTAGCGTATCGTTTACTCATTCGTCATCTCCTTATTTGTATCTGTTAAAAGACTCCTACTGCATTTTCCAAGGCGCTTTTTCAATCTCCCACAGACTCTCCAGATACTCCTTGTCTCGCATCGTATCCATTGGTGACCAGAACCCCTCATGTTTATATGCCGCCATCTGGTGATCCGCCGCGAGTCTCTCAAAGGGTTCCCCCTCCAGCATCGTACTTCCGTCGCCCAGATAATCAAAAACCTTCGTGTTCATCACCATAAATCCGGCATTCACCCATGCCTGATCTGCCCGTGCCTTCTCTTTAAAACTCTCAATTCGATTGGTTTGGGGATCAATCTTGATCGCACCGAAACGTCCTGCCGGCTGCGTGGTCGTAATTGTGGCAATCAGTCCCTTTTGATGATGAAACTCCAGCAACGCAGGAATATCCACGTCGGAAACGCCATCCCCATAAGTCAGAAAAAACTCATCCCCGTCTATGTAATCTCTTATTTTTAAGATTCGTCCTGCCGTCAAGGTGTTCAAACCTGTATTCGCCAATGTCACCTTCCACGGTTCCACACGGCTTTCATGCACCACAGTCTTCCTGTCCTGCAAAAGAAAAGTGCTGTCCGCCTCCCGCACATAATAGTGTGTAAAATATTCCTTTATCATCTGACCTTTATACCCACAGCATATGATAAATTCGTGATAGCCATAATAAGAATAAGTTTTCATAATATGCCATAAAATCGGCTTACCACCAATCTCAATCATAGGTTTCGGTCTCAGGTGAGATTCCCCGCCAATCCGGGTACCCCGGCCTCCTGCCAAGATCACCACTTTCATTCTATGTACTCCTATCCTTCATCCATGGTGCCATTCCCGCGTTCCATAAACTTTCAGCCGCCGCAAAATCTCTCTTCGTCTCTATCGCTGCCCAGTAACCATAATGCCGGTAAACTGCCAGTTCATTTCTGGCAGAAAGCATCGGGATGAGTTGTTGTTCCAGATTATAGTTGCCCTGCAGATACCGAAACACATTTCTTTCAAAAACAAAACAGTCCGCATTGATCCAGGCCGTATCATTCTCCGTCATAGCATCCGCTGTATATTTCAAAAAGCCATCGCTGTTGATCGGCAGCAGACGGCTCCGTCCCGTAGGTTTTGTCATCGCCATCGTCGCATCTTTCCCGCTTTTGCAATGGCACTCCAGCAATGCGCTGAAATTTATGTCTGAAAGGCAGTCTCCATAAGTAACCAGAAACGTATCTCCCCCAACATACTTTTCTATCATGCCGACACGCTGTCCGGTGGAAGAAAATAATCCTGTGTCTACCACAGTAACCTTCCAGTCCTCCGTCTTTTTCTTATGAACCTCAACCGTATTGTCTGCAAGATTTACTGTGATATCCGACTCATAAATATAAAAATCTTGAAAATACTCCTTGATCATGTCCACATGGTATCCCCCGCACACAATGAACTCCTTAAATCCATGTTTGGAAAACTGTTTCATAATATGCCAGAGGAGGGGACGCCCGCCAAGGTCAAGCATGGGTTTCGGAATTCCCTCCCGTTCATTATTTAGGGTGCTTTGCGCACCACCAGCCAAAATAATAACTTTCATTCCATCCATCCTTCTTCCATCTGGTGCAATACTGCTTCATGTTTCTGCGGATGAAAAAAGAAATAGTTTTTCTCAACAGTCCGTTCATCCACACGCGAAAATTTTTTTAATTTACCTTGATCACCGATTACATAGCATTCATATCCCGCCGTTGCCAGCAATTCGATAATATCATTCGGATGATAACCGAACTTTGCTGCCCACTTTCTGAGCATTTCCGAAAAAATGACCGGCTTATACCTTTTGATACTGTCCAGCCCTCCCTCATAGACAAACAGTTCCGAGCCTTCCACATCGCATTTAATAAAATCAATCGAAGAAACAGAATGCTCATTAACAAAATCATCAAGCCGCACTACCTTGCAGGAAACAATCTCTGTATCATCATGTTCCAATAAGTTTGCTAACGAAGATGCACCTGACGCACATATATCATAATAAAATTCCATATTTGTATTTTCACAGTGCATTCCTATATTGTATGCATTCACACCACTTACCTGATTTAATGACATATGCTTCTGCAATCTCAAATAATTTTCTTTTACTGGTTCAAATGCGTATACTTCCATGTCTGGATATTGCTTCTTTATGTTGATCGTATACCATCCCAAATTAGCTCCTATATCAAAAAAAGTCGCTTTGTTCTCCTCTTTTCTGATAAAGTCCACAATTCTGCTTACCATATCCAGTTCTTCCGACTCATAATCTCCAAGCGACAAAATCGTATTTTGAACAGCAGCGCTGTCCTTCTTCTGTAATTCCATAATCACTTCATATTCCTGCGCGTTATTTGCAATAGAATTCATAAAGATTTTGAACAGCACCTCTTGCTCGTTAATACTGATTTCTTTTACCTTTGATTGCTTCAGCAGTTCTTTATACGCAAATAATTCTTCATATTTTTCAAACATCCTCGCAGCATATTCTTTTGTATCAATATTGCCTTGCTGGTACATCTGCCGTATATCTTCTATTTTCATTTACAATCCTCCACCGTTTTTTCACTTTTATATGACCGCATAACACACCGTCTCATTTAATAAATCTGTGTGGTGCCTTAAATAAATCTTATATTCTGGAATCATTTGTTTTATATATAAAGGAATCTCCCACATATCCTGGGGTTTATGGTATAGGCAAACAGCCAGTTTCGGCTTGTTCCTTAAAATGCATTTCTTTGCACCATCCAACGCATCCATTTCGCTTCCTTCAATGTCCATTTTAATATAGGTTACATTTTCATCCCCGCAAACACTGTCAATTGTCGTCAAGCTTCCTCTTTCTGTTCCTGGACTTCCTGTGCTGCATCCCTCATCCAGTTCTTCATAAAAAATTACTTCCTGTTTAGACGACACTCCCTGATTATGGGTTTCTATCTTATTTTTCATATTTTCCGGCAGCAAACTTATGTTTTCCATCAGCCTGTTGTAATTCTTACTGGAAAGCTCAAATAAAATCATTTTTTTAAAGCGATCTTCTCTAACCCTAAGAAATTCCCGCAGCGTATCTCCATCATATGCTCCGCAATCAATGAAAACTTCATTGTTCTCCCATACCAGAATATCCTCGCAAAAGTACTGGTCGTACCTGCATATGTCACCCAGATCACCTGATTCATAATTAAGCCATTCCGATATTATCCTTAGAAACACTTTTTCGGACTGCTCATCAGCACATATTTCCAGTACCTTATTGACCCTATCTACAATATACTCCTTTGTATTTTGCAATAGATACTCATGTACAGCAAATTTATTAATAAAAATTCTGTCTAAATGAGGATAATCCAATACACTCAATTGTCTAAAAATATCCTGATACGCCCTCCCGCAAATAATGACCAGTGTCTGCTCTTTTATTTGCTCCAGTTCTTCCAGCGACAAACATTTGATGCTGTCATATACCTGTCCCCATTTTCGGCTATCGTTATCGCAGTAATAATCTACCCGAAAGCCATAACTTCTCAAAGCCTTTGCCGTATAACGGCCCACATTTCCTACTCCAAAAACACAAATATATTTATGCCTCTCCCACTTAGCTTTCAAATGCACTTCTAAACTCTGCGGACATTTATAAAAATTATCTAATTTTTCTAAAAATGCATAGTAATCCTTATTCATAAGCAGGTTATCCCCCATATCAACTTGTTGAATTTTTTATATTAAACCGCCTGTCGTAATCTTCACCGCATGTTTTCTACTTCGGCTGAATAAAATAGGCTCTGGTATCCGCATATGTACCTGTATAATGGCGCAGATATACAAGATAATCTGCATTCCAATTTAGCACCCTGTTAATCAACGCATGAATGTCCCCAGCTCTATGATATAAACTGACCGACAGCATCGGTTTGTACTTTCTAATTGCCTGCTCGCACCCCTCAAGGGCAGAAAGCTCAAAACCTTCCACATCAAATTTGACATAACTCTCCGAAGAATCAATGAAATCGTCCAGACACACCATGTCAACTGTTTCACCACCCTCTTCAGACGCAAAGCTACTCCCATCACCACTACTGCTGAAGCCGATTTTACCCGTTCTATTCCCTACAACCGCCAGATAAAATTCTATATTGGAATACTGGCTCAACCTTTCTTTTGTCTGCTCAATCATATATCTGTCCGGCTCAAAGAAATATATTTTTTTATAGGCAGAAGCACGTTGAATAAAATCTAAAGTTGTCTGCCCGTCAAATCCACCAATATCATAAAAACTCGTATGTTCATTAAATCTGCGGACTACCAGTTCATCAAAGTCCTGTGACCCGTATTGTAATGATAATTGCAATGCTGCAGATGTATACCTGTGATCCAGTGTCATCCTAAATTTCAGTAGATTTTTATATATTTCTTTTGATATGTCATCACATAAAACATCAAATATATTTATATACGCTTTCTTATTTTCCTCTAATTCGGTAAAAATGTTCTGAAAACCCATGTAGTATGTGTCGAGTTCTTCCATAATGTAAGCGAGTTCTTCATAATATACTGCCAGACAGTTTCCCGTTTTATGCAGCTGCTCCAAAATTTGGGGGTAAAAGAGTGAAGCCGCAATAATTATGTCATCTTCTGATAAGCACGCGGGAGAATAAATCTTTTTTTCTGTATCCCAACGGCTCTTGTCATTATCTATAAATCCTCTCAGCGTATTATGCGTTTTTTGCATTTGCTCAGAACAGAATTTCCCTAATCTCCCTGTTCCCCATATATAGTAGCCTTCACCATTCATAAGATGCTGTAATACGGTTTTGTGACGTTTTTTCAATTCACGGACAGATTTCTCCGCTTCGTAAACCACCAACTCCTTCCGTATATCATTCTCCATTCCCACATCCTCCTGCCACTATGATCCTAACTTCTGCTCCAATTCTTCACTGCGTACCAAACGCCTAAACCCCTCATCCAAATCAATCTTCGGATCCCAATCTAAATTTCCTAACTTTGTCGTGCTGACATGCAGCTTCTGGACACTTTTTCCCGTCGCCGGTTTCTTGACAACAACTCTTAATCCTCGGTCTGGAAAGACCCTCTCCACCAGTAAATCCGCCAATTCCTTAATGCTGACATTCATTTTGGGATTCACCATATTATATATCTCTCCATTCTGACCTTTTAAAAGAATCAAAAAAAATGCACAAACTGCATCTGAGACATAACAGAATGGTCTGCAGGCGGTTCCATCTCCCTTAATAATAAGATCCTTATACTCGATAATACTTTTTGCAAAATCTGAGTAAACGTGACCATCCTCCAAATCAATGCCCGGTCCGTATGTGTGACCAATCCTTACTCCCTTTGCCGGAACCAGATATTGCTGCCAATATGCCCTGCACAAAGCCTCCCCTGTTCTCTTACCTACCGCATATGAATTTTTCATGTTTAGATAATCCATATTATATGTCTTATCTTCCCGCAATTCATATTCATCTACATCACCATACGCAGCGCCGCTGCTGAAAAACAGAAAACTTTCAACTTTTTTTTCCCTTGCCAGTTCCAGCATATTATAACTGCCTATGATATTTGCCTCCATAATGTCAACTGGATATAGTTGCGCTATGTTTGTTTGCGAACTACTGGCCGCATGTATTAGGTAATCTATGTTACCCGCATAATCTATTTTCTTTTCTACCGGCTGAATCATTAAATGAAAATCTTCATCCGTCAGCCATTCTTCAAATACACGTTCAGCCTTCCTGCGATTTCTACACAACGCAATAACTGTACACTTCTGCACATAGCCTTTTTTTTTAAGATACATTAACGTATCTGCCATATACCGTGCTAAAAAACCATTAGCGCCTGAGATAAGAAATGTTTTTCCCTCACACTTCTCATAGGGAATTTTTGATAATATTTGCTGAAGATCCTGCTCTCTAACCAAATTCATCCCATTTTCTCCTCAGTATAATTTTTTCCTACCGATCCAAACCTTGCTGACACCCTAAATTGCAAACAAAATAGTATCTGTTCCATTGCAATCCCAATAATGTCTCAAATACAGTTTATAGTCTAAGCCTAAATTATTAATGTAATATGGTATTTCTATGATATCTTCCATTTTATGGTAAACACTGACTGCCAATTTAGGTTTATAACGGCAGATTAACTCTCTGCCTCCCATCAAGGCATCCATTTCCATCCCCTCAATATCCATTTTGATATATGTAACCCTGTCCTTGATGACATCATCTAACCGCACAACTTCTACTTCAAAGGCTTTATCCGTCTTTTCCTGTGTGACACAAACAGCTTCGTTTGGTTTCTCCTGTTCATTCAAAAAATAGGAAATACCTCTATCTTTACCAACACCATATTGATAAAATGTAACTCTTTCATCATTAATTGACTTATAAGCCTCAGCTATATTTGCTGCGTCAGGCTCAAAAGCATATACTTTATCAAACTTGTTTTTCACCGCTTCCATAAATTCTTTGATACTGTCTCCCGTAAAGGCGCCAACATCAACAAATCTCTCCTTCAATGTTAGACTTTCACGAACAAATGACGGGAAATATTGGGAACTGCTGGCGCTATGTTTATAACATTCCACATCGCTTGTCAGTGCGCCCCTTAGAATATCAGACAACACTTCTTTCGATTTCTGATCGCTAAACAAAGCTTCTAATTCACTCAGTTCCTGCTCATGCTGTAAATAATAAGCCTTTCTCTCCTCGTATTTTTTGTCCTGCAATACTTCTAACGTCGGGTCGAAAGAATGCACAATAAAATCTGGCCGTTCGCTTTTAATAAATTTTTCTATTTCGCTTTTATGCGCTATTGCCGCAATAACAACAATTGCATTATCATATTCCTCAAACGCTTCACCGGGTGACATTACGGGTATCCCGCCATCCACGTGTACATTTTTGTTCCTGTCAATAACACATTCGACTGGAATCTCATATTTTTTCATAAATTTTAAAAACCATGTTATTCCAGCCCCTCCCCCGTACAAAATCACGTGCATACCCCGATTGTTTTTCCATGTGGACAAAAACTCTTCTGCTTTATTTTGCATTTCAAATACATCACGTAATGGTAACATACACTTTCTCCCAATAAAATTATCCTTCCAAAAAAGGCCACAACTCCCGCAAACCACCCGATATCATAGACCCATCCTCAGCAACTCTCGACATTACTTTCGGCTGAATCGGCACATCGTCCCTCATATGAACATAGCAAAGTGCCGGACCTTCCGCATTCAGCGTAGCCTCAATTTTTTCCTGCACCTCCTTGTGATTACGAATTTCAAATACCTTTAAACCATAAGCACCAGCCACTTTCATCAAATTTGGCAGGAACAGATGACTCTTATCATTTGCCCCTACAAAATGCCCCGAAAAATGGTTCCTTTGCATATTCATAATAGAAAGATAACCGCCATTTCCATGAATAAAAATTTTAATCGGAAGCTGCATCCCCACAATACTTGCAAACTCCTGAATATTTAACTGTATACTTCCATCGCCCTCTACGCATACTGTCCGCTTTCCTGACGCCAGACACGCGCCGATCGCTGCTGGAAGTCCATACCCCATAGATCCGAGCGCTCCAGTTGCCAACGCCCTCTGATCCTTTCTGTTTTTATAGCACATCCAGAAAACGTCTATACCTGCGCCGGAACTCCCCGGAATAATTACATCATCATCTGCCAGTTCCTCGGACAGTGTATCAATAAAATGGTAAGGATTCACCGCTCCGTCATCCTGCCGGAACTCTTCCAGTACAACGGGATATTTTTCCCGCCAGTCCTGACACCGCGCCAACCATTCTGGTGCAATATCTGCCATATTTTTCTGCCTCAGCTGATTTATCAGTCCCTTGATAAATGCCGTGGCGTCTGTCTGTATTTTCAATGCAATGTCAAACTGAAATTTTTGTAATTCCTTCTCATCCACGTCAACGATGACTTTTTTCGCATCCGGCGCAAAGTCATCTGGGTTGTACCCGATCATAGCGGGATCCAGACGTGTTCCGATAGCGATGATCAAATCTGCATCCTGCATGGTAAAATTGGAGTAGCGCGGAGCCACCATCCCCGGTTTTCCTAAATTACAAGGATGATCATGTTCCAACAGTTCAACTGCGATCCAACTGAACAAAACAGGTATCTGTAAAATTTCCACCAATTTTCGGAATACTTCTTTTCCATTTCCTCTTTCTATTCCCTGCCCTGCAATGATCACTGGTCTTTTTGCCTGTTGAAGCAATTCCACCGTCTGCATAACGTCATTGGTAACATTGTCCGTTTTTTCCTCACTCACAGCTTCATATCCTTTGAGCTGTTCAACGTCAATATCCCCACCCTGCACATCCAACGGAATATCCAGCCACACTGGTCCCGGTCTGCCCGCTTTCGCTTCATAAACAGCCCTGTCAAGATGATATCTGATTTCATTTGGGTCTTTCACGGTAACTGCATACTTTGTGATGGATTTCACAATGTCCACAATCCCTATTTCCTGATTTCCCTTCTGCCTTACACCATACTGATCCTTCAAATCATCTGTTTTTGCCTGCCCAGAAATAATCAGCATAGGCGTTGATTCCAGCCATGCTGCCGCCACTCCGGTTATTGCATTTGTTCCGCCCGGTCCAGTCGTAACCAGCGCCACACCCAGATTATAATCGATCCGGGAATAGGTCTCTGCGGCAATCGCACATGCCTGCTCATGTAACAACGTTACATACTCCAGCTTCTCATTCCTTCCCAGAGAGTCTACCAGATGCATTGCTCCGCCGCCTGGAAACATAAATACATGTCTTACTCCTAATTTACTTACATAATCCCATATGTAATCTGATAATTTCATCCTTTTAACTTACCCTCAGTTCTTATCAATATTCTGGTCAAAGAATATCACTTCCCCTGTGTCCAGAGAATCCAATATTCCCATAGCCATTTTCAGACTATATATACCCACATCTACTGGCAGCTTTGATTCCTTTTTGTTTTTCACGCTTTCTAAAAAGGATTTCATTTCATTTACAAACATATCATTACGTTCAAAATTGTATTCTTCTTTGTATACGCAATTTCCTATTTTATCATACTGAACAAACTTTGCTTCTATCAGATCAAATTCTATTCTTCCACGATTACCAATTATTTTACATGTTCGGGAAGCTGGCGTTTGTATGTAGTCCTCGTGGATATGAACCGGAAAATATCGGTCTCCCATCTGATACTTTAACAAGATATCCGCAACATCTTCCACATCAACCTCTAAATCACTGATCTGTCCTCCGACCGCATATGCGCTGACGGGCATACCAAAGAAGTAATAAAGATAATCCAGCTCATGGATCTGACTTAAAACAACCCCACCGCCCAGCTCTTTTCTTGCCGCATACATGCGTCTGTAATCTTCATATTTATGCCAGTTTTTAATGCACTCTCCAATTTCCGCATTGACAGATAATATATCTCCCAACTCCCCACTTGACAATACCTCTTTCGCCTTTATAACACATGGATTATATCTCTGCTGATACCCTACGTATGTAATAAGATTTTTGTTCCGTATGTACCCCTGTAGCAAATCCATTTTTTCCATATTGTTGGATAAAGGTTTTTCCACGAAAAAATGACAGCCATTCTCCGCAATTTTTAGCATCACATCCATATGTAAACTGGTTGGATTACAAACAAAAACAATATCTGGATGAATTTCCAGTGCCTTTTCCAGATCATCAAATACTTTCAGATTATACTTTTTTTCTAAATTTTCGTTCTCCTCAATCTGCAATCTGTTATTTAACACAAATTGCTCACGCCTTACCCGATATGCATAAAACTCATCGTTTTCAGAACATATGCTTTTCAGATTTCTCAAATGCCTTTGTCCTATTCCACCTAATCCAATAAATAAATATTTCATCCTATCCTCATTTCTATAAACCGTATTTTTCAACATAAGCTTTAACAAACTCTAACTGCTGCCCAATTGTCTCTGTTTCCTGACCATCCTTGCCTCTTGCCGCCTGTAAAATCATACTGTTTCTATATCCAATCTCCTTTAAGTTATTAAATACAGCGTCAAAATCGGCGCTTCCGGTTCCCAGCGCTACTGTTGTACCATGATATACACGGTCTTTAATATGCACATTGCGAATCCTTTTTCCCAGCGCTGGTATTTCTTCATTGGGATCGTATCCGATTCCAGAACTATTTCCAGAATCAAAATTCGCATAAATAAAATGCCCAGTTATTTTTTCAAGAAACTCACTAAATTTCCCCGGCTGCAGATCCGTCTCCAATCCGATCTGAACATGGTACCGCTCTGCATAAACCGCTATCTCTTCTATAAAATTTATCGCAAGTTCATGTTCCTCCGATGAAGCCAGTGATGAATCATCCACCATGGGAACTTCCAAAAGTCCTCCCCCGATTTCCGCCAATGCGTCTATAACCCGGCGCGCCATATCACAGTTTTCCTTATATAATCTTTCTCTCTCTCCGCCCCGATATTTATAATAGGGACGTCTCATAAAATAATCGAAACAAACAGAATTAACCTTGATTCCTGTCTCTGAAATAAGATTTTTTAATTCGCTTTTCCCTGCCTCACTCCAAATTGGATTTTCTGTATATCTTTCATAGTCGAATATCCATTCTATCTCCTGCAATCCTATTTGGGCTGCCAAATGGAACTCTTCCCTCCAATTATCGAAGGGAAAAAACTGAATCCCTCTGCCATTTGACGGTGTCAGTCTTCCCTGTATGATGCCATAACTATTCATTATTCTTACCCCAAATATGCCCTACCAGCATGTCCTTCCGCCATCTATTATCACTGTAGATCCCGTCATATAAGAGCTTGCATCCGATATCATATACAACACAGTACATTGATACTCGTCTACATTTGCCATCCGTCCCATAGGTACGAGATTTGTTAATTTTTTTATGAACTCTTCATTCTGCCCATTTTCAACACCAGCCGGACATACCGCGTTAACGCGGATATTTTTATCCGCCCAATACGTAGCAAGATATTTTGTCAATCCTATCAAGCCATGCTTGATAACCGAATACGTGACTGGCTTGATCGTCTGATCCGCCTCGAAAATCCCCTCTTTACGATAAATGCGTTGATCAGGCGCGATAATTCCAAGATCGGAAGAGATATTCAGAACAACTCCTCTCCCACCGTCTTCCATTGCTTTCCCAAACACCTTTGCGCACAAAAAAGCACCTGTCAGTCCAACCGCTATATCATCATTCCATATATTTATAGGAAAATTATCAAACCTGATGTTCCCCAGATTCTTTGATGCCTCTTCCATTTTCGGATTGTTTGCCGCATTATTGATCAAGATATCAACATGACCGCGCCTTTTTAAAAGATCCTCCCTAACAATTACCAGTTCTTCCTCATTTGTGATATCTGCTTTATATGTATCAATCTCTGCTTCGGGAAAAATGCCCTTCAAGTAATCTTTGGCATTCAGCAAAGCCTTCTGCGAAATATCCAGCAATACCGCTATGCCTCCTCCCTCTATGACCGCAACCGCATGCTGCCTTCCCAACAATCCAGCCCCGCCTGTAATAATACATACTTTTTCTTTGATACAAAATTTATCAAATATCGACTGCATTTTTCATTCGCACCTTTCCTATTCCCTTTTTTCCAAAAACATCCTATGTTCCACATACTCCGCGATCACATGCCCGATAAAAATATGCGCTTCCTGAATCCTCGGTGTGATGATCGAAGGCACTTTAACCATATAATCTGCCGCATCATTATACTCTGGATTCTCATAAGCACCCATCAGTAGAACCGTGGACATCCCGTGTGTCCTCGCATACTGAAGCGCCTCAAGAACATTTCTGGAAGTGCCGCTTGTACTGATGCCGATCACCATGTCGCCCGGTCTGGCTTTCGCCTCAAGCTGCCTCGCAAAGACGCGCTCAAAACTGTAATCGTTTCCGATTGCCGTCAAAGTCGAAGTGTTCACTGACAGCGCCTCTGCATTAAGCCCCGGTCTTTCTTTATAAAAACGGCTGATAAACTCTGTCGCAATATGCTGCGCATCCGCCGCGCTGCCACCATTGCCGCAAAGAAAAAGCCCACCGTCCTTCTTAAAAATCTCAATCAGCCTGTCCCCGATGTCCATAACCTGCTTCGTCAGATTCTGATCGGAGGCAAGCTTCTTAAAAATCTGTGTATGCTCTTCCAGTCTTCTAAAAAAATAATTGTGGGCACCCCCCGCATCATTATACTTTTCCAAAATTGATATAACTTCCCAGACACAGCCTGCACCACCCTTGTTTTGCAGGATAATATCCGCCGCATTTTTTGCCTTGTCGATTGCATCAGCCGGGCACAGTCCCAGACCTGCATACGTCAACGGCTCCACATCATATTTCCCATCGCCTATATAGCAGATACTCTCCCTTTGTATCCCTGTTCCAACCTCGATCAGCTGCATTGTTTCTTTCTTGGTCTTGTTGCCCCGATAAAAATATGTCCACGGGAAACGGTTCTCGAAATAGCTGACAATCTCCGTATCTTCACCTGTAATCGCAGCCAACTTATACCCTCTTCGATGCAGTTCAAAAATACCATCAACATCTTTCATGTTAATCTGCTTTTGTTCATTTCCATTAGAATCAATAATCACAGAGCCGTCTGTGATTACGCCATCTATGTCAAATACAATAAGTTCTATCATTTCCCACTTAACCCCTAAGTTTCTTCTTCACTTCTTCTTCCGCCTCAGTGAGTACTTTCTCACCTGTCCCCATAATTTTCTCCGTCTCACGGATATCCCTCACCAGTTTGCACAACTCGTAAGGCTCGATAGACGCTTTCTGGTCAGAACCGTACATATTGCGGTCCAGCGTAATGTGGCGCTCTACGGAAGTTGCGCCTGCCGCAACCGCACAGGTACTCACCAGTGTCCCCTCCTCGTGACCACTGTAGCCTACTTTACATTTATAGATGTCTTTTAAAGCACGGATCACTTTCAGATTCGCGTCCTCTGGAGGCATCGGGTAAGTGCTGTTACAGTGCATCAGTTCATAAGGACAATGATGTTTTTCAAAAATTTCCACAGCCCTGTCAATTTCGTCAAAGGTACTCATTCCTGTCGCAATAAAAGTATACTTGCCCTCACTGGCTATCTCTTCGAGTAATTCTTCCCTTGTCAGCATTGCGGAAGCTACCTTATTATATTTACAGTCATACTGCTGCAGAAATTTCTGTGAATCGATATCCCACGCAGAGGCATACCACTCGATACCCTTCTCCCTGCAATAGGCGTCTATCTCATCATATTCCGCCTTACCAAACTCCAGCCCCTCCTTCTGTGCACGCTGGGTTTCCCCCCATGGACTTTTTCGCGGACCGTCCAGATACTCCTTGGTATACACCTTGTCCACGGTACGTTTCTGGAACTTGACCGCGTCACAGCCAGCAACTACTGCTGCGTCAATCAGTTTTTTAGCCAGCGACATATCTCCGTTGTGGTTTATGCCTATCTCTGCAATGATAAATGTATGCATCTTTTCACTCTCCATCTATTAAATAAGATATATATACTTTAAGTGACCAAAAGAAAAAGATAAAGTCAACGCCCCAATTCACATAAACATCAACTTTATCCCAGCTTTTTATCCTCCATGATAACTAACCTGACCTTCCGTGGTATATTCTTTATATACGATTTTTTATGACATTATTGTTATCGGCGGATTATCTGAAAAACTTTATATACAAACATTTACCATTATACTATCTTTTCCCCTTTCTGGCAAGCAGTACAGGATTTTATGCCACAACCACAGCCGCCACCCTGTTACCCGATCAGCACTTCTTTCCCCTCAAACGCAAACCCGTACTTCCGAATCCTCTCCTCCGAAATCCCCTTCGCGATAAGCGTCTGCGCGTACTTCTTCTCCTCGATCTGCAAAAGCGCCGCGTTCACGGTATCCTCAAGGCTATTATCCCTTCTGGGATGAAATACCTTAAACTCAATCAAAATCGCATCCAGATTTTCCTTTTTCGGCTCTAACATGATGTCATATCTGCCGAACCCGCTCTCCCGGTTGGATGTGATCGTGTAGCAGTCCGCCAGATCCACCATCAGTCCGAGGACAAAACCATGATAAAACCGTTCCGGCTCCGCTTTCCCGGAAGCGCGCTTACCCGTGTCAAAATAACTGAAAGCATTGCCTGCAATCTGGTTCATATATTCATTCATGGCTTCCGTATCGTCTGACAAAAGCGCCTTAATAAACGCATTATAGCTCGACACTTCTTTCGCAAACCAGCTTCTCACCATATTTTTGAACATGATCTCCACTTCGTGGTTTGTCAGCGTCAGTTCATATCTGGGTTCACCTATGAATTCATCTTCCTCATATCTCTCATAATTCAGTATTTTCAGATAACCGCCCGCCACGAGCAGGCTCCAGATCGCGTATTCGTTATTGTCCAGCTGGTTGTAGACGATCTGCTCGTCGATGGGGATCCAGAGATGTTCGCCCTTTATCAGTCTCTCAAAGGACTCCTTCACGTCCCTGCTTCCCTCCCGGAGCAGTTTCCCGACCAGACTGTTAGAGCTGGTATTTGCCCAGTAAGTCGTAAACTTTCCTTTATCCAACAGGTTAAGAATTGACCACGGATTATAAATATCCCTCGATTCTCCGAAAATAAAACCATCGTACCACCACTTGACACGCTGTTTTTCCCCGCTCATTCCAAATTCGTCCAGAGACTCGAACACTTCCTCTTCCGTGAACCCAAAAGCCGTTTCGTACTTACCTGCCGTGGTGGTAACCACTTCAATATTGTTCAAATCAGAAAAGATGGACTCCTTGCTGACTCTGGTAATCCCGGTCATAATCGCCCGCTCCAGCCAAGGGTTCGTCTTAAAGGCAGCATTAAACATACTTCTGGTGAACGCCACCAGCTCTTCCCAATAGCCGTGGACATAAGCTTCCTGCATGGGCGTATCGTATTCGTCCAGCAGGATGATCACTTTTTTTCCGTAAAAACGGCACAGATATTCCGACAGCTGATGAAGCGCCAGCGTCGCGTCCACATCCCCCATATCTGCCGTCACTCTGCGAAACATATCCTTTTCCTGCCCGTTTAAGCTGTCTCCTTCCAATAAAAAGGCGCACCTCGCGTATTCGCGGGCAAGAAGCTGTACGATCTTATCCCGCGTATCTTTATAATTGTTCTCCTTGATATTCGCAAAGGAAAGGCTGATCACCGGGTAAGTTCCCTGCAGGGCGCGGTACTTTTCTTCCTGCCAGATGGACAGCCCCTCAAACAGATCACCCCGCCCCGCATATTTGACCGAGAAAAACTGTTCCGTCATGCTCATGGTCAAGGTTTTCCCGAAACGGCGCGGTCTGGTGATCAGCGTCACCTCATCTCCGCTTTCCCACCACTCCTTGATAAACGCCGTCTTATCCACATAAAAATACTGATTTTCTATTATCTTTCTGAAATCCTGAATCCCTATGCCTACCGTCCTCGCCATAACACCCTCCCAGACAGCGAATTATCACTCTTCGCCCCAGAAGACGCAATAATCGTCCTCCATCTTCTTCACGCACCCATTGTAAGCCGCCGCGTCCTTTCCCGCCAGTGCCCCTTCCATCTGTCTGACGTCCTCTGCGGCGCGTTTGTTAAAAGTCTGCGCGTAATCTGAAAAATACTTCACGTCATCCATAAACGTCAGAAGGCTGTGCGCCTTGTCGTACTCGCTGACCACGTCCTCATACTGCGCCTTATATTTTGCGTAATCCTGTTTCAGCCTATCCAGTTCCTCCTGCAGCCTGCGGCGTTCTTCCATTTTCTCAAAATTGACTATCTTACTGCCTATGTACTCGATTCCTTTTAGCGCCACCGCATATGCCGCCTTCATCGCCTGCACTTTGGCATCCGCCTTTTCCTCAGCAAATTTGGTAAGGTTCGCAAATTCCTCCGCGCTGGGCAGCGCCTTCATAAACCGCTCAAACGCTTTATTGGGGTCCAGATATTTGTCGATATCCGCGTCATAGGCCTTGATCTGCTCCTTTAACTTCTGCATCGGCTCCACATATACATCCTTGATCACCCCAGCCATATCCGCGATCTGGCTGCCCCTGATCCGCATGGAGTCCTCTATCTTGCCGTAAAAGAAGGTCCCGGATGTCAGATCCTTCCTGCAGTTTTTCTCGATAATGGCGCTGTCCTCCCGCACCGTCCCGGCAATCGCGCCGAAACTGCCGGCAAACGCCTTTCCCTCTCTCAGGAAAACCGCTTCCATATCCGCAAAAATTTCTTCGTACTCTTTTTTCTCCTCCGGCGTCTCTGCCTCGCGGATCTTCTCCTCGATCTGTGCAAACTGCTCCGGCTCGGAATAGGTGCAGGCATCCCGGAGCATGGACGGCATTTTGCTGTACATGGTCTGTGTAAACGTCTGATAAACCTGCACGCCGTATGTACGCAGGTCAGCCGCCGACAGGAACAGATCCTTCATCGTGTCCGGAAAATGTTCCATATCCACATTCTTTATTTTCGTGTAAGTATCTTCCATCTTTGCACGGTCAAAATCCATCGTAAATTCCCCTTTTCCTTTCGCTATTTTTTAGTCTTCTCGTACTCCTCATACGCCTCTTTAAAGCATTTCAGAAGATCCTCTGCAATTTTCCTGCAGCCAGACCATGAGGTTCGGGCTTCTTTCAGCTCGTTCGTCAATGTAAACACATATTTCACATACGCAGGGTCATCCATTTTGTTTAGGTGCACCAGAGCGTTGTCAATATCCTGCTCCAGACTGTTCCACGCCGTCATAATATGCTGCAGTCCGATATCCGCAGAGGACAGGGCATGGGAAATATCCGTTATGGAAGTCTCCAGCTTTTTGATGCTGCCGTCAATCTTGCTGTATGCATCCAGCTTTTCCTCAAGAGGCTTCAGCTCGTTGTTCTTCTCATTCTTCTTTTTTCTGATCTTCTCAGCCCGGTCTCCATAAATGCCGCCTGTGATCGCCCATGAAATAATCCCCAGAACTCCCAGTACCAATCCTGCCGCCCCGGTAAAGGCAAGTCCCACAGCCTCATCGTATTCCTGTTCCAAAGATTTAATTTCCTGCTTCAGATCATCAATCTCCTGCTGTAACTCCTGCTGTTCGGCACACAGATTGAGCGCCGCGATCGCCTTGGAACGATCCATGACACTTTTGCTGATCTTGTCGTTCATCGCGTCTCTGAATACGCCAAGCTTCCCGTAAGTTTTCTGTACGGTTTCCTTATGCCGCCCGGTATCGTCCTTCCAGAGCCTGAGCATATCCGTTCCGCACTCCACAATTTCCTTGCCGGTATCATCCGCGATAAATCCATGCACCTTTAAATACTTATTCAGGTCCTCCAGCACCTCCACCGTTCGGTCCGCCCTCGAAGTGAAAAGATCCGCGTAATCCGCCAATGTCTTTCCGACATTCTGGATTTCCACCGCCAGCGGATCCCACTGGATCGCATGATCATAGATTGGCTTATCAAAGGCGACCTGTTTTTCCGGCATCAGGAATTTATGCTTTTCCTCCTGAAAAAACGGATCGTCGCTCTTATAGCCCAGATAAGTCTCCGCCGTCTCCTTTGTGAGCGGCAGCGCCTTCGCCATATCCACATATCTGAGTATACATTGCAAATCATCCTTCGAGACGATCAGACCTTTCTGCTCCTGAACAGCCTTTTCCGATAATTCGTCTGCGGCGCCTGCCTCATTGACAATTCCCCGGAATGCTTCAATCCGTGAAGTCCCGTCCATCAGACTGAGCACGGAAGCCGCCGTCTGTCCGAATTTCGCCGGTTCCGCATTCTGCGACGCCTTCGCGATCGCTTCCAGCAATGCATTGGTTGATCTGCGCAATGGTTCTGCCATGTAAAATTCCCCCTCTCTTCTAAAGCCCGACACAATACTTGTATTTTAGTATAACATTGTGAACAATTCCTGTAAACATGATAGCTCTACCGCCATTCCGTTACCCGATCAGCACTTCCTTCCCCTCAAACGCAAACCCGTACTTCCGAATCCTCTCCTCCGGGATCCCCTTCGCGATAAGTGTCTGCGCATACTTTTTCTCTTCTATCTGTAAAAGCGCCGCCTGCACGGTGTCTTCAAGGCTGTTGTCCCTTCTGGGATGAAATACCTTAAACTCAATCAAAATCGCATCCAGATTTTCCTTTTTCGGCTCTAACATGATGTCATATCTGCCGAACCCGCTCTCCCGGTTGGATGTGATCGTGTAGCAGTCCGCCAGATCCACCATCAGTCCGAGGACAAAACCATGATAAAACCGTTCCGGCTCCGCTTTCCCGGAAGCGCGCTTACCCGTGTCAAAATAACTGAAAGCATTGCCTGCAATCTGGTTCATATATTCATTCATGGCTTCCGTATCGTCTGACAAAAGCGCCTTAATAAACGCATTATAGCTCGACACTTCTTTCGCAAACCAGCTTCTCACCATATTTTTGAACATGATCTCCACTTCGTGGTTTGTCAGCGTCAGTTCATATCTGGGTTCACCTATGAATTCATCTTCCTCATATCTCTCATAATTCAGTATTTTCAGATAACCGCCCGCCACGAGCAGGCTCCAGATCGCGTATTCGTTATTGTCCAGCTGGTTGTAGACGATCTGCTCGTCGATGGGGATCCAGAGATGTTCGCCCTTCATCAGTCTCTCAAAGGACTCCTTCACGTCCCTGCTGCCCTCCCGGAGCAGTTTCCCGACCAGACTGTTGGAGCTGGTATTTGCCCAGTAAGTCGTGAACTTTCCTTTATCCAACAGGTTAAGAATCGACCACGGATTATAAATATCCCTCGTTTCACCAAAAATAAAACCATCGTACCACCACTTGACACGCTGTTTTTCTCCGCCCATTCCAAATTCGTCCAGAGACTCGAACACTTCCTCTTCCGTAAATCCAAAAGCCGTTTCGTATTTCCCTGACGTGGTGGTCACCACTTCTATATTGTTCAGATCCGAAAAGATGGACTCCTTGCTGACTCTGGTAATCCCGGTCATAATCGCCCGTTCCAGCCATGGGTTCGTCTTAAAGGCAGCATTAAACATACTTCTGGTGAACGCCACCAGCTCTTCCCAATAGCCGTGGACATATGCCTCCTGCATGGGCGTATCGTATTCGTCCAGCAGGATGATCACTTTTTTTCCATAATAGGCAGACAGGTATTTAGAGAGATAGTGGATCGCCAGTGTCGCCGTCACATCATTCATACCGGCAGTTACACTTTTGAAAAATGCCCGGTCACCCTCCGCCATCGTGTTCCCCTCCAGCAGGAATTCACAGCTTGCATAAAGCTCAGTCAGCATCTGACAGATCTTCCCTCTGGTATTCTGATAATTTGTCTCTTTGATATTGGCAAAGGAAAGGCTGATCACCGGGTAAGTTCCCTGCAGGGCACGGTACTTTTCTTCCTGCCAGATGAAAAGTCCTTCAAATAAGTCGCCCCTTCCCGCATATTTGACCGAGAAAAACTGTTCCGTCATACTCATGGCCAGAGTTTTCCCGAAGCGGCGCGGTCTGGTGATCAGGGTAACACTATCCATGTTTTCCCACCATTCCTTGACAAACGCCGTTTTATCCACATAAAAGCACTTATTTTTTATTATTTCTCCAAAATCCTGAATTCCGATTCCTATTGTTCTCGCCATAACAGCCTCCCAAGTCCCGCTTTTATAAACCATTATATTCTTTATACAAAAACGCGTCAATCTATTAATGGATATTCATTCTCTGTTTATAGAAATTTCACACAAACTAAATCTTCCCTTCATTGACAACCATTTCCAAAATATTTATCATAAAAACATAATGTGGCATGCTGTATTCTTCACAGTCTGCATCCATTATAACATATAAGAAGAAAAATCTCACTCCCACAGGTTGTCTGTTTCCGTCGAAGGTCTAAGTCAGATGATCCGCGGGAAGAAAGGAACGCATCATGTCGTCGCAAAATTCGGTTATTGAAGAGATCAGAGAACAGCAGAAAAAGGCGTTTGCAACCATGACCCCGAAAGAAAAGCTCGCCTATTTCTGGGATTACTATAAGATACACACAATCGCGGTGATTGCCGTAATAGCCTTTGTCATCGCCTTCGTCAACTCTTACCGCTCCAGCAAAACCACCGCTTTCTACGCGGTTTTATTAAACGCGGATACCTATGGGGACAATGCCGCTGCCGCCAGTGCGTGGAACGAAGAGTTCATGGAATACGCGGGCATCGACCCGGAGGCTTATCAGGTGAACATCGACACGTCCGTATCCTTGTCTGCCGGCGGGGGTGACCAGTACGAAGTCGCCAACCGGCAGAAAATGATGGCGATGATGCACGCGGGCGATATCCATGCGATCGTGGCGGACACGGAAACCTTTGAGGGCTATGCCCGCCTTGAATACTTTTACGATCTGAACGCCGCTTTTAGCGAAGAGGAACTGGCTCCCTATGCCGATCTGCTCTACTATACGGACGGCGCCGCCTTTGATGCAGAAACCGGCGACACACTGGAGGAAATGGAAGCCGCACAGGAAGCCGTTTACAGCATGGTCATTGACCACAGCGATCCCTCTTCCATGGAAAAGCCCGTGGCTGTTGGCATCCGCATCCCGCAGACAGGAAACAGGCTGGGGGATTCCGGCTACTATAATTATATTTCCGAGCGAGATTACACCTTTCAGGGATACCCTTCCGAAGTTGTGATCGGGATTCCGCTGTCGGTGGAGGACCCGGAGATTACATTGCAGTTTTTAGACTATCTGTTTGAGGGTAATGTCTGAAAGTATAGCCGGTATCCGTTCAATCACTTCACATTCATGCCGATTACAAACAATCCACGCCGGAGCCTGTCATATCTGCTCCGGCGCGTTTCACATATCTGGTATATTCACACTTTGCAATGCCATGACTCTTTGTCACGCCTCTAGGAAATGACACATACGTCAGCTTTACAGCAGCTCCCGCAGCATCTGGTTCACCGCCCCGGGATCCGCCTTCCCCTTCATCGCCTTCATGGTCTGCCCCACGAGGAAACCGATCGCCTTCTCTTTCCCGTTCCGATAATCCTCCACAGACTGGGGATTTGCCGCGATCACTTCCTCTATGGTCTTTTTCAAGGCGCCCTCGTCGCCCGCGATCTTTAATCCCTTCTCCTCCACATACTGTTCGGGATCGACATTTTCCGCAAACATCACCTCAAAAACTTCTTTTGCCACCGAGCTGTTGATCTGCTTCGTATCGGTAAGGGCAATCAGCTTTGCCAGATTTTCGGGCGAAAAGCGCAGGTCGGAAGCGTCCACTTCGCGCTCCTTCATCAGCCGCAGCGTCTCCCCCATAATCCAGTTGGAAACTTTTTTCGGCTGTGCCCCCAGCGCCACCGCCGCCTCGAACAGATCCGCCAGCGGTTTCTCCCCGGTGATAATCTCGATATCATAGTCGGGAATATCAAATTCTTCCCGGTAGCGCGCCATCTTTTCCGTGCGGAACTCCGGCTGTCTTGCGCGGATTTCCTCTAACATCTCCTCGCTCACGCTGACCGGGGTCAGGTCGGGATCCGGGAAATAGCGGTAATCCTGCGCATCTTCCTTGCTTCGCATGGCGTAGGATTCCCCCTTCGCGTCATCCCATCTTCTTGTCTCCTGCACCACGCTTTCACCCGCCTCGATCAGGTCGATCTGCCGCTCCGTCTCCCCCTCGATCGCCCTTGTAATCGCCTTGAAGCTGTTCAGGTTCTTCATCTCCGTCCGGGTGCCGAAAGTCTCCGCTCCCACCTCCCTGACAGAGAGGTTCACATCCGCGCGCATGGAGCCTTCCTGCAGCTTACAATCCGATGCGCCCAGATACTGGATGACCTGACGAAGCTTTTCCAGATAGGCGATGACCTCTCCCGCGCTTCGCATGTCCGGCTCGGACACGATCTCAATCAGCGGCACGCCGGAGCGGTTGTAATCCACCAGACTGCAGTCCTCCCACTCATCATGGATCAGCTTGCCCGCATCCTCCTCCATGTGGATCTCATGGATGCCGACAATCTTTCTGCCGCCCTGATCCGTCTCGATCTCCACGCCGCCGTTTCGGCAGATCGGGAGATAAAGCTGGGAAATCTGGTAATTCTGCGGATTGTCCGGGTAGAAATAGTTTTTTCTGTCAAATTTCGCATAGCGGGTGATATCGCAGTTTGTCGCCAGCCCCACGGCTATGGCATACTCCAGAACCTGTCTGTTGAGGACAGGCAGGGAGCCGGGCATTCCCGTGCAGACCGGGCAGGTCTGGGTGTTCGGCGCCGCCCCGAAAGCGGTGGAACAGCCGCAGAATATCTTTGTCTTCGTGGAAAGCTCCACATGTACTTCCAAGCCGATTACGGTTTCGTATTGTTTACTCATGCTGGCTTACCTCCTGTTCGTAAGTATACGCCGCCCTGATCAGCTTTTTCTCCTGAAAACAGTCCCCGATCAGCTGCAGACCAATCGGCAGCCCCTTGCTGTCCTGCCCGCAGGGAACGCTGATCCCCGGCAGTCCCGCCAGATTCACGGCGATCGTATAAATATCGCCAAGATACATCTGTATCGGGTCCGCCAGACTTTCTCCCAGCTTCGGCGCGGTGGTGGGCGCTACGGGCCCGAGAATCAGATCATATCTGGAAAATGCCTCATCGAACGCCTTCTTAATCAGCGCCTTCACCTTCAGGGCTTTCAGATAATAAGCGTCATAGTAGCCGGAACTCAAAACGAAGGAGCCAAGCATAATACGGCGTTTTACTTCCTCCCCGAATCCCTCGGAGCGGGATTTTTTATACATATTATGGAGACCTGCGTACTCTTCGGTACGGTAGCCGTACTTGATGCCGTCGAACCGCTCCAGATTGGAGCTCGCCTCCGCCGCCGCAATGGTATAGTAAGCCGGAATCGCGTAGTCCACCAGACTTAAATCAAACCGCTCCACCACCGCGCCTCTGTCCGCCAGAACCGCCGCCGCCCGCAGCACAGCCGTCCGCACCTCGTCATCCAGCCCTTCCCCCAGATAGTCGTTCGGAATACCGATGCGCATCCCCTTCACATCCTCTGTGAGAGCCGCCGTAAAGTCGGTGTCGTCCCGTGAAACGGATGTGGAATCCTTCGTGTCGTGGGAGGCAAGCGCCGTGAGCACAGCCGCACAGTCTGTCACATCCTTGGTCAGCGGCCCGATCTGGTCCAGAGAGGAGCCGTAGGCGATCAGACCGTAGCGGGAAACCGTGCCGTAGGTGGGTTTCATCCCCACCACCCCGCAGTAGGCCGCCGGCTGTCTGATGGAACCGCCCGTATCGGAGCCGATGGCGTAAATACATTCGCCTGCCGCCACCGCCGCCGCGGAACCGCCGGAAGAACCGCCCGGCACATGTTCCGGGTTTCTCGGATTCTTCGTGGGACCGTATGCGGAAGTTTCCGTGGTGGAGCCCATGGCAAACTCGTCCATATTGGTCTTGCCCAGAATCACCGCCCCCGCTTTCTGCAGATTCTTCACAGCCTCCGCCGTGTAAGTCGGCACAAAGTTATGCAGGATTTTGGAGGAGCAGGTAGTGAGCAGCCCTTCCGTGCAGATGTTGTCCTTCACAGCCACCGGCACCCCCGCAAGCGGTCCTGTCAGCTCTCCCGCCTCGATTTTTGCCTGCACCGCCCGCGCCTGCGCCAGTGCGCCGTCCCGGTCTACTGTAACATAACAGTTGTATTTTTTATCCTCTTTCTCAATCTGCGAAAGCACAGCCTCCGTGGCTTCCACCGCGGTGGTCTCCCCCGCCCTGATTGCCGCCGAGAGTTGTGACGCAGTCATTTCTGTTATATCCATATATCTTTTCCCCGTCTTTCTCGTTCCTATCGTGTGTGCCGCCATTACTTTCACACATCATTGATTGATAGCCAATTCTTTCTATAATAGATGGGCATCCCTTTCTTTTGTCGCCGTTCTTAATCCTCCCATGCTTGCAATACCCGAATCCGGCGACATGGAAATTCCCATTATTCAAACGTCCGCGGCACCACAAACATCCCATCCTTCTCCTGCGGCGCATTGGATAACAGCCGTTCTCTTTCATCCCCGTTTGTCACCACATCCTCCCGGAACACATTCTCCACCGGGAACACATGGGACATAGGCTCCACATCCGTCGTGTCAAGTTCGCCCAGCTTGTCGATATAGTCAAGCATCCGCCCCATATCCGCCTTCGCCTGCTCCTTTTCTTCCACAGACAATTCTAGTTTTGCGAGAATCCCTACATATTCGATTGTTTCATAACTTATGATATTTGCCATTTTTCTCTCCTATCTACGGTTTCATATTTGGTCCGTTGCTTCATAGCGTTTCATAAAGAGGAAATTTCATTTCTTAAGGAGCCCCTCAAAACACGTCAGCACTTAACGAGGTTTTTTCGAGTTTAGTGCTGCTACGCGTTTTGCGGAGCGGAAGCGCGGCGACGTAGAAATGAAATTTCCTCTATCACAACCTTACGCCCTCACTTTAATATGCACTTCCCTGAGCTGCTGCTCCGTCACATCCCCCGGCGCGCCGCACATCAGATCCTGCGCAGAACCGCTCATGGGGAAGGCGATCACCTCCCTGATATTCTCCTCGTTTCTGAGCAGCATAATCATACGGTCAACGCCCGGCGCCATACCCGCGTGGGGCGGTGCCCCGAACTGGAACGCATTGTACAGCGCGCCAAACTTGGTTTTCAGCGTCTCCCCGTCATAACCCGCAATGGCAAACGCCTTCTCCATGATCTCCATGTCGTGATTGCGCACCGCGCCGGAGGAGAGCTCCACGCCGTTGCAGACGATATCGTACTGGTATGCCAGCACCTCCAGCGGATCCATGGTGTTCAGCGCCTCCAGCCCGCCCTGCGGCATGGAAAAAGGATTGTGGGTAAAGCCGATCTGTTTCGTCTCCGGGTCGCGCTCAAACATGGGAAAATCGTTGATATAACAGAACCGGTATGCATTCTTTTCCAATAGATCCAGTTTCTGTCCGAGCTCCGTGCGCAGCTGCCCCGCATAGAAAGCTGCCCGCTCCTCCCTGTCCGCGATAAAGAAAATCGTATCGCCTGCCTCAAGAGCCGCCAGTTCACGAAGTTCTCCCTTTTTCTCCTCCGGGATAAACTTGTCGATGGGACCCTTGTAACTCAGATCCTCCGCCACTTCCAGATAACCGAGACCGCCCATGCCCATATCCGTGGCAAACTTTAGCAGTTTCTCATGGAAGCCCTTGGACATATCCGCGTGTACCTTGATCGCCCGGACCGTCCTGCCCTGAAAAGGCTTGAAGGTACATGTCTGAAAAAAGTCTGTCAGATCCATAATCCGCAAAGGATTGCGCAGATCCGGCTTATCCGTGCCAAACTCCAGCATCGCCTGTTTATAGCTGATAATCGGATAAGGCGCTTTTGTCACAGCCGCCCCCTCCGGCGCAAATTTCTCAAACACGGCGGAGAGCACCTCCTCGCCCACCGCAAACACATCCTCCTGCGTCGCGAAGCTCATCTCAAAGTCCAGCTGGTAAAATTCTCCCGGCGAGCGGTCCGCCCTCGCGTCCTCATCCCGGAAACAGGGCGCGATCTGGAAATACCTGTCAAATCCCGACACCATCAGAAGCTGTTTGAACTGCTGAGGCGCCTGCGGCAAGGCGTAAAACTTGCCCTTATATTTCCTCGAAGGTACAATGTAGTCTCTGGCGCCCTCCGGGGATGAGGCACACAGAATCGGCGTCTGAATCTCCAGAAAGCCCATCTCTGTCATTTTCTCCCGCAGGTAAGCAATCACCCTGGAGCGGAAAATAATGTTGTCCTTCACCTTCTGGTTGCGCAGATCGAGGTAGCGGTATTTCAGCCGCATATCCTCTCTCGTTTCCCTGGAAGTCATAATCTCAAAGGGAAGCTGTCTGTAAACCCTGCCAAGCACATCCACTTTATGTGCTTCCAGCTCGATGGTTCCCGTGGGAATCCGGGGGTTGTACGTCTCCTCGTCCCGCTTCTCGATCAGACCCGCAATGGAAACGCTCATCTCCTTGGATAGCCCTTCCAAGAGGGAAGTGTCCCGCATCACCACCTGCAGCACACCGTACATATCCCGCAGATCCACAAAGGATACGCCGCCGTGATCCCTGATGTTCTCGATCCAGCCTGCCATGCGCAGCTCCCTGCCAATGTCGCCCTCGCTGATTTCCCGTAATGTTACGTCCCTGTACTGGTTTTTGATAGTCATAACGCCTCTCCTCTTCATAAATGTGTCTTGTATAAGCAGATTCGAGATGCTCCGCATCTCTCATTCGCGTTGCTCGTCATAAGCCTTCCGAAACATTCGCTCATGCAAGCATGGCTCATGTTTCATAAGCCTTCTGACTCTGCTTATACACGCGAAAATCCCGGAACACATTGCTGTATTCCGGGACGGATATTTTTGATTATCCGCGGTACCACCCGCATTGATAAGCCGCCATCTCAATCAAGATGTGATTCGCCTTACCCTCTCAACCACTTAACGCGTGTCACGTACTGCCCTAGTCCTGTTTATGACATCCGTGTCATTGACACTTGTGTCATATTTAGTATCTTTCCTCTATGATACCTTATCACAAAATTCAGACAGTCTGCTCCGGAGTGTTCCCATCCTTGTCTTTCACAAACGGCGCTCTCAGTCGGTGACGCCGTATTCCTGTCGCTTCCCTCAAGGTGAGTCTCCTTCATAGCATTTCGCAGAGAATGCTGCTCTTTCGCATTCTCTTGTGTGAAGTTTGAAAACACTTGGCGAGGTTCTTTCGAGTATTTGACTGAAAGTGAACATGTCAGTACACTAGCGTTTTCCTTCATACCTGTATACATGTATAACATAATTCTTTCCCACATGCAAGTGTTTTATTACAAAAAACAGGATGTGTACGCAAAAAAGTACAACGGCTGTTCCCGCAAAGAAGTGACAGGAACCGCGTACACGCCGTCCTTTTGCCTCGCGTACTGCATCATGGGACAGCTCTCATAAGTATATTCTCGCCGACCGCCCGATCCCGTCCGCGTCCAGCTCCGTAAATCCGCCTGTATCCCCGTCATACGCGGCAATGGAAATCCCGTCGTCCGTCTTGCGGATCCGGTAAATACTGCCCTGCGTGATACATGCCGCCCTCCCCGTATAGGGAATCGGTTCCTCCGAAACCGCCTCCAGAAGCGCAAACAAAACCGCGCCGTGCGCCGTCAGAAGAATCCGCTCCGCATCGTAGAAAACACCCGTTATTTTTTGGAACGCCTGTCCGGCGCGCCGGATCAGCTCCTCTTTGGACTCCATGCCCGGGCAGTCGTCTTGGGGATACTTTGTCTTCATGTCATCCAGCGACATGCCTTCCCCTTCGCCAAAACCGCGCTCGATGAGAAGTTCTTCCACGACAATCTTCTCTTTCGGGTAATCCAGTCTGTGCGCCGCGATCTCCGCTGTCTCCCGCGCCCTCTTTAAGGGGCTTGAGACAATGGCGTCCATCCGCACGCCGAGCGCACGCAGCTTGCACACCGTGTCGTCCACCTGCATTTTTCCTTTTTCGTTCAACGGAATGTCCGTATGCCCCTGTAAAAGCCGCTTTTTATTCCAGTCTGTCTCCCCGTGCCGCAGCAAATATATGTCCATTTTCTGATACCTTTCTTTTTTTATCATCCAAAGACCTTTTTCAGGCAAAAATATATTTCCAAATCTATCCCTGTTTTCGATGGCTGCCGCCGGATTAAACCTTTGCTGCCCGCCCGAAATCACATTGTTCTAGGCTCCAAGCTTCTTAATCCGGTCAACAGCCTCCACCGTATTTTCGTAACTTCCAAACGCCGTCAGTCTGAAATACGTCTCGCCGCTCGGTCCGAAGCCCGACCCTGGCGTGCCGACCACATTTGCTGTCTCCAGCAGGTAATCGAAAAACTCCCAGCTCGTCATGCCATTCGGCGCTTTCAGCCAGATATAAGGCGCATTGACGCCGCCGGAAACCGTGTACCCCGCACTTTTCAAACCCTCCAGAATATAAGCGGCATTCTTCATATAATAAGCGACCAGCTCTTTTGTCTCTTTTTTACCTGCTTCACTGTAGACCGCCTCGCCTGCCCGCTGGATGATATAAGGCGCGCCGTTGTACTTCGTGCCGTGCCGCCTTGCCCAGAGCCCGTGAAGCGCCACGTCCCCCGCCTTCAGTTCTTTTGGAACCACGGTAAAGCCCAGACGCACGCCGGTAAAGCCCGCATTTTTCGAGAAAGAGCGAAGCTCGATGGCACAGGTTCTCGCCCCCTCGCACTCGTAAATGCTGTGGGGCACGTCCGCCTCAGATATATATGCCTCGTAAGCCGCGTCGTAGATAATGACGGAGCCGTTTTTGTTGGCGTAATCCACCCACTCCTGCAGCTGCCCCTTTGTGATGGTGGAACCCGTCGGATTGTTCGGAAAGCACAGATAAATCAGATCCGGCACTGTCTTTGGCAGTTCCGGCGCAAAGCCGTTTTCCGCCGTGCAGGGCATGTAAATCACATCGCTCCAGTTGCCCGTGCTCTCATCGTAAGCGCCTGTTCTGCCCGCCATCACGTTGGTGTCCACATACACCGGGTAGACAGGGTCGCAGACCGCAATCTTATTGTCCACGGCAAAAATTTCCTGAATGTTGCCGGAATCGCACTTTGCCCCGTCGGAGACAAAAATTTCGTCCGCATCAATCTGACAGCCCCTCGCCCTGTAATCGTTCTCCGCAATCGCCGTGCGCAGAAACTCATAGCCCAAGTCCGGCGCGTAACCGCGGAATGTCTTCTCATCCGCCATCTCGTCCACCGCCCCGTGGAGGGCGCTGATAATCGCCGGGGTAAGCGGCTTCGTCACGTCGCCGATCCCCAGCCTTATTATTTTTTTGTCCGGGTGAGCCGCCGCGTAGGCATTCACCTTCTTACCAATCGTAGAAAATAAGTAGCTCCCGGGCAATTTCAGATAGTTGTCATTTACTTTTACCATAATATAAAATAACCTCCGTTGTTTATTTGTGAGATATATGATGTAAACTCCCTGGGTTCCACAGACAACCTTCCCTGTTCCGCACCGTCCCGCTTATACTTCACCCTCAAACACCGTCGCAGCGGGTCCCGTCATATAGACCACATCCGCCTCCCTGTCCCATGTAATGACAAGATCGCCGCCGAGAAGTTTAACCGTAACCGTCTCTTCCGTCAGACCATTTAGGACACACGCCACGGCAACCGCGCAGGCACCTGTGCCGCAGGCAAGCGTTTCCCCTGTACCGCGCTCCCACACACGCATCTGCACGGTATTTCTGTCAATCACCTTCACAAACTCCGTATTGGTGCGTCTCGGGAACCGTTCATGGTTCTCAAAACAGGGACCAATCTCCTCTATGGCAAGGGAATCCACGTCGTCAAGATACACCACCGCGTGGGGATTCCCCATTGACACACATGTCATTTTATAGTCTTTCCCCTGCACACAAATCGGCTCGTTGATCGCCCTCTCGTTCTCACTGATAACAGGCACCAGCGCCGCCTTAAGCTCCGGCGCGCCCATATTGACTTTTACCTGCTCCACTTTGTCTTCTTTTACAATAAGTGTCAGATATTTTACGCTGCCCGCACTTATGACGGTTATGTCAGTTTTGTCTGTAAGCCCTTTGTCATAAACAAATTTTCCCACACAGCGGATGCCATTGCCGCACATTTCCGCCCGGGTGCCGTCCGCATTGTACATCTCCATCTCAAAATCCGCCTCGTCTGACGGGTTGATAAAGATCACCCCGTCCCCGCCGATCCCGAAATGCCTGTCGCTAAAACGGCGCACCAGCGCTGGTTTCTCCTCCTGTGGTATCTGTTCGCGGCTGCCGTCCACATAGACATAATCGTTACCGCAGCCTTGCATTTTTGTGAATTTCATGTCCATCTCCATTCTTGCGCATCCATGCGGCGGCAATCGCCCAACCCCAAAGATCGCACAATGCAAACAGTTCTCAACCTTTACCTGTTCTCATGGACTCCGCGGCAAGTGCAAAATCCTAGGCTGAACTGTTACCAATTTTCCTTCAAGTATACATCTATCGCCGCAAAAATGCTACACTGATATACACGGCAGTACCAATTTCTTAGCAATTCAGCCGTGCCATTCATAAACCGTCAGATGATAACAGCCTTTTGTCTGGCGACCTATTTCATGCCGGGCATCCGCCCTATGGACGCAAAATGACCCGCCCCGTCACGTCCGCATCATGGCGAGAACCATCTGCGCCTCCTCCACCAGATTGGTGCCGCTGTCCATACTGCATTTCTGCAGATAACGGTGCGCCTCCTCCTCTGTCATGTGATTCCGGTTCATCAAAAGCTCCTTTGCCTCCTTGATCAGACCTTCCTCCTGTTCGCTGCGCGCTCTGGGACGCTGTCTCTCCCGCCTCCTTCGCCGCTCAATCGCCTGCCCCATCATGTCCACCGTGTTGATCAGATCATGCACCTTAAGCGGCATGGCAAGACTCATAATATCGCGAAGGTCACACTCCTGCAAGACGTTTGCGGAAGCAAGCAGCAGCATCTCAAATCCCTTTGGAAGGCAGGCGTGCAGTTCATGGTACATCATATCGGACATCCTGTAACTGCAAATCACCAGCCCGTCATTCAGATCGTCCATTCTGCTGCGTGCATGAGAACCTGTCGTACACACACTGTCTACATGGAATCCGTTCTTTACAAGCAGATTGCGGATGCCTTTGGCGTCCTCGGGTTTTGGCAGAACCACTATGATGTTAAACACGCGCTCACCTCCTTCCTTTATTCGTAACGTTCGCTATTTTATTTTGACTGTCCCTCCACCCATCGGCAAGGTTTAAAACCGGTTCAGATACTCGTTTATCTCCCAATCCGTCACCTGACTGCGGTAGCGGTTCCATTCCTCCTTTTTCAGCGTAATGTATTTCTCAAACACATGGTCACCCAGCGTCTTTCTCATAAACGCATCGTTCTCCATGCAGGAAATCGCTTCCGCCAGAGTCCCCGGCAATTCCTCGATCTTCCGCTCTCTCCGCTCCTGCTCACTCATACGGAAAATGTTGCAGTCCACGCTCTCCGGCACAGGCGTATGCCTCCTGATCCCGTCAAGCCCCGCCCGCAGGACCGCCGCCAGAGCCAGATACGGATTTGCCGTGGGATCGGGGCTGCGAAGTTCCATCCGCACCGCGTCCCCTGCCGCCGCCGGAATACGGATGAGCGTACTCCGGTTCGTGGCGCTCCACGCAATATACACCGGCGCCTCAAAACCCGGCACAAGCCTCTTATAAGAATTGACAATCGGATTCATAATCGCCGTCATGCCCCGCATGTGTTCCATGATACCGCCCAGAAAAGCGTATGCGTCACGGCTCAGCCCGTGGGCGCTTTTTTCATCCGCAAACATATTTTTCCCGTCCTTCAGAAGCGACATATTGATATGCATCCCAGAGCCGTTCACACCGTATCTGGGTTTCGGCATAAAGCTGGCATGAAGCCCGTGTCTCTTGGCAATGGTTCTGACTGCCAGTTTGAAAGTCATAATATTGTCCGCCGTCGTCAGCGCGTCGTCATATCGGAAACTGATCTCATGCTGTGCCGGCGCCACATCATGGTGGGACGCCTCCACCACAAACCCCATGTCTTCCAGCGTGAGTACCATATCCCGTCTCGCGTTCTCCCCGAAGTCTACTGGGCCGACATCAAAATACCCTGCCTTTTCGTGGGTAAGCGTGGTTGGCATTCCGTTGTCATCCAGATGGAACAGGAAAAACTCGCACTCCGCCCCCACCCGGAAGGTAAAGCCCATCTCTTTCGCTTCCCTGATCGCCTGTTTCAATACATAGCGGGGATCACCCGCAAACGGCGTTCTGTCCGGGCGGTGCACATCGCAGATCAGACGCGCCACCTTTCCCTGCTGGGGTCTCCACGGAAAAATTTCCAGCGTACTGTAATCTGGGTGCAGATACATGTCCGACTCCTCCACCTCAGCAAAACCTTCAATGGAAGATGCGTCAAACATACAGTCATTGTCGAGAGCCTTCTCAAGCTGCCCCGCCGTGATCGCCAGATTTTTCAAGTTACCTAAAATGTCCGTAAACTGGAGCCGGATAAACTCCACGTCCTCCTCTTCAACCAGCTTTATGATATCTTCCCTGCTATAGTTTTTTCTCATGCGATACCGCCTTTCCTTCTCTTTCTGACCATGCTTGTGCGCGAAAAAAGGGCGCTCTATCCCTGTGAGAACGCCCTTGTTCGGTACAATCATATCAGTTTCTTTATTCTTTTGTCAAGCCATGTCATTCTGTTTTACGGTGCACGCATGATTGCAGGCACGGTTTCTGTGGTTTAAGTTAATTTACTTTATCATTTTCCATATATAAAGATTGCATATAGACCCCAATAAGAACCGTTCGTGTATATAGGTATTTCTTACACTTCCTTCACCGATCCGTTAAGAACGCTGCTATAGTTCACAATTGATGGTTTATTTTATAACTCTTTATAAACGTATCTTCGTTTGACGTGCAGCTCGCGCCTTAATGCGAACGATATACTATATATTCCACTCTGTTTCTATATCTACCTTTATACCAAATTTATTATATATAACAGTATTTCTCTTTAAATACCAATCTGTTTCTATATCTACTCATGCCTACGGATGAGAAAGAGTACGCTGAAATCCTTTAAATTCCACTCTGTTTCTATATCTACACTGCAGGTTCCCATGGTTCCGGGTTTTCCGAACGTCCTTTAAATTCCACTCTGTTTCTATATCTACGCGCAGCAGGCTCAGGATGCACAAGCGCGTCATAATCTTTAAATTCCACTCTGTTTCTATATCTACCGGAATTTCATAAAAAGAAAATTTGTACAAAAAAACCTTTAAATTCCACTCTGTTTCTATATCTACGGATTCCCGGATATATAATTATATCATGCATCAGGCTTTAAATTCCACTCTGTTTCTATATCTACGGGGCTCATGAAATTGACCTTCGGTGTCACATCTGTCTTTAAATTCCACTCTGTTTCTATATCTACGCTCCCCGCCATTCCGCCCGTGCATAGGTCCTGCGCCTTTAAATTCCACTCTGTTTCTATATCTACCGATCGTGCAGACGATCCGCATATCAAAGCATGTGACCTTTAAATTCCACTCTGTTTCTATATCTACGCTGATGGGCGTCGGGGATGGTCACCGACTTGCAGTCTTTAAATTCCACTCTGTTTCTATATCTACCTGGCTCTCGACCATACGCCCCTTAGCATCCCGTTTACTTTAAATTCCACTCTGTTTCTATATCTACCGTTTTGCCCTGCAGTTCCATGAACGGGATAAGGACTTTAAATTCCACTCTGTTTCTATATCTACAATTTTTTCAACACATTTTTAACACTTATGTCTGCTGCTTTAAATTCCACTCTGTTTCTATATCTACATTTTATGTTCCTTAATGTTTTTATACTAATGGATACTTTAAATTCCACTCTGTTTCTATATCTACGCCGGTAGACAATATTGTTCTGTACTATGTCAGTCCTTTAAATTCCACTCTGTTTCTATATCTACCGGAAACCGCAGAACAATATTTGGAGGGATAATGAACTTTAAATTCCACTCTGTTTCTATATCTACTTACATAAACGGACTGATGGAAACAGAAACATATTTCTTTAAATTCCACTCTGTTTCTATATCTACTTGTCAGTTTTTCGGGAAATATCCAGATTCCGACCTTTAAATTCCACTCTGTTTCTATATCTACAGGGGTGGCGCGTATGAATCTGGACGAATGGATCAATCCTTTAAATTCCACTCTGTTTCTATATCTACTCAAGCCCCGTCTGCTTCCCGGCCACGCTTAAATCCCTTTAAATTCCACTCTGTTTCTATATCTACGGGTTCGCCGCCTTACGCCGCTTGAATGTGAACGCCCTTTAAATTCCACTCTGTTTCTATATCTACCATAAGGCGAAGCACGCCGCACGTTACCGATTTGACTTTAAATTCCACTCTGTTTCTATATCTACCATATTGCCGCAAATCGTACTGTGAAACAATACGCACTTTAAATTCCACTCTGTTTCTATATCTACGGATGTCAAGCAATATTTTTCTTTGGTGCGTTATAGCTTTAAATTCCACTCTGTTTCTATATCTACTTGTAATCGTCATGGTAAATACTCTTTGCATCCGTCCTTTAAATTCCACTCTGTTTCTATATCTACCAAAAGGCGAGAAAAGGGAATTGTCAAAATACGAACCTTTAAATTCCACTCTGTTTCTATATCTACGGGTGGCACTACAAAGGGAAATACATAGTATTGACCTTTAAATTCCACTCTGTTTCTATATCTACGCGGGATGCAGCTTGAACCTTTCCACAATCAATTCTTCCTTTAAATTCCACTCTGTTTCTATATCTACTGTTTCGGTATTTTGTGATTACTCTCTTTTCATACCTTTAAATTCCACTCTGTTTCTATATCTACTAGTAGTGGCAATGGAAGAAAGTGCAGAGTTACAACCTTTAAATTCCACTCTGTTTCTATATCTACACAATACACTGGCCGTTACCAGGTTCCCGGAAATCGCTTTAAATTCCACTCTGTTTCTATATCTACCCGCTGCGGCTTCCTTGACAATCGCTTTTTTTCCTTCTTTAAATTCCACTCTGTTTCTATATCTACCCCGATCTGCCTTTCCAGCTTTTCTTCTCTGATCTCTTTAAATTCCACTCTGTTTCTATATCTACCCCGCTCACCATACTCCCCCATAAATCCGCTATTGTTTCCCTCTTCTTTGTCTACCTCCCCTCTCGCAGCCATTTTCTATTAAGAAAATATACCATAATAATACCACCGACACCCATAAAATCCAACCCACTCCTTCCTTTGTCTACCCCCTGCTGTTTTCACGCTATTACCGATCGACAACATTTCCTATAAGAAAAAGCTGGTCTTATCATCTTCTTTTCCCCAAAACTCCTTATCCAGCCACTTTTCCTGTCGGCTCTTAAAAATAATAACAGAATCCATGGCCTTATCGATATGCGGTTTCAATTCCTGCTGTAGTTTTACGATCTGCACTTTGGATATCTCTCCTTCAAACACTGAATTCTGTATATGAGTCAGATATTTTTTGCAGATCTTAAACACATGGGACCAGCGTCTTTGTCCGTTATTGTCCTGACTGATATCATATACTAATACCACATACATATTTTACCACCATATTTTAAACCCTTCATATTCTTTTTCGCCAATTAAATGTTTTGTCAGCTTATACGCTTCCAGACGCATCAGATATTGATAGCTGACCTGCCGCCCGAGTTCCTTGTGCATAATCGTTTTCTTTAACCGATCCTCCAACTCCTTTGCAATCAGCCCGGAAGCCTCTTTTTTTAAATGCAGGAAATTTAATTCTTTTGTAAAACTGTCCTCTGTAATCTGTCTGCGATTCAGCAGGGAAAAAATTAATCTGTCGCCAACGAGCGGTTTAAACACTTCTGAAATATCCAGACAAAGAGAAAATCTCCTGACTCCCGGTTCATGTAAATAGCTGACTGTCGGATTCAGCTGTGTATGGTAAATTTCCGTCAGAACCTTCGCATAAATCATGGAATTAACGAAAGAAATCAAGGAATTTATCATATTATCCGGCGGATGCATCACTCTCTTTTCAAAGCAGATCTCCTGATCCACAACCACATTCCATGCCGCATAATAGTGTTTCCTGATGTTTCCCTCTATTCCCATCAGCTCCTGTATGGAGTCCGTATCTGGTATTTTCCTGCGCAGATCATCCACTTCTGCCATATACGCAGAGACATCCTTGCCCCGCCCGTTATAATATCGGAGATTTCTGTATATGTTATCTGCCGCCGCCTCGATAAATTTTCTGGCGATGACAATTCTCTTATCGTAATCAGAGTAGTGTTCTACCTGTTTTACCAGTAACTGCCCGGCCAGCAGTTTCTCCTTCGGATAAAAACTTCCGGTATAAAAATTGTAGTAATTAAAAAAGTGGATTGGTATGCCGTACTGCGATATATAACTGATAAAAGAAGTATTGAATGTCATTTCCGACATCACGTAAATATCATCAATCCGCTCTATCGGAATATCCCTCTTCTCTCCCTCATATGGCGTAAATTGCAAGGTATTGTCCTTCCTTCTCAAATCGCCGTTATTATAAACATAAAAGCTTTGTCCCATAACTCTCCCCTTATAGTATAGTTTGCATTTTCCACATCACCTCATCAAATAAAGCACAGGTCGTGATAGGCGCACTTGGCACATATTTTCTTTTGAGAAAATTCCGGCGGCAGCGTTTGTTCCTTCATGGCATGAATATCACACATAATCCGTTTGATCTGTTCCTCATCCTCCTGCGACAATTCTACAAGAAGATTTTTCTTTAAAAGTGGATAATCAATTTTAGCCTTTAGCCCATCCACACCCCTTTGCTTCAAATAATATAAATAATATTTCACCTGCCAAATGCCTGCCTCCTCTATTGCCCTGCTTTTCTTCACCTCGTGGAGTTCTTTGTGCTCTTTGATGAAATCAATATTGATCACATTGTCAATGTTAATGTGCTTGTCCCCTCTCTGATAACTGTTCTCATCCAGCAATTTACCCAGCATGACATTTTCGTTCTCCGCCTCCATACTGATTTCATGGATGAAATACCACAATTTTCTCGAACACACAAAATAGTAATAAACCATAACTCCCGTGACTCGCTCTTCCATCTTCACGCTCACCCTTTCTATACAAAAATAGGGTCCTCAACTTTTACAAACTTTTTTGCCCGAAACCCAACCCTGTCATCATAGTCGCAGTCTATAACCGCTATCTTTTCATAGGTTCCAATCTGCACGGGACGACAGTTCCTTGCCGATAACCCGTTACGGACAGCCTTCTCATACTCTGCAGCAATATAATTCTGTACAGGAACCGTGTATTGCATGATCCGATTACGCTCTTTGATCTTCTCAAGCATAGCGGTGTGGGAAGAGCGAATTTTCTTTGCCCCTGACTCAATTTCCTGCTGGTATAATGTATACACGGGAAACGGAATGACATCCTTTGTAAAAATGTCTTCCCTTATTTTGATTTCGCTGCGATCCCGCTCATACAACACGATATCCTTTAACTTCTCCATCTGTTTCCTATATTTTTGCATATAATTTGTATTTGACAGCCTCTCTGTCGTAAAATATTTCTCCACCATCTCAATTTTATGTCCTTCCGACAGTGTTCCACCGCTTACCTCTCGCAAAGTTTCCTCCAACGCCATCTTGGACAATGCAAAGATATCTCTGTCAATAAACCCCTTTTTTTTCCCTTTCTGCTCTCTCCCCGGCACATATGGCTGTTCTAAATATTTATCCTCTATCTCGGTATAGACAAAACAATTGTAATCTTCGACTGCCTTTTTCCCTTTTCGGTTCACCCTTCCCATTCTCTGCAATAAAGACGGGATATCCTGCAATTCCGTGAACAGATAATCAAAATCAATATCCAGACTCGCCTCCACAAGAGATGTGCTGATCCAGATCACCGTCTCCCCGTGTTCAATATCGCCGCATTCGCAAATGGCATTTTCCTTTCCAGCCCTGTCCCGCTGTATAAATTTTGAATGGAGCAAATGAATTCTGTCCCCATTTTCCTCCCCAATCTGTTCGCAAAGTTCCTCGTACATCCGCTGTGCCTTCTGAATGGTATTACAGATAACAAGTATCTTGCCGGAAGGTTGTCTGATTTTTGCAAAACAATCTCTCCCTGCTGTTCTTGCCACCCCCTTCTCCGAAAGACATTCCCGAAACTTTTTCGCTATCGTTTCCGCATCCATCATTGCCGGTATCATTTTCACCTTATGCCGCACCTGCTCCCGATCGTAAAATACGCCGCATGCAAATTTTCCGACTTCTTTTTCTATCAGTTCTTTGATAAAAGGCGCCAGCGTGGCTGTGGTGATGGCGATCCTGCCGCCCAGTTCCCGAATCATTTTCAGTCCGAAAACCAAATCCGCCAGCAAATCTGCCCCATACATCTGAATCTCGTCGATCACAATTTTTGAATAGGACAGTGTGGCAAGCTTCAGCTCATAGGTCTGGTACTGGAAAATAAAATCAAAAAGTTGGTCTACCGTCGATATGGTGAGCGGCATGGCAAGCTGTCTGCTCCGATTGTGATAGGCAAGCACATCCATCTCACGACATTGTGCGCCCTCCATACTTCCCATTTTCTGCGTTTCCTTCTCCTGCTGCTCTAATAGTCTGGCAACCGCATCCGAGTGCAAAAGTCCGAGCTGTTTTTCTATGCCGCCGCTGCTCCCGTCATCAATAATTTCTCTTCTGATCCGATCATACATCTTGTTAATCGCTGTCCTCACAGGCAGAAAGATAAAGCCTTTATGATCCCCGATCCATAGTAAAGCGGCCTCCGTCTTTCCCATGCCGGTCTGCCCCACGACCATAATGTTTTCGCTCTGTCTTTCGAGACAGAATTTTTGCATCTCATTATAGGAAAAGCCCTTTTTCTCAAAAAACCGTTTGGTCTTATGCAGCAAAAAGTCATTTTTATATTCGATTTCCGTCTCACCGCTTGCTGCGTAATCGCATTTATGCAAAAGACCTTTTACCAGAATCATTTTCTCTCTTATCTCTGGCTGCATGATATATCTTTTTATTTCTTTGATCGCTTTCCTACCCGGATACTTAGTACACTTCCATTGCGCAAGCAGTTCCTCCGCCAGTCTGCACTTCTCCGCATCCTCCAGCAGTCGGAATACATCCCCATAATCGTGATGAAATCCCACGGCAAACAGCAAAATATAATACTCCGGCAAAACGCTCTTTGGCATCAGATACATGGACAGTACGTTATGAGGAATTTCCTGCTCTGCATCAAACTTAAGTTCACTGGATTCCAGCCGTTCCTGCATCCTTGGATTTGCTTTCCCCAAATCGTGGTATTCACACGCCTTGCACAACAATTCGTAAATATCCCGACTGATATACCCCAGCTCAAAAAGCGTCTTTGCGCGTTCCAGCAGCGCACGGTTGTGTTCTTCTATTGTAACGCCGCCGCTTTTCGCCATCTGTTTGACCATCTTTTCAGATTCCCGCGCAAACAAATCGTCTACCGCATTTGCTTTTGTATTTTCCATACCCTTCCCCATCCCCATATACGCTTTCAGTTACAAAACCGGGCACGATTCATAATATAACCGTGCCCACTTTTTTATTGATAAAGAATTGTGACAATATAAAATATCATCGTTGCCGTACAACATTTCTTTACACAAAATTTACGATATAATACTTCCCGTCCTCCAACCGGTCCACATAGATGCCGTCACCCTCTTCAATGTCACTGATTACATAGCCGGACGCATACAGCACTTTTTTCTTATCAAAAATTCTCTGACCATTTTCACCGATTGTATACAGTTTGGGAATCGCATATTTTGTCCCGATCACCTGTCTGCTCATCCCCTTATCCTTTGTGAGAACTTTTTGTTTTCTCACATTTTCCATGGCGAGATATGCCGGATACGCCGATTCCAGTTCTTCCTCGCACCCGCGAAGCGTAGCCCACGCTGCCTCTCTCACCTCGACAAAGTCCTCGCTTCTGCCAAGGGACGTAATGTTGTACACGTTCTCGTAAATATCCTCCAAGGTTTTTCTGTCGTCCGCCGCAATATGTATGATCAGTTCCACATCAGACAGGATCTCATACTGTTTGATCGAGGTTGTCAGCACACGGAAACGGGAGTACGGGATAGAAAACACGTTTTTCTCAAACTCCGAAAATTGTTTCTCCATCTCCGCTATCTTATCCCGGATATCTTCCTCCTGCCTTTTCACAGTTTCAAATTTGGACGAAAGCTTATCCATCTGCTTTCTCTGCGCAGAAAGTTTCTTTTTCTCCTCTTTTAACCGCTCCAATTCCGGCTTCAGCTTTTCATTTTTCAGAATCTGCACTTCTCTTCCTTTTCGTTTCAGATTTTGATATTCCGTCAGAAGATCCTGATCATACACTTTGATATCCGCGTTTTTTTCAAAACTGCTGCCCTGCTTTTTCGCCTCAGCCACCTTGACAAACGCCGTGCTGAGCATACTCTCATTCGACATTTTCACAAGAATGCCTCTGTCATCAAAGGTGGAGTTGAGAAAATTGTAATCCCGGTACACCCGCCTATTCACAGAACCGTACCTACCCTGTATACTGACATCCATCTCATGGGTTTCCGTATAGCCGCACGCCTTATGAATCGCGCCAATCACAGTCGAAAAGGGGGGCAGGGGATAAGTCATTTTGTTTTCAAATGTCTCCGGTCTTCGGTAATTGGCACTGGACTGGCACAGGACAAGCCGTATCGCCTCTTTGTTATGCATCCGCACACCTTCCTCCCGCATCCTACTTATAATACTCCCGCACCTGCCCCCTCAGTGTTTCAAAAAACTCCGCAACACTGACAGGCTTTAATTTTTCGACAATTTCATCCTCATTATCCAGATTGTGCCCACGGAGCAGCGCCGCAGAATAGCCCTTGTTCACCCTCTGGATAAAATCGTCCGACAATTCAAGCCGGTTGTTGATAACCCTGACCACGTTTTCAAAATAGTGCGTCTTTCTCTCGGAAAAGCCACCCACAACAAAGACAGGTTCTGCATTGTCCAAATTCCCTCTCACCACAAGGCTGAGATTTTCCACCGCGTCAAGAAGACTGTTGACCCTCTCCGCTTTCTCCGCTCCATCCGCTTCCGCCTCCGTGAAATTGGAATCTGTGCCGATCATGGTAAGGTCAATCGTCATACTGTACACACGCAGCGTCTTTTCATATTCATACTGATAGGGCATCAGTCCGGCATCCCCGGCATCTTTCTGGAGATTCAGATTATTTGCCTTTGCGTAATTGCTCGCCAGATACATGTTATTGTGAAAACGGGTCTCGCTGACAAATGGTTCACACGCCACCGCATCCGTCAGATAAAAGGAACTGTTTCGTATATAAGTGTCCTTGCCGGTAGTCATATAACCGCCTTCCAAGGCACGGTTATTGGCGGCATTTCTCTCCGGCGTCGCCTCCTTCTGCGTCGCCCCGTCAACCGTCGTCACGAGATCGTCATACATGCCGCTCTGCACCATGATCGCGTTTTTCAGACTTTCACGACTGCGGATCGTGTATACGTGACCCTTCTTGTATATCTTCTGTACGCTTCCGATATTGCTCAGAGTTTCTGAATAGTTGGACGTCATATTTGCCACAACTGTCAATGTAATTGCTCTCTTTTCCATATGTCCTCTCTCCTTTACACTTCATCCCAAACTTTGTTGTCTGTTTCCCCAGTCCCGGTCTTATCTCTGGAAAACTCATTCAAATTGCTGACAAACGTAAGTGCCACATCCCTGTTCGCCTCGAAATCTTCAAACAGATCATAGGCAAAAGGGAAGTATACTCCTGTATAATTAGACAGCGTGAGCAGTATCTCCGAGAATCTGTCATAATCACGGAAAATCAGCGCGCTTAGCAGTTTAGTCCTGTAACTGCTGATCTTATTCCCCTGATTGTTTTTCTTAAGCGCCGCCACCGCTTTTTCCGCCCCTGCATACGCGCTTCGCATTCCTTTGTTCATGTTCTCACCTCCGATTTGTAATTGATCCCGTATCTGTATGTTCAGCCCGATCATGTTCCATATCAGAATCGCATTGTTCGCCGATTTTTTATTTGTATCATCCTTGATCAGCGCCACTATAAAATCATCCAGCAGCTGCAGATTCCTGACCGAATCCGTCACCCGTTCCAGCACCGACACGTAAGCATCGTCCATTTTTACCGTCCTGCAAAACACATTATAATTTTTGATCTGCTGAAAGATCGCAATGCTTTCCCGCCGCAAAAAGAACGTCTCAAAATAGGGATTGTCCACATGCTTTTTGATAATCTCCACATCATAGTTGAGGAAATCCGATGCATATATGATGTTTTCAAACAAAACTCTTCTGGTATCCACGATCCCATTTGGCTGATTTTCTCTCTGTTCCCGGCACTTATCCTGCAAAATCTGGTTGGTGTGAACCAGCTGCCTGATCGTGGAATTGTCATTGATAAAAAAGGACTCTCTCCCAATGGTAAACGCGAACGGTATGAAATCATAAAACTCACTGTCCGAGGAGGAAAACAATCCCATATCATACCGATAGGAGACGGATTTGCCTTTCTTCGCAAAGTCCACATAATACCCCTTCAGCCGCACCGTGTCTCCCTTTTGCTTCCGAAATACATTTTCATTGCAGAAATTCCGATATAAATTGGATTTGTTTCTAAAAGTTTCCCTTACAATGACTGTCCTGTTTTCCTCAATTAATGCAAGAATCTCCTCCGCATTCGTTCCGTCGAATTTCTTCTTTGTAAATATCTTCTTCATAACGGTATTTGCCGTCAGCTTGCCGTTGATAAAGTCCATTTCCTCCTTCGACCATTCCGTTTTATGTAAAGCCCTCTCTGCCGCACAGTGGTGCAGATCTTCCGAAAAATAATCCTCAATAAACGCGTCCAGCTTCTCATCCGTGATATCTGCCGCGTTAAATTTGAGAAAATCCAGCCCTTCGTCGTATTCGGAATCATCATCATAGGTTTCTCTTGCTCTGGCAATCTCTTCTTTATTGTAGGGTATCTGCGCATAGTCAAAAAAACGAATCAGCCCCACAATTGCCGCCGCATCTTTCCAGTCATCCGCTTCCAGATAATCCGTAAATTCTCCGGCCAATACTCATCCCTCCTCCATTAGTTAATCTCAGCATAACTTGAAACACATATCAGCCAGCAACATCGATCAGCCCGTCATTTCCACTACATCAACCATGGAAAAACCCGAACTCCTCCTCGAGCAAACGCCATTCTGATAAAAATATTGCAAAATATTATTCTCCCCAGACACCGTGAAATCCGCGATCGTGGCATCCAGATATACACCGTAATGTTTCACCACAATTTTCCTGCCCGCCACGGAATGCAGTTTGATGCTCTGTACTGTCTCTTCCGAAAAGCCTGCCATTTCAGCCTGCGTTTTTAACGCCTGCTCCAGCCTGTCCGCATAGCCCTCATCCTCACAACTGTAATAGGTGTCTCTGTTCGTCTCCCGGTCATGCTCCCGCACCACAATGGATGAGCCCGGCATTGAGACAAAACGGGCTGTCGTTCCTCTAATTACTTTCTGGTCCAGCTGGACGATGTTCTTTAACGTGAAGTAATTGCCCTCTTCCGCCGGATATCTTTTGTTTTTCTGATTTAAAAACGCCAGCATCAGATACATGCCTGTCTGGTTTCTGTCATCCGTAGTAAAAATGATCGAAAATTTATTGTCCGCAAACCGAAACTTTTCTTTTGTAAACCGGGGTTTGCTGACAATCATCGTCCACGAAAAGTCCTTGGTATTGGTATCATGGTAATAACGTTCCAGAAGATCCCCGTTCACAGACTGCACCAGCGAGTTTTTAATAAAGCTCAATATGCAACGCCGATAATCGGCGTTCAATTCCGATCGGTCAATGATAAAATCAAGCTTGAACCGCACGCCTGTCTCCCTCCTTTCATTTGACATGTCTCTGTCATTTTTGACAGCATCCGCGCCTTTCTTTCATACCAATATAGCACGGTTACTTTCTGTAGTCAAGTTACTAATATAAATAATATAGGTTATATATAAAATATTGTTGCGAATAATAGTTCCAACTGATAAAATAAAGTAAGATATAGATTCTATATTAGAATGTAAAGATATTTTTTATTTTAGACTTTTATAGCCCCATAGTGGAATGATTTGCAATATCCTACAAAATCTCTCCTGAAATCCCCACGCATAAACCCGCCCGCGCCCACATAAACTGTTAAAAAAGAATCACTGTGGGGATTATCTGTATGAGTTCTAAAACCAAAATTGTCGTACTTCATGTAAAAGAGTTAATATATACCGGCATTTTCGCTGCACTCGGTATTCTTTTTATTATCCTGCTCATCATTATGTTTCTGCCCAAAGAAAAGAAGCAGGAGACCATGTCCACCGTGACGCAGCCCGTAAACGACACTTATGTGCCGGGCGTATATACGACCTCTCTGATCTTAAACGACAATGTTGTTGAAATCGAAGTGACCGTGGATGAAAAGAACATCAACGCCATCCGGCTGGTAAATCTGGATGAGGCTGTAACGACCATGTATCCTCTGATCCAGCCTTCCTTTGAGGATCTGGCAGACCAGATCATAAAAAGCCAGAGTCTGGAAGGCATTACATATCCCGACGACAGCAAGTACACGTCCATGATTCTCTTAGACGCCATCACCAGTTCTCTCAACAAGGCGCTAGAAAATCAGGGGGAGACGGACCCCGGATAACGGTATATCTCTTTTACGAATGTCCGAAAAATGATGTAACAGGAAAAATGCAGACGGCTGGGGTTCTTTTCTTTCCCCAGCCGCAAAATCATATTCCACACCAGACTCTTATCCAAATTCAACTGACATTATCGTCATAAATTTGCCTGACAGCAGATCGACACGCTGCCCGTCTTACGCCACCTCTTCAAAATGGAATATCAGATCCTCATATATCCCCGCCTTCACCGGCTCAAAAAAGGTATACTGGCTTGACGTCCCGTGCTCAAAATTGTACACCAGAACGCTTCTCTCCTCCGGGTCCACAGCACAGAGTGAAAAGAACTTCTAAAGTTCGACAGCACAGGCTGTCTCGCTAAGAAGTTCTATGTTTCACTCAGGAGAATGCCCCAATAACGCAAACCACCTGACTCGTTGCCCACAGGAATAAATTACAGTTCCTCCAGCTGTGCCAGCCAGACCGCCTCGCTTGCATCCGACGGCATCCGCAGATCCCCTCTGGGCGAGAGCGCCACGCTTCCCACCTTGGGACCATCCGGCAGGCAGGACCGCTTAAACTGCTGGGCGAAAAACCGCTTATAAAAAATCTTCAGCCACTTTAATATGACATCATCGTCATAAATTCCCGCAAAGGCAATCCGCGCCACCCGGTAAACTTTAGCAGGCGCAAAGCCGCAGCGCAGCATGTAATATAAGAAGAAATCATGCAGTTCGTAAGGTCCCACCAGATCTTCGGTTTTCTGGGAAATCACACCGTCCACGGGCGGTAGCAGCTCGGGGCTGACAGGTGTGTCCAGAATATCCAGCAAGAGCGCCTTAAGCGCCTCATCCCCACATGTGTCCGCATAATAGCGCACCAGATGCCGCACCAATGTCTTTGGCACACCCACATTCACGCCGTACATTGCCATGTGATCCCCGTTGTAGGTCGCCCAGCCGAGTGCCAGTTCCGACATATCCCCCGTGCCGATCACCAGACCGCCCGTCTGATTGGCGATATCCATCAGCACCTGCGTCCGTTCCCTTGCCTGCCCGTTCTCGTAGGTCACGTCATGGCAGTCGCTGCTCTGTCCGATATCGCGGAAATGCACGCTCACCGCCTCCCTGATATCCACCTCACGGAGCGTCGTTCCAAGCAGACGCGCCAGCCTGCAGGCATTGTCATAAGTTCTGTCCGTGGTGCCAAAACAAGGCATTGTAACAGATGTTATTTTATCTCTGGAAAGTCCCAGCATATCGAAAGTGCGCACCGTCACCAAGAGCGCGAGGGTGGAATCCAGACCGCCGGAAATACCCAGCACCGCCGACTGACACCCGGTATGCTCATACCGTTTTTTCAGACCATAGGACTGAATGGACAATATCTCGTCACAGCGCTTCTCCCGCTCTTTCGCCTGATCCGGCACAAACGGTCTGGCAGAAAACCGCCTTTCCAGAAGTGTCTCTTCCTCCTCCATATGCACGGGAAGTATCGTGTGCTCCCGCAAGTTTTCCCCTTGATAAGTATTCATCCTGCGACGTTCATGCTCCAGTCTGTGAATATCCAGATCAGCATAAATAACACCCGTTTCAAATCGTTTTGACCGTGCCAGCACCCTGCCGTTTTCCGCAATGATATTGTGACCACCGAATACCAGATCCTGCGTGGACTCGCCCTCCCCTGCGGAACTGTATACATAGGCGGCGATCTGTCTGGCGCTGGCGGATTTCACAAGCATTTCCCTGTAAGTGTCCTTTCCCACCGTCTCGTTGGAAGCAGAAAGGTTGACGATCACCGTCGCACCCGCCAGCGTATGCGCAGTCGCCGGAGACTCCGGCGCCCAGATATCCTCGCAGATCTCACAGCCCACGGTAAGTCCGCGCACGGCATCTATCTGAAAAAGGATATCCGTGCCAAAGGGAATCTCCTTATCCTCATATAGGAAAGGCTGCGGCGCCGTATTTCCCGGTGTGAAATGCCGTCCCTCGTAAAACTCCGCATAGGCGGGGATATGTCTCTTCGGAATAAAGGCAAGTATTTCCCCATCCTGCAAAACCGCCGCGACGTTGTACAGCTTATGCTGCCTGACGAGCGGCAGACCGACGAAAACGAGGGCGTCACTGTCCTGCGTCGCCGCCTTCACCTCCGCCAGCGCCTCCATAGCCTGTGTCAACAGAATCTCCTGCAAAAACAGATCGCCGCATGTGTAGCCGGTAAGACACAGTTCTGGAAATGCAATCAGTCTGGCGCCCCGTCGCACCGCCTCCTCGATTCCCTCCGCTATCTTCTTCGCATTATAATGGGGGTCCGCCACCTTGATTTTCGGCGTCACAGCCGCTGTTTTTACAAATCCATGTCTCATATCCCGTTTTTCCTTTCCTTTTTCTCATTTTTTATTATAACAAACAGAGCGCCATAAATGAGGGTTCTTAATTTTGATTTTAATCCTTTTTGGGGCGCCGATTCTTCGCATTCCTCGCCGGACATTGATAGTTTCTGTTATATATGACCCGTTATTTTAATGTAAACACTTGTTATTTTATTGCGATTTTTCCAGCAAATACGCGCTTTTTCACACTTCATACCATCTGCTATAAATTCTCTCCAAAAATCGAAATATCAGCCTTGCATTTATGTTAATTCCTGTTTTAGTTTTTTGCTGTCTGCGTTTCCTCGAACATGTGTTCCTCTATCTGGATTTTGCTTTGACGCCCACGTCCGGGAACCGCTTCTGTCCTCTGCCGTGTTGTAAAGCTTATGGCGGCCCGTCCGTTTCTCTTCTTCCGTTTTTTCAATAACCTCCGCTATTTTTCATGTATAACGCCTCTCTTTTCTGCCCTTGTAATTTTCAGAAGATGCACTTACTTTTCCCTGTTTACAAGGGTTTTATCCGCACGCTATATAAAATCACAGATGGTTTTTATCCGTTCTCTCCCTCTGCCTGTCGTTTTCCGTATATTCGTTTTCACGTTTTATTCCGCTTTTGTTCTCAAACATTAAGTCCTGTTTTAACACCGGCGTTTTGCGGGCTATCTGGTATCTCCCGCTTTCATAAGGCGTTCCACTTCCTCCACGGAGAATGCGTAATTCCTGTTGCAGAAATGACAGTGCAATTCCACTTCTTTTCCCTCGTTTATCATTTCCTGCAAATCTTTTTTGCCAAGACTTAAGAGCACCTTCTCCACCCGCTCCCTGCTGCAGTCGCAATGAAAGCCCACCGGCATCCTGTCCGTGATCTCCAGACCGAACTCTCCCAGCACGCTTTCCAGAAGTTCCTCCGGCGTTTTTCCCGCCTCCAGAAGTTCCGTGACAGGTGTTATTTTTGTCAGTCTCTCCTCCAGACGGCTGATTACCTCCTCTGCGGTAAAGGGCATCAACTGTATGATAAAACCGCCAGCCTGCCGGACGGTATTGTCCCGGTTCATCAGAACGCCCAGCGCCACGACAGACGGTATCTGCTCGGATGCCGCAAAATAATAGGTCAGGTCATCCGCGATCTCCCCCGTCTGCAGGGTGACCGTGGAAGCATAAGGCTCCTTCAGTCCCATATCTTTCATCACATGAAGGACGCCAGCGCCGATCACGCCGCCCACATCCAGTTTTCCCTCGCCATTCGGCGGCATCATCGCCTGCGGATTGTCCGCGTAGCCTTTCACGTGCCCTGCCGCGTCCGCTGTCGCCGTGATGCCGTGTACCGGTCCGGCTCCCCGGATCTGCAGGGTGAGAATGTCCTTTTCTCCCTTGAGCATACTGCCCATCATCAGCGCGCCTGTCATCAGCCGTCCAAGCGCCGCCGTCACCACAGGGCTTGTGTTGTGAGCTGCCCTCGCTGTTTCCGTCAGTTCTCTTGTCATTACCGCAAATGCGCGTATCTGCGCGTCCGCCGCCGTCGCCCGTACCATATAATCTGTCATATTATTATCCTTTCCTGATCGACTTTATTGTGCCAATCCGCTCTTTTTCTCCCACATACATATGAATATTTAAACAACAGTCTGATTCGCCGTCGTTTCCGCCCCTTTTCTCGCCACCACATAAATCCGCTCGCTCTCCGCCGTCACTTTCCCGTGGGTGTCCGCATCAAACGCCTCCAGAAATTCCAGTCCTGCCTGCAAAAGAAACGCCTGCATCTGCTCCAGACGATAGCCCCGCTGGTAGTGCACCTCTTGAAACCGCCGGAATAATGTGCCCTCCGCCACAAAGACCGTCAAGTCGTACTCGTTGATCTCCTGCTCCTCATGGTAGTAGTTTTCCCAGATAAAGCTACAGTCTTCCCGGTTTTCTGCGATCGTGGTGTCTCCGATCACCTCCGCGTATTTATAAACGGTATTGAAATCAAAGACAAATATTCCCTGCGGGTACAGATAGTTATTGACCCGCGCAAAAGTCTGCACAATATCCTCCTCCGCCAGCAGATAGTTCAGACTGTCGCAGACGCTGACGACCGTGCCCACCGTGCCGTAAAGCTCCAACTCCCGCATATCCTGCAGCAGATACAGAATGTCAAGTCCCGACCGTTCCCGTTTATCCATGGCAATCCTCAACATCTCTTCCGCGTTGTCCACGCCGATCATGTCATAGCCTTTGCGCGCCAGAAGCTCCGTCAGCGTGCCTGTCCCGCAGCCAAGATCAAGGACTGTGTTTCGTTCCTGCCGGAGATTTTTCCCCGTCTGCTCCGAAACTGCAGACATAACATCTGTTTTTTCCTCTCTCTCTCCACTGGAATCCACTCCATACCGTTGAAAGATCCCCATTAAGAAATCGCACCATTCCTCATAGGGCGTGTCGTCCATCAGTTCGTCATATACTTCCGCGAAATCTGTGTATGCTTCCATGTTCTAATCCATCCTATTCCAGTTTTACCCTCGGCAAAAAAGCCGGATTCTTCTCAGCCTTTACATGTTCTCACGGACTTTGCAGCAAGTGCAAAGTCCTAAGCTGAACTGCCCGCGCTGTTTTACACATACAGATCCAGTTCTCCGTCAAACGCTCCCGTCTGGCTGCCCACTCTCTGCAGAGGGAACACAAAAGTGGCGTGTTCCTCGAAGGGCTCGTCGCTCCCAAGGCTGTCCACTTCTTTTCCGTCCACATAAAGCGTGGTCTTTCCCGGCTTACCCTCCAGTTTCAGATTCACCCATCTGCCTTTCGGCAGCGTGTAATCAAATGTGTAGGTCCGCCCTTCTCTGGCAAAACCGACCTTTCCCGTCTCCGGCTCCGCCGCGTAGAAAGCCCATCTGCCATAAGCGCAGTCGCCCTCCGCAATGACCTGCTCCCGCGGCGCATCCGGATGTCCGTCCCTCATCTGCGGCACGCCGGTCTCATCCCGTGTATCCTGCCACTGTCCTGCAGCGCTCCCGGTCTCACGTCCCGGCTCCAGCCACACATCCATCCGAATCTCATAATCCGGCTCCACCCCCACTGTCTCATTCCCCGTCAAAGCTCTCTGAAGCTCCCGGTTCTTCATGCACTTTTCCAAATAATCGTAAGCCGGCTCTCCAGAGCCAGACGGCGTCTGTCCTGCTCCCGCCCCCAGCTTTTCCGCTCCCCAGAGCCGCGCAGACAGCGCGCCCAGCGGCTCCACAAACCGCTCGTACAGATCGTACTCGCAGATTCCCACGTCCAGATTGCCGCTCATATCATTCCAGATCATGTATGCCGCGCCAAGCATCTGCGGCGAATAAGCGGGCACGGTCTCCCGCCTGTCATAGTCATAAAAGCGGTTGGGCGCCCAGTTTTCATACAGCTCCCTGCCGCTCAGCCTGTCATAGCCGCCGCCCGGTATGATGTAAAGGTGGTTGTTCTGCATATTGATCAGCGAATACCCCTCCTCATACATCGCAAGCGGGTCCGCCCAGACCGTACTCCACAGATTCATCTGCAGGTTTTCGGGCGAGGGCTTTGTCGTGCCGCCCATATTGCTGAGGCTGCCCCAGATCCGCACGGTTTTTCCCGACTCCTGCACCAGACTATTGATCCTGTTCAAGTACTGCCGGTACTGCTCCCCGTCTCCGTAATACTCATCCATGCCGATATTCACAATATCCGCCTCCCGGAACGCGCCATTCTCCCCATCCAGCGCCTCCCGCCAGATTTTCTCCACAAAAGTGACAGCCTTGTCATTTCCCAGATCAATCTGATCCACCGACTCGCTTCCCGTGCGCAGGGCATAGTCGGGATAAAGCTTGGTGATGGAGAGGGCGTGCGCCGGGGTATCAATCTCCGGCACCACCGTCACGCCATAGGTTCTGGCTGTGGCGATAAACTTTGCAAACTCCTCCCTCGTGTATGCGTAATCCGCCGCGGTCAGCATTTCCCCCTTCTCATTGCCCAGCGCAGATTCCAGCCGGAACGCACTGTCCGCGGTCATGGCATGTTCCGCCGAATCGGTAAGCCCGCTGGTGGCAAGGATCGTGTTATCGTTTAAATGGATCGCCAGATCGTTCATCTTATACCATGACATGGTCTCCATCATCCGATAGAGCGTATCCATAGATACCGGCTTTCTCGCCACGTCAATGCCGAACCCCCGCACCTCATAGAGGGGATAATCCCGGATCTGTCCCTGCGGCGCGTTTCTTCCCGCATCCGCAAACAGAAGCTGCATCAAAGTGACCGTCCCCCAGCGCAGTCCTGTCGCCGCCTCCGCCTTTATGACACATTTGTCAGTTATATCACAGGTATATCCCTCCTCGCCCAGACCGTTTTCCTCTCCGGCATAGCCCAGATAGATATCCCCCGGTTTGAGATCGTCCGCCGTGCCCTTGCAGACGGTCAGTTTTGTGCAAAAATACGGATCCTTTTCCAGACTCCCGTTCATCAGCGACGCGATATCCCAGAGCGCCTGCGTGTCCGCTTCCGTTTCGTCCGCCTGCACATCCGCACCCGCTTCCATTCCATCCGCCTGCACATCCGCACCCGCTCCCGTTTCGTCCGCCCGCACATCCGCATCCGCTCCCATTCCGTCCGCCTGCACATCCGCACCCGGCTCTGCCGGCTGGCGTCCATCGCTCCGGGGCGGACGACTGTCGGTATCCACGATGATCCTCGCGCTTTCCCGCAGAGTAAAATATCCCTGACCGCCCTGCCACTCCGCAACGGAGGGAAGCACGCCGCTGATCCCGCAGAGCAGGTCACCTTCAGACCCCTGAAGTGCAGTCTGCCCATCAGGCAGTCCGCCCTCCGCCGTATCAGACACCGTATCCGCCGCAGGCACTTCCACCACAAAGGAAACCTCCCTCGTCTCCTCCCGTTCTCTCGTGTCCTCCACCCGGTAGCCTACCGTCACTTCCTTGTCCTGAATGGTGTCATAGATTGTGCCGTCCGCACCGATTACCTGTTCCAAGTCCGCGCCGATCAGCGTTACCCGGAAGCCATCCGGCGTTTCCGGCGCAGCAAGCCTTCTTCCACCCTCCGGCGTCTTCTCAATAACAGGTGCTTTTAATTTGTATGCCGTGGGCTTGTCCCTGTAAACTTCAAACTCGTAGAGAGATACATTCTGGTACAGATCAGAAAAATCCGCAGACTCTTTCGACACCGCATAGGTGGAAAGACGCAGAAACCGCGTCTGCACAGGCTCCTTTAGAACAATCTCCTGCGCAAGCGTCTCCGGCGCCCTGTCGAAAGCGGCAACCGTCTCGTATGCCGCGCCGTCCGTCGAGCTTTCCAGCGCGTAGGAAACCGCGTTCGCCCTCTCCCATTTCAGCACAACAAAAGAAACTGAAATTTCTTCGGGAAATTCCAGTTGTATATAGTGGGAGGCGTCCTCCCTGTTATTCTCGCTGGACCAGCGGGATGCGCGGTCAACGTCGTTCCCGTCTATCGCCATAGCCGCGGTCAATGACGCCTGCTCCACACTGTCACAGGTCGCTTTCACACCCTTTTTCAGAGCCAGATTTGGATTGTCATCCCCGGAAAGCTGCCCGCGCAGCAGAACGCCGACCAGCCCTGCCGCCGCCAGAACTACCGCAAACGCCGCAAACACCAGCGCATATTTTTTTCTATCCGTTTTTTCCTTCATCCGTGATCCCATCCTCTAAGGTGCCACAGCCTTTTCTTATCTTTCCACGCTTTCTTACTTTCCCTTCCCGCTTTGTCCGCTTTCCATGCTTCCTGCCGTCCTGCCTCAGTCTGCTGATCGCATTCAACCGCTGCTTACAGTTCCGCGAACCGCCGCCCGCTCTTAACTTACAAGCGCGCCCAGAAGCCCGTAAGAGAGGAACGACATAATCACCGTAGCGATGGCGATGCCCAGAAGTTCCGCCAGAACCGCCTTCTTAAAGTCCACATCCAGAAGCGCGGCGATCAGGGAACCCGTCCACGCTCCTGTGCCCGGAAGGGGAATCCCCACAAAGAGCACCAGTCCCCAAAATTCATAACGCTTGATATTGTCGCTCTTACTCATGGCGCGGTTTTCCAGCTTCTCGATGATACCGCGGAAAATCTTTATCTTTTTCAGCAGTTTAAACACCTGTTTGATAAACAACAGAATAAAGGGAATCGGAATGATATTGCCGATGATGCAGATCGGAATCGCCGTGGTGATCGGCACCTGCAGCAGCTTGGAGACAATCAGACCGCCTCGCAGCTCCAGAATCGGTATCATGGAAATGATAAACACCACGATCTCCTTACTCACATATCTTCCCAGTGTATTGGCAAATGCCACCGCTAAACTCTCCATAGTTTTTTCCTCTCCACTTCCTTTTTCTTACATAAAGTATATGCTTTTAGCCGAGAATCTTTCCCAGTGCGCGGTACAAAGATTCCATCTGCCCGTCTGTACCGATGGTGATACGCAGATAATTGTCTATTCTCTCTTTGTCCCACCATCTGACATATATGTCATTTTCTCTCAGCCGCTCAAAGATATTCCTCGCAGGCATCGTCTTGTGAGAGGCAAAGATAAAATTGGCAAAGGACTTCTGGAAAACAAATCCAAGTGCAGAAAGCCGTTCCTCCGCCACCGCTCTCGTCTCCATGATTTTTTTACAGCACGCCTTAAAATAGTCCTCATCCCGCACCGCCACTGCGCCCAGCTCCAGCGCCGCCGTGTTCATAGTGTAAGAATTGACGGAATACTTCACATCATTCAGATAACGGATCAGCTGCGGCTGCCCCATGGCATACCCGATCCGCATACCCGCCATGGATCTGGACTTGGAAAAAGTCTGCACCACCAGCAGGTTGTCGTATTTTTCAATGAGCGGCAGCGCACTCGTGCCGCCGAAGTCAATGTAAGCCTCATCCACGATTACCACCACATCCCGGTTTGCCGCGACGATCGCCTCCACCTTGTCAAGAGGCATCAGCACGCCTGTCGGGGCATTGGGATTCGGAAAGATCACGCCGCCGTTCGGCTGACAGTAATCCGCCGGACAAATCTGAAAATCCGCATCCAGCGCCTTTCTCTCATACGGTATTCCGTACACATCCGCCCACACATCATAAAAAGAATACGTGATATCCGGGAAGAAAACAGGTCTGCCCGAATGAAAGAACGTCAGAAACGCCATGGACAGCACATCATCCGAACCGACGCCGATAAAAATCTGATCCGTCCCGATATGGTAACGGGCAGCCAGCGCCGCCGCCAGCTCTGTCTGTTCCGGGAACGCGGGATACAGTCTGAATTTTTCCGTATCCAGCGCTGACAGCGCCTCTGCCACACCCGGCGCGGGCGGATACGGGCTCTCGTTGGTATTCAGTTTAATAACATCTGTTTTTTTTGGTTGCTCGCCGGGCGTGTAGGGCACCACCCTGCGCACATTTTCTTCCCAATTCATCCCATCTATTCCCTTCTCACGTTGTTGTCCACTCAGCCGCGAGTCTGCTGTATTCCGCCGCCTGTTCCTCATTGCCAAGCTCCTGATAGCATTTAGCCAGTCCCCGCAGGGGAAGGTCACCGCCGCTGTGGATATCCAAAATGCTCTCCGTCTCGTAAGCCGCGTTGTACAGCCAGACGACTGCCTCGTCGTAATCTTCTCTCTCCATATAAAAAGCGCCCAGTTCGCAGCAGATTTCCGCGCACCCTTCGGATGCCACCGCTTTCATGGCATATTTGAAGAAATCCGCCACATCCCCGGCAAGTCTCGCCGCCCTTGCCGCCACGCACGCCGCCTCCATCAGTTCCTCTTCTCCCCGCCTCTCATCCTTGCAGGATTGCCGGAAAAACGACCGCGCCGCGAGGAAATCTTTCGCCTCCCCGGAGATAAAAAGCTCCTTCGCGTAAATATTGTGCAGTCTTTTGTCAAGGTATTCCCCCGCCGCGGTCAGCCGCGCGAAAGCCGCCAGATCCCGGTCCTTGTGGTTCTCCTCCGGCAGATGCCGGATGCAGATCTCGCTATCATAAATAACAGGCGTAATCCCCACCTGTTCATGGATCGCGCCCTGCCAGCGGAAGGATCTGTTTCTCCTGAAAAGCTTGGGGCGGAGTTCCTTGTCGTAATTGTAGATGGTACCATTCGCGAGCTGATTTACATAATACATCTGCACAATCTCGATCTCCGGGAGCAGAACCTCCTTCATCCGCAAAAACGCGGCTCTGTTTTCTTCATCCAGCACCTCGTCCGCGTCCGCCGAGTAAATATATTCCATCCCCGCCTTGGAGAAAGCGAAGTTCCTCGCCTCCGAAAAGTCTCCCGTCCACGCAAAATCATAAATCCGGTCGGTATACGCTGCCGCAATCCGCTTCGTCCCATCCGTGGAACCTGTGTCCACAATGATGATCTCATCCGCAAGCCCTTCCAGACTGTTCAGACATCTGCCTAAAATCCGCTCTTCATTTTTCACGATCATACATATGCTGATTGTGACCATGTGTCCCTTCCTTACCTTTGAAACAAGCCTCATGCGGAAGGCAGGCTTCTGTCAGCCTGCATACTGCCGGCAAGCGCACGCCCCCGCCCTTCTCCTGCCAAACGCTGCAGCCATGCTCCTGTTTCCGGCACTCCCCCGTCAACGGTAGGAAAACAGCGCTTCCGCGTGCATCCTCTCCTCCACAGGCAGCCACGTTTCGCTCTTTCCCGCGCGAAACAGCAGGTTACCGTAGCGGCATTTCCTTACAAACCGCTCCGGGGCACAGAGCAGGTACCTTGTCGTAAAAGACCTGTCCCCGAACCGCTCGGGCAAATTTATGACATATGTGTCTTTCGTCCTGCGCAGCCTCACCCTGCCCAGCAGGCGGTACTTTCTGCCATCCCAGTTGTAAATCTTTACCTTATCTCCCATTGTGCCTCCATTCCGGCACAACTCTCCATAAATTGCCATTCACACACTCTTTAGATAGAGTAACACACTCCCCCGCCGATTGCAATTCAAATCACGCCCCCGCACCGCGGAATGGAAAAACGCGTCCTGCCGCAGGAAGCAGGACATCCAGCCCTCTCTGCACCAACAGCGGCAGCCCCACACCCGCCGCCAGATACACCATCTGAAAGGCTTCCGAACCTTTTACCAGATAGTAGTAGTCGATATCCGCGTAAAAGCGCACGAAATCAAAGTCCGCCAGATACCCCGTATGGGCTGCAATCCCCGCGAGAACCATCTTGACGAGCATAAAAGCCATGACATGGTGCATCATCACCGCGTAAGTATTTTTACCGAGATAGAGCAGACCCCCGCCCACCGGATTCTGCGCCGCTGCCGGTCCGTTCAGACCTTTCTCCACAGCTTGTACCGACGCCAGACAATTCCACCTTACTGCATCAGCCTGCACCATCGCTTCATCACTTCGTCTTTCCCCGCAAAACGGCGCCAGAATTTTCGACACCCGCAGCCAGAAGGCAATTCCCGACACCACTGTCACATATGGAATCACCGGCCCGTTGGCAAAGCCCGTACACCACACGCTGCTGTAAGCAAGCCCGTTGCAGCACAGATGCAGCAGCACCTGCACCGCCAGCACAACGGCAAAGTAAGGCACATTGCCAAGCGTATCCCGCCGTTCCAATTTCTTCTTATAAAACTGCCCCATCTGAAAGCAGGGATAGAGGAACAGAATCCGTCCCGGCGTCTTGTACCATCCCCACACACGGCCCTCTATGGCAAACCACACCACCAGCATCCCCACCGCCAGAGTCCCCGCCAGAATCAGCCACTCGCTGTTTATGTGCAGCCGCCCCAGCAGAAGCCGCATACACAGATTCATCACCTCGACGATAAAGAGCACTGGCACAAACCATGCCGCGTAATTCAGGATAAACTGATAGCCGTTCAAAAAGGGCGTGAAAAACAACGTTTTCAGGGAGACTGCCTCCCCCATAGAAAAGCCGCCAAATGCCCGCAGCGCCGCAGCCAGAAGCCCGTACACCACATTCCAGAAAAAATAGGGCAAAAGAAGCCGCTTCGCCTTCTTTTTCAGATAAGCGAGCGGATTGCCTTCCTCCGCATCCCGGTAAAAATAGCCGGAAATAAACATAAAGAGCGGCACGTGAAAAGAATAGTAGGGAAACAGGCCGCCCACCGTGAAAATGTCATAGCCCAAGTGCCCCGCCACTATCATAAGTATGGCGAGGGCAGAGAGAATGCCGAAAGCCACATTGTAGGGCGGATTCTGCCGTTCTCCCGACGTCCCGGCATCCATATGCTGTTTTTGTGCGCTGTCTGATTTTAAAAGTGACAAATATGTCATATCCATACTCCTGCCAATCCCGTTTCCACGAAAACCCACACGACATGGCGCAGAATTTGTGGTAAACTGAACCTAGTATATGGTCTATCTTACCAAGAAATACAGAAGAAAGAAAGAGAATCCCGCCAATGAACCGTAATTTCAGCATACGTCTAATTAAAAAACGCCTGTCATTCTATCTCCCCTGCCTTTTTCTCCTGCTGCTTACAGCCGGATCGCTCGCCTCATGCGGCATATCGGACTCTGATCGTACAAACCTTCCCGCCATGACACAGGGCGCCGGATCGCAGATGCCTGTCCCGCTCCCAAGCGAGAGCCATCTGCGCGCGTTTACGACGGTACAAAGCCTTTCGGACGGAGATTTCACCCCGGCTGCCCCAGAGGACACGCCACGCAATTCCTTTACCGACCTGAGCGTCCCCACCTATGTCACAAAAGTGGAGGACACCTATTTCCTTGTGGACTGCTATCACAATCAGGTGATCTTCCACGATAACCTTTCGGATCCTCTCACAGACTGGCAGATTTTAACGGATGAGATCGACAAGGGTCACACCCTTGCCAGCGACGGAACCGTCTATCTTGTGGACGACACGGAGGGGAACCGGGTTCTTGTATTTGAAAAAAAGGAGGGCGTTTTCTACCACACCCAGACACTGGATGAAGCCGGAAACCGCCCTCACTATATTGTCTATGACGCCCCCACGGACACTTTCTATGTGTGGAGCTCCATGAACGGCGAAATGTACCTGTGCCGCCATGATCCCGGCGACCCGCAGATGTATCTCACACAAATCCGTTCCGTGGACGCTTTGAAGGAGACCTACGTGCGCTCCTTCACCATCGACGGCGACGATATCTACTTCGTCTCCGGCATCCCCGGCACACCCGCCATCATACAGGCGGACCTGTCCACCTTTGAAGTGCGTAAAACCTATCCCGTACCCGACGCGATCGCCGGCATGGTACAGCTCACCTTTGCCAAAGGAAACTGCTACATCACCGTGTCCACTGACATAAACGGCAGTCAGGATTATGCCACCATCCTCCGCGCCAAAGATCTGAAAGACCTTGCGGACGGCAATTACGAGGATATCTACGATCATTTCATCGGCGGCGGCACGCCCTACTACATAAGCCAAATAGATAACACCTATTATTTGACTGAACACCGCATTCCCGGACACGCCCTCTGGAAATTTGACATCACAGAGGACGGCGTGGAGAACGTGGAAGCCGTCTATTAATCTTCGATTGTTCCATTGATGCTGCGGAGCGCAAACAGCACCGCCGCCATCAGCACAATTCCCACGGGAAGTGCGATCCACGCGCTCTTTACGAAACCTGCCACAATGTAGGTGGCAAAAGACACAACTGCCGCCAATACCGCATAGGGAAGCTGCGTCGTGACATGGTTCACGTGCTCGCACTGTGCGCCCGCGGACGCCATGATGGTCGTGTCGGAGATCGGCGAACAGTGGTCGCCGCAGACCGCACCCGCCATGCAGGCGGAAATGGACATGATCATCATCTGCGGATCGCCGTTCTGGAACACCGCCACCACGATAGGAATCAGAATACCGAAAGTTCCCCATGAGGTACCCGTCGCAAAGGCGAGGAAGCACCCTACCACAAAGATAATCGCAGGAAGGAAATTCATAAACGCGCCCGCGCTGGACTCCACCAGCCCTGCTACATACAGATCTGCGCCCAGACTGTCCGTCATCGCCTTTAATGTCCACGCGAAAGTCAGAATCAGAATCGCAGGCACCATGGCACGGAATCCTTCCGGAATACAGTCCATGCACTCCTTAAAGGAAAGCACCCGGCGGATCTGATAGAGAACGATCGTGATGACCAGACCGAAAAAGCTGCCAAGCGTCAGCCCCAGAGAAGCGTCCGAGTTGGAAAACGCCTCCACAAAACCCGCGCCCTCAAAGAAACCGCCCGTGTAAATCATGCCGATCACACAGCAGACAATCAGCGCCGCAATGGGAATCAGCAGATCCACAACGCCGCCCTTGGCGCTTACTTTCTCTTCTTTCACATTCTCGTAAGGCCGTCCCTCCGTGGTGAAAAGGTCACCCTTTCTCGCCGCGTTCTTCTCATGCTCCTTCATCTTGCCGAACTCCGTCTTCATCAGCACCATGCCGACCATCATAACGATTGTCAGAATCGCGTAAAAATTGTAGGGAATCGCACGGATAAAGATGGAAAAGCCGTCCTCACCCTCCACAAAGCCCGTCACAGCCGCCGCCCAGGAAGAAATCGGCGCGATGATACACACCGGCGCGGCGGTCGCGTCGATCAGGTACGCCAGTTTCGATCTGGACACCTTAAACTTGTCCGTCACAGGGCGCATCACGCTTCCCACAGTCAGACAGTTGAAATAATCGTCGATAAAGATAAGCACGCCCAGAAGCACGGTCGCAAGCTGCGCGCCCACCCGGTTCTTGATCTTGCTCGCCGCAAACTGCCCGAAAGCCGCCGAGCCGCCCGCCTTGTTCATCAAGCCGACCATCGCGCCCAGAATCACCAGAAATACGAGAATACCTACATTATAGCTGTCAGATAAAACGCCGATGATCCCGTCCGAAAAAATGTGCGTGATCGTCCGCTCAAACTGAAAGCCCGAGTACAGGAGCGCTCCCATCAGAATCCCCACAAACAGGGAGCTGTAGACCTCCTTCGTGATCAGCGCAAGCCCGATCGCCACGATGGCAGGAACAAGCGCCCAGAACGTCGCGTGCAGATCCGGCACGTACTCCATCTCCTCCTCTGCCGCAAGCACCGTCGTGGAACAGGCAAGCGCCAGCATTAGCACGGTCGGCACAAGCATCCTCCACCTCTTTTTCATTTGTTTCATAACTTTCTCTCCTTCTCCTATTTTAACTCTGATTTGGTACATGAATGTGTTGCTATAATAATCTATAAAAATACCACAGACGCGTCGCTGACCGCCACGCATTTGTGGTAATTGTTTCTGCGATTTGATTCGGGCACACGATCACCCTCTTTTGCCATTCCGCTTTAGTCAGCAACAGCATTTTACCATGGAATCCGAAAAAAGGAAAGAAAATTTTTATATTGCCGCCACTCACAATATCCGTCTCATAGCCTCGCCTCCATCAGATTCCCCGAGGCGTACCGCCTCAGTCCCCTGTAAAACACGATCACGGACGCCGCGGTCAGCGCGCAGACGTACCCCAGCACCGTCAAAAGCATCCCGGCGTCAAAATCCGTCATCACGTGTACGGGATGCCAGACCGCCATCCCCACCGGAATGATCACATACAGCAAAAACCGGGAAACACCCTTAAAAATACCATCGGGATACGTGCCGAAACTTACGATCCCCATAACCAACTGGCTTTGCAGCAGATCCATCCGCACAAACCAGAAGGACAGACTCCCCAGAAGCAGGGCAAACGTGGTAAAGACCACCGCTCCTGTCACCGTAAATAGCAGGTAGAGCAAAAAGCCCCCCGCTCCCCGGCTGCAGATCAGACCAAGAACCATTCCATACAGAAGATCCCCGATTGCCGAGACATCCGTGGCGGAAGTCAGAACACTGGCAAGTACGTTTTTCGGCTGCACCAGATAGGCATCCAGCTTTCCGCCTATGATCAGATCCGACAGGGAAAACACCCTTGCAAACAGGATGTGCGAAAGCCCGAAAGCCGCCGCCACCAGCCCCCACAAAAGCATGATCTCGCGAAACGTATATCCGCCCACATCCCCCCGCAGCCGGAATAAAATCAGCCACTGAACCAGAAAAGAAGCGTTATTTAACACCATAAATCCCACGTTGGTGAGAAAAGTCACCTTGTTCACCATCTCCCGCATCATATTATATTTAATAGAAAGAAAGCATACCCGCATTTGATTTTTAACCGCCGTTAACATACAGTTTCTTCACTCCTCTCCCATAAATCAGAAACATCAGTCCGCAGCCTGCCAAAAGATAAACCGCCTGCACCGCCAGAATCTCCACACACTTCTCCGGGCTGAAATCCACGATCAGTTTCGCCGGTCCATAACACACGGTATAGATCGGTGTCAGTTTGAATAACGGCTGTAATGTTTCTGGGAAAATCTCAACAGGAAACATCGTGCCGACTATGAGAAGCAGTTTGTCATACAGCCACTGGAAAGGCGTCGCATCCTCAATCCAGAAAGAAAACAGACTGATGCACATCTTAAGCACCGCGTTGATGGTGAGCCCCAGAACCACACAGAGCGCCATCGCCGGAACCGCCGCCAGCGGAAAGCGGGGCAGGGGACCCACCAGCGCCGTCCCGATCACCACCGCCAGCATTGCATACATGGGCAGCCTGATGCTCCACCCTCCCGTATATTTCGCCAGAACATACAGCGTGTAATGGTAAGGCTTGTTCATCAGATAAGCGATATTGCCGCCCCGGATGTCTGTGGATACCTCCCTTGCCACAGAAGCCGCGCTTGATCCGAACCAGATCATTTCCGTCATCATCACATACCAGATCATCTGCTCCTTCGTGTAACCCGCAATCAGCTCCCCCGGCGTCTGGTACATATAGCCCCAGAGCATGATAAACGTATAGATAAAAACCGCGTAACTGAAAAATCCCACGGCGATATTTGCCGCATACTGCAAATTCTCCAAAAGCACAGACCGATATATGACCGTGTATTTGCGCCACGGCATACATCTCACAATCCCATCCTGCTTCGCCAATCTGTTCATTTGTCAGTCAACCCCTTTCCATTGACGAATCTCCATCATTGCCATTCCGGAACATCTCACTTTTCTTCAAAGGCATCCCGTCTGTCATGTCCTCAGTTTTCCCCCTGCGACCTGTATATCTCTACGATAATATCCTCCAGCGACACGTCCGAACTATCCCCGCTCCCTGCCGCCTCCTGCTCCCGCTCATGTGTGCCAATGTCCGCAGCATGTTCATTCGGATAATGGCTTTTCAGATGCTCCACAGAATCGTCCAGCACGATCTGCCCGTCGTTCACTATGATGATGCGTCTGCACAGCTTCTCGATATCCCCCACATCATGGCTGGTCAGGAAAATCGTGGTGCGCTCCTCCCGGTTCATCTGCCGGATCAGCTCCCGTACATTTTCCTTCACCACCGGGTCCAGACCGATCGTCGGCTCATCCAGAAACAGCACCTTCGGCTTATGGATCAGCGCCGCAACCATCTCACAGCGGATGCGCTGCCCCAGCGACAGATTTCTGACAGGTGTGTCAATAAATTCTTTCAAGGCAAACCGTTCCGAAAGTTCCCCGATTCTTGCCTCTGTCTCCCGCTCTGTCAGGTCATAGATCGCCCCGAAGAAACGGAAGTTATCATAAGGCGTCAGATGCGTCCAGAGCTGCTCCTTCTGCCCGAACACCGTGCCAATCTGATAGGCAAGCTGCCTTCTCTTCTTCGTCGGATCAACGCCAAGCACCTCCACCCGCCCGCCGTCGGGATAGAGAATCCCCGTGAGCATCTTGATGGTCGTGCTCTTCCCCGCGCCGTTCGGTCCGATGAAAGCGAGCATCTCCCCCTCCTCCACCGAGAAGGAAACGCCGTTCACCGCATGGATTTCCTCCGTCTGTGGATGAAAAATCGCCTTGACGCTGCCGCGCATCCCTTTTTCCTTCCGTTTTACCCGAAATGTCTTCGATAAATTTTCCACTCTGATTGCCTGCATTTCTGACTCCTCCTCTCTGCCTGTATACATGCACCCTGTCTCTGCTGTCTTCCGGCTCTGTTTATTCGCGAATAAGCAGACTCGAAAGACTTCGTCTTTCTCGTTCGCGGTCTCCGTTCCACTTCGGTCCGCGCAGAACAGACGTCCCCCGGACGTCTTGCGCCTCGTCATAAATCGACTCAGCCAGTCTCGCGTGCAAGCACGCATCCTGTCTGTGCCGCTTTCTGACTCTGCTTATTCGCGCAAAAAAGGAGAACCGCGTGTTGGGTACATTTTCATGTACTTCCCATGCGGTTCTCCTATCTTTCATCCCGAATCCCCGCATGACCAATAAGACCTTCCGTCTTACGGTCATGCATCCGCGGCTTTTCGCCGCCCTCAGGCTGTGACCGTAATCTGAAAAATCTGCGTAATGCCCATAATGACCGTAAACGGGACTCGATTTCTGTTACACATATCTCTTCCTCCGTCAAATACTAACTCTTCGTTGAATTTTCAGATAGAATAGCACAGTCTTTTCTATTTGTCAAACATCAATTCTATTTTTATAAAGCCATTTCAAAAAAGCAGCCCAACACTAACCGCCAGCCTCTGCCACCTTTGATCCACCAGATAATAATATTTTAATACGGACAGGTCTCAGTCGTATTTGAGCAATCCGATCTGACTCTTAGACATTAGCGGCTCCTTGTTCATAAAAATATTCTTTGTGGTCCTCCTATTGTAAGTCGGATCCGCAAAAAACAACATATACCCCTCGCTGGTCTCACGCTCGTGGCACCATAAATAATGCGGCATATTCATAAAAATCAGTTTGTTCGCTGCCTCATAAATATTTTTATCGGCAGATAGATTATCCAGTATATTTTCCTTTAAAAATTTCTTGACATCGCGGTTATCAATAAGCAACGTCCGCTCAGCCCTTCCTGCACTTTCTTCCTTTATCCCATTGTTTATATTTGTAAACACATCATTTATATGCTTCTTAAAATTATCATATAAAAAATAAACCTTTTCATGAATCGGATAAATGATAAAATCTTTGCCTACCTTCAGACTTTCTCTTAATTTTTCCCAGCTGACACATCCCACAAAACCGGATTTTTCCAGACTTTTCAAATAACATCCGGAGTCATCGTATACAATATATTCTTTTTCCGCCTCTGAATCCGTATGCCCGATAATCTGTATCATATGACCCTTGTATTTAATTTCTTCCGCTTCACCTTTTCCCTCCTGCATTCCGTCATCACCCGATTCAACATGAAGTCCGACCAGCACTGGCAATGCGCTTTCTATACAGTAGTCGATATACTCTTTAAATTCCTGCTGCTCATAATACACCTCGTATTCACACTGTATATTGTGGCTATACAAAACTTCAAGCATCTGCGTTGGTCGAAGTCCCTGCGAAGGATATACCTTATTTTTATGCGTGTGATGAGAGGCATTGATATTCCTTACGTAAATTTGTGAATAATCATATCGTGAGTGCATATATTTCGACATGGAAACAAGACATGCCTCCGCACATGCTATTGCCGCATTATCCTGCACAAAAAGCGGATATGTATGAAATACAATCTCATATCCGTTAATGTGCACTTTCTTTCTATATGTCATGACATTTATCGCATTATCATCGTAAGTAATATACTTCCAATTCGGGTAAATATAGGAAAGCATAATCTGTATCTCATTAATCATACGTAAAGTAAAGCACCCAACATAATCGTTCTCCCGCAGCTCTCCCTCATGAACAGATGAACCCTCATTACGGTACTTTCCATTTCATAGGACGTGTTAATATAGTGTATACCAATCATGTCCTTCCACTCGGTCTCTACATAACGATTTTCAAACAGAAAAAAGCGGGTGCCTTTATCATCCTTCGCCATAAAGCTTAATCTTGGAAAAACATATTTCTCTATTTCTTCTTTTAAACGGCGTTTATTGTGAGAAAGGACTGGAAATGCATTTTGAATTGCGACAGCCAGATTTTCCGAATTAAATTCCTGGAGCCCATTTTGACGCGTTTTATCTATTATCATAGAATTGTTCCAAACCTTTCAAGTATTTCCCAATTCTGCGTATTTCGCTGTGCATGCAGCATTTCATCCCTTGCAATTTCATCCGAACGTCGAAGCGCTGCCTCGAAATCCCTATCGTACTCTTCCATGGCCTTCTTTATCTGAAAATAAATCTGATCCGCTTGTGTCGTAGCCATAACAACCTCCTTATAAATATTTTTCAGAACCCCTGATATGCCTCCTCCGAGTCCTCGTCAAGCTGCTTCCAATCCCTTTCAATAGAAAGCTTCTCAATAAATGGAAACACCCCTCCCTCATCTATACTTTCTCTGCCCCGTTGGTTCTGTTCGTTCTCTCTTGTATCCTTCACAATATTCCCCTCATCCACCTTCAACCGTACCATACCCGCTTCTTAAGCCGCAAGTAACACGTAAGTTACAAATCCCCCAAAAGCAAGAACCATTACAACCACACAAATATATGCAGTCACAATCCATTTTAAAGCCCGGCTGTTATTCTCCCTCATTCTCTTCGTAACTATATCGCTCCAAAGAATCTCCTGATATATCCGCCCACATTGCGTACCATACTTATCCGGATTATCCTTGATCCTCGCCAGCTCCTCAGAGCCAAGGGAAAACTGTTTGATCCTGCGCGGTCTTTGAACTAACAAAGTGCTTATAATGCCAACTCCTCCGGCTGCTAACATTAAAATGTACAATCCCCAGAATACAGCTCCAGTTGTATCAATAGCACCCGTTTTAGAAACCACGGAAACCACAATGTTAATCGCCGCTGAAAGCAACGTCAAATATTTCAACAAATATTCTGCCTTGCCCATCACACTTTTCTGACGCTCCAACTCCTGATCATATGCTCTTCCAGAAAATCGTAAGCAGTAATCTAAGGCTTCTTTTTCTTCATTCATTCTTATAACCACCCTTTACGCCCGCTTTCCTGTCCAGTATCACCACTGTGCTAAGTTATTATACGAAGCCGGCAAGCCGCATTCCCACAACATCGTTGCTATTTATTTTATCACATTCATTTAATTCCCGGCAACCGCTACATCTGGCTGTATATTCGTAAAATTCTAATACTTCCCACTATATTTTGGAAGGTTAAGCCGGGAGTTTGACACTTCCTTTTAAACCTCATAACACACAAATCTTGTATTTA
>CAJUJK010000008.1 GCA_910586705.1 uncultured Lachnospiraceae bacterium | reverse complement strand
GTACGGGAAACTCCCGGACTTTTCTAAAGGAGATACCCTATTATTTAGCGCTTACCCTGTACCTCCTCCATGACAGCCTGCTCTATGGTGGAACAGGGCAGCATAGACTTAGCGCTTGTGGCAAAACCCGAAAACCCGGGGACGGCAGTTTACCATTCTCTGGGCGTGATCGAATACATCTTTGTCTGCACCCCGGCATACCGGGATAAATTAAACTGCGGCAATGACCAGATATTTGAGCAGGGCAATATCATGCTGCTCGATCAGGATAATGTCTCCCGCAGACATCTGGACAATTACTATGCCCAGAATAAGATTACCCCGCTGCATATCCTTGAAGTAAACGAGATGGATCTGCTTATTGAGTTTGCAAAGATGGGGATCGGGGTATCCTGTGTCGTAAAGCAGTTTGTGGAACAGGAATTGCAGGAAGGCACTCTGATTGAAATTGCGCTTTCCAAGCCCATATCCCCACGCGAAATCGGGTTTTTATACCATCTCATGCAGCCCATGAATGAGAATATATTTAAATTTATAAGCAGCAATACACAGTAAGCCTTACACTGCCTTCCATGTCAGCAGTACCTTGAACAGGTCCCCGTCGATCCCGATCTCCATCTTTCCGCCCTGCAGTTCCACAAAGCTTCTGGCTATGGCAAGCCCCAGACCGCTCCCTTCGCTGCTCCTTGCACTGTCGCCCCTGACGAAGCGCTCCGTCAGGCTCTCGGCGGGAATATTTAACTCATACCCGGAAATATTCTTCAGTTCAACCCGCACCTCTTCCGCATCCTGCACCACACTGACATAGACCCTTGAGTCCGGCATGGCGTACTTGATGATATTCGTATATAAGTTGTCAAAAATACGGCTTGTCTTGTCACCGTCCAACATCAGGAACACTTTCTGCTCCGGGAATTGGAACCGAAAGACCAGACCGGCATCTTTCGCCTTATCCTCGTACTCCAGATACATCTGCCGCACCAGATGGCAGATATCCACCTTCTCCGTGTGGAACGCCACATTGCCGCTGGTTGCCTTGCTCACCTCGAACAGATCCTCAATCAGTGTTTTCAGGCGCAGAGACTTTCTCTGAAGCACCTCCAGATATTCCTTCCGCTGTGTCTCTGTGACACCTTCCTCCTGCAATAACTCCGTGTAAGTGATAATGGCAGTAAGGGGCGTCTTCAGATCATGGGACACATTGGTGATCAGTTCCGTGCGCATCCGCTGGCTCTTGACCTCCTCCTCCACCGCACTTAAAAAACCGCTCTGAATCGCGGACAATTCCTCCTGAAAGGGGGAGAACATGCCCCAGTCCCCTTCGATCTGCGTCTGCAGATTCCCGTCCGCCACAGAGTGCGCAGCATCGAGCATTTTTGTGTACTGTCCTTGTATGATGCGGATATACTTTCTCAAAGAACCGTAGAGAAATACGGTATAGGGGATCAGCAGAAACACGCCGAACACCCAGAACATACTGATCAGCGCAAGGATCAGAAAGTTTGCCAGAAGCAGCTTAAACAGCGGCACATTCATATTCTGTTCCAGATCCATATGCAGAAATTCCCGTCTGATGTGCGCCCGTTTTCTCCGGATCGAAACCCGCATATAGCGTAACACTCTGTAACAGAGGCAGCGTTTCCTCACATACCCCCGCAGTCCGAACAAATAGACCTGCGCATACGCGGTGATCAGGGTAAACCACAGCGTAAACGCCGCCGCCAGAAACAGGAAGTTGATCACCCATACGATATCTTTCGCCGCCGGATCGGTAAGCACGGGAAATGTGGCGCAGAGTATATGGGAAAGGCTGTACTCCCAACTGTCCGACATGGAATACATGACAAGCGTCACGGACAGTTCTCCCAGAATCAGAAATGTGGCACATACAAGCGCAGTCAGCACTTCTATGTGAAGCGGCAAAAGATTTTGCTTATGCAGATGGTACTTTTTCCAAAACGGCAGAAGCATTGCCGTCATTCCCAGAATGATAAGCAGAAGGCGGAAAATATCCTGTATGCCGCTGTTTTGATAGTTACCTGCCGTACTCATGGAGAGGAACAGGCGGGAAGATGCCTTCAGCTCATTCAACTGCGCCTCTGTCAGCGCATAGCATATGGTACAGTTTTTCGGCATATTTAAGACCTGCAGACTCATCTGCTTCACAACGCCGTCGTCCGCCATATAATAAATGGCGTCCTCCCAGTCGATATTTCCGTAAGCAGAATAGGACAGACTCTCATAGAGGCTGCGCTCCAGATAGCGGCTCCGCATCACCCGCTGTACACTCTTTACAAGCGTATCCGCATCTTCGCCCCGCACCCATACATGTTCCAGCACCCCTTCTTTATCAAAATCCAGCTTGATATAATAAGGATAATAGTCGTCCAGATAGACTGCCTCCTCATCTGTGCCGAGATAGTGCAGCGCGCGCTCGGTATTGGAAAATGTCCGTTCGCTCTCCCTGTCCATGAACTCATAGTCGATCTGCCGCTCTATCCCGTTCTGAAAAGAGAGGTACCACTGGTAAAGCAGTTCGTCCAACTGCTCCCCGGCATAGGAAAGCGGCGTCTCCCCGTCAAAATCATAGTATTCGCTGAAGTCTTTTGCATTCTTTACATCCGCACTGAGAAAATAACCCTGCGCGGACGTGTTCTCACCGCCCTCTTCCTTTGACGCCTCATAGTCGCAGAACTGTTTGTACAAAACGATATTGCCCTGATAAATTTCGTGTAAAAACTCGCTGCCCGTAAGAATATTCGGCTCATCCGCAGCCGCCCGTTCCTTGAACCCCGGATACTGCGACAGAAAGACAAGGGAGGCGGCAACAACCAGTACCGCCACGACAAGAATCCCCGGCATCCTTTCGCTTCTGCTCCCTTTTATTTTCTCACTGTTTGTCAATTTTGTATCCAACGCCCCACACCACCTTCAGATATTTTGGTTCCCGGGGATTCATTTCAATTTTCTCCCGGATTTTTCTGACATGTACCATAATTGTGTCCGTGTTAATCGCCTGTTCGTTCCAGACCCTCTCATAAATCTCCTCCGCGGAATAGACTCTGCCCGGACTCTTAATCAAAAGCAGAAGGATTTTAAACTCTGTCGGCGTCAGTTTCACGGGATTGCCGTCCAGAAACACCTCGACCGTATCCTCGTGCACTTCCAGTCCGCCAATTGTATAGACGCGCTCCTCGTCCTCCGCCTTTTTTCCGTCTTTCATTTCCAGAAAGCGGCTGTAACGCCGTAAATGGGAATTGACTCTGGCGAGAAGTTCCATGGTGGTAAAGGGTTTCGTCACATAGTCGTCCGCCCCCATATTTAACCCCATGATCTTATCCACTTCCTCCGATTTGGCGGAGAGCATGATTACCGGGAACTCATACCCCAGCTCCCGCACCCGCATCATCATATTGATCCCGTCCATCCGGGGCATCATCACATCCACAATCGCCAGATGGATGGTCTCCTTTTCGATCACGGAAAGCCCCTCCACGCCATCCGCCGCCTGAAAAACGATATAGCCCTGATTTTTCAGATAGATTTCTATACCCTCACGGATGTCCTTGTCATCCTCCACGATCAAAATATGATAGTCCATTGTCCGCTCCTCACTCACTTCTCTTTTCTATGGTTACCAGTATAAACGACGATTCTAAACAGAAACCGCTGTCAGTTCTTAAGAAATTCTAAACAAAACCTGTAAAATACCAAAATATCTATTTAAGCAGCATCCCAAAAGAAGAAAGGCACCCCTTGCCGGACGAACCGGCGGAATGCCTCTGCTTTTCCTATTCTCAACCTTTCACCGCACATATGTCATGCCATCCGGCACATGCGCATACAGAAACAGCTTAGTTGTTGATCAGCTTGTCCTCGCCGTTCCAACTGTAAAGCTTTCTGATCTCCTCGCCGACAACCTCAGAAGAATGCTCGGAAGCAAGCTTGCGCATCGCCTTGAAGTGTACCTGTCCGCCTGCGGAAGACATGTCAAGCAGGAAGTCTTTCGCAAAAGTACCGTCCTGAATGTCGGAGAGAATCTTCTTCATTGCCTTCTTTGTGTCCTCGGTGATGATCTTCGGACCCGTGATGTAGTCGCCGTACTCAGCGGTGTTGGAGATGGAATATCTCATGCCTGCAAAACCGGACTGGTAGATCAGGTCTACGATCAGCTTCATCTCATGGATACACTCAAAGTACGCGTTTCTCGGATCATATCCAGCCTCGACGAGCGTCTCGAAGCCTGCCTGCATCAGCGCGCATACGCCGCCGCACAGAACTGCCTGCTCACCGAAGAGGTCTGTCTCGGTCTCGGTGCGGAACGTGGTCTCCAGAACACCTGCTCTCGCGCCGCCGATTGCCAGCGCATAAGCCAGAGCCATATCCTGTGCCTTGCCGGTAGCATCTTGATGAACAGCCACCAGACAGGGAACGCCCTTGCCAGCCTGATACTCGCTTCTTACGGTGTGGCCGGGACCCTTAGGTGCGATCATGGTCACATCCACATCCTTGGGCGGTACGATACAGCCGAAATGAATGTTGAAGCCGTGTGCAAACATCAGCATATTGCCGGGTTCAAGGTTCGGCTCGATGTCCTTCTTGTACATAGACGCCTGCAGCTCATCGTTGATGAGGATCATAATGATATCCGCCTTCTTGGCAGCCTCAGCCGCCGTATATACCTCGAAGCCCTGTGCTTCAGCCTTCGCCCATGACTTGGAACCCTCGTAAAGACCGATAATTACGTGACAGCCGGATTCCTTCGCATTCAGCGCATGTGCATGTCCCTGACTGCCGTATCCGATCACCGCGATTGTCTTGCCGTCCAGAAGGGATAAATTACAGTCTTCCTGATAGAAAATTTTTGCCATTTTTCTTTCCTCCGTCTAAAAATAAATTTGTAGTATAACTTGATATCATATAACTGAAAGGGTTGCCCCTTGAGCTAACTGAATATGTGACAACGCAAACCGCGCGACGGCGTGAACCATTTAAGGAGAATGCGTAGCATTCTTTGAATCGCCGCTGTCTGGCGACGATTTTTTATAGATAGGTTACGTTCTCAATGCCGCGGCTTAACCCCGCGATGCCGGTGCGCGCCAGCTCCAGAATCTCATAGCCGTCAAGAACCGCGATAAAAGCGTCAATCTTTTCCTGATCGCCGATCAGTTCAATCGTGATGCTGCCGGGGGAAACGTCCACGGGGTCCGCACGGTAGGCATTCGCCACCGCAAGCACGTCCATACGGTCTCTGGCGGAGTTGACCCTCACTTTGATCAGCGCCAGCTCACGGTACACGCTCTCCCCGGGCTTCAGCTCCTTGATATCCCGCACATCCACAAGCTTCGCCACCTGCTTCTCGATCTGCTCAAGGATCTCGTCATCCCCGGAAGTTACGATCGTAATGCGGGTATAGCGCGGATCCGCCGTCATGCCCGCGGTAATGCTGTCAATATTGTAACCGCGTCTGGAAAACAGCCCTGCAATACGGCTCAGAACACCAGATGTATTGTCAACCAACAACTGAAAAACCTTTTTCTGCATACAAGCACCCTTCCTTCCGACTCCCGTCAGCGCACTTTTCACGTTAAACACTGTCAATAATTGTAGCAACTTAAGGGCGAAAAGTCAACCTATTCATCCGCCTCCAGACACTTCTGCAGCGCCAGCGTGCCCGTGCGTGCCATCTCCACGATACTGATTCCCTGCATCATGCTGATAAAAAGTTTAATCCGCTCGGGCACATCACATATCTGGATGATCAGCATGTTTTTGGACATATCCACGATATCGGCGTGCATGATGTCGCACGTCTCCATGATGTCGCGCCTGTTGTTTTTGTTGTATTTCACCTTCATCAGCATAAGCTCCCTGCTCACGCTTGCCGGCTCGTCAAAGGTTTTCACCTTGATCACGTCGATCTTTTTGTTGAGCTGTTTCTCGATCTGCTCGATGGTGCGCTCATCCCCGGAGCTGACAATGGTCATGCGGGAAACTGCGGTATCCTCCGTCTCCCCGACTGCCAGAGAGTCGATATTAAAACATCTTCTTGAAAACAGACCAGCCACCTTGCACAGCACACCCGATCTGTTTTCAACCAATACGGAATATATTTTTTTCATTTCATCCTCCATAAATACATTCTATCATACGGAGAATGCCTCTTTTGGACATTCTCCTGCGCGAGACATAGTACCTCCTGTCGTCCCGTCCTATGGCGGGACGTCTTTAGATTTACTTCTCACGCTTTTACCAGATCCATCGGGTCGATCAGGCATTCCAGAAGCACCGACTCGTCCTTCTCCAGAAATGCCCTGATGGTCTCCTGCGCCCCCTCCATGGTCTCCTGCCGCATAAACTTAAGTCCGAACGCCTCCGAGAGCTTGGAAAGGTCGGGGCTTCCCGACAAATCTACCACGGAATAGTTGTCTTTGTAGGTGTAGTGCTGGTATTCGCGCACCATGCCGAGATAATTATTTTTCAGGACAATGATCTTCACGGGCACGTCAAACTGCCGCATGGTCGCCAGCTCCATCATGGACATCTGGAAAGAGCCGTCGCCGCACACAGCCACCACCTGACGGCTTCTGTCCGCCAGTTTCGCGCCCATCGCCGCGGGAATCGAATATCCCATAGTGCCCATGCCGCCGGTCGTAAGGAACCGTCCTTTTTTCACAATGTGATAACCGCAGGACCAGATCTGGTTCTGTCCCACATCCGCCACGTAAACCGCGTTCTCCTCCATCTCCCGGGAAAGCATGGTGATAAACGCCGCCGGATCCACATAGTCCGGGTTTGGCTTTCTGATCGGCTGCATGGTATCCCGGTAGGTATTTAACGTCTGAATCCACTCTTCATGCTCACAGGTAAACTCCTGCGTCTCGATGTCCTCAAAGATATGCTTCGCATCCCCCACCAGAGGAATGGCGGGTCCTACGTTTTTCCCGATCTCCGCCGGGTCCACGTCAATGTGGACAAGCACTTTGTTTTCCGTGATCACATCGGGCTGGTTCACCGCCCGGTCGGCAACACGCGCGCCCACCATAAGAAGCAGGTCCGACTCGTTCATGGCACGGTTGGCAAAAGGTTTGCCGTTATTGCCCACCATACCGTAATACATGGGATGCTCGGTGGGCATGGCGCCGATTCCCATCATGGTGGAAACCACGGGAATGCGGTATTTTTCCGAGAATGCCCGGAGCGCCTCTTCCGCCTGACTTAAGAGCACACCGCCGCCCGCACAGATCAGGGGACGTTTTGCCTTTGCCAGTTCTTTGATCACCTTTTTAATCTGCGCCATATTGCCCTTCACCGTGGGCTTGTATGTTCGCATATTGACCTCGTCGGGATATTTGAATTTTCCGACGGGCGCATTCTGGATATCAATGGGAACGTCGATCAGCACGGGACCTTTGCGCCCCGTGGATGCCAGATGGAAAGCCTCCTTAAAAATCTGCGGAATATCCGCCGCATCTTTCACCAGATAGCTGTATTTGACAAAAGACTCCACCGCGCCTGTGATGTCCGCCTCCTGAAACACGTCGGAACCGAGCAGTTCGCTGTTCACCTGTCCCGTGATACACACGAGCGGTATGCTGTCCGCAAAGGCGGTGGCGACACCCGTAATCAGATTCGTCGCACCGGGACCGGAAGTCACGGCACACACGCCCACCTTCCCCGAAACTCTTGCCAGTCCGCTTGCCGCATGGGCGGCATTCTGCTCCGTGCGGATCAGGATGGTCTGGATATCGGACTCCAATATGCTGTTGTAAAAAGGGCATATCGCCACGCCCGGATAACCGAACACATATTCAACGCCCTCCTCTTCCAGACATTTTACGATTGCATCTGCACCTATCATATACGTTATCCTCTCCTCTGTCTATTTTCTGATCGTAACTGTTTTGTACCTTCACAGCTGCCATGCAGGATTTTCTAAAACCGATTACATCATTTATATTACCCATCCAGCCCCAGCAGCCTCTGGGTCAGTTTCACCGCGTCCGCCGCGTCCTTGGAATAGCCGTCCGCACCGATCTCCTGCGCATACTCTTCGGTGATGACCGCGCCGCCCACAATGATCTTCGCATCGATCTCCCGCTCCTTCGCGTAGTCGATCACATGGCGCATCTGCTGCATGGTAGTGGTCATCAGCGCCGACAGCGCAATCACCTGCGCGTTATATTCTCTCGCGGCTTCAATGATCCGTTCCTTCGGCACATCCTTGCCCAGATCAATCACATGGAACCCGTAATTTTTAAGCATCAGCGCCACCAGATTTTTCCCGATATCATGAATGTCGCCCTCCACCGTGGCAATCACCACGGTAGGCATGTCCTTTCCCGCCTTTGCCTGCAGAAGAACCGGCTCCATATATTCGATGGAGGCTTTCATCGCCTCCGCGCTGGCGATTAACTGGGGCAGGAAATACCTGCCTTTGTCAAACAGCTCTCCCACCTCGTTGATGGCAGGCAAAAGCACCTCGTCGAGAAGTGTTTTCGCTTCTATGCCTTCCTCCATCGCCTGCCTGGTATCTGCAACGATACTTTCCCGCTTTCCCTTCAGGACGTCGGCACGGAGCCTGTCCTTCGGCGAGGAAACCTGTTCTTCCTGCGCCGTCCGGTTCAGACGGATGCCCGTCTCCTTCGGTGTGGACTCTCCCGCCGCCTCTTTCTTTTCCCGGAGGGCGTCCATCAGACGGATATAGCGCGTGTCCGCCGCCTCTTTATTCAGAAGAAGATCTGAAGCAAAAGCGCAGCTCATCAGAAGTTCCTGCGAGGGATTGGCGATCGCCATAGTCAGCCCCTCTCTAATCGCCATGGTAAGAAAGGCGGTATTCACAAACCCTCTCTCCGGCAGTCCGAAGGAAATATTGGAGAGACCACAGATCGTGGCAAGCCCCTTCTCCTTACAGTAACGGATCGTCTCAAGGGTTTCTAACGCCGCGTTCTTATTGGCTCCCACCGTCGTCACCAGACCGTCCACCACAATGTCTTCTTTGGCCATACCGAGCGCCAGCGCCTTTTCCTGTATGCTCTCTATAATCGAAATCTTCTCCGCCAGATCCTTCGGAAGTCCCGCGTCCGAAAGCGGCAGAAGGATAAACATGGCGCCGTACTTTCTCGCGACGGCAAGCAGCGCGTCCTGCTTCGCCTGTTCACCGGAAATGGAGTTGATCAGCGCGCGTCCCGGATACCGGCGAAGGGCTGCCTCCAGCACATCCACATGACTGGAATCAATGGAAAGGGGCAGGCTTGTGACACCGCTTATGGTCTCTATCGCCCGTAACATCATCGCCTTTTCGTCGATACCGCCCATGCCCATGTTGACATCCAGTATACTGGCGCCGCACGCCTCCTGCGCCTCCGCGAAGTCTGACACCTCTTCCATGGAGCCTTCCCGGAGCGCCGCCTGCAGTTTCTTTTTCCCGGTGGGATTGATGCGCTCTCCCACCACGAGAAAGGGATCATCCAGCCCGAAGGACACCGTCAGCCGCTCGCTGGTCAGAAAGCATCTCTTCGGCTTTTCCCGATGTATGACGGTCATATCATGCACCGCTTCCTTCGCGGCACGGATATGTTCCGGCGTGGTGCCGCAGCAGCCGCCGATCACAGAGGCGCCCGCCGATATCAGATCCCGCATATGCCCGCCGAACTCTGCCGCGCCCATATCATAAACCGTATTGCCGTTTTCATCCAGAGAGGGCAGCCCCGCGTTCGGCTTGGCGATAATGGGAATGCCTGTGACCTCCGCCATCCGGCGCACCGTATCTGTCATTTTATCGGGTCCCGTGGAACAGTTTGTCCCGACTGCCGCCACGCCCAGACTCTCCAGCACAACCGCCGCGGTAGCCGCATCCGTGCCAAACAGTGTCCTGCCGTCCGCCTCAAAGGTCAGCGTCGCCATCACGGCGAGGTCGCAGACTTCCTTCGCCGCGATCACAGCCGCCCTCGTCTCCTGCAGACTCATCATCGTCTCGATCACAAGCAGGTCCACGCCCGCCTCGTCCAGATAGCGGATCTGTTCCTTATATACATCAACCAGTTCTTCAAAATCCAGTTTTCCCATGGGAGCGAGCTGCTCCCCGGTCATGGTCAGATCGCCTGCAATATAGGCTTTGCCGCCGACCGCTTCCCTTGAAATCTCCACCAGTGCATGATTCATCTGCCGGATCTGTCCATCCAGACCGTACTCCTTCAGTTTGATCCTGTTGGCAGTAAACGTGGGCGCGTAGACAATATGACTGCCCGTCGCGACAAAATCCCGCTGCAGTCCGATCATAATGTCCCTGTGTTCCAGAATCCACTGTTCCGGGCAGACCCCCGCCGGCATCCCCCGTTTTTGAAGATTGGAACCTGTCGCCCCGTCCAGAAACAGGGGCGTGTCTTTTATCAAAGCTTGAAATTCCTGTCTGTTCATATAGCCTCCGTGTCATTGCGGAGAATGCCTGCTTTGGGGCATTCTCCCGAGCGAAACTTAGAAGTTCTCCGCGAAACAGCCTTTGCTGTGAGCGGCTAGAACTTCTTTTCGCTCTATTCTTCGTAGAAAACCGTATCGTCAGTGTCAAAATCATCCTCCGGCACGTCCTCTTCCGTATCCGGGTTCTCCCCGTCCTCCGATTCCTCGTCAACCGTTTCTTCCTCGTCCTTTTTGTTCAGATAACCGCCGCCAAGAAGAGGATTTTCTTCCGTGTAGGTAACGCCCTCACCCTCGGGAATCTCCCCGTGCAGGATCGTGATGATATACTGGATGCGTATGTTGGTCCTGTCATAGTATTCCAGCGCCGCCTGCTCGGAACCCTCATCATAAGATTCCCCGTCATAAGCCGCATGGAAAAGCGCCACCGCCTCTTTCATATTCTCGTCCGCCTCGTCAGCAAGGCTTTCCACCGCCGAAAACTGTTCCGGCACTTCCAGTTCCGCCATCCACTGGATATCTTCCGCAAAAGCGTCCAGATACCCGAGAAGCTCAATCACCGCGGTATCGGATTCGGGGTCAATGGCATTCATCTTGTCGTTGTACTCGCCCGCCCGCTCAAAAAACGTGTTCATATCTTCCTGATAAGCTGTCAGTTCCTCATTCTCCCCACACGCTGTGAGCAGAAAAGCAAAAAGCAGCGTGACGAGTATCGTCTTGTATTTTGTCAAAACCATTATCCTCCGAATATTTAAAATCATAAATCCCCTATCTAAACATACTACTGATTTCCGCGCCTTTCGTCAACCTTTTCTTTCATGGGAAAATCAGAGAAAAAGAGCGGCAGATCTCTCACGACCAGCCGCTCCTTTTGTCTGTGAATGAACTTTGTCTGTCAAATAGCGATATCACAGTCCGGCTCCACCTTCCGACATGCCTTCAAAACCTGCTTCATAACGCTCTTTTCGTCCGCACCTTCCGCAAACTCCACCTTCATTTTCTGGGTCATAAAACTCACGGTAGCTTCCGCCACACCTTCCGTTTTCTTCGCAGCTTCCTGCATCTTCTCCGCGCAGTTTGCACAGTCTACCTCAATCTTGTAAGTTTTTGTCATTTCCCCGCTCCTTCCATGATGTGTTCCATTCCCATATTGAGGATCGAGCGGACATGCTCGTCATCCAGCGAATAAAAAATGGACTTGCCCTCTCTCCGGCTCTTTACCAGTTTGGACGTTTTCAAAATACGAAGCTGATGGCTGACGGAAGACTGGCTCATCTCCAGAACCCCCGCAATATCGTTTACGCACCGCTCCGTATCAAGCATGGCATATAATATTCTGATCCGGGTAGGGTCACCGAATATTTTAAATAACTCTGCCAGCCCATAAATCGCCTCATCCTTATATGATTCCGCCACAAGCGTCCTCCTTCCTCAGTCCGGGTTTATATATGTTTATTTGTTCATATTATAATATGTGTACATGAGTTCTGTCAAGGAAAAAATAAAGAAAGGGAGACCCGCAAAAGGCCTCCCTGCTATATTTCTCCGTATAAGATTTACAGCTTGAAGAAAGATACATCATCTTCCAGTACCTGTGCCATCTCCTTCAATTCACCTGCCGCTTCTGCAAGCAGATTGATGGTGGCGTTCATCTCCTCCATGGACGCGTTGGTCTGCTCGGTGGACGCTGCATTCTCCTGTGATACAGCGGACAGATTCTGGATAACGTCCACAACCTTTCCTCTCTCCCTGTTACACTCTTCCGCCTGATCGCTGATCACGCCAGTCTCTTTTCTGGAGTTTTCGATGCCGTTGCTCACGTCGCCGAACTTCTCCTTGGTCTGCGCCAGTTTCTGCTGCTGCTCCAGAATGATCTCATTCACTTCGTTCATAATCTGGACGGATGCCTCGGAATCAACGGTGAGCTGATGAATGATATCCTCGATGGTCTTCGTGGACTGCGCAGAATCCTCAGACAGCTTGGAAATCTGTGTCGCAACCACAGCAAATCCGCGTCCTGCTTCCCCTGCTCTCGCCGCCTCTATGCTCGCGTTCAGTGCCAGCAGGCTCGTCTCACTTGCAATGGATGCGATGAGATTAACGGCATCCTGAATTCTCGTAACAGACTCGTTGGTCGTATGTACGGATACTTCGATCTTCTTGATCGCCTCCGTGGTCCTGTCGTTGGACTCGCTCAGCTCGTTGATGATTCTGGAGGACTCCACGTCCGCCACGTGCATCTGGTTGGAAAGGTCATCCAATTCCTTGACGCTGTCTGCAATCTTCTCTATAATGGCTCCCATATTGGCAATCTGCCCGGTAGCCGACTCGATGTCCTCCGCCATGGAAACGGCGCCCTTGGAAATATCCTCCACCGCGCTGCTGATCTCGTCAGCCGTCGTCGAAGTCTGGGTCGCCATGCTCTCCAGATTATTTCCCTGCGTCATCAGCGTCTCGGTATTTTTCTTGATGCTGCCGATAATGTTCTGCAGCTCTTCTAACAGTCTCTGTACGGCATGTCCCATCACGCCGATTTCGTCGCTTCTCCTCAGGATTCTCTCATTTACGGTCAGATTCAGATCACCTTCCGCCAGAGAGGAAAGCAATGTCTCTGTCTGGATGATTACCCTTGCAATCGCGCTGGCGATCTTCACACATACAAGCAGGGCGATGATGAGGATAAACGCCGCGATTCCCAGAATCATCATGGAACTTCTGTTGATTTTAGCGTTCGCCTCGGTGGCGGGCTGTCCCGCAAAAACCATACCCACGCATTTCCCGTTGGCATCAATCGCCGGCATATAGAACGCATAGTAGGTTTCTCCGTTGATGGTCACACTGTCCGTCTCATAATTTTTCCCTTCATTGAGAACAGCCTTTATGACCGCGTCGGACGCCTTCGTGCCGAGAATGCGCTCCCCCGTATCTTTATCGCGCAAAGATGTGGCGCGTCTCGTATCTCCATAAAAGAGTGTCACATCTGCCGTACTTCCATCCACGAAACTGTCGATGATATCCACATTTTCAGATACGTTGTAATCGCCTTTAAAAAGCGTTTCACCCTCAAGCCGGTATGCACCTGTATCGAGTGCCTCATAAGCGGCGTACACGCTTCGGCAAAGATTTTCCAATCCTTCCATCGTAGCATCATGCACCATGCTTCTCATGGTACTGATCGCATAGACGGTAACGAACGCAACCATGACTACGAGAGGGATCACACAAAGCATCACAAGCTGCGCCATTACGCTCAGTTTCTTCTGTTTTTTCATCTTTACCTTCTCCTTATATTTACGATTTTACCCCCCCCCCACGCATTTTAACGACAAAACATAGTCATTAAACCGCAGGATGAGTAACTGCCTGACATAAACGTCGAGCCAGTGCCACAATTATAACATGGTTTTTTGTATATTTAAAGATACAATCTTCAAAAAGGGAAAATTCTGCTCAAATGCCACTTTTTTTACACAAATGCCATTTACAACAGTTTTTCCTTCTCCAGACCGTTATATTGTGCATTTTTATTATACATAAAAGACATTACTTTTCTACCGAAATGGTATGGATTGCGCTTTTTGAGGTATGCTTTGCGCAGATTAGTTTACATAACTCCGAATGTAAGTAACTTCATCCGCTATGGACGCACCTGCCCGTCCCCGGTTATCTGGTATTTGTAGGAGGTCAATTCTTTAAGCCCCATGGGACCTCTGGCATGGAGTTTCTGGGTACTGATACCGATCTCCGCCCCGAAACCGAACTCAAAGCCGTCCGTAAAACGGGTGGATGCGTTGACATACACGCACGCCGAATCCACCTCCCGCAAAAACTTCTGCGCATGGGCTTTATCCTCCGTCAGAATGGCGTCGGAATGCCCCGTGTTGTATTTGTTGATATGGGCGACCGCCTCCTCCAGCGAGCTTACGGTTTTCACGGAAAGAATGAGATCCAGATACTCTGTGCCGTAATCTTCTTCCGTCACGGCATGTGCCTCCGGGATCTGTGCCCGCACCGCCTCGTCGCCCCGGATCTCCACCTGTTTTTCCAAGAGGGCTTTGCCCAGAGCGGGCAGTATTTTATCCGCGATTTTTTCATGCACAAGCAGGGACTCACAGGCGTTGCACACGCCGATGCGCTGGGTCTTGGCATTGATGACGATGGGAACCGCCTTGGCAAGGTCAGCCGTCTCATCAATATAAATATGGCAGTTTCCCGTGCCCGTCTCGATCACGGGTATGGTGCTGTTCTCCACAACCGAGCGGATCAGTCCCGCACCGCCTCTGGGAATCAGTACGTCCACGTACTCTTTCAGCTTCATAAACGCCGTGGTCACCGCCCTGTCATTGTTTTCAATCAACTGGATGGCGTTTCTGTCTACGCCTTCCTTTTCCATCGTCTCGCCGATTACTGCCGTGACAGCCTGATTGGAGTAAAACGCGTCTCTTCCGCCCTTTAAAATCACCGCGTTTCCCGTCTTGAAGCAGAGCCCGAAAGCATCCGCCGTCACATTGGGTCTCGCCTCATAAATAATGCCGATGACCCCCATGGGAACCCGCACCTTTTCTATGTACAAACCGTTGGGGCGGTCAAAAGTCTCCATCACCTCTCCCACAGGATCATCCAGATCGGCAATCTGCCTAAGCCCCTCCGCCATCGCCTCTATTCTCGCGTCCGTCAGCTTCAGCCGGTCGAGAAGCCCCTCCGCCATGCCGTTTTCCTTTGCGCGCGCATAGTCTTTTTCATTTGCAGAAAGGATTCTTTCGCTCTCCTGCACAAGCGCATCCGCCGCCCGGTTAAGGGCGTGGTTTTTCTGCGCCGTATCAAGCCGCTGTAAAGCAGTCTTCGCCGCCTGCGCCTTCATGCCGAGGGATTTTAAATATTCGTTGATTTCCACATTTGTCAAGGTATTTTCCATTTTTCCCATCCTCTCTGTCACTTTTTTGCCCGGCTGTCAAAGACCCCCTGATTTCCGTTTCCGGGTCTGCTTCGATGTTTGTATCAGCCAGAAAACATCAGATCATGCCTGTCTCCGTGATCACCCGCGCAGGACGGATATCGTGCGCCTCCCACGGAATTTCCTCAAAAATCTGGCAGTCATAAGCCAGCGCGGCGGTCGTTACCTTCACCTGTGAATGCCCCGCCGCATCCATATGCTCACTTTTCTGCAAAAGTCTGCTTACATATCTGTCATAGAACCCGCCGCCGTAGCCAATTCTGTGCCGCTCTTTGTCAAACGCCGCACCGGGCATACAAATCAATATATGCGGGAATACTGTCCTGCCATCGTCCATCATCCACGCCGCAATGGACTGCCCTCCCGCAGGCTCCATAATCCCCCGATAGCCTGCCGACAGGTCATCCAGCGAGAAAATCCGATAAAATTCCATTTCTTTCCCGGCAACCTTCGGCGCAAACACCGCCTTGCCTTCCGCAAAGGCTTGTTTAGTCAAAGGCATGGTATCCACTTCGCTGCGGAAGCTGATATACGTGAGAACCGCGTCCGCATCCCGATAACAGGGCAGGCTTGTCAGCTTCTTTATGATGCTGTCACTGTAACGCTTACGCTGCTGCGCCGTCAGACTGTCCCGTTTTTCCAAAGCCGCCGCGCGCAGTCTCTTCTTTTCTGCCCCACGTTCCTTTGCCGCAGCAGTCTGTTCGCTTCTCTGTTCTTCCCTTTCCGCTACCGTTTCCCGTTTCATGCGCTCACCCATGCCGCTTTTTCTCGCCCAGATTCGTGATGCTTCCGTCTTTCTCCACAATGGAGATATTGTCAAGCTGCCCCCGCAGGTTCGCCCGCACATTCGCCACATAAGCCTGCCGCAGCGCCGTCTGCTCTTCTTTTTCCTCGGGTGAAAGACCTTCACTCTGGGATTTGTGATATAGTTCGTTGATCCGCGCCGTCATCTGTTCTACGTTCATTTATATTCTCCTTCACTATTCAGCCTCCGGCACCCGGTCTTTTGCCTCTGTCACCTGTTGACGGACGCCGCCATCCTGTGATACGTGTGCCGCACGCCCCTGATTGCCACAGAATACGCCATGATATTTTCCGGCAGCGCCATCCCCGGATAGCCGGTGTCCCCGATGTGATGAATGTCCGTTCCCGCCATCTTACACATCAGCGCGATCCGTCTGATCGTGTCCACGTCCGCCCCTTCCTGTGAAGTGCCGATCGCCGTGATCGTGAGAACGCCTCTTTCATGGGCTTGGGCGATCAGCTCCCGCACATACTCCATGGTGATTCCCGGCACGGTGCCCGGCGCGGGAAGAAGAATGACATCCGCTCCCGCATCTATAAACTCATTCACATCTTCCTTCGTAATGATATGCTCGCCGCCTTCCCCCGGCACGCCGGAGGAATGCATTTTCCCTGCCGCCAGAATCAGTTTATCCTTCAGCCGTGCCGATATGGCTCTCAGCGAATCGGTAATGGCACGGTTGCTCACGCCGTTTCCGGGATTTCCTGTGAGAAGCACCATATCCACGCCCATTTCCGAGGCTCTTACCGCATTTTCCACCGTAGCCTTCCGCCCCTCCGACATCGCCCAGAGCGTATCGTCATTTTCCCGTGCCGCCTGTTCTTCCACCGGCTCCAGATTGATGCCGATCATCCGCCCGGTAAGGCGTTTTAATTCCCGCACGGTCTCCGCCTGCTCCACTTCCGGCAGACCGTTTATCACCGGGTGGTTTACGTCAAACATATTGAGCAGTAACAAATCGGCGCCGAGAGAAGCCGCCAGTTCCGCGTTGGTGACATCCGTAAGGACCGGCATGGTGATGCCGATACACTCACATGCCAGCACACGTCCCTCGCTCCCCGCGATGGCAGCCAGATAATCCTCTTTCGTAAAGCTCCTAAGGTCAGAAGCAACACAGTCCAGCATTCTCTTTGCCATATTGTTTCCTCCGAATGATATTTTTTAATGCGCGTGCATCTGCTGCACATAAAGAGGCAGATCGAAATCCTCGTCTTTATGTGCCAGAAATAAGGTCCCGATATTCTGCCCGCTTAAGATGCGATGGATCACTTTGATGTCCTTGCTGTTGGCGATCACCATGTCCACCCCTGTGCTGCTGGCAATCTTTGCCGCCTGCAGCTTGGTGGTCATGCCGCCGGTGCCCACGCTGCTCCCGGTGGACGCCTTGCCCATGTTCATCAGCTCGTCCGTCAACTCCTCCACCACCTCGATATATTTGACGTCGGGATTGGTGCGGGGATCGTCTGTGTAAAGTCCGTCAATATCCGAAAGCAGAAGGAGCGCGTCCGCCTCCACCAGAGAAGCGACGATCGCGGACAGCGTATCGTTGTCGCCGATCTCGATCTCGTAGGTGGCTATCGTATCATTCTCGTTCACGATCGGAATCACGCCCAGCTTAAAAAGCTCCGCGAACGTATTCCGGGCGTTGTAGCGGTTCAGATTGTCCACGATGGTGTTTTTCGTCATCAGAATCTGTGCAGCCACCTGATTGTACTCCGCGAAAATCTTCTGGTAGATCATCATCAGCCTCGCCTGTCCCACCGCTGCACACGCCTGCTTCACGGCGATGGGATTGTCTTCCTCACGGTTTGGCAGGATCGCCTTCTCGCCAACAGCAATCGCGCCGGAGGTGACAAGCACCACGTCCTTCCCCATGTTTCTCAAGTTGCAAAGCTCCCGCACGAGCACGTCCAGCTTCGTGTAGTCCAAGTCCCCGGTCTCCTTGTGCTGCAAGGAGGAGGAGCCGATCTTTATCACAATTCGTTTTTTATCTGCCATCAGGTCTTTTCTGTCAGTCATTTTTGCCTTCATCCTTATATTTTCTCCCTTTTCGGAAAAGTATTCCCTTTGTTTAAGCTGTTTCCTCCCAGCTTCGTATATTCTGAGTTATGTATTTCATTATAAAATCTTTAGTCATCTTAACACATCCGCATAAAGCATTGCAACCTTCTCCGCGATCAGGATCCCGTCCATCGCCGCCGATGTGATGCCGCCCGCGTAACCCGCGCCCTCGCCGCAGGGGAAAAGCCCCTGAAGCGCGGACTGTCCCGTCTCGTCCCGCAGAATCCTTATGGGGGAGGAGGTCCTGCTCTCCACACCGGACAGGTACGCGTCCCCGTCGGCAAAGCCGGGCATCTTTCGACCAATCGAGTCAATTCCTTCCACAAGCGCCTGATTCAGGAACTCCGGCAGAATTTCGTGAACCGGGGCAAAACGCCATGCGCCTTTGATGGCGGGGGTAAATCCCGGATACCGCGCGCGCAGCTTACCGCCGCGATCAGCCGGCTGTATTTCCGTTGAAACGCCATTCCTCTGCGTTGTCATTCGCAAATCCCCGCTGTCCTGCACGCCCCGTCCCGCGCAGACCGCCGCCCGAAAATCCCCGTACCGCTCCACGGGCACCCTGCCCTGTCCGATCTCGTAGGCACGTTCTTCCAGATGCCGCTGGAACGCAATGCCCGCAAGGGGTCCCGTACCGCCGTATGTCTCATAATCCGCGGGTGACACGGTGACGATCATGGCGCTGTTGCTGTTTGCGCCGTCCCGCCCGCTGTAGCTCATGCCGTTCACCGCCGTTCTGCCAGACTCCGAGGAGGCGTTCACCACATAGCCGCCGGGGCACATACAGAAGGAATAGACGCCTCTGCCGGAAGCGGTCTGCGCCGTCACCTTGTATGCCGCCGCCGGAAGGGAAATGCCGCATTCCCCATATTGCAGTCTGTCGATCATCTCCCGGGGATGCTCCATGCGAAGCCCCACCGCAAAAGCCTTTGCCTCCATGGGTACCTGCAGTTCGTGGAGCATCTGGAAGGTGTCCCGCGCACTGTGGCCGATGGCTAGAACGACTGCGCCGCCACGTATCTCTTCCCCGTTTGCCACAACACCTGTGATCCGGCGGTTCAGCGCGGAAGCCTCCGCCGCCCGGTCATCTTCCGTAAGAAGCGCGGTCACCTGCGACTCAAACCGCACCTCACCGCCCCATTTTATAATCTGGCTGCGCAGATTTTCTACAACCTTTATCAATATATCCGTGCCGATATGCGGTTTTGCCTCGTACAAAATCTCTTCCGGCGCCCCGGCTTCCACGAAAATGCGTAAAACTTCCCGCATCCGTCCTTTCGGATCCTTGACCGTAGTAGTCAGTTTCCCGTCGGAGAATGTACCTGCGCCGCCTTCCCCAAACTGCACGTTGGAGCCGGGATCCAGAACGCCGTCCCGCCAGAACCGCTCCACATCTTCCCGGCGTTTATGTACTTCCCTGCCCCGTTCCAATAACAGCGGACGAAAGCCCGCCTTCGCAAGCATATACCCGCAGAAAAGCCCCGCCGGTCCCGCACCGACAATCATCGGTCTGTCAACGGTCCGCATGGGCAGTTGTGCGACAGCCGCCTTTGCACCCGTCTGCGCATCTGCAGCAGCCGTCTTTTCAAACGCCGGAAATCGGTACATCTTCTCCTCCACAAGCTGGATCTGCCCGTTCTTTCCCCGGATTTTCCGAAAAACCGCCTGCTCGTCAGCCACCTTTACATCCACCGTATAAACCCGGCAGATATCCGGCTTTTTTCTGGCATCTATTGATCTTTTTACAAGGGAGAGGGACTGGATCGCGACAGGTTCCATCCGCAGCAGCTTTGCCGCCTTTTTGAGAAGCGCCGCCCGCTCGTCCTTACAGTCCGCCGCCAGTTTGATCTGTTGTATCCGAATCATAGTTACCTCCACGTCAGAACAGTTTATCGCGATGATACACATCAAGAATATCAAATCCACCTCATCGCGCCATGTGTTTTCCATGTCACGGTTTTATCGTCTTACATAACACCAGATGCCGCCGCCTTTCCGGCAACCGCACCGCTGCTCCACGCCCACTGTAAGTTATAGCCGCCGCAGAACCCGTCGATATCCAGAATTTCGCCCGCGAAATAGAGCCCCGGCTGCTTTTTCGACATGAGATGCCGCGTCACCTCGCCGCAGTCCACGCCGCCCGCGCACACCTGCGCCCTGTCAAAGCCGTTCGTCCCCGTGACCGTCGTCTCCAGACCGAGATACAGATTCTGCAGTCTGGCAAATGCCGCCGGGGAGACATCTTTTGCCCGCTCTGTCTCCCGTATACCCGCCAGTTTCAGAAGGAGGTGGTTGATTTTCTTGTTGACCATGCCGGTCAGAAAAACATCCATCTCGTCTGTTTCATGTGACGCAAGCCTTTCCCGGAAAAAGGAGCCACAAGACGCCTTGTCAAAGCCGGGGAGAAAAGATATCCGCACCGTGACAGGCTCTTTGTCAAGGAGCGCATAGGCGGCAGTCCGGCAGAGCTGAAACGCCGGTATGCCGGAAAGCCCGTAATCCGTAAGCTGCAGTTCGCCCCGCTCCCGGCCAGCCTCTTTTCCTGCCACCTGCAGGGTGAGTTCCGCGTCGCATCGCACCCCCGCCACTTGTTTATAAAACGATTCCTTACAGACAAGCGCGGCGAGGGCGGGCACGGGTCTGACAATCCGATGCCCGAACCGTGCCGCCAGCCGGAAGCCGCTCCCGTCGGAGCCGGTATTGGGCGCCGCCTTGCCGCCGCAGCAGAGAATGACCGCATCATAAAATGCCTCCTTTCCCTGCCGCACGGTCAGAAACTGTTTTCTACCCTCATCAAAGGAAAGCGTCTGCACCGCCTCCTGTGTATGTACTGTCACATGCCGTCTGTCAAGTTCATAGCGCAGCACATCGAGCACCGTGGACGCCTGATCGCTTGCCGGATACAGATAACCGTCCCGCGCCCTGATCCGCATACCGAGAGCGCTAAAAAAGTCTTTCGTCTGCGCCACATCAAAGGCGGAAAGAATCTCCTCCGCCAGAGCCTTCCCACTTCCATGGTAAAATTCTGTTCCCATCGCCTCATTGGAAAAATTGCATCTGCCGTTTCCCGTGGACAAAATCTTTTTTCCCACCCTGTCGTTTTTTTCATATATGGTTACTGCCGCGCCTGCCCCGGCGGTCTGGATCGCCGCCATCATGCCCGCCGCGCCGCCGCCTATGACTGCAACCTTTCTTTCCATAGCGTTTATTCCTTTCTCACCCTGTTAGCTGGAGTAGGATTCCAGAAACAGATACAGCTCCTCCTCGCTCGCCACAAACTTTCCCTCCATAATCTGCCGCTGCAGGACGTCCGGCAGCCGTTCCAGCAAAATATCCGTGTTCATGTAAAGCGTGCTCCTGTCCTCCTCGTACACCACGATAAAATGATCCGCCACCATCAGGTAAAAGCCCTGCGGTTCCTGTTCCTTATAATACTTACAGACCGCCACCCTGTCCTTGGAAAAAGCGGTCAGTTCAATGCTCTCAAATCCCTGCTCAAGCTCTGTCAGAGGCGGGTTGTCCTCATAGGCAGACAGCGCTTCCAAAAGCTCATCCCTGTTTAAACCGATATACATGACAGGAATCGTCTCCTCACTCTCCGATACGGTTCCCTCTGACAAATCCACCAGTTCCAGCAGGTACCGCGTATCCGCCGTCACGACAGGCTCCTGCGCTGCCGCCGCTTCGATCACCTGTTCTTCCTCTGGCATCTCCACCTCAGATGGCGTCACGTCCGTCTGCTCCGTGCTGTGGCTGTACCTGTGCGGATAAAAGAACTCCTCCGCCTTCAGCGCGCCAAAGCCGCCAAGACCAAGCATGATTACAGATAATGTCATAAAAAGACTGATACGTTTTACAAGTTTCATTCCGTTTCAAACTCCTCTTGTCGGATTCCCTGTAATCAGTATCAGCCAATTCTGTTTTTTTATACAGCAATCTCACAGAACGCCTATTGTCCTGCCAAGCATAATGAACAAAAACCCAAGCGGCATATCCTGCAGTTCCGCCTCCCCGATCACCCGCAGGATCACAAGGAAAAGGATATGGAAAAACACCCCCACAAGCAGGGAGACGATAATACACACCGCCGCCCCCGCGACGCCGGAGAGTAGCAGGTTAAGCAGATACACAACCAGCCCGGAAACCGCTGCGGCGCCAAGCGGAAACAGAACGCCCGCAAACCAGTCTGGTCTGTATTTGACACGCCTGGTTAAGAATACAAACGCCAAAACCATGTAAATACCAAAGAATAAAATCAAAGCGCACAACAGTCCGTCCACTCCCATATGCCCGCGCTGCGTCATAAAATAGGCGGCAGCCAGATGCACGACAAAGGATGCCACAGAAGCAAGGAACAGTTCTCTTGTCATCCGCATTTTATATAGGAGCTGTCCGAACAGAAAACAAAACGTAAATAAAACTGCCAGAACCGCGCCCTTTGAAAGCCATCCCGCCAATACCGCGGACTGTGCCGTCGTCCGCCCGTAGCAGCAGACGGAAAGCGGTTTCCCGAGGACTGCCAGATAGACCGCGGCGGGGAAAGACACGATGGACGCGTTCCGCACCGCCCTGCCCATACGCTCCCGCATACCGCGGTATTCCTCTCTCTCATAGGCATTGCAGATTTTGCCCGTCAGCCCGTGCACAAACAGACAGGAAAACGCCGCGCATATCCCGACCAGCGGCGCGAATTTGCCATAGTAAGCGCCCCACTGGACCGTGCGCACATTCCCCTGCTCCGTCATATTCATACAGTGGTTAAAAAAACGCTGGTCCGCCAACATAAAGAGATTGGAGCATACGGCGGTTGCCGCAAGCGGCACCATATTGACGAGAAGCATCCGCTGGATCTCAAAGCGCGTCTCGGCGCGTCTGCTGTTGTCCTGTCCCGGCCGCCCTTTAAAAGCGCCCGCATAGATCACATAAACCAGAAGAAGATGCAGTAAGGCGATCACCTGAGAGGCAAAAACACCAATCATGGCACCGAGTGCCCCGTAGGCATAGCTGTGCGCCTCCACCTGATAGAGCGCCGCCACCTTCTGCCCATAGCCATAAAATGCCCTGCCGCCGATCATCGCGCCCGCAAACATGGCAATCTTTTCGATGTACTGGGAATGCGCTGTCAGCACACCCATGCCGTAACCGTTAAAGTACCCTCTGAAAATACCGATCAGCGCCGCGAAAAATACAGAGGGCGCCGCCGCCATCACCGCCATGCGGCTCAGACGCTCCAGAACAAGCGTCTCCGCAATCCATGAAGAAAAGAACAGCAGAAATAACGCCATCACCGTGCCGAGAAACAGATTCATAACAAATGCCGTCTTAAATACCTTAGCCGCATTCCGATACCGCTCGCGCTTGACACGGTAGCGGATGATGCCAGACACGGCACTGGACATCCCATAAGAAACAACCATCGAAGCCAGTATAAACAACTCAAAAGCCGGTGCAAAGAGTCCCACTCCCTCGTCCCCGATCAGTCTTGAAAGCGGAATCCGCAGAAGGAGAAGGAGCATATAAGAAACAATCCCCGCCGAGAGGACAATCCTGTTTTTCAAATTTTTCGCCATCCATTGTATATTCATTGTTATCCTCTGTCTGAATACTGACTTTCGCTGTGCGGAGAATGCACCTTAGCTGCGTCGCAGAAGCTCTTTTCCCTTTACGCCCTTGTAATCTGAAGGCTCTGCAGCACAGCCTCCTGCTTTTCCTCCATAAACGCCGCCTCATCCGGCTCCATATGGTCGTAACCGCACAGATGAAACAGACTGTGCGCCAGAAGAAAGGCAAACTCCCGAAGCTCCGAATGCCCGTACTCCACCGCCTGTTCCTTCACCCGCGATACGTTCAGAATGATGTCTCCCAGAACCAGTTCCCCGCTGTCCGGGTCAAAACAGTCTGCCTCCCTCTCCTCCACGCCGGAAAAGTCTCCCGGGGTCTCAAACTCCAGATTGGGAAAGGAGAGAACATCCGTCTCCGCGTCAATGTTCCTGTAATTTTTATTGTATTCCCGGATGCCCGCATCATCCGTCAAAAGGAGATTGACCGTCGTCTCATAGGGACAGTTCTCACTGTCTAAAACAGCCTGCGCGACACGGTCAAGAAGCGCCTTTTCATCGAACGAAAAGGACTGCGATGTCTCATTTTCAACGTAAGAAGTCATAGTAAAGCTTCTCCTTGATAAATATTTTCTTCATCTCACAAATCTGCCCTATGGAAATCTCATTTCCCCAGAGCTCGTCCGTCTCAAATTTCTTTTTAAATACCGTGTCAATCAGCTGCTCATAATCCAGTTCTGCCTTTGGATCTTTCGCAAACAGATAGAGGATGGATGACACGATACAGTCCGCAAGCAGAACGACAATCGTCTCCTTGGATACAATCTTCGCGTCCGGGTCCACATACTCTTTTAAGATCTGCTTTGTCTTCGGCGGAAAATGGTATTTGTCGCAGATGACGGACACATTTTCCCACGTATTTTCCCCGGTCAGCTTCCCGATTCTGTGATAATACCCGCACGCCTTCACCGCCGCGTCGTCGATGCCAAGACTCCTTGCCACCTTATCTCCCAGATATGCCGTGTGGATCGCGTGGTAATACTCCTCTTTTGAAAGTTCCTTGAGCTGCACAAGCAGCGGGCACTCCGGATCGTTGATCTCCATATATTTGTCCCGGTATCTGTGGATCACCGTGGAACTGACCATCTTCAGGCTGACGAGAAGCAGGATACAGCATACCATCAGATTGATGCCCGGTATCATAAACTGGGCGATGGAAAGCTGCTCCTTCGCAAAAAGGATCACATTTGCCATGAGACTAAGCGCCAGAACCAGCAGGGAAATCAACATGGGAATCCCGACCCTGAACTCCTCATCCAAGGTGGCAAACACGAGTATGCCCGCCATACCGCTGATAAAGTAGAGCCAGAAAATCGCATAGTCGCAGCCCGCAAAATTCACGGACAGAAGCAGACAGAGACTCCCCGCGACAAGTCCCGTCATGGCGTTTGAAAATACGCCAAGCAGCACGAAGAGCACCAGAAACGGCCATCCCGTAACCGGCAGGAACGGCAGAAACACCGCCGCCACCAGACTGATCAGATAGATAAGGGCAAATCTCCCGTAATGTCCTTCGTTCCGATACACAAAAAAGCCGCTCATCTCCCCCATCACAAAGGCAAAGATAACGATCCCGCTCCCGGTCAGAACCATAACGATATTCCGGATCATCATATCCATCTGGCTGTGATATAGGATGCTTCCGAGCCATACAATCACGCCCGACAGGGCGAACATAAACATAAACACCACGATTCTCTTTATGATATTGCTGTTTTTCTGAAGATTAATATTATTTTCCACGCCTGTAATTCCTGTTTCCTGTTTTTTGCTCAATGCGCCGTTTCTCTTTGGATTCGTAATCGTCGTATGCCTTCACGATTCTCTGCACAAGGGGATGCCTTACCACGTCCTTGCTGCTCAAGCTACAAAAAGAAATATCGTCTATTTTGGAGAGCACCCGCACAGCCACATCCAGCCCGGATTTCATGTCCGGCGCCAGATCCTTCTGGGAGGCGTCCCCGGTAACGACCACCTTGGAGCCGAAACCGATTCTCGTCAGAAACATCTTCATCTGTGCCGGCGTGGTATTCTGCGCCTCATCCAGTATAATATACGCGTTGTCAAGGGTACGCCCGCGCATGTAGGCGAGCGGCGCCACCTCGATCAGTCCCTTTTCCATATTCCGCGCAAAACTCTCCGCCCCCATGATCTGGTAAAGCGCGTCGTAAAGCGGACGCAGATAAGGGTCCACCTTGCTTTGCAGATCGCCGGGAAGAAAGCCCAGCTTTTCTCCCGCCTCAATAGCCGGTCTTGTCAGAATGATGCGGCTGACCTCGTTATTTTTAAAAGCCGTCACCGCCATCGCCATCGCCAGATAGGTCTTTCCCGTACCGGCAGGACCCACCCCGAAAACGATCATTTTGTCACGCATGGCATCCACATACTGTTTCTGCCCAAGCGTCTTTGGTTTGATCGGCTTGCCGCTCACGGTATGGCAGATGCAGTCGCTGTCCATTGCCAGAAGCATGTCCTCCTTGTGCTCCTTACCGAGCTCTATGGCATAATCCACACTCTGTTCCTCCAAAATCGCACCTCTCTTTGACAGGGCGAGAAGTTCCTTTACAATGCGTGCCGCCCTGTCCGCAGCTTCCCGCTCCCCGGATATACGGACCGCACCGTCACGGTCCACAATCATCACATGCAGATCGTTCTCAATCCTTTTGATATGGGAATCAAACTCCCCGAATAGGTTCCTCATGTGCTCCACCGGCACATCCATACTGACTGTAAACGCGTCCATTCCCCGCCTTTCAAAAATCACAGCCCGATCGATCAGTCCGTCTGCGTGTTCTCCTCCTCGTTTTCCTCCACAGGCGGCGTAATGGTCGGCGTCAGTTTCACCGCCGATTCCTCAAGCTGCATATGGGCATGTAACACCCATTTTTTTTCATTCTTTTTTATTGTAACATTTTTTTCTGCAATTTGTACCCCTTTTTCATTTAAAGTTGCGATAATTTTTCGCCATCGCCCCTGCAGGAGAGTCTTCATCTCCTCCTCCGTGTGCATTTTCGGCACGATTTCATACTCCTGCACCGTTCTCTTTCCGTAGTACACCGGCAGATACAAATGATCCAGAAGCTGCACCTGCTTTTTCTCCTCGCTCGTATCGTAAAAATCGTAGGGGACCTTGCGGATGCGGAAAGCGACTTCCTTCTCCCCCGTTCCCACTACCGGAATTTCAATGCTCTCCCCTGTGTAACATTTCTCATCATAGGCGATCTCCTCCTCCAGCGAGAGGTTCCGCGCGTAACTTAAGGTAATGTCCGCGTCTGCCTGTACATACTGGTACCGGCGCACCGTCGTATCCTCGTTGTAGACGGGAACCGCGCCGCTCACCAGCACATCTCCCTTCTGTACGGTGTCCCCGCACGCCACCTGCGGCACACCGCTTCTGGTGATGATATAAGTTACCACACCTTCTTTTTCAGCCACCAGATCCATGCCTTTATCTGAATCCGCCTTATTCCGGTTATCATAGACCGGCATCTCATTTTCCTTGATGTGGATTAACAGCGTGGTGCCCCGAAGCTGCACGGAAGTCCACGTAATCAGATTGTAGTCCTCCCGAAGCGCCTGCTCCAGCTCCGCGATCTCCAGCGCGCTCTTTTTCATCGCCGTGTGGATGCCCTGCTCTTCCAGATAATCCATCAGCACGTCTTCTGTCAGGGCGAAATTCCCTTCAATCCGGATATCCCAGATAAAGCGGGACGCAAGACACCAGAACAAAATACAGCCGGCAAGCCCTGCCACGAACAGCTTTCTCCCAAGCATTTTTGACACAAAAAAAGGCATACCGTATTTGCCGATCACAGCCGCCCTCGTCCCTGTTTTTTTTAAGAGCGGCTTCAAGGCAAAAAATCCCGCTATGCTCATGTGCATGGTATGGTAGTCGCCGTGATCCTCGATATCCCAGACCAGAACATCGTGGTTGCCGCAGAGATTCAAAAGACGCTCCACAGAATAGCCCCACACTTTAACGGCAACATACCCTCTTATATACTGTATCCAATGAAGCATAGACTATCCCCTGCACGCGCGCTCAGATATATCGGAGCGCGTCGATCTTTCCGCTGATTTTCATGTCTTCATTGGTATAATAGTCGATGGACAGACCGCTCCCCTCAAAGCAGATCCGGGCATTCTTGCCCTGCAGAACAATAGACTCCGTCGTATATTCCAGAATTCCCTTATAATTTTCAATAAAAGCCTCACGGTTCCCCGTAATCGTGACAATAGCTGCCCCCAGCATGGTATCCTTCGGAAGCTTCAAAGATTCCACAATCAGTTCCTTCGACTTGGTAAACGGCGAAAATGTTTGACGTCTGTTCTCTTTTCTCATGTTACACTATATGTATCTACAGCTGAATTAATGCCCGGAGAATACGAAGTATTCTCCCAATCGAGCGTTCTATGCTCGATTTATTTATGGTACGGTTCCCCGTTTATGATCCGGAACGCCCGGTAAATCTGTTCCAACAAAACAACCCGCATCAACTGGTGCGGGAATGTCATGTCCGAAAAGCTGACCGCAAGGTCAGCCCGTCTCTTTACAGAGTTATGTAAACCAAGTGAACCGCCAATCACAAAAACAAGGTGACCGGCGCCATTTACGAAAAGCCGCTCAATCTCTGCAGCAAAGGATTCCGAAGTGAATTTCCGCCCTTCGATCTCCAGCGTCACCACATAGGCGCTGTCGGGCAGAAGTTTTGCAATGCGCTCCCCTTCCTTCAGCAGAATCTGCTCCCGCTCGGTTTCGGAAGCGCCGTCCGGCGTCTTTTCATCCGCCGTCTCACGGATTTCCAGTTTGCAGTAGCGCCCCAGTCTCTTTTCATACTCGGACACCGCCTCGCGAAAAAACTTCTCTTTCAGTTTACCGACTGTAATCACCGTTATCTTCATACATTTCCTGATAATATCCGTCCACAAAATCGTCCACAAACGCCTCGTCCAGATTCATAAACTTGTCGTCTATGGCGGCACGCATCCGTTCTGTGCGCCTGTAATATCTCTCCTCTTCCGTCAGATCCGAAACTGTCTCCCCCTCTTCCAGAATCGCCGCGTCTATGACGGCGCATTCCAGATTCTCCCTGCACCATCTGGCGATTTCCGAGCGCAGGGAGTTTTCCGATTTCGCCTTCACCAGAAGCAGTTTGGAATCCCGCATGGACACAAAGCCGAACACGATAAAAAGGACAAACATCGCGCCCATGACGCCGCAGACCAGATACTTAGTAACACCGGTATTCCTATAGACCGGTATCACATTGAAAAAAATCAGTAATACCGCAATAAAACCGACGCCGCCGACCGCCAGAAGCGTGTACGCAGAGGAACGGTTATTCTCCGCCTTTGCTTCGCTGCTTTGATATTGGGGCATAAACCACACCCTCCTTATCTTACGAATTGGAAATCCTGCACACAAAAACATCTGTACGGTTTTATTTTATTATCATTTTCTACAAAATGCAACTATTTTAACAGTTCCCTGATTCCCTGATTTTTGTTTTCCGACTTATCAATGTCCATACATACGGAGTGGTCATCCATATAACGCCACACAGCGCACTCGCCGATGGCGCTCATATCCCGCCAGAGTGTAAATACGCCTTCCTCGGCAATGCCGTCCCACTCCTGTACATTGCCAGTGTAGTCCACGGTGTTGGCATACATTTCCCCGTTATAAAGCCCCTTCTTAAACGGACCGACCACATTTTGCAAAATCCTGCCCTGCGTGGGCGCAAGTTTGGAAATATCCACGTCGTAGTGCTCCGCGCCCTGTCCGTCCGGCAGATTGTCGGCCCACTCCCCGGAGTAACTGTGGGACATATAAATACCCATGGCATTGGTCTTGTTCTTCTGGTTGATGTAGAAGCGGAACCATGTGCCTTTGCCGTTTCTCACCCCGTGGCTCCATTCCCCGAAATAGTAGCTGTTTTTTTCATAAATGGCAAGTCCCGTGCCGTGGGGCTTTCCCTCACCGTCCACATCGCCCTTGTAGTAGTAATCCCCTGTTCCCTCAAGCCCTTTGGAAAGCTTCACGTACCGCTTTAAATGCGCCAGATCCCAGATGGCATCCTGTTTGTTATCCGCAAAATAAGGGTACGCCTCCTTCAAAATAAATTCCTTCGTATACGCCTCATCGTTTTCATCTTCGATATCCACCACGATAGCGGTTTTCTCATTGTCCGCGGAAACCGGTTCCTCCTCTTCCTCCGGCTCCTCCACTTCTTCCTCTGCCGGCTCGTCCAAAACAGGCGGCTTCTCCACGGGTTCTTTCTCGTCATCCGTGATGACCTGCTCTTCCAGTTCCTGCTGTTCCTTTGCATAATCCGTGATGGACTGCTGGAGATCGCTGTCCGTTTTTTCCTGACGGTTCTGCCGGCTGTTTACAACGATGGTGAGCAGAACGAGAATAAAAATCAGAAGGACGGCAATCACCCCCAGAAGCACCTTTGTCGTCAGCGCTTTCTGCCAAACGCCCGCAGTCTCTTCCTCCTGCTCTTCCCATTTTTTATCATTGTCCGAATCAGTCAACTTCATAAATATCACGCCTTTCCTTGCCAATGGCATGACAGCCAGACGCCGCTTTTCGTTTCCGCAGACATCCGCACCCTGAATATGCCACCCTGTGTTCTGTTTCCCATTATACAGGGAAAATATAAAGATTGTGTCATGCAAATCATTAAGAATTTCTTAGTAAAAATCGAGCGCCAATGCGCTCGATTCAGAGAATGCTACGCATTCTCCCATACAAAAGTCTGCCCGTCACGTTCCGACAGGCAGACCTGATACACAGTCTTATTTCGAGAGATATTCGTCGATGCCTTTCGCCGCAGCTTTTCCGGCTCCCATCGCCAGAATTACGGTAGCGGCGCCCGTCACCGCGTCACCGCCCGCATAGACGCCCTCTTTCGTCGTCGCGCCGAAATCCTCCTCGGCGACGATGCACTTATATTTATTCACCTCAAGCCCTTTTGTGGTAGAAGAGATCAGCGGATTCGGGGATGTACCCAGCGACATGATCACCGTATCCACCTCCATCAGAAATTCGGATCCCTCAATCACCACCGGGCGGCGTCTGCCGGATGCGTCAGGCTCGCCCAGTTCCATGCGCACACACTTCATGCCGGACACCCAGCCGTTCTCGTCCGCCAGAATTTCCGTGGGATTGGTCAGCAGATCAAAAATGATCCCCTCCTCCTTCGCGTGGTGCACCTCCTCCACACGGGCGGGAAGCTCCTCCTCGCTCCGGCGGTACACGATATGCACTTCCGCGCCGAGACGCAGCGCCGTTCTCGCGGCGTCCATCGCCACGTTGCCGCCGCCCACGACAGCCACCTTCTTTCCACGCATAATGGGCGTGTTGGAAGTCTCGTCAAAAGCTTTCATCAGATTGCTTCTGGTCAGATACTCATTGGCGGAGAACACGCCAAGCGCCTGTTCTCCGGGAATCCCCATGAATTTCGGGAGGCCCGCGCCGGAACCGATAAACACGGCGTCGAATCCTTCATCCTCCATCAGCTCGTCGATGGTGACGGATTTTCCCACCACCACGTTGGTCTCTATCTTCACGCCGAGACTCTTTACATTCTCGATCTCCTTCGCCACCACGTCCTGCTTGGGCAGACGAAACTCCGGAATACCGTAAACAAGCACCCCGCCGGGCTCATGGAGCGCCTCAAAAATCGTCACCTCATAGCCCATCTTAGCCAGATCTCCTGCGCAGGTCAGTCCCGCAGGACCAGAACCGATGACAGCTACCTTCTTACCTTTCTTTTCCGACGCGCCTTCCGGCTTCACGCCGTTCTCCCTTGCCCAGTCAGCCACAAAACGCTCCAGCTTGCCGATGGAGACAGGCTCACCCTTAATGCCGCGGATACACTTGCCCTCGCACTGGCTCTCCTGCGGGCACACACGGCCGCAGACCGCGGGCAGCGCGGAAGATTCGCTTATAATCTGATAAGCGGCGGCGATATCGCCCTCTTTCACTTTCTCTATAAAACCGGGAATGTTGATTGCCACGGGGCATCCCTTGATACACTGTGCATTCTTGCAGTTGATGCAGCGGGTCGCCTCGCACATCGCTTCCTCTTTATCATACCCGAGACATACTTCCTCGAAATTCGTCGCACGTACTTTTGCGTCCTGCTCACGCACGGGCACCTTCTTTAATACATCTGCTTCCATTTTCTCCTCATTTCTACGCTGCCTCTATATAGACCGAGTTTGTGTCAAGCAGCGCGCGGACACAAACCTCGCGATAGAAAATTTCAATTTTCAATCTGACTTAACCGCAATTTCCGCACCCGCCGTGATGCGTGTCTCCCTCTTTCGCCTTTAAGTAATCTCTTCCTTCTTTCGTCTTATACATCTGCTGACGCTTCATCGCCTGATCGAAATCCACCTTATGACCGTCAAACTCGGGACCGTCCACGCAGGCGAATTTCACTTCCCCGTCCACAGTCAGACGACATGCGCCGCACATGCCCGTGCCGTCCACCATAATGGGATTCATGCTGACAACGGTGGGCAGCTCGTATTTCTTCGTGGTCAGACATACAAATTTCATCATAATCATGGGACCGATCGCCACACATACGTCGTAAGACTTTCCTTCAGACTCAATCAGATCCTCGATCACCTTCGTCACCATACCGCTTCTGCCGTAGGAACCGTCGTCTGTGGTGACATAGAGATTTCCGGCTACCGCTTTCATCTCCTCCTCCATGATGAGCAGATCCTTCGTCTTCGCGCCTACGATCACGTCCGCGTCAATCCCTCTCTCATGCAGCCATTTTACCTGCGGGTAAACGGGCGCCGTGCCGAGTCCCCCGGCAACAAAAAGAATCTTTTTCTCCTTAAGCGCCTGCATATCTTCATTCACAAACTCGGAAGGACAGCCAAGCGGTCCCACAAAGTCCTGAAAACTGTCTCCTGCTTTCAAGCTGCGCATCATCTCGGTAGCTGCGCCCACCACCTGAAAGACGATGGTGACGGTTCCCTTTTCCCCGTCATAGTCACAGATGGTCAGTGGGATACGCTCCCCCTCTGCATCCATTCTGACGATGACAAACTGTCCCGGCTGGCATGACTTCGCCACGCGGGGCGCTTCCACGTCCATGAGATAGATATTCGCCGCAAGTTCTTCTGCTTTTATAATCCTGTACATCTCAACACTCCTTTTCCTTTTATCCGAACTATTCCATAATAGCGAAAGTCAGCGGATTTTGCAAGTTTTAATATTCGGCGCCATATTTTACAATACATTTGCCATAAATTCCCCATTGTCGTCGTAACCGAGCTGCGCCGCCGTGCCGTTGTAGACCTGCACGAGAAAAACCTTGTCCGTGCGGCTGAGCAACCCGGTACCGTCGTCGTAATACTCGTTGATGGTATAATAGTCCTCCTCCCCCACACGGAGCACGGAGCTGAACTGATAGCTTAAGACGCCGCTCTGTCTGGGATTTTTCCCCGTCGGGTCATCCAGATATCCAGTTGCCACCAGTCGATTGACCAGATTGGTCACCGCCGTATCCGTAGGGATGGCGCCCCGCAGTCTGAGCGTAAAAGTGCGCGTCGTCACTTCGCTGGCAATGCCCTCGCTGCTGATGTTTACAAACTTAAACAGCGTCTTTCCGAGAGGCATGGGAATCGGACCCGTATAAGGCACACTGTCCGCGGTAGGCTCCGACTCGTCCGTCGTATAGAATGTATTGCAGCCTTCCGCCGGCTCCACGGCGATCATCATCGCCTCCGTATATTCGCCGCTGTAAAGCTCCACAACCGGCGCGTTTGGCACGGCAAGATTGATCACATAAGTCTTCGTGACGATATCACTCTCAATACCGTAATCGTTTACAAAAAAGGCGCTGACCGTGTATTCTCCCGTTTCCAGAAAGAGGGGCGACGTATAAATCTGGCTGTTCTTATCTGGTTTCGTCCCATCCATGGTGTAGTAGATCGTCCCCGCCGTGTTGGAACTCAGTTTCAGCGGGATTACTTCCGCATAGCTTCCCTCCACATAACTAAATTCCGGCTCCATGGCGAGATAGCTCTGGAACATGCTCACGATCCGTTCATTTTCACAGGCGCGCAGCAATTCGTTGATCAATCCATACTCTTTCTGGTTGGCATAGATCGTGACGATCTTCCCGTAAGCCTCTTCCACGTCCTCCTCTGGATAGCGGTAAGCGGCATCCTTGTCAATGATTTTCATAAGCGCCGACAGCGCATAATTATCCATCTGCTGCAGATAATAATAATCCGCTTCCAGAAACAGAATCCTTGCCTCTTCCGGGTAATCTGCATACGCCGCCTCCAGACAGGCGATCGCCTCGCTGTAAGCCCCCTTTTCCGCATATGCCGCCGCTTTATTGATCTGGTAATCCGCCGTATGGATATGGTAGGCATAAAGGGCATAGGAAACTAACGCTGCCAGAAAAAGAATGGCAAAAGCAAGGATCACCTGCGGTTTCCGGCTTCTCTTACCCGCCCTGACAATACTCTCTTCCTCCCCCTCCGCCTCTTCGTCGATATCCTCCTGCAGGGAGACAAGCGTGGAAAGCGTTTCTGTTATGCTGTTTTCTATTTCCGGTTCAAAATCCGGAACGATCTGTATCTCCTCTCCGCACTTGTCGCAGAGCAGATACCCGTCCGGCATTTCATGTCCGCAATGGGGGCACTTCATAGGCTGTTCCCTTCTTGTCTACATAGACACAGAATTTGCACAATTATACATAAGCATAGCGATCGTCATAGGCCCGACGCCGCCGGGTACCGGCGTGATCGCGCTGCACACAGGCGCCACATCCTCGTAGTCCACGTCGCCGCACAGTTTATTGTTTTCGTTACGGTGGATGCCCACGTCAATCACCACCGCGCCCTCCTTCACATACTCTCTCGTAATCATCTTCGGCTTGCCAACCGCCACCACCAGAATGTCGGCGCGCTTTGTCACTTCCTTCAAGTCCTTTGTCCGGGAATGGCATACCGTCACCGTGCCATTCTCCCGCAGCAGTAAAAGCGCCATGGGCTTACCGACAATGTTGCTTCTGCCGATCACCACGCACTCTTTGCCCGCGATCTCGATACCCGAGCGCTTCAAAAGCTGGATGATCCCGGCAGGCGTGCAGGACACGAATCCCGGCTGCCCGATACAGAGCGCACCCACGCTCTGGGGATGGAAACCGTCCACATCCTTTTTCGGGTCAATGGCGCGGATCACCGCGTCCTCGTCGATCTGCCCCGGCAGAGGAAGCTGCACCAGAATGCCGTTCACCTCTTCCTTGGCGTTCAATTCCCGGATCAGATCCAACAGTTCCTCCTGCGTCGTCTCCTCCGCAAGTTCATAGGAAAGGGATGCAATCCCCACATAAGCACATGCCTTTTTCTTATTTCCCACATAAACACTGGATGCGGGATCGTTGCCCACCTGTATCACCGCGAGGCATACCTTTTTCCCCTGTGCGGCAAGCGCCGCAACCTGCGCTTTCACCTCGTCCTTAATCTGCGCCGAGATCGCTTTTCCGTCTATAATCTGTGGCATTTTTTATCACCCTTTCTTTCCGCAATTTCAAATCCGTGCTAAAACAGTCCTACAATCTTTCCGTCGTCATCCACATCAATCCGATATGCCGCCGGGGTTTTCGGCAGTCCCGGCATGGTCATCACATCGCCCGTCAGCGCAACCACAAAACCCGCGCCCGCCGACACATAGACCTCCCGCACATGCATCTCAAAGCCGACCGGGCGTCCCAGAAGCTTCGGGTCATCCGAGAGCGAATACTGTGTCTTTGCGATGCAGACAGGCAGTTTGCCAAATCCGGCGCTCTCCAGTTTCTCCAACTGCTTTTTCGCCGCGGCCGTGTAGGTAACCCCGCCCGCGCCGTAAATCTCCGCCGCTACCGTATGAATCTTTTCCGTCAGCGGTATACCGTCCTCGTAGAGCGGCTCAAAGAAACTCCTCTTATGTTCCAACGTATCAAGCACTTTTCCTGCAAGCGCCTCTCCGCCTTCCCCGCCTTTCTCCCATACTTCCGCCAGCGAAAACTCACAGTCCCTGTCCTCGCAGAACTTCCGCACATAGTCGATTTCCTCCTGCGTATCCGAGGAGAAGGCATTCAGTGCAACCACTATGGGCACCCCGTATTTATGGATGTTTGAAATATGTTTCTCCAGATTCACGATACCAGCCTGCAGCGCCTTCATATCCTTTCTGGAAAGATCCTCTTTCGCCACGCCGCCATTGTATTTAAGCGCCCTCACAGTCGCCACAAGCACCACCGCATCCGGCTTCAAGTCCGCCATCCGGCACTTGATATCAAAGAATTTTTCCGCGCCCAGATCGGCGCCGAAACCCGCCTCCGTAATCACGTAATCCGCTATCCTGAGCGCCGTCTTTGTCGCCATCACGGAATTGCAGCCATGGGCAATATTTGCGAAAGGACCGCCGTGTACAAGCGCCGGCGTGTGCTCCAGTGTCTGGATCAGATTCGGCTTCATGGCGTCCTTCAAAAGCGCCGCCATGGCGCCCACCGCCTGCAGATCCTTCGCCGTCACAGGCTCCCCCGAATAATCATATGCCACGATAATACGTGACAGACGCTCTTTCAGATCTTTGAAATCCGAGGCAAGGCAGAGGATCGCCATGATCTCGGAAGCCACGGTAATAATAAAGTGATCCTCCCGCACCGTGCCGTTTGCTTTACCGCCCATACCGATCACGATATTGCGCAGCGCCCTGTCGTTCATATCCAGACATCTCTTCCATACAATCTGTCTGGGATCGATCCGTAAGAGATTCCCCTGCTGGATATGATTGTCCAGAAGGGCCGCCAGCAGATTGTTCGCAGCGGTAATCGCATGGAAATCGCCTGTAAAGTGAAGATTTAAATCCTCCATCGGCACGACCTGAGAATACCCGCCGCCCGCCGCGCCGCCCTTGATGCCGAAGCACGGTCCGAGAGACGGCTCACGCAGGGCAATGATCGCCTTTTTCCCGAGTCTGGCGAAAGCCTGCCCAAGTCCCACGGTAATCGTGGTTTTGCCTTCCCCTGCGGGGGTCGGGTTGATCGCCGTCACCAGAATCAGCCGCCCTTCCGGGTTCTTTTTGATTCTCTCTATGTATTCTTCCGAAAGTTTCGCCTTATATTTTCCGTAAACCTCCAGAGCTTCCTGTTCGATGCCGATGCGCCCCGCCACCTCCGTGATCGGGGTAAGCTCTGCCGCCTGCGCGATTTCAATGTCAGTCTTCATAATTTCCTCCAAGAATCTGTTCAAACTCCGCCGCGCTCATCAGAATTTTGCGCGGTTTCGTACCCTCTTCCTCGCCCACAACCCCGGCGTCACAAAGCTGGTCCATGATACGCGCCGCGCGGTTAAAGCCAATCTTAAACATGCGCTGAAGCATACCGATGGAAGCCTTGTCTTTTTCAATAATAAACCTGCCCGCTTCCGCGAAATATTCGTCATACGCCGAATCCGCGTCGCCCGCGCCGCCGGATGTCCCGGATGCGCCCGATTCCACGGCAATGCTGTTGATCTGTTCCTCCACCGACTCGTCAGCCACGCCCTCCGGCACATAATCCTTCAAAAACTCCACCACATCGGAAACCTCGTCATCCGAGACAAAGGGTCCCTGAATACGTGCCGGCTTCGGGTATCCCTGCGGGTAAAACAGCATGTCTCCCTTGCCGAGAAGCTTCTCCGCCCCCACCATATCCAGAATGGTGCGGGAATCCACACCGCTGGACACCGCAAAGGCAACACGGCTTGGCATATTCGCCTTGATCAGTCCCGTGATCACATCCACGGAAGGACGCTGTGTCGCTATAATCAGATGGATACCGCAGGCTCTCGCAAGCTGCGCCAGACGGCAGATGGATTCCTCCACCTCCCCCGGCGACACCATCATCAGATCCGCCAGCTCGTCCACGATAATCAAAATCTGCGGCATCTTTTCCGGCGCTTCGGGATCCCCCGCCGAACGCATACTCTCTGCTTTTTTATTATACCCCTTTAAATCCCTTACGTTGAGATCCGCAAACTTCTTATAGCGCTCCGTCATCTCGGCAACGCCCCAGTGCAGCGCCGCAGCCGCTTTTTTCGGATCCGTCACCACGGGGATCAGCAGGTGCGGAATGCCGTTGTAGACGCTCAGTTCCACGACCTTCGGATCGATCATAATCATCTTCACGTCATCCGGATGCGCCTTAAACAAAATACCCATGATAATCGTATTGATACAGACGGATTTACCCGATCCTGTCGCACCCGCAATCAGAAGATGGGGCATTTTCGCAATATCCGCAAACACCGTTTTCCCACCGATATCCTTGCCCACCGCAAAAATCAGATTTGCCGGAAATTTATCAAACTCCGGCGATTCCACCAGATCCCGGAAAGGCACCGCCGTATTTTCCTTGTTCGGCACCTCAATGCCCACCGCTGCTTTTCCGGGAATGGGCGCTTCGATACGGATATCCGTGGCGGCAAGATTCAGCTTGATATCGTCCGCCAGTCCCACAATCTTGCTGACTTTAACGCCCTGCTCCGGCTGCAGTTCATAGCGGGTAACGGAGGGGCCCCTGCTGTACTGCGTGACGCTCACCTTCACGCCGAAATTTCCGAGAATCTGCTCCAGGCGTCCGGCAGTCTCCTTCAGTTCCCTGTCGGAATCTGCTCCCTTCTTTGCCTTTCGCGGCGCCAGAAGATCCGGCGTGGGGAAACGGTAGCGGTCTTTTCCGCTCTTCCCAGCCAAAGCTGTCGCTTTTTCCGGCTGTTTTGCCGGACGGCTCACCGCTGCCGGCCGTTCCCTGCCGCTTGAAACCGCCATCTGGTTGCCCGTCATGGGCTGATAGGAATCCATGGGCTTTTTCGGATGTTCCGGCTCCGTCTCTGCCTCTGGTTCCGGCTCTGTCTCCATCCCGCTGATCTGGATCTCGTCGAGATCGTCAGATTCCTGTTCTATGTAATGGTAGGAATGACGTTCCCGCTCTCTTGCCGCGGGCTGCTCTTCCATTTCTTCCTCGTCGTAATTTAGCGTAATCTCATGGATATCGTCCCGTACCTTCTCGACAGCCGCCTTTTCCGGCTCCCTGCCGAGCGCCGTGTCCAGCATGACGCCGGACACCTTTTTATCCATGCGCAGGAGCTTTTCATTCTCCAGCTCCTCCTCCCGCTGTCTGCGTTCACGTTCCTCCCGTTCCCTTCTCTCGGTCTGTTCCTCACGCCGCCGTGCCGCCCGTTCCCTGCGGTAAGCCGCATCTTCTCTGGACCGTTCGTACACCTTCCGCCCGCCTGCCGCCACGCCGCCGATAAAGGACTTTTCCGTGACGATCACCAGACAGATAATACCTAACACGAGAATCAGAAGCACCGTTCCCACCGTGCCGAGAAACTTGCAGGACAGATAGGCGAGCGATCCGGCGAGGATGCCGCCGCCCTTATGTCCTTCGCTGCACCGGGTGTAAATCTCAGCAAGCTGGTAGCTTTCCGCCTCCGCGGGATTCGTGCTGAAAAACTCAAATGCCATACCCAGAAGAAGGACGAAAACGATGCCTGCCGCCAGTTTTCTCGTGGCGATATGATTTCCCACATTTAACATGCCGAAAGCGATCATCAGAAAGATAATAACCGGCGCCACATAAGCAAGCAGCCCGAACATACCGAACATCACGCCGCTCACCACATCGCCGAACTTGCCGACGACACCAAAATTACACAAAAATAAAATAAGGGCGAGAGCCGCCAGCACAATCAGCAGAATTTCATTTCTGACCGCCGGGTCCATGGGCGTATCCTGCCTCGTATTCCGGGATTTCGCCCGGGTATTCGCCGCACTCCTGCTTCTGCCTGTATTCTGTTTCTTCGCGGATGACCCCCTCGTACCCTGAGCCGCCATGACTGCCTCCCACATGTATCCAAAATATATAACTATCCGGCAATTTCTAAACAGTTACCTAAAAATCCTATATTAGTATAGCATTTTCATTTTGGCTTGTCATCCCTTATTTTGTATCCGCACTTTTCTTTTCTACCATATCATGGAGCTCTCCGCCAAAAAACCGTAAGGCGGAAGCAATACTGCCCCTGCCTTACGGTCTTTCCTCTTTACCCTATGCTGTCTGTTTTCTGACGTTTTGAGTCAGCCCGCTACTGCCTGATACCTTTTCAGGTTGCAGACGCAGGAATTGTGATTCTAATTGTCAAATCCGCTCCGCTTGCGTAACCGCTCTGCGTCTTCCAGACATGCAGCGTGATTTCCGCCGTTCCTTCTTCCGCTTCTGTGGCGGGCGTGATGGTGAGTTCTCCATTGTCCGAAACTTCGATGCTGAAGGTATTCTCTTTCAACCCCTTCGCAGTTTCCGCTTTATTAAGGATCATCTCTGTTACCGTCTGATCCCCGTCCTGTGTACCTGCGGGAATCTTGACTGCACCCTGCCTCTCAAGTGCGTCCTTTATGACGCTGCACGCTTCTTCCGCATTTTGTGAGAGCATCGGAATCACGACATCGATCTCCACAAGCGCTGTTTTCTCCTCTCCATCCTCATCCTTTGTCAGCTTCAATACACCTCTGACGGAGCCCTCCGCGTTCACTGTTGCATTCTTTATTCTGATGTCGGAAATCAAACTGCCCGCGGCATTTCGTTTCGTATTAAATGCAACCAGCACGCCGCTGCCTTCCGGAACAGTATCCGTGCGGATGGATGTAAGGATCCTCTCTGCACTCGTGTTTCCTTTTAACACCTTTTTGCTCTTCTGGGCGTCTTCCTCCGCCGTCAGCGTATTTTTAATAATCCATTTTTCAACCGCAGTCTCTGCCTCTGTCAGCTCCAGCAGTTTCGAGGGAGGCGCAATTTCTTGATTATTAAGGCTGATTTTTCCTCTGTAAGGATCTTCCTCTTCCGATAGCTCCTCTCCACCTTTCTTCGTCAGCTTCAGCGTAAAGGAAAGGCTTCCCGCTGTCAGATCATTATCCTTTTTGCTTACAGGCGTAAATTCTACGTCCCCGACAAAAGCTATCTCGTAAAGTCGCAGGTCAATCGCTCCTCTTGCCGCCGCGAGGACTGCCTTTTCCACACCCCTCTGGGTGTTCGACGCGGCAAGCGTCCCAATCTTTGCAGGATCAGACGGTTCTATTCCCAGCGCCTCTTTGACGGCTTGCACCGCATCCTGCGGAGCCGGCTTTTCGCCGACAGGAACAAACTTCTCCACGATCTCTTTCGTCTGTTTCCCTTCTTCCGCCGCGGTCACATTCTCAATGATGACCGCGACAGGAGCCTTTGTTTCCTCGTTCTCCAACTGACCGACCGTAATTCTGAAACGGTAATTGCTGATGTACGCCTCGTCCAGCCCCTGCTCTCCCAAGTAAGCATATAAGCTGTTTCTCACCTCTTTTTTGTTCACATCCCAGACTTTTTTGTCTGTATTGTAATTATTTAAGAAATTCTCCACGTGTCCGGCAACGTCGGTTACATCCACATCTGTGAGCGGTCTGAGTCTGACATTGAAATTTACTCTCTTTCTCCTGCTGTACGCATCCTCCCGCCCGTTTGTAAACGTCACTTCAAGATTGACGCCGCCCGATGCGGTTTCCGTCGGCGCCTTGTAGTCCTCACCGTCTCCCACTTCCATCTTCATTGCATCAAAGTCTATGCCACAGTCGTAGTTTATACCTGACACGTCTCCATAGGCATCACTGTAACCGCCGTATCTAAGCACATGCGTAAACCTGTCTTTCACCGCCTGTTCGATCTCTTCACGCAGATCATCCGTATCGACATTGCAGATATCCGGGTAATCACGTATTTCCACAAGTCTTGCTGCCGCAGCGCCGAATGCGTCCGCGTTCTCACACACATATGCCATCACCTGCTCAAAATCTGTGTAAGCGTCGCCATCTTCCGCTGACTCCTGCGTCACATAGTACGGATACGTCGGCATAGTCATGTTAAAGGAAAACTCATCCTTCCCGCTTCCCAGATAAGTCACGGCGATCTTCACCGGGAAAGTCGTCGGCTTCTTCCACTGTCTGGGTGCCTTTCCCTGCAGGGTGTAATACCACTTCTTATCCTTCGGACCGGGTTCTTTCACAAGTGCATCCTTGCTGACAGAGATCCTCAGATAACCATGGTTGCTGCCCAGTCGGACATTTTCCACCGCAATGCCATTCTTATAGAACTGACCGCTGTCATCCACTTTTACAATCTTTACCTGATCCGCAGTCCCTGCATAGATGCCTTTGTAAGGAACCTCCACATAATAGACGCCTTCTTTGGCATCATAGAAGCCCTGTTTCTGATAATTCAGGCTCTTGTACTTTTTATCAAACGCTATCCTGCCCGCAGTCGTGTTAAAATCGGACAGTGGCACGGAAACCTTGACCTGAATACCGTATTTCTTCACAAACGCGGTTCTCTTTTCGCTCTCTGTCTGCTCCGCCTGCTTTGCGTAATGGCTGCCACCCGGAATGACGCGCAACGTCACTTTAGCCGTTTTTATCTTTTCATCCGCAATCTTCTGCTGGTTCTGGATCACAAAATTCGCAGAGCCGCCGATCAAAGTCGTCTCTTCCCAGTCACTCTGATCACTCTCTCTTCCTACAACCAGCCAGTTCCCGACATCAGCGTCCTCCACAGCCGCATAGCTGACAGCGACCTCCTGTTTACCCCGCAGCACAGTCACGTCCGCCACACTGTATGCTCGGGTATCTGCCTTGGTAGATTTCGCGGTATAGGACGCGGTCTTTCCATCCACAAGCTTGACAGTGATCTTTGCTGCGCCCTTTAACCGGCTGTTCTTCGGCGTGTTCGGATAATGCCCCTCATACTCCACGTAACCAACCAGATCATCCTCTGGAATGTCTGTGATCCACTCGCCGCCTGCGGTCTCCTTAAAGCACGCGTCAGTCAGCTTAAGCTTATCACCCTCCAACTCAAAATATGTCATAAAGGCATTCATCTGCCCCATACTGCTCTTCTTCGCGGCATTTTTTAGCCCGGTAAAGTCAACAGTCATCTCCTTGCTCGCCTTTTTGCCCGTCAGCGCTACTTCCGTGCAGTCCAGCGCAGAAAACTTGTAAGTCGTTGTGGGCTTAAAGGAAAGCTTCGGCTCCTTTTTCACCTTGATCGTGACGACTGCCGGCGCCGCCTTTGGCATAAACACACGGTCCTCATCCACCGTCCCGACCGTGATCTTCAGCTTGTAGTTCCCTGCCTTCAATTGTCTGCCATCAAAATCAAGCTCCAGACTGGAGTTTGTGTGTGTCAGTGGCTCCAGCCCGCGTTGCTGCAGGTTCCGCAGGCTTTCGGCAAACTGATCAAGGGACATTTTGTTTGCGTTGTTCTGACCTGCACGGTCAAGCTCAATCTTCGCGTAAAGCTCCTCGCCCTCCGCCACAGTCCTGCCCGTGTAGAGATTCAGCGGGTAATTTTTACCGTTGTCCTTAAGGGCGATACCCACTTTGCGGATGCCGTTCTCCGCGCCGATCACGTTCTTGTTCGCATAGGTGTAGGAAACCTTCGGCGCCTTCACGTTCTTGACCGCCTCCAACGCCTCGTTGGTAAACAGGAACTTTTTCGTAACCTTCGGCTTTGTCTCATTATTTGTGAGCTTCACCACCGCCTGTCTCGTATTCACCAGAACAAAAGCTTCCCCCGTCTTCTTATTCCACTCAATCAGCCTGCCGCCGCTCACGGACAAACTGTAATTCGTATATGCCGGTATCTCACTCCAATCTTTTTCAGCATCCTTATGCTTTACGTTCAGTTTAAAGACTGCCCCGGTGGAATCCTTGAAGGGAATGACCGTACTGTAAGCGGGGCCGGCGGAATTGCTCTCCTCCGCGCTCCACATGATCTTTTTCTCTCCGTTTCTCACCTGTTTTTCGATATCCAGACTCAGCTCTCCCGTCTCGTCGTAGCAGACCGTGACGATAACGCTCTTCTCGGTGTTCTTTCCACCGTTGCTACCGTCTCCCGTCCGCGCGTAGAGCTTCACATTCTTCGCCGGACTGATCACCGTGATCTCTCCGGTATAGGTATTTACCCTGACAGCTCTGGTGTTGTTGGAGTAGTAGGTAAGCTGCTGGTTTACACGATATTGTCCGATCTCTTCCTCCGCATAACTATCCTGTTCCTTCATACCCGAAAGGAATCCCATCAGATACGTACCATTTAAATCGCCAGCCTTGACGGCACCCGTCTTATCACCCCTGACCTCGCTGTATCTGGCAGCCTTGGGTTCTTTCTTCATAATCCGCACTTCGTCGAGAACAACCGGCTGATCCGTGACTTTGATCTCTTTGCTGAGACCAAAACGCACACTGTCTTCATAGTCATTCGCCAGTGCGAGCGCCTTGAAGTTCACACCTGTCCCGCAGTTCTTATCTACCGTCACACCGCCGCTCTGGCTGATCTTAATCAGACTGTCCGGCTGCTCCGCCACACGGTTTCCGTCCAGAACAATCATGCCGTTTTTAAAGCTCTTTTCCTTCGCCAGACCGCGCAGCGCACGCATCACATCTTCCGTGATGTCTTTCTCATCCGTGTTCGCGCCTACGACAAACCATTTCACCTTCGGCGTCTTCGGTGCAGGCGTATCCGCATTCGCAGCCTGCAGCGCCTGATTGTAAGACGCGACAGCTTTTACTGTAGCCGCTTTCTTTGGCGTCTTGCAGATCCGGTCAGTGGAAAGGTTGACCGTGATATCTTCGATACCGCGCGCCACTGTGATCGTGACCTCGCCTCTCGCGGCGTACATATCCTCATGTCCCGTCACCGCATAGACTTCAATCGTGTGTTTCCCTAATGCCACGCCCTCATCCGCCGTTGCAACGATCTGATTGCCTTCCAGTGAAACCTTCAGTTTCTGTGCGTCTTTCAACCCTGGCGTGATATCTTTCTGCGTACCTTTTTCAAGTTCATTCCACGAAGTCTCCTTGCCGAATTTCGGCTCCGCCACAACCGCCGTCTCGTTTGTGTAGATCGTGGATTTGACTGCTTTCAGCGTCAGTTTCGTCTCGTAAGCGGGCTTTCTGGTCGCCGCAAAACCGACCTTGGAAAACGCCGTGCCCGCCGCGAGCACCTTTTCCTCCTTGATCAGACCCGCATTATTTCCGATCGTCTCAAGATTTCCTTCGATCGCATCATCTTCGGTCAGATTAGCGTGTACAAGCCTTACCCTGACGTCAAACTTACAGTCAGCGCCACTTCCCTGCTCCAGTTCGCTCACTTTGACCGTCACTTCCTGACTGTCTCCGTTTTTCTCCACATAGACAGGATCAATATTTTTTTTGATGATACCCGCATGGCGGTTCTCGTACTGCGGGCTGACGATCACCTCATAAAATACCTTTGTACGATTCGGTTTTTTAATATTCTTAGCACCCACCGTAAAGGTCAGAGCCACATCAGACGCGGATTTAAGCTTCACTGTGGGAACCACATTTTCTTTGAACAGATGACCCGCTGTCACCTTCACCGCCAGATATTTCGACGTAAGTCCCGACTGCTTAGTGAGGTACTGTCTGTCCTCCTCGTCAACCTTCCCATTCACCGCCGTCGTACCGGGCTTCTGTGTATAGAACATCAGCCAATAGCTATCGCCCGTAACGCGTCCTGTCGTGACCTCCAGTTTTCCGCCTTTGATGACAGGCTGTTTTGTGATGACACTATCTTCTTTTTCCTTGTCAAAATCAAATGTATAGTCCTTCGGCAGCTTATTCTCCGCATTCGGATCTTTCTCCTTGACTGCCACAAAGATGCTGTCCGCCAACGCACCCGCGTTCGTGGTAACAGCGTAATATGCCGTGGTATCCGCCGCCTGCACGATATCGCCGCCGGCTCCGATCTGCACCTTATCGTCCCGCAAGGGCCGGTAGATATTCAGATGACAGGTCACCGCCACAACCTCTTCCTTCTTATCTTTTCTAAAGAGCACAAGCCTGTATTTACCCTTATCCATCTGGTCGGAAAAACTGATCTGCGGTCTCGTCACAGCTTCCTTCCCGCCGGCAGTACAGCGCCAGAGCGCATCCTCGTCATCCCCCTGCGGAATCTCCTCCTGATCCTGCCAGAGCTCCGCCCTCGTGAAAGCAACCGGCGTATTTTTCCCGATGGTGGCGCTGAACACATATTTTTTATCCCAGCCCACATCGTACTCATCGATTACATTGGGCGTGATCACATCCCCGCCGACCTCTTCCAGCTTCTCACCCCAGACGATCTCCCCTGTGCCGACCGTCACCGTGGTGCTTTCCGACAGATCTACTATAAATCTGTGAGCCTCGGGATTCTCTACCTGTTCCGCGATCTCCTCCTCGTCCGCACCCGCTTTTCTAGTCGTGATATCCGTGATACCAAAACCCTGCTTCGTGTTGACCTCGATGGTCAAAGGGCTTCCCTCTAAGATACCACTGAATAACATATCGTTTCCGGAGACAGTCCCCACTATCTCTTTATTTCCATCTTTTACCGTCACATCTGTTTCGTCTTTATCATAGCGCAGACGAAGTGATTTTCTGACTTCCTTCTCTCCGATCTCAAGCCGCGCATCTCTGTCCAGCCGCGCCGCCGCGACCGCATACCGCCATGTCTTCGTGCCGTCACCGTTTCTGTCCGGATTTCCTTCCGCTGCAAATTCGGAGCCGTTGTATGTCACCACCGGGCTGTAGGAGCCTATCGCGTCCAGCGTAAAGCGGAGCTTCTCCACGCCTTCTCTCAGCGTATAGACGCTGTCCTTCCCTTTGACGACCATGCTCTCGCCCTTCTTGTTCTCCTGACTGTCCACCCGGAGACCGCTCACATGGGGCGCACGCTCTTCATCCAGATCAAACGTAACCGTGGCATCGTCCGTCAACGCCTCCGCTTTCGTCTTTACCGTCAGGGTGACAATCTTCTTCGAGACAAGATTAACCCGGTATGTTCTGGTTCTGGATTCCTCATCAGACCGCGTCTCATCCGTGATTTTCGCACCTTCCGCGCCGGACACACTCACAAGCGCTTTCCCGTCAGAACCCGTCAGAAGCTCATACTTATCGCTGGGGGTGATCTTCACGAGTACCGCACTGTTCAGAGTCGCCAGATTTCTTCTGGTTTCTAATTTAGGATCTATTCCGCCTTCGTCTGCATCGATCCCCGCAGGTTCCAGACTGATATCAACAGATTCCTGATCCCCCACCAGATTCAATTTTAACTGGTACATCTGCGCGGGATCTTTCTTCGTCTTGACACTAATGATATTTTCGCCCCTCCTCACCGCAAAGGAGTAGACTGCATTCTGTCCCGTGCCGTTCACCGTCAGTCCGCCGATTTCATTCCCATCGCCATCCTCCACGGTGACTTTATCTACCATATAGTAGGTCTGGGGCGTGATCTTAAAGGAGAATACCGAATCCTCCTCCCGCTCCACGCCAATGGAATCGATCTCCAGCGTATATTTCCCGTCCTTTTCACCAGATATTTTATCTACATGGTTATTTGACAGTTCCTCGGCATTCACTGTCCTGACAACTGCCTTCCCGTCTTTTTTGCGCACTTCCACAAGAATCGTCAGGTCGCCGATACCCTTCACCTCAGACGCATCGATCCTCCATGTATAGGTATCCTTTCCGTTTATGGTATCTTTGCGAAGTAATTCTGCATCCTTATCAGTAGGCCGAGAAGCCGCAGGGCTGTCTTCCACCTTTTTGCGGTAAGTCACATCCAGACGATGTCCTTCATTAACGCCCTCCACCGTAAAGGTCAGATCGCTGTCCGCAGGAATGCTGAACTCTTTCCCATTTTCAACAGCCGAAGTCCCACTCTTAAGGACGACGCCCGTGATGTCGGTCGATGACAGTCCAGAATCCACTTTCGGTTTCACGAAGCTGTTTATTCTGTAGCTTGCGCGCTCAGCCATGATCGCAATTTCGGTGTCGCCCGTGAAACCGCTGATTCGATACGTATATTTTTTACAGCCGATATTCCCGGCATCCGGGACACCTGTTCCAGACAACGTCTGGGACTGCTCTGCATCTCCTGTCTTCTTTGTTACGACAGGTTTGTAGCTTTCCTTCATGGAAAACTCCATGATCAACGTCTCTCCGAACGTAAAGTCAAACGAATCTGCATTCTCGTCTGGCGCGGGCGCGTCGGGCGTGATTGTTTCGTCTCCCTCTGCAACGTCCGCTGCTTTCTTATATGTCATGCCGCCCATGAATACATCTGCAACAACAGCGCCCTCCTCAGAAACGCTTCTGCCCACGATAACCTTATAATCCATCGGCGTGGTCGTAAGGGTTACTGTCTTTCCCCCTGTGAGAGCAATGTCCCCATAATAAGCATAGACCTTTTCCGACGTCTTATCCGTATACTTCTTTCCCGTTAAGGGTGTCGGCACGGCGGGATCACCTGCCTCCTGTGATGCCGCCGCCACGTAGTGGTCCTCGGGCAATACCAGCAGATAAACCTTCTCGTCTGCACCCACATTTGTAATCGCAATGTTATCTTTGTCTTCCGCCGTCTTCCATGTCAGACCGCCCGGAAGTTTCCCGATTACCTCTGGATCTGCAGACGCATCTGCATCGCCTGCATCCACAGTTCCTACCGCATACTTCACCTCTTTGACATGATTTCCGCTGAATCCGCCCCGAACACGGAGCGACTCTATCTTTTTCGCCTCCACGGTGATCTCCGTATCGGCTGTGATATTGGTAATCACATACTTACATGCGTCGCCGGGGAAGTAGGTCTGTTCTGTCGTTTTACGGGTATCATCCGCCCCGCCTGCAGGCGCTTCGCCAGTCTTTCTGGTGACGGTCACCTTATATCCTTCCTTCGGCGTGAAGGACAAGGTGAGGGTGTCCTCGCAGGTGATCGGCTTTGCTGGATCGGCGGGTGTCACAATGCCATCTGCACCAGCATAATCCTTCAGGTTCTCTGGCTGACCATCTGCGCCCTCACGCGTGAATTTACTGTCGCTGAGGAATACAGCCCCTTTGTCCGCACCATTCAGGTTCTCCATGTATTTTACAGTCTGCGCCGCCGCTTCGGCTTTCACTGTAATCGCAACGTCGGCATCCATCGTAATGCTGTATACACCATTGGCGTCCGGGGTCTCAGGTGTCACTCCCGCATCCTTCGTAACCGAACATGTATAGCCCGGCTTTACGGACGTGCGGACATACACGACAGAATCCTTTGCCAGCCTCGGAATTTCTTTCGCGCTTCCCACGCTGACCCAGCTATTCTTGTCATCCGCATTCATCGTATATGCAATATCGCGGATTGCCGCCAGCGTTCCACCCCTTTTTATGGTGAGTGTATGGGTAGCAGTCGATGAATCCTGCTTCATAAACAACCATATCGGTGCCGATGAGAGGATGCTTGTCAGGTCATAATAGTTCTTGCCCGGCGCTGTTGGAACATCTGTCTGTGACGCCTCATCCGCATCCCACGTCGCGCCATAGCTGACTATACACTTTCGCCCTGTCTCCGGCGTGACGAGCAGGTATACATTCATACCCGAAGCCGGAACCCGGATCGTCTCCCCCGCCACCGCATTGTACCATGTCAGCGCGGAACTGTCGCCAGTCTCCTGCGTCGCGTACTGCACTTTTTTGACACCCGTGCCCGTAAATGTTTCAGGCATGTGGATCGTGGCAAGGGAAACAGAAGTCACATTAACTGCGACATCCGCCGTAATATCTTTCAGCTCGCACTCGTAATTTCCACTATAGGTATCGTATGTAGTCTCCAGAGGCTCAGCGCTTCCGCCGTCCGATGTCTTGGTCACAGCGACGCCAAAGCCATCCTCCATCGCAAATTCCAGAGTGACCATGTTCTCTCTGGTGGCTTTTATTTCTTCGGTAGCTCCCAGCGTCTTTCTTGCGTCGTTGTCTATGGTGTAATATACATTCTTGACATCGGCATCTTTCGTGACCGTGATTGTATTTGATTTTAGCTGAGTCACGATCCGCAGGGACAGACCATCCTTCATGGTCAGAACATAAGACCCGTCGGCTTCTGCCGTCACCGGCTCTTTGTCCTCTGCCAATGTGCCGTAGGTTGTATATATTTTTGTTTCGGCGGCATCATAGCCGTCCGCCACATTCACCTGAAGATATATCTTTTCTCCACGCTTGACAAAAGGATATGTCGAAGCGGTATACTCTTTCCAGTCCGGCACAGAAGTTCCCGAACCTGCCGGGTCTTCCTTTAATTCCGTCGCATACTTCACCGACTCGATTCCCTTGATGCCGGAGAAATCCGGGATGGTAAGGCTGCACTGGGGTTTGGGAACGGCGGAGATGGTGTAGGTCTCGTCGCTCTCCGGTTCCGGCATCACGATCTTATAATAAAAGGCTCCGTCCTTTACTATAGATGTAATATGTTTTGTTTCGGGAGTTACCTTGATTTCGTAATCGTCTTTTGGCTTCGCTTTGAAAAAAACTGCACCAGTTTTTTCACCTTGTTCCACATAGCAAGTCTGTGCAGTTATGCCTCCATTTGTTCCAACATCCCACTCCTCACTAAAGGCATCATCACTCACCTCGTCTAAAGCTGTATCTCCGTCAGCCGCTTCAAGCGGAACACTCCAGATACTCTCAATCTTTTCTTTGATACTATTTGTGTCTGCCTCGACCGTAAGCCAATACAGCTTGATCGCCGAGATATTGACTGTATCGTTTTTTCTGAGTGACTTTCCCTCTATGTGATAAATCTCCTCATTCCCATCTTCGGATGGAACATATGTCGTATTTTGGTTATCCTCACAGCATACATAGACGCGATAGCGATTCACCCCCTTCGTTTTGACCGACAAAGTCAACTGTTGATCGGATGAAATCTCTATACTGACACTGGTTCCGCTGAAAGCCTGCTGTTTTCCAGTCTCATAGTCTTCCGTACCTTCTTTTTTGTTATCAATGGAATAATAAACGCTCTCAAAGCCGTCCGTCGAGTTTTTCTGAATCCTAACCTGTTTCTTCGCAGTCTCCGCAGAAACCGTCAGTGTCAGATCCTTCGACATGAAAAACTGATAGCAGTCGTATTTCTCAAGATAATCGCCTGCCACCGTCTCGTCGCCGCCCTGATACTGCTGTTTGATCTTTACATCGAATCCTTCTTTAGAAGTGACTTTCAGATAGACAGTCTTATTTTCCGGGATTTCTGCCGGAGAACCTGCCCATTCCACGAACCCTGTATCCGCAGGCACAGAATCGCCATACGCATACATAATCTTTTCAATCTGATCTGCATTCTCACCCGTATTGACTGTAAGAGTGTATTTCGTCGTCTGATCTTCCGCCGGAGGCGTATCTGGTTCCTCAGGATTTGTCTCTGTACCCTCATCCGCTCCGTCCGCCGCCGCGTTGATCTCCTCCTCGATCTCCTCTTCTACAGGGTCATCTGTTGTACCCCCCCCCTCAGAATTTTCGGGTGTTTCTGAATCCTGCTCCTTTTCAGGCGCCTTCTCTTCCGAAGGAGTTTCCTCTTTTAGTTCTTCGTCTTCTTCTGTAACCTCTTCTTCCGATTCTTCGTTTTCTTCTGTAATCTCCTGCTCTTCCGATTCCTTCTGCTTTTCCTGCTCCTCCGCAGGCGCTTCCTCTTCCGTCATCTGTCCGTCCTCTGAAACCACAGCTTCCGCATCGGATTCAGCCGCAAAAACCTGCATACCTGTCTGAGGCACGCAGGTCAGCACCAGCGCCGTCGCTAACAGAACAGAAAGCATCCGTTTAAATTTTCCGTACACTGTTTTCATCACTCTCTTTCCACTCTCCTTCATCATAAATTGAAATCTTTTCCTTCTTACATCACGCAAATTCTATGCAAAATGTTGTTATATTTTAAAATTTACTCCAAAACACTGTATTTGTCAAATATTTATGAAGAAAGAGTAGAACATGAGCGACCTTATTTTATCATATCATGGAGCTTTCCAATGGCATCGCTGATACCACCCACCTCGCAGATGATGCCCTCCTCCACAGCCTCTCTTCCTACAAGCACTGTCCCGACGTCCTTCGTCAGCATCCCTGTCTCCATCATCAGTTCTTCCAGACGGGGTTTGGGAATCTTACAGTGCTCGCAGACAAACCCGGTAATGCGGTTCTGTATCTGCTTGAAATAATCAAACGTCTGCTGTACGCCGATCACCATGCCGCTTAAGCGCACAGGATGGATCACCATGGTTCCCGTCGGCACAATATAGGAATAGTCCGTGCTCACCGCAATCGGTACACCGATCGAATGACTCCCGCCAAGCACAAGGGAAACCGTCGGCTTGCTCAGGGACGCAATCATCTCCGCGATGGCAAGCCCCGCCTCCACATCGCCGCCCATGGTATTCAAAAGAATCAGCACGCCGTCCACCTCGCCGCTGTCCTCGATCGCCGCAAGCTGTGGCAGGATATGCTCGTATTTGGTCGTCTTCGCATTGCTGCTTAAGTTGTCGTGTCCCTCGATCTCCCCGATAATCGTGAGCAGATGGATTTTATGGTGCAGCGCGTTCTCATCAAGCGTCACCTGTCCCACCTTTTCTATCCGCTCGTCCCTCTGCTTTTCGTTCTCCCGCTTTTTCTCTTTCTCGTTTTCGTCCTTGTTCTGGGTATTCTTATTTTTCGTATCCTTGTTGTTTCCCATGCCCGTGCTCCTTTCCGTATCTGTCAGATTCTCACATTGTCCCATATGCCGCATAAACAGCATAAACAGACTCGAAATACTGCGTATCAAAAAAGAGAGCCTGTCTGTCTGGCTCTCTCTTAGTATGACTCATTTATAAAATCTTAAACTCCATAATGTTCTTTACATGCGATATAATTTCCTAATTAAAAATCAAACTCGTCCCCCTCCGCAACTTCCACCTGATAGTGCATGTCCGCTTCCGTCACATCATAGTCGTAATCCATCTCACGCTTCACATGCTTTTTCGGAAGTGGCAGCGGGTTTTCGATAAACCGCGGCTTTTCCTCCGAAACCGCCGCCGGACTCCCGGGGATCGCCCCCGCCGCCACAGGCGCTGCCGCAGGGATAGGCGCTGCCGCCGCGTTGATCTCCTCTATCTTTTCCCGCAGGACTTCCGCCTGCCCGCCAAACACGGTATTCTTCAAGCCAAGCGCCGCCATCACGCACCAGAAAAACAACACCACGCCACCGAATCCCACGACGCTGAAATCCATGACAAAAACGGGTGCAAGAAGAACACATGGCAAAAGCCACAGCGTGAAATCCTGCTCGCGGTCCCCTTGGATAAACACAAGTCCTAAAAAAGAAGCCGGGAGAAAAATCAGTGCAAAAAAGAGGTGATCCATGCCGATTACACTAAATATCCTTGCGCCCATCCTGAAATTTAAATACGGCAGGGTCCATGACATAAGCCCTTGATAAAAACTGACGCCGCTGAAAGAGGCATCTATGCCGATGGCACACAAAAACCCTGCAAGACTGCCTGCCAGTACCAGAAACAGGCTTCCGATCATACGTTTCCGCCCGGTGTCAGCACCCAGTTTCCCGGTAAAAAGTCCCGCCAGAAACAAAAAGAGAACCGCCATGCCACATTCCAGATAGCACAGGACGCCTAAAACAATGCCGAGAAACACAGCTCCCGGCAGACTGCCGAAACCGCCGCTGCCGCTAAGCGCCGCCCGCACAAAACCAAGTACGAGACAAAGCCCTGCAAGCATAACCGCTAACAGCATACATTCCGGATCAATCACATACATTTTACGGATCACCGCATCGGAAAATGCCAACAGCAGAAGCACTGTACATGCCGCAAACCTGCCTGCCGCTATTCTGACTGCGAGGTAAGCAAATAGAAGGATCAGCATCTGCAAAAAAATCTGGAACAGCATTGCCGCAGTCATACTGTTTCCCAGAAAAGAAAAAACAACACGGAGACAGCGCACAAACAGGTCGCTCAACCCGTGCGAGAGAGCCGGACTGTCCGCCCCCGCCCTCACAACAGCCATTTCATAGTATTCTCCCGGTTCAAAGGAAGGCACCGCCTCATAGAGTCCCTCCCTTATTCTCAGGATAAGACCGAATACAAAAGATATGGAAATCACAAACGATTCCGCCATGCCAGATGTATGCGCGGAAAGATAGCGCTTTTTTCTGATTGCCTGTGCAGACAGGCGAATGCCCGAATAGAGACACAGGATCAGCGGAAATGGCAGAAATGTGCCAAGCTTCGCAAGAGACGTTCCAACATAGAACACATAGATATGTTTTCCCACATAAGCGAGCAGCGCCACACAGAGCCCCGCGTAAGCTGCCCAGAGCACATAATCAAACCATGTTTTCCGATAAGTCATAATGTTATCCTTCTCTTATAAAGCGGAGAGTGCCTGCGCAAGATCCGCAATAATATCATCGATATGCTCGATCCCCACAGAAAGCCGGATCAGATCGGGCGCTACCCCCGCCTCTTTCAGTTGTTCGTCATTCATCTGCCTGTGCGTATGACTCGCCGGGTGCAGAACACTCGTTCTTGCATCCGCCACATGGGTCACGATCGCCGCCAGTTCCAGATGATCCATCATTTTTGCGGCTGCCTCCCTGCCACCCTTCAGACCAAAGGAAATCACGCCGCATGTGCCGTCTGGCATATATTTTTTCGCCAGATCGTAATATTTATTGCCGGAAAGCCCCGGATAATTCACCCACGCCACCTTTTCGTGGTCCTGCAAAAATTCTGCGCACTTCTGCGCGTTATAACAGTGTCTCTCCATGCGCAGAGGCAGCGTCTCCAGACCCACATTCAGCAAAAACGCATTCTGGGGCGACTGGATGGAACCGAGATCCCGCATCAGCTGGCTCGTCGCCTTCGTGATATAAGCCGCCTTCCCGAATTTTTCCGTATAGACAATGCCGTGATAGGACTCGTCTGGCGTACACAGCCCGGGGAATTTTTCCGGGTGCGCCGCCCAGTCAAAATTGCCCGAATCCACAATACAGCCGCCCACAGCCATGGCATGTCCGTCCATATATTTCGTGGTGGAGTGCGTCACGATATCCGCGCCCCATTTAAAGGGATTGCAGTTGATTGGCGTGGCAAAGGTATTGTCCACAATCAGCGGCACCTGATGGGCATGTGCCAGCGCCGCAAACTTTTCTATGTCGAGAACCACCAGCGCCGGATTCGCGATCGTCTCCGCAAACACACATTTGGTGTTTTCCTGAAAAGCTTTTTCCAGTTCCTCCGCCGGCGCGTCAGGATCCACCACCGTACACTCGATTCCCATCTTCTTCATGGTGCAGGTGAGCAGATTGAAACTGCCGCCGTAAACCGTGGAACTCATCACCACATGGTCGCCCGCCTCACAGATATTGAATACGGCATAATGGTTCGCCGCCTGCCCGGAAGAGGTAAGCATAGCCGCCACGCCGCCCTCAAGCTCGCATATTTTCTGCGCCACACAGTCGTTCGTAGGATTCTGTAACCGGGTATAGAAATACCCACTCTCCTCCAGATCAAAAAGCCGCCCCATCTGCTCCGAACTCTCATATTTGAAAGTCGTACTCTGGTAGATCGGGAGCACCCTCGCCTCCCCGTTCTTCGGCTTCCACCCCGACTGTATGCAGATTGTCTCTTTTTTGTACATCGTATCCTTCCTCCAAATCATCACAGAGAATGCCTCTTTTGGCATTCTCTCACGCGAGACATAGTGCTTCCTGATGTCCCGTCCATGCGGAGAATGCTGTTTTCCAAGCATTCTCCCACGTGAGACTTAGAACTTCTCCGCGAAACAGCCTTTGCTGTGAGCGGCTAGAAGTTCTTCTCACGTTATTCATCCCAGTTGTGATATACCGCCTGCACGTCATCGTCATCCTCCAGAAGATCCAGCGTCTTCTGCAGGTTCTTTACCGCGCCCTCGTCTGTCAGTTCCACCCACGTCTGCGGGATCATCGTCACCTCCGATGAGATGGGCGTTACCCCCGCCTCCTTCAGCGCCGCGTCCACCTCGCTCCACTGATCCGGGTCGGTATAAACTTCGTAGCTGTCCTCCTCCTCGGAGAAATCCTCCGCACCGGCGTCAAGCGCGGTCATCATCAGATCGTCCGCGTCCATCTCACACTCTTCCTTATCAATGATGATAAGCCCCTTCTTGTCGAACATAAAGGAAACGCAGCCCTGTGTGCCGATGCTGCCGTTGCCCTTGGTAAACGCGCTTCTCACATTGGCGGCTGTACGGTTGGTATTGTCCGTCAGCGCGTCCACGATGATTGCCACACCGTTTGGACCATAGCCCTCGTAAGTGACATACTTATAATCCACGTTTCCGCCTTCACCGGCTGCCTTTTTGATACCTCTGTCGATGGTATCGTTGGGCATGTTATTTGCCTTCGCCTTGGCAATCACCTGCGCCAGCTTGAAATTATTCGCCGGATCGGGACCACCCTCCTTCACCGCCACCGCGATCTCCCTGCCGATGATGGTAAAAATCTTACCTTTCGCCGCATCATTTTTTTCCTTCTTGTGTTTGATATTCGCAAATTTTGAATGTCCTGACATCTCTCTCCATCCTTTCTTTATGCTTCTGTTTCTTCTTTATTCTTTTTCGCAGACACTGTCTGGATCATATGATCCTTTACTTCCATAATACGGAACGTATAGCCTCCGTACACAAACTCAAAATCTTCTCCCTCCTCCGGGATGTGTTCCAGTCTCGAGATCACAAAGCCGTTCACCGTATCAAACGGTTCATCCTCAAAGGAAACCTGCAGTCTTTCCTCCAGTTCCTCCAAAGGCATCATACCCTGAATCACGTAGTGGTCCGTCCCGCTCTCTTTGATATAGGTGGCATCCTCATCATACTCGTCCTGAATATTGCCTACAATCTCTTCCAGAATGTCTTCCAGAGCAACCAGTCCTGCCGTCTGCCCATACTCGTCGATGACAATGACCATCTGGATCTTTTCTTTCTGCATCACCTGAAAGAGATCGTTGATCTTACGTTTCTCCGTAATAAAGCGCGGCTCGCGCAAAAGCCCCTTGATCTTTCCGATGGGACGGTTTCGCATCTTTTCATTCATCTGCATCCGCATCACGTCCTTCAGATGCAGAATGCCGATGATATGGTCTATGGTCTCGTCGTAGACAGGAAAACGGCTGTTGTGCGCCTCCACGATAAAAGCCGCCGCCTCCTGCAGCGTCATGGTACAGTCTATGGCGATCAGATTGTTGCGGTTGATCATAATATCCTTGGCTTCCTTATCTCCGTACTCAAAGATATTCGTGATCATCTCCGCCTCGCTGGCATGGAGAATACCCTGCTCATGCCCGACACTCACCATGGAGAGGATTTCTTCCTCCGTCACATCCTCGCGATCGTCCGCATCCCGCACGCCAAACAGATGCAGCACCATCTTTGACGTGACAAAGATCAGACTGCTGAAAGGCGATACAATCCGCACATAGTAATAAAATGGGTTAACCAGCGCATGAAGCCATTTATCCGGGTGCTTCGCCGCCGCTTTCTTCGGCACCATAACACCGATCGTCATGATTATGTACAACAGAAAAATCGTCACAATAACAGGAACCGCAAGCGCAAGCGCATGCATCTGCCATCCGGCAAGCGCCCCGAACCGGACGCGCACCTGATCCGATACCAGAAAAGAAAAATAGTTATTCAGCCGGTACAGAATAAATGCGCCCAACAGCAGATTGATGGTCACCACGCCGAGCTGCGTCGCCGTAGCGTAAGCCGCATGCTGCTCCATCATGTAGGCAAGTCTTTCCTGCTTCTTTTTCTGCTTTACCGTCTGCTCTTCGGGTTCTTCCCCGCCTGCGCCGCCTTCTTCTTTGTCCGTTCCCCTGCGGTTCTGCATCGCCGCACTGAAGCCGTAAAATATCATCTCCAGAAAAAGCATAAGTACAAACCACAGGATGCTGTTACTGCCCGAGCCACCGTCTTCCATATAAATTGTTCCTTTCTTCCGTTTCTTACTTTACTGTTTTAACCTCAGTTTATTATCATATCAATTATTATCCCGTGTGTCAAATTGTCTTATCCTATGTACCGAGCTCCAGACTGATCATCAGACCCTCGTTTACCGCCCGCATGATGTCCGAATCCAGATGACAGACCCTGTCCTTGAGACGCTGCTTATCTATGGTGCGCAGCTGCTCTAAAAGAATCACGGAATCCTTCACCATATCATACTTCCCCGCGCTCAATTCTATGTGGGTGGGCAGCTTTGCCTTATTCATCTTTGATGTGATTGCCGCGCAGATCACCGTCGGACTGTGCCTGTTTCCCACATCGTTCTGTATAATGAGCACCGGGCGCACACCGCCCTGCTCAGATCCCACTACCGGGCGCAGATCCGCATAATAAATATCTCCTCTTCTCATTATCTTACACTTCCTTTGACTTTTGGCTACTCTCACTGTTTTCCTGTTACCAGCAATAGTATTGCCGTCTTTTTCGGTCGTATACAGAATAATGATGCGTTTTCACTCGCGCGTCTTACAGACTTTCCCCGTAATTATCTTTTGTACAGACAATTTCTCCATCCTTTAAATAGACCCGCGGAATCCGTTTCCCGAGGCAGCATACCAGCTCGTAGTTAAATCTGCCCGACAGCTCCCCCAGTTCCTCCACGGTGATTTTCTCCCCGCCGTCCGCACCGATCAGCGTCACCTCGTCATCCTCCTGCGCGTCCGGAATTTCCGTCACATCCACCATAAACTGGTCCATGCAGACCCTGCCAAGAATGGGTGCGCGTTTTCCCCGGATCAGCACGCTTCCCTTACCAGAAAGCCCTCTTGGATAACCGTCCCCATATCCCACAGGCACGGTGGCAATCCGCATCCGCTCCTTCGCCACAAAAGTACCCCCGTAGCTGACAGGCGTCCCCGCCTCGATTTCCTTCACATAAACCAGCCTGCTCTTCAGGGAAAGCACAGGGTGCAGGGAAAGCATCTCCTTTGTCACTTCCCCGGAAGGAGACAGCCCGTACAGCGTAATGCCCGCGCGCACGAGAGAAAGATTCGCCTGCGGCAGGGTGAGAATGCCCGCACTGTTGGAACAGTGTTTCAACGGAATCCGTTTTCCCATACGTCGTTCCGCCTCCTCCGCAAACGCTGTAAACTTTGCAAGCTGCGAAAGCGCCGCCGAGTGATCCGTCTCATCCGCCCTTGCAAAATGGGTAAAAATCCCCTCCACTTCCATATTTTCAAAACCAGAAATCCATTCCATAAAGGCGAGCCCCTCTTCATCCGGTCTGATGCCGATCCGCGACATGCCCGTATCCACCTTCACATGCACAACGGCTTTTCTGCCAAGCCTTCCGGCGCAGGCGTCAAGCGTCTCCACCGCATCCTTTCTGAAAACAGTGGAACGAATCTCCTGTAAAATCAGCTCGTCATAACTGTATGGAAAGGTATATCCCAAAATCAGTACCGGCTTGGTAAGCCCTGCCCGCCGCAGGATAAAAGCCTCCTCAGCCGTGGCGGTGGCATAGCCGAACACATAGGGCAGTTTCTCCAGCTCCCTGCCGATGGGCACAGCGCCGTGGCCGTAGCCGTCCGTCTTGATCACGCCGATCATCTTTGTCTGCGGTGAGATTGCCCCGTGCATCCGCTCCATATTGTAAAGAACCGCCGAAAGATCTACCGACGCATACACCCTCTGGTATTTCTCTAACATATTTTCTCCCCCTGCAGGCGGATTCGCAAACCCGCTCCTGCGATTATTATATTCACATCCGGCAAAAACGCCAAAGCCCTGAGACTTCGGCGTCTATGTATTCTTACTTTCCGGCTCCGCGTTTCTTTCCGGCTGCCCGGCTTGTTCTGCTTTCTCCGGCTCTCCTGTCTGTTTCTCCTGCCCCTCAGTCTGCTTTTCCGGGCTGACCGCCTGCGCGGCTGTCTCCTTCCTGCGGTACTTTTCTTCCGGGTCGTACTGCATATCAAAAAGCTCGATCACCTCCGCACCGAAAATATCGTGCATATACGCATAGAGCTTGTTGATGACCGCCTCTTTTTCCTGCTTGCGCACCACCTTTTTTTTCAGTTCACGCCTAATGCCGTCGATCCACTCCTCAATCTCCGAAAGCTCTTTGGTATTCTGCTGAAGCTTACGGTAACACACATCCATTGTAATCAGCATGAGCTGGTTGTTCAGCTGGTTGATCTGTCTGGGCAGCTCTACCAGTTCCTCCTCATAAGCGTCCATCTTCTCGTTGCACTCTTCTATCAGGCGCTTGTGGTCCGCCATCTCCTTATCCTGTTTCTTGGTCGGACGCTCCCCCATCGCGTCGGCGAGAATCACGACCTCGTCCATCAGCTTCTTTTTCAGCTTTTTCAGCTCTCTGGTTTCTGTATTCAGCTTTGCCTGACGCTTCAGCATGTCGTTTAGATTTTTTTCCATCCCCTTTAACTCCGGGGTAAACTCCGACTGTGTAAAGAGTCTGTGCCATTTATTATCCAACGTCAAAATAGGGATTCTTTTCCCAACCAACGCTGCTTTGAATATCTCATCCGATCTCGCCATCCCCACCACACCTTTCTGACTGTAATATTATGTGTAACAGTTCGGTTTTCGTTATGTCACTTCCCCCACCGAAGCAAGATTATAAGACAGCTTCATCAGACTATCCGAAAGATGCACGTTTTCCACCTGAATATGTCCGGGAAGCCGCAGATCCACATGCGCAAAATTCCAGATGCCTTTGATCCCGCAGGCGGCAAGCTGCTTTGCCACCTCCACCGCCGAAGTCTTGGGAATCGTCAGCACCGCGATATCAATCTGGTTCTCCCGGATAAAACCAGCCATCTCCTCCATCGGACGCACCGTGATGCCGTGGAGCTCTTTGCCGCACACCCCCGGATCGTGGTCGAATATGCCGCGGAGCAGAAACCCCCGCCGCTCGAAATTCGTATAGTTGACAAGCGCCTGTCCCAGATTGCCGGCGCCCACAATAATCAGCCGGTGTTCCCTGTCTAAGCCCAGTATTTTTCCGATCTCATCATAGAGATAACCGACATTATAGCCGTATCCCTGTTGCCCGAAACCGCCGAAGGTGTTCAGATCCTGTCTGATCTGCGAAGCCGTCACCTGCATGATATCGGAAAGCTCCTGCGAGGAAACCCGCTCGGTCCCTTCATCCCTGAGTTCTCCCAGATAACGCAGATATCTCGGCAGACGGCTGACAACAGCCTGTGAAATTTCTTTTTCTTCCACAACCGTACCCTCCAAATTCTTCTTTCATCTTACGCTTATGTTAATTTTTTGTCAATTAGGAACTGCGCTGTGCCTGCAACGAATCAATGCAAAATTCATTAGAAGATTGACACGCACCTCACCGGTCTGTAAACTGGACAGTGTATGTAAATAAGAAAGGTCAAGGTAAACGTAAGATGATTTTATCCGTCAGCAACATCCACAAATCTTTTAACGAAGTTCCCGTGCTGAGAAACGTATCGTTCCATATAGAAGACAATGAAAAGGCGGCTATCGTAGGCATAAACGGCGCGGGGAAAACCACGCTGCTGCGCATCATTATGGGCGAACTGCCCGCCGACGAAGGCATGGTAACCTTTGCAAAGGACAAGACCATCGGCTACCTCTCCCAGCACGAAGCCGTATCCGGGGAAAACACAATCTATCAAGAACTCCTCCTGGTCAAACAGGACATCCTCGATATGGAACAGGAGATGCATACGATCGAGCTGCAGATGAAGACCGCGTCGGAGGCGCTTCTTCCCAAGCTGATGGACCGCTATGCCACACTGACCCACGCTTACGAGACCGCCAACGGTTACGCCTATAAGAGCGAACTTGTGGGTGTATTAAAAGGACTCGGCTTTGCGGAAGAAGAATTTAACAAATCCGTCTCCACCCTGTCCGGCGGGCAGAAAACGCGGGTCGCGCTCGGAAAACTCCTTCTCCTTAAGCCGAATCTGATTATACTGGACGAGCCCACCAACCATCTGGACCTGCAGTCAATCGCATGGCTGGAAACCTATCTTCTGAACTATAAGGGCGCGGTAATTATCGTTTCCCATGACCGCTATTTTCTTGACCGTATCGCCGGAAAGGTCATCGAACTGGACAACACCAACGCAACCGTATTTTCCGGCAATTACTCCGCATACGCCGCCGGAAAGGAAATGCTTCGCGCCGCCGCCTATAACGCGTACATGAAACAGCAGCAGGAAATCAAGCATCAGGAGGCGGTGATTGAAAAGCTGAAATCCTTTAACAGGGAAAAATCCATCAAACGCGCGGAGAGCCGTGAAAAGATGCTGCAAAAGATAGAAGTGCTGGAGAAACCCGTGGAAGTCCGGGCGGACATGCACTTGACGCTGGAGCCGAAATTCCCAAGCGGCAACGACGTGCTGCAGGTGGAAGCGCTGTCCAAGGCTTTCGGACCGCTCTCCCTCTTCGATAATCTGTCCTTTGAACTGAAAAAAGGGGAGCATGTGGCAATCATCGGTGACAACGGCACGGGGAAAACGACCATCCTGAAGATCATCAACGAGCTTCTGCCTCCTGACCGCGGAACCATCCGTCTGGGCACAAACGTGGCAGTCGGCTACTACGATCAGGAACATCATGTGCTCCACCCGGAAAAGACACTGTTTCAGGAAATTTCGGACGACTACCCGATGTTAAATAACACGGAAATCCGAAACACGCTCGCCGCCTTCCTCTTTACCGGGGAGGACGTCTTTAAGACCATAAAAACATTGAGCGGCGGGGAGCGCGGCAGGCTTTCCCTCGCAAAACTGATGCTCTCCGAGGCTAACTTCCTGATTCTGGACGAGCCCACCAACCATCTGGACATTATGTCCAAGGAGATTCTGGAGGACGCCCTGTGCGCTTACACGGGAACCGTGCTCTACGTCTCCCACGACCGCTATTTCATCAACAGGACCGCCCACCGGATTCTTGACCTGAACCGCCGGACGCTGACAAATTATCTCGGCAATTACGATTATTATCTGGAAAAGAAGGAAGAACAGCTCGCCAAAATTGACGCCTCTCTCACAGGGTTCCAGCCGGGAAAAAACGCTGTCGCTGAACCCGGAACAAATGATGCGCCCTCCGTGGCGAAACAGGACTGGAAGGCAAAGAAAGAACAGCAGGCGGCACAGCGCAAACGGGAGAACGATCTGAAAAAATGCGAGGAACGGATCGAGGCGCTGGAAACGCGCAATGAGGAAATTGATGCGCTTATGGCTTCACCGGAAGTCTGTACGGATGTGGCGAGGCTGCAGGAACTGAACCGGGAGAAAGAGGGGAATGAGATGGAACTTGCAGGGCTGTATGAAAAGTGGGAAGAATTGTCGTTAGAAGAATAGAACATAGAAATGCAAAAACAGAGACGGGATGCTCTCATGACTCTATCCTGCGCCCCGTCTCTATATTAGTCAATTTTTATTTCCTACTTCCCGCTGTCTGGCGATGGTTCTTAACATGCCTCTAAGGTCTTTCTGATTTCCTTAATAAAGTCCTCACTGTTTAAAACCGTCACATCCTTCATAGACGTAATCAGCGCCAGATCTTTTGTCATTTTCCCTTCTTCGATGGTCTGAATCGTCGCCTTTTCCAGTTGATCTGCAAAAGACATAAGCTCCTTGTTTCCATCCAGTTCGCCGCGCTTTCTGAGGGCGCCTGTCCATGCAAAGATGGTTGCCACGGAGTTGGTGGAGGTCTCCTCTCCCGCCAGATGTTTATAATAGTGTCTCTGCACTGTGCCGTGCGCCGCCTCATACTCGTAAACGCCGTCGGGGGATACGAGGACGGAGGTCATCATGGCAAGGGAACCGAAGGCGGAGGACACCATATCGCTCATCACGTCGCCGTCATAATTTTTACATGCCCAGATAAAACCGCCCTTTGCCTTCATCACGCGCGCCACCGCATCGTCAATCAGCGTGTAGAAATATTCAATACCCGCGCTCTCAAACTTCTCCTTATACTCTGCGTCGTAAATCTCCTGAAAGATATCCTTGAAATTATGATCATACTTTTTGGAAATCGTATCTTTCGTGGCAAACCAGAGATCCTGCTTCGTATCCAGCGCATAGTTAAAACATGCCCTCGCAAAGCTGGCGATGGACTTGTCCGTGTTGTGAATGCCCTGCAGGATGCCGGGACCTGCAAACTCGTGGATGGTCTCCCTGATTTGTGTGCCGTCCGCAGCGGTAAACACAAGCTCCGCCTTACCCGCACCGGGCACTTTGATCTCCGTATTTTTGTAGACGTCCCCGTAAGCGTGTCTCGCCAGCGTGATGGGTTTCTCCCAGTTCTTCACACAGGGCTCGATCCCCTTCACGATAATCGGCGCGCGGAACACCGTGCCGTCGAGCGCGGCGCGGATCGTGCCGTTGGGGCTTTTCCACATTTCTTTCAGATGGTACTCCGTCATTCTTGCCGCGTTGGGAGTGATCGTGGCGCACTTGACCGCCACCCCGTATTTTTTCGTCGCCTCGGCGGAGTCGATCGTCACCTGATCGTCCGTCTCATTGCGGTGCTCCAGCCCCAGATCGTAGTATTCCGTCTTCAGGTCGATGTAAGGCAGCAACAGCTCATCCTTGATCATCTTCCAGAGGATTCTTGTCATCTCGTCCCCATCCATCTCCACCAGAGGGGTTGTCATCTTAATTTTTTCCATGTGATTTTGTCACCTTTCCCGCCGCAAGTTTTGCGCCGATTTTTCCCAATTATTTATTGTCACTATGATCTTCCGCGGTCTCGTCCGTATTTTCCCCGTAAATTTCCTTCAGACCGTTTTTCACCATATTGTCGTAGGCGTTGATCATATGCTGATTCGCAAGCTTCTCCGCAAGTGCCGCATCCCCCGCCTTGATCGCCTCCATGATCTGCCTGTGCTCATCGTTGGAAGCACGTCCCCTCGTATTGGTGGCAAGCGTCTTTTGTCTGACGCGCAGCACATAGCGGTGGAAATCCCGCAAAGTATGTTCCAGTAGCTTGGAGTCGCACGCCTCATAGAGAATGTCGTGAAAACGGTTATCCAGTTCCGCGATCTGGTCTAAATGCCCCTTCTCCTCGTGGAAATCAGCGAGATAGATGTTCTCCTCCATCTCCTCCATCTGTTCCTTCGATATTTTCTCCGTGGCGAGGCGGGCACACAGCCCCTCCAAAAGAGAGCGGATCATATAGATGTCCTTCACATCCTTCGCCGTGATTCCCGTCACATAGGCGCCCTTATTGGGGACAATTCGGATCAGTCCTTCCAGTTCAAGCTGTCTGAACGCCTCTCTGACCGGGGTGCGGCTCACGCCGAGCTCCTCTCCGATCGCCACTTCCTTTAATTCCTCATGTTCTTTGTACTTGCCGCTCAAGATATCCTCCCGCAGCTTCTGGAACACACGCCCACGCAGAGAATACTTGTCGTTCGCATCATACTTCTTATCATAGTTCGTCATTTCCATTCCTCACTTCTGCACCGCTCTGTTTTCTGTTTCTTTGACGGTGCATAACCGAGACCGTACTGCATGTACACGACTCCCGTTTTCCTTTTACCTCGTATAATTGTATACAATATACCTTGCTCTGTCAATAATATCTGCATAAATTTTCTATATCCAGCATCCCCCAGCCCTGTCTGTTCCACGCTACCCCCAGATCTTTTGCCGTATAGATCATCTGCCGCTTCACCTGACTGCTGTTGCTGTACGGGTATTTCTGCAGATAGAGCGCCGCCGCGCCCGAAACAATAGGCGTAGACATGGAAGTGCCGCTTTTTCTTGTGTAGGCATCGCGGTATATCCCCCTCCTGTCCCGGTGCCACGTCAGATTGCAGGAAACCACATCCGTGCCCGGCGCCACCAGATCCGGCTTTCTGTAAGGAAGATCCTCCCGCCCCCTGCCAGAATAATTTTCGCACAAATCCTTTCTCGCGCCGAAATATCCCCCCTCGTGACAGCCGACGGTAATGACCCTGCGGCTTTCCCCCAGCGGCGACAGCGTGCCCTCCCCCGGTCCCTTGTTTCCCGCGGCACAGACCACCACCACTCCCTGTTCGCAGACCCTCTCCAAAAGTCCCGAAAGCTCCTCCACCCTTTCCTTATCCCCATCCTCACCGATGCCGACGGAAATATTGAGTACCCGGATCCGATAGCGCAGCCGGTTCTCCAGAATCCATAGGAGTCCATGATACATACTCTCTATGCTGCCCTCTCCCTTCTCGTCGAGGACCTTCCCCACACAGAGCCTGCAAGTGGGCGCAATTCCGCTGAAACGACCGTTTGAAAGCCGGCCGCTCCCGCCGATACAGCCCGCCACATGGGTCCCGTGCCCGCTGTCGTCATAACGCTCCTGTCTTCCATTCACAAAATCATGAAAGGCAACCACCCGATCCTCAAAATCAGGGTGATTGCCAATCCCCGTATCCAAAACCGCCACACAGATCTCCTCCGTGGCTATACTATACTGTATGTTTTCCGTACATCCAAGCTGCTTTTTCACCCTGTCCATGGCATAAAACAAAACTCCCGGCTTTACATATATATTATGCCGGGAGTCGTTTTATGCGCATCATCCCAAAAACTGAATCCTCCACACCTTTTAAATAGAATTTTCAAATCTATTTAACTTTTTACAAATGATATTCCCCGTAAAGGCGCTTGCGGTACTCCAAATCCGTAAACGTCTTTATCAAATCGTCCTTTCGACTATCTTGCAATAAAAACTGCGCCAATCGGGCAAAACGCTCTTCACCTTCCTTTTGTCCCTCAGCTCGTCCTTTCGCAAGTCCCTCTGCCTGTGCGATTTTACGCGCCGCCGGGATATCCACATCTTTAAAATGTTCAAATAATACAGCCATTTTACGCTCCTTCACCTACTCTGTAAAATCCATAATTTCATCTTCGGTCAAATCCTTTTCTTTCACTCCATTTCTTTTTCATAGTCTTCCCATATGTAAACCATATAACGGAGCATCTGCATACTTACATTATAATCCACTTTTGTTTTATGTTCAATAAGGGAAGCAAAAAACAAAGTATTATTTCCTCTATTTTTATACGCTTTACCGTATCCGAATTTCTTTCTTCCGTAAACATGGGGAGATACCGTTCTGTGACATCCTCAATATCTTCCGGTCGAACATTTTTAAGAACAGGCATATTCATATAATTTCGCAAAAATTGCGAACACAACTCCGCATTCCCAAAAATAAGCTTACTTCCGCTATCCTGATCCGCATTAAAATGCGCCCGCCTTCTGGATGTGTGTATCAGTTAATCACAGTTGGGAAATCTGACAGAATATGTCATACATGCGAAATTCATGTTCTTGATATTTCCTATTACAATTATCATATATGTTGTGCATATATATGTCAAGTAAAAAACCCCGGCATGAATATACATCATGCCAGGAGTAATAATATGCTGCATCTATTTCCTGTTTCCAATCCGCCGCAGTCTCCTCTTCCACCTCGCCCATGTCGTCTTCTGATAAAAGAATACTGCCATCGCTGTAAAGAACAATCCTGCGCCGAGGAAATACTTTGGATGAATGCTGTAGTCCCCGGTATCGGGTGATACATCCTTCTTCCCCAAAGAGGTAAATACCGCCTGCCCTTCCCTCACGTCCGCCACCGCCGGACCTGTGCCGTAATTGTAAATACCATATGCGGAGAAATGTGCCGCCTGAAATGTCACCGCATCCCTGCCGTCCAGAGATACAATCCGGCTGTCCACCTCTTCAAGCTGCCCGTCTTCATCCAGACAAACCACATGCATATTTTCCTGCAATACGCCGCTTGGCAGAGGCATGGTGATCTCCACACGCTGTTTCCCCAGTACCGTGATCGGCACGCCGGTCCTCGTATCTGTCATGGTAATGTCATAAGCATGCAGGGAGTGCGGCAATTTACTGCCATAAATCGACTTGTACACATCCCCGATCTTCGTCATCGCCTCTTCGCTGTCGGCAATATCTATCAAGTAGCTGCCATCACAGCCTTCCATAACCGCCGTCACAAGGCTGTCCTGTGGTATGGAATAGCTTCTATTTTTTACGGTAATGCCGATCTGCGGCTCCTCGCGCTCTGTATCCAGAAGCGTTTCCGTACCCGCCTCCAGCGTATACTTTGTCCCGTTGATTTCCAAGGTCTCCCCGGGACCCGGGCCGCCGCCTCTCCTCGCAAGGATCGTAAGCACACCGCCCGCTTCTTCCTTTTCCTTATCAGCCGGTGCCGCCGTCCCGTTGTCCTCTGCCCTACGTCTTCCGCCAGCCTCTTCGCTGTCATCACTTTCCGTCTGCGCTGCGGTTACATCCCCGCCTTTGGGCGCATTCTCCAGACCGCCGGCATCGGAATCCTCATCTGTATTCTGATCTGTGGCAGCATCCTTCGCTCTGCAGATAACACCCATAAAACCGCCGCCCGCTTTTGACAGACAGGTATTTGTCAGATCGGTCACACCTGCCGGAATCACGGCAACACGGGTACCAGTGAACGCCTGCCCTCTGTAAGTATCCCGGTAAAGCTTTGTAGACGTATTCTCATAGGATCGCGCCGGAAGCTGTTCCCCCGCAAAATAAATCACGCCATCCTTTATCTTTTCATTGTCAAAAGCGCGAAGCCCGATCTGCTCCACAGACGCGGGAATGGTAACCGTTCTGATCGGACAGCCGGCAAAAGCCCTGTCGCGGATCTGCTGCACGCCCTCTGCGCCGCCAAAGGACACCAGATTCACACAGTCCTCGAACGCGCCCTCCCCGATCACCGAAACGCTGTCAGGAATCCACACTTCCGTCACACTGTCCATCCCTTTAAACACCGCCGGACCGATCATCTTAACGGACTCAGGAATCGAAACCATTCCGCCTGCCCCTCTGTAAGCAAGCAGAATCCCATCTCCTACAATCAGAAACTCGCCCGCTTCTCCCACATTCGACTTCCAGCCGGAAAGCCACGGCGTCTTGTCAAAAGCCGAAACGCCAATCTCCTTCACGCTGCCGGGTATGACTACATCAGTCAATTCGTCACAGTGATAAAATGCCGCGTAGCCGATCTCCTCCACGCCGTCGGGAATCCTGACCGTATGTAACGCTGATCTCGCATAGGCAAACTCACCGATCCGGCGAATACCGCCCGGTATCTCGCAGGACGTCATATCTTCCCCATAGTAAGCCTGCGCCGCTATGATTTCCCCGTTTACAACTGTATATTTCGGAAAGGAACCGCCCTTGGCGTCCTCTGAACCTTCCAGTCCCGGAATGGTATCCAGATCCGGCTCTTCCACCACAGGCTCACCGCCCAGAATCTCCCCTGTGCCGCCCACATTCACAGTAGCCTTGGCGTTGTCCACCAACACATATACTTCCTGCCCGACTACACGGGATTTCGCCTTCACACGGGAATCATCCTCCTCTGCTTCCATGGCGTTCATATGGGTCACCTCATGGTAATAATCCACAGGTCCCACAATCGGCGCATCTTCCTCCGCGCTGTTTTCGCTGACCGTTCCTAAAACCGGCGCTTCCTCATACTCAGACACATCTATATCATCCAGCACAAGCGTCTGCGCAAAATTCTTCGCGTAAGAGCCCGCCTCCGCATGGATATTCAGCTTCGTACAGCCGTCAAAAGCAGTCGCGTGAATCAAACTGACCGAAATCGGAATCGTGATATCGCGGAGTCTGACGCAGTCTTCAAACGCCTTCATGTCAATCCGGTTCACGGAATACGGAATCGAAACCTCTTTCAGATTTTTGCAGTTGGAAAACGCGTAACCCGTAATCTCCGACACATTGCCGCTGATACCCACACTCTGCAGATTATAATCGCCCCAGAAGGTATAAGGTCTGATTTTATTTACGGAAGACGGCATACTGTATGAGTCTGCTTTTCTGCCCGCCAGCACCTGATAGAGTACATCCCATCCCTTTTTATTGTAGATCGCGCCGTCATCGCAGACAAAATACGGATTGTCGCTGGAAAAGTCTACGGATGTCAGACTGTAATCTCCTGCAAAAACACCGTTTCCAAGACTCCTGAGTCCCGTTCCGACAGAAACCCTTTTCAGGGAAGGACATTCCGAAAACGCCGCGTTCTCGATGATCTCCACACTGTCCGGCACCGTCACGCTCTCCAGATTATCACAATCGGAAAAAGCCCTCACTCCAATGACCTCCACTTCGTCACCCAGTGTAACGCTGCGCACATGGTCATTCCCCGCGAAAGCTTCCGAACCAATCTTTTTTACCTGATTGGAAAGAGACACGTTCTCAGCCGTGCCGTTATATTTCACTAATGTAGTTCCATCCATATTAAAATCAGATGCGGCGGAGGAATCCTCCGCCTCCACATCTGATACAGGAATCTGTGTCACGACAATCGCCGTCACTAAGAGCAACGTGCCGATCAGTTTTCTTAACTGTTTCCCCATAGGATTCCTCCTCGGGATCATCATCCCTTATGCCTTTGCCTTCACCTTTTTGTCCTTCTTCAGGAACAAAATGATCGACAGACAAGCCAGCCCGAGCGATAAGAACCACTTCGGATGAATCGGGTCACCGGTCTTGGGCGTCACGTCAAGCATACCCTCCACCAGATTTCCGGTGTCCACATAAACCGTATAAGGCGAGAAGTGCGTCGCACGGAAACGGATACAAGGTACGCCGTTTATCGTGGTAAAGTTCTCATTCAGGCTTTCTAACTGGTCGCCATTGATAACCGCACCCGCCATGTTATTGCCGCCGTATGCCACCAGTGAATCCGGAATCGGAATGGTGATGTCTACAGACAGTCCCGTGGTATCCGTAATCTTAGTGGTTCCGGTAGAATCATAGAGGCTGATATCCATCGCATAGTAAAGGATATGGTCCAGCGTACCGTACTTGTTTGTAAGCGCTGCCGCTACCGCGCGCGTCGCCTCATCCGTCTCGGAAATCTTCACGATAAAGTTATCCGAAGAACCGTTCGTGTTCGCCGTCGCCAGATCTCTGTTGGAAATACCCGGTTTCTCAATATCTACTCTCGTATTTCCGTTTCCGCCGGTCGTACCGCCGGTATTATTGGTGGTATTGCCCGTATTGCCAGTTCCGCCGCCTGTATTTACTGCCACTGTCGGCGTCGCCGGAGCCTCCACATAATTCGCCTTAACCGTCACGTTGTTTGACGGCATTGTAAATGTCGTTGTGGTCATAGTCGTGCTCGCCAGAGCCACACCATTCGACTCAGTCGTCCACTTCTCAAACCGCATACCTTCCGCAGGCATATAGCAGGAGATAATAACTACCGTGCCCGGCGAATAGCTGCCGGAACCACTACCGCCTTCCACAAATACCGTAAACTGTCCCGCAGCGCTTGTTGTGGAAGAAGAACTTGTGGAGCTGCTGGAGGTAGAACTGCTGCTACTGCTGCTGCTCTTGTTCGACGATGAATTCTTGCTGCTGTTAGACGATCCCCGGCTGGTAGAACCACCACTGGTAGAGCCACCGCTTGTGGAACCGCTGCTGGTCGAGCCACCGCTTGTATTTCCGTTACCGCCGTTCTGCCCGAAGAGCGCAAGCACCGTCATATTCCGATTAATAATCGTCTCGGGCGTCCATACTTCACCCGTATCTGTCCTGAACTCATTTAAGAATGAATACCCATCCTCGGTCGGGTTCGGCGAAGGTACCGGTGTCGGCAGACCACCGTTCAAAGGATCTGCAAAACTTGTTCCGGGTACGATCAGGTATCTGTCGTTGTCATCCGCGCCACGTCCGCTGAACGTCTGACCGGTACGTCCATGTACAAACTGCACGCTGCACTTGCCGTCAACCAGTGTGCCGTTGCTGGTATACTGCGCCACGAAAATGGTCATATCATTCTCGATCGGATCATCAAGGGTCTTACCCTCATCACTCAGCCACTTGTCGAAGTTATAACCGGGTCTGTGGTTATCCTCCGTAACCTTCTGCGCCTCCGCAGGCAGATCGGTCACCCTCGTTCCCTTATCCACCGTGATCGCATTTCCAAGCGGTGTGCCGTCATAATCATAGAACCATACCCTGCACGCATTGAGCGGCTGGAAGTCAATCTGATATCTGTCTGCATAACGTCTCGCCGCAGAATCTTCGTAAGAGTAAATCGTGAAATCGCTTCTCGGTGTGAACGCCGTATCCGCAATATCTACCTCTCTGCCATAAATCGTCACATTTGCATGGGTCGTGCCCGATGTCGCTGTGCGGGTAAAGGCGTTATCCGCAATCATATTCACGGAGCCCGGAAGTATCACCTGCCCGATTCTTTCACAATCTTTAAAAGCATCCTTCGGTATGGTCTTCAGTCTCTCCGCATCACTCAGATTTACGATGGAGATATACTTACATCCCTCAAAAGCGCCTTCCGCAATAGCCGGAAGAAGGATACTGCCATCTTTGTCTGTATCACAGGTCTCGCACAGGAACGGGAGCAGGCTGTCTGTCGCTGAGGATATCGTAGAAACCGATAACTCTTCACCGACACCGGGCTTTCCTCTCGACAGCAGACACTCAATGATCCGGTATCTGTCACCGCCGTCCGCATCCTTATGCTTCTCGTAGAGAATACCTCTCTCCGCCGGATAGTCCGCACTTCCAACCAGATTGATCAGATTTTCACAGTTTCTGAAAGGCAGCTTACCCACCTTCGTCGCCGCAGGCATCTCCACCCTTGTCAGCTGTTCACAGTCGTCAAAAGCATAATCGGGAATGGATTTGACATCTGTCAGAATAACGCTCTGTATCGTGTCATTACCCTTTACGGCATTTTCACGCTCATCGTCGTCATCGTAGTCCTTATAATAACCGCTGAACAATCCGGGTACCGCTCCGCCAAGCGTTGTGGTATACATGGTATCCGCCGGCGTACCCTGAATGTATTTATTGTAGTTGTCAGAGTTATTGTCCTTATAAGTAATCACATCTATGGAATCCACACCCTTAGGCACATAGATATCCTGCGTCGCGTGAATGAATCCCCACACCTTCTCCGGCACCTGCTTATATTCCGGCAACGCGCCATACTCTGTCGAACCCATGTTCAGATAATTATCATAATTATCCATAAAATTATAGGGATAAGTTTCAAAGTAAGGCTCCGGATTCTCGATTGCCTGCACTACAAGGGGCTTAAACAGGAAATCTGTCAGCTTTCCTTCCGCCGTATCGCCCTGCTGCGCATTCCTATATTCCAGCCATGCGCCGCTGCAGTAAACCGGATTGATCCATGGACCATATCTGAGATCCAGCGCTTCCGCATAATCATCCTGCACAATCGGCGTGCCATTAACCGTAACACTTGGAGCGCCTGTGCGGTATGCGTCAAAAATCACAGCATATTCATGCCGCAGCGTATTGATCTCTGCGCTGTCCGTATCATAGACCGTATAATAATAGTATTCTTCCATATCCCGGCAGAAATCCTGCAGCTCATCGTCCCTGTCAAGGTTTTCCAGATCCTGAAACTTCGGATAATCCAGAACCGTCACCTCACCGGTTGACTTATCGGGCATCACCGTCAGATGCGCGCCCTGTTCACTGTCCCAGAGACTCTTGTAGCAGACATTCACCGGCGGATAATTCGGGTGATCCGGGTCTCTGAGCACATTATCCTTATTTGTAGCCCACTCAAAGGGCGCATACCCCTCCACAATATCCCCGTGGAAGGTCAGATGGTCTCCTGTGGTGACAAAGGCATCCGTCCCGATCTTCAATGCCGCATGTCCTGCGGCAGGTTTGGTAAAGTAAACGTCATACAGCCTCGAGCACCCTGCGAAAGCGTTCGCCCCGATACTTGTCACGGAATCACCGATCCGCACCTTCTCCAGCTTTTTCAAGTCACGGAACACACCGTCGCCGATCTCCGCCACGGAATTGTTCTTTATGGTGATGCTGCGAATCACTTCACGCAGCTCCTTATCATCAAAACAGCCCGCCCCGATACTCTTTATCTTGATATCTCCAATCATCTCGGGGATCACCAGATCCACCTTACCCGGATTCCGCGTGATCAGCGCACAGGAAATCAAAGTGCCGTCCTCACTCGCAGAATAACGGTATCTCGTCCCGTCCTCGCTCGTGAGCGCCATCTCGTAGTGCTTTTTGCCATCCTTCATGTACACATAAGGAATGCCCTTACCGTCGGTACGAATCGCATCCCATGTGCTGGTTCTCGGGAGCGCCGGGCTGCCGGCGTATAACTCTGGTCCATACACACAGAAACTCGGCTCTGTCACATCCTTAAACAATTCCGGCGCAAAGGAAGCCGCTCCGCACTTATCAGAAAATTCCGCCTTTTTCAAGCCAAAACAATTGTAAAAGGTATTCGTCGGCAATCGTTTTGTATAGTTTTCGATAACAACAGTTTCCAGTCCGCGGCGGTTTGCGAGAACATAATCGTCCATATCCCCTAAACTTTCACTCGGGAAATGAAACTCTTTCATGGTATCGCCGCTCGGCGCTTCAATGGCGAACGCGCATTTACCAATCCTCTCAATGCGGATCCGTCCGAAATCCATCTTGGTCAATCTCTTATTTCCATAGAACGCATAGTCACCTACGCTGCACGGCAGACCGGTATCCGCAAACTGAACCTCACTTAAATCCGGGCAGTTTGCAAACGCACCATATTCAATTTTCGCAAGAACAGACGGCAGCGACAGCTTCGTATTGATTCCCGATCCATAAAAGGCTTCTATACCGATTTCACCCGTGGGAGCCGTATCTGTAAACTTGACTTCCTTCAGATCGATACAATTATAAAATGCCCTGTCTCCGATTCTCTCCGCATTACCAATACTGACGCTGCTGATACGCGCGCCTTCAAACGCACTCCGCTCAATCGTCCGCACGTTCTCATCAATCTTGATCTGCTTGACATTATGTACGCCCGCAAAAGCCCTATAGCAGATTGCTGTAAGCGTGACGGCTTCCCTCGCTACCAGATACCCGTTTCCGTCGTCCTTATAATCAAGGAGTCCCTCCGCGTTGCCGCCATGCGCTACATATACCTTTGTCTCTGGTTCTGCGTCAAGCCTTGCATCCGCCGCAAGCTCCAGTGTATAACCCGTCCCTTTTAAAACCCGGTTATGGTCACAGAAAAAGGTTATCCTTCCCGTCCCATCCAGATCAGAAGGCGCTCTCGACAACGGTGCGGGCTGAACGCCAAGAGGATCACCCTCTGCAACCATCCGTTTAGCCCTGTCTTTGTCCTCCTGCTTATCGCTCGCGGCAAGTCTGTCATGTTCCTTCCAGAAAGCGCTGACACTAGCCTTCATTCTCGTATAGTCCGCAGGAAAATACGTTTCAAAATATTTTTGATACTTGTCTGGCAGTGTTACCGCGCCTGACAGACTGTCATAATCACGAAATGTAAAAACCACGGGGACCGTCGGATAAAAATCTGAATAACGAAACCCGTCGGGTTCGGAAGTGTCCGCAGTTCTCCCCAGATTATCCATATTCAGCAACTGCAGTTGTCTGTCATCCCCCGGATCAAGCACATCTTTAGTAATAAGCTTCTCCGGCTCAGTGAAATACGAATCATAAGCTTTCTTGTAAACCGAAAAATAGGACTTATTCGGCTGCAGACCAAGGTCCACCAGATCTACCGGGAACTCATCATTATAGTTGAGCACCTGTCCATTTTTGTTACCCACAGGCTTGTAGATAAACTGCCACGTGAGATATAACTCCGACCCGCGGTACGTCGCGATCTCCGTAGCCACAATATCACCCTTCGCAACAGCCGGCGCAATAACATATGCCTCTAATTTCGCTTTGGTGTCTATATTCTGACCCAGAATCGCAGGTCCTGTATATGGCAAAACATAGTCATTCTCTGGAGGCGATCCTAATAATCCGGCTTCTTCCGCATTTACATACGTCACCGGCGACTCCACGGGATCCCCTGCCCTCGCACCCGGATTATCCGCTAAGTTTTCGGGCGCGGGAATAGCAGCCACCGCGATCGAAGTGACCATCAATACCGCCGCCAGACTCTTTCTGACTGTCTTTTTTAATCTTCTCTTAGGCTTTCTTACTGCTGTTTTTTTCGCCATGGTGTGTCTCCTCATTCCCTTACACATTCTAATTTATGTCAACCAGTCTTTTGTATGTCAACTGACTCTTTTCGCTACCACCACAAACCTGCCGTCTGTCTCGGAGCTGTCGCAGGTAGATAAGGTCAGAAGCTCATCGCCGTAACTCGCCGTCACACCGGTATCATACAGCGACAACGCTGCCATCTCCTGCATGTTGGAATTAAATTCCGTTTCCGAAGCCGCGTCAAAGAACTGATAATACTTAAAAACCACTTCATCCTCGTTATAAATTCTGGAACGGAACACATACATCACCTCATATGTGCCCTTCTCATAAATCGTATCAAACTGGATCAGTGAATGTTTCTTCCCATACTCCTCATTGCTGTAACTGTTCAGGTTCCCAAACATCTTCCCGGACTTCATATGATGTCCGTATATGATCAGATTGGTGTTTCTTCGCACCACGTCGCAATCCTTATCGAGAAACAGACTTCCATTCTTGTCATACTCCTGATTAAAATTGTGATCCAGATAATATTCATTGTTGGCAGTCTGCATCACCGGATAGTCTATAATAGTATCGTCAATTTTCAACCATCCGATTAGCTTTCTATTTTTACTGTAGAGCGTCTGATACTCTTCCAACACCTCCAGCTCGATCTCTTCCTCTTCCGTATAATGTATGGTCACGCCATGGAAAAGGCTTCCTGTCAGTGCACTGTTGCCCTTCAGCCGGGATAAATTCTCATAATCCATCTCGTTTCTCTCGACAAAAAACGAGTACACACCAAAATAGCCAAAGCACCCCACAGCCACAAAACTGCATAAAATTACCAGAAGTCTGCGGCGTCTGTCCCGCTTCTTTATCTGCGCGAGAATTTCTTTCTGCATATCGGCATCGTAATCCTCAAGAGAGACCTGCTTCGCCTTTTGCTGCTTCACATTCTTCTGTTTCGGCTTCTTTTCCTTCTTTTTCCGTGCAGAAATCCGGCTGTCCTTATGATAACCCTGCCTTTTGTACTTTTCAGCAAGCTCATAGATTTCATCATCGAAATCGTTCCCGACCACTGTCTCAAATCGGTACTTTCCTTCCTGCATATCAGAATATAAGGTAATGACCGCTCCCGGCTGCTCCATATCAACCCGGGAGCAGATCTGTTGAATCAATTTCTGATCGCGGAGAGCAGCCTTGTAATCCGCCTCCGTCCTCAGTCTTCTCCCTGCAACTTCATACCCCGCCATATAGGGATCGCTCCTTCATCTCCTACTATATCTGGTTCTCAGATACCCATATTGGCATTAACATAATATCATCGCATATACATCTATTTTACTCAATTATGAAAATTATGCAAGTATTTTACGACAATTACCCGAATATTTGACTCAGCAGGCTCTTCCCTTTAATCTTAAAGGTCACCGTTTTCGTGCCGCCGAAATTTTTGCCCGTGCCCCGGATAGTCAGCTTGGCGGTACCTTTATTAATATTGTTGGAATATCCCACAATCGTGAAATTTTCCGGGGATACAACCATGCCGTTCAAGGTCACCGTAATGTCAGACGCCTTCGGTTCGATTTTCTTTCCCGTATAGGTCTGCTGCGGCACAACCACCTTTGCCTTTGCGAGATCAGCCTGCACAAACCGGTAAGTGCCTGTCGCCGTCCCCTGATAATTGCTGCCTTTCGCACTGATCGTCACCCGGATCAGCGCCCCCGCCGGTATGATATCCGTAGCCAGTACGGGATCTCCGTCTTTTCTGCTGTTATCGGCAGGCTCTGCATTCGGATCGGTGCTTCCCACTGTAATATATTCCGCGTAGGAATAAATGACATTTTTGTCATAATCCGTGCCTGCCGCAAGAGCTTTCCCGTTCATATCTAACACTTGGACTTTGGTCTTATAAACATTGGCTTTCGGCTGATAGACCTTATCCGTCGCGGATACCGTTATCTGAGAGCCGGAAAGCCCCGGCACCTCCTTGGAGATATCCCGCACGTCAACCTTGTAGGTTTTCACCGCGCTGCCCATGAAATTGCCCTTGCCTTTCACAGTCACGGTAGCGACGCTCCCTGCCGCCTTGTTGTTCTTATAAGACAGGGTATAGTCCGTGCCTTCCGTCAGCTTCTTCCCATCAAACCTGACAACAGGTTTCGGCACGCTTCCTCCCTTCATATAGGGATATGCCTCCAGCGTCTGGATCTCCATCTTTTTATTCGGGTCAGCCATCAGATCATAAGCGCTTATCTTATATGTCTTTTTCAGTGTGCCGCCATAGGCGCCCTTTCCCACAAAGACTGCCGTTGCGGTTCCCGCCTTTACATTGTTCTGGTAGGTCACCGTATAGTCTGTGTCCTTCACCAGCGGGACGTTCTGCGTGACGCCATTTACTTTCACGGGTATCGTCAACGTACAGTCCGGCTTCACGGCGCTTCCCGTGTAAACAGCCGCACCCGTAAACTGCACTTTCGCCTTATTCATCGTCGCGGCAGCCTTGATCTGGAAAGTCACACGCTTCACACCGAAATACTTGCTTGCTCTACTCGCCCCGGTTCCCGTGATAAGAACAGATGCCGTTCCCACTTCCTTATTGTCCTCATAGGTCAGCGTATACTCCTTGCCTTCCGTGAGTTCTGTCTTTCCGTCTTTTACAACGGGTTTTGGCGTGATCGCCTCGCCTGTGTAGGTAACGGCGGCGATTTTGCCGACTGTCAGCTTGGGCACGGGCGTTCCCTGTGTGATCGTGAAGCTGATCTTCCTCTCGCCCGCATAGTTCCCGGTTCCTGTCAGCGTGATCGGGTAACTGTCCGCCGCCATCAACGGCGTCTGTGACTCCACCGCAACACTGTAATCTTTTTTCGCGGAGAGCTTTTTCCCATTCCACGTAATCACGGGAACAGGCTTCTGCTCTTTGTTGTTAAACGCAACCGTCAGATCATCCGTCTTGACATCCGCGTCCGTGATTCTCTTCGGAGATATCGTAAAGGTTTTATTGACCTTCCCCTCATAGTTTCCCTTGCCGGTAATCACAATCGTAGGCGCTTTGCCGGAATTTTTATCCGCCGCGTTTACATTGTTCTTATAGCTGATGGTGTAGTCCTTCTTCTCCTCCAGCCGTTTCTTATAATCGTAAACGCGCACCTCCGGCTTGATCGCCTTGCCGGTATAAACAAGCCCTTCATATCCTTCGTCCGGCTTCACATCCGTCACCCACAGGTCCTTGGGAATTTCCAGAGGCTTGCCGTCCTCATCCTTGGGAATGTCCTCATCCGGCACCGTCCAATTATCGGGATCATCCGGGTTATCGGGATCGTCTGGTTCGACAGGTTTTACATTCCTGTCCAGATAATAAGTCACCCGCAGAACCTCGCTGTCCCGCTTGCCGTACATATGTGAAACAGCACAGATCGTCGTGGTTTTCCTGATCTCGATGGCTTCCGTGTAAAGCCGTTTAGACTGAGAAGTACGCGGATCACTCCCGTCCTCCGTATAGTAGATTTGCGCGCCCTCTTCGTCAGTAAGAAGCCGCACGCTTGTATTCGGTCCTACTACGCCGGATTTCACGTCCGCACGGGGCATCAGCGCCTGCCCTTCCGCATAAGCCTCACGCACGCTCACCTCAACCGTCACTTTCCGCTTCTCGTCATCTTCCGCGTATACAAGCTCGGGCAGAACAACCTTACCCTGCATTTTAAATTTCTGTTCTTTTTTGTCTTTTTCGTTATAACTTGAGCCGGTCGCAGGCTTCTCCGTATCCCATTCGACCTTCGCCGTAGTCCTGATATCATTCGACGACACTGTGTCGTTGTACTGATCGTCCGCCCCATTGTCCGCCAGATAAATGACAGCCGTTTTATTGGACAGATACTTTTCCGCAATCTGCGCAAGGGTTAAGCCGTTTTCCACATTTGTGACAGCCTTAAGCACACCGCCATTGTCAACACGCTTGAATCTCGCCTTAACCGTCAGCTTGCCCGCTGTATAAGTAATGTCGTAGTTTGACCATACCTCCGCGTCGATCCCTTCCGCTTCCAGATCATAAACACCTGTCTGGACAGGATTTACCTCCTGCTGGACGTTCACAGTTAGATCCTTTATAAAGTCATCCTTATCGCCGTCCGAAATCCCCTCAATTTCATACAGTTCTTTGTCAAAATCAGCCTGCCGTAAAGCTGTGCCCGCCTTGATCGGGTCGCCCTTCTTCACATGCATCTCCTGATCGTTCACGACAACTTTCACAGCCTGCCGTCTGATCACAAAAGGAAATGCCCATTTCGTTTCCATGTAATTATGCGTTTCATCTTTTACAAGATTTGCATAGAGCGTATAGCTCCCGGCATCCACAGGCAAATCGTCCGGCGACGTAGTCGATTCTACTGTCTGGCTGTATGCCGTGCCGTCCTCCGTTTTTCCCTCCACATGAAATTTTAACGTCACTTTCTCTGTGACATCCACACCCTTATTCGTCTGAACCTTCACATTTTTAATGCTCTGGACAAGGTCAACAGGCAGACCGTCGTAGTCCTTATCCACAATCCCCGTCACGCCGACAAGGTTTACCTCCGTTCCCTGCAGGGGCAGAATGGAGAATTTTTCGCTCCATTTCATGCTGCTTTCGTCAAACTCATACTTATTTTTCTCCGTATCATCGGTAAGTTCAGCCGAAATCTCCAGCGTGTACTTACCGCATTCGGTAGGCGCAATCTCCTCATATGCCTTTGCAAAGTCAACCGCAATGCTGTTATAGGGCAGAGGAACCGTCTTTGTCTTCTCTGCTTCCGGCTCCGGGTAATTGTCATGGAGCTTTTCCGCCGTCAGTTTATAGGTCCATGTCAGCTGTGCTGCCTGCGGCGTCCAGATTGGGTATCCGCTGATGCTGTGCGGTTTGCCGTCGTAGGTTTTGGCTTTCGCTGTCACTGTCCTCGTGTTGAAATCAATTGACAGTTTCTGCTTATCCTGCTTATCCCCGGCATCCGCCGTCAAAGCCGGCATATCCGTCACATCCGGAACATCCGCTTCACCGTCCGCCGGAACATTGCCCGCCGGATCCTCCCCCGGATTTTCTATCGGCTGCCCGTCGCTGCCGCCAGACGGGTCTTCTCCCGGTTCGGGCATTGTCGGTGCCGTATCTCCCAAAACAGGATCCTGCTGCTCTTTGTTTTCGTCGTCTTCGTCCGCTGCCGGACCGTTTCCGCCCGGATTATCGTCCGGCATCCCATCATCTATGTCCTTCTCCGGCGGCGTGACCGGTTCCTCCCCGGAAGGCTCTTCTTCGGTCGCACGCGGTTTCTCTTCATTCGTATTCTCTGGAGACGCTGACTCCTCCTCTGCCCGGACATACAGCCCGGTCTGGGGCATACAGGTAAACACCATCGCAGCCGCCAGAAGCGCTGAACCAACCCGATAAAGCCTGCTTTTTTTCATCCTTCTCATCCCTCTTTCTTCCCCTGGTTCCTTTATCCGAAAGTCAGAACTTTGTAATCCCGTCCATATTCCGGCAATCCACAGCCGGACATAATCTTTGAATATTGTAGCACAATTCTTCCGTTTTTACAATATTGCACCCACAAAAACAATAGGTGCAAAGACGCTGTCTTGTCTCTGCACCATAACACCTGTCCCCTTCATCCGGGCTATGCGATTTTTTCTTTTATAATCTCTTTGATCTTATCTACCTCTTCCAGAAGATAATTCACTTTAATCTCATAAGTATAGTTATTATGTGCCGCGGGAATAGCCATGTTGAGCTTTTTCGTCAGCTCGATAAAGTTTTCGGCCAGCAATTGAACATTTTTGTCCGTGCAGTTCTCAATATGCATCCCGATCCCTGCCACTTTACGCTGCAATTCATGAATATCGTCCTTCATGCCACGCATTTCATCTTTCATGTCCTGCATGTCATCTTTCATGTCCTGCATGTCATCTTTCATGTCCTGCATGTCATCCCTTATCGGCTGCAGTTTTGTCTCCAGTTTTGCCTCCAGTTTTTCGTCCAAAAGATCGGACATTGCTTGTAAAAATTCTGTGTTGGTCATAAGTCTCCTCCTTATGTACAGCACGCTCCCCATTCACATACATCATCACTCCATGAACAGAATATCATGTCCTTGAAGTTTTGTCCATATACCTCCGTGATTTTTATAAACGTTATTTCGTCAACCTTCTCAACACCGCCCCCACATGATTCTGCAGAAAATTATCCTGCCTGTCGGACAGCCCCATCTCATGAAGCGTCTGCACCAGCACATTGCAGACCGCCTCGATCACCAGCACCCTGCCGTCGTCCGTGTTCAGATGGTACAGATAATCCGTGGGAGATACGCCCTCCCATGCTGCCGCCGGGTCGGGAATCTGGTAGAGAAGCGCAAGCATATCCCCGATTTCACTACAGACCGCAAGTTCCTTCATCCCCCGGTGCATCCACTTATAGAAGGGAGCGTACTTTTTATTGAGCAGATAAACGATCTGCATCGCCTCCTTCACAAACTCTGTCAGTGCCAGCTCCGCCGCGATGCGCTCTCCCCGCTTCATGGCACGGGCATAGTTGTACTGCCCTGCCTGTGCCGCCCTCGCCATGCTCTCCGCCAGCTTTTTCAGCCATACCTCCTGCGGGTAATAAGCGAGAAGCCCTTCCCGGATTTCGGTAAACTTTCCGCAGGAATCCTCAAACACCATACCGTCTGTCGCCGTGGAAAGGGCGGTTTCCGAAACCGCAAACCACTCCGCCGCCGTCTCTGGCACGCTGTCCTGCCCAAGAATTTCCAGATAAAAATCCTCCAGACAGAGCACACCCACGCGTCCTTTTCCCTGTTCCTCCTCCACACGTCCGGCAAAGCCCATAAATTCCTTCGGCAGGGCATCATAAGCCGCCTGCAGTTCTTTTCCGTGATTTATGTAAACCTCTCTTGGCAGCCAGATGCAGAAAGAGGGACCGTAATCATGGTCTGTCGAGATTTCATCATCAAACCCAAGGCACTCGGAGCCGTAGCCCACAAGCCCTGCGGCAGTCTGATCCGCGATCTCAGGAAACTGCGACCGTATCATCGGCCTGCCGTATGTCTCATAATATTTTTCCGCTAATTCCAGTCCTTTCATACACGCCCCGCTCTTTTCTTCCATCATTCATTGTGCCCAAACACACCTATTGTTCACTCTGCCCTTCCCTGCAGCCGTCCCATCACTTCCCGCGCCTTCTCCTCATAGCTTTTCTGCTTTTCGGTATCCCCCATCGCCTGACACACCGCGGCGCAGTTCTCACAGAGAATGCCGTAACTCATATTTTCCCCGTAGTGCCGCTTCACATCCTCCAGCGCCCGCTCATAGTAAGACAAGGATTCCCCATAGTTTCCATCCCGGAAACACGCCTCCCCCATACCGGCGAGGGCGCCGCTGTAATGTTCGTTGATATTCTCCCCGCCCTGCTCAAAGAGCGCAATCGCCCGCACAAGGCAGTTTTTCGCCTCCTCGTTCTCGGAGAGCTTAAAATAGACCATCGCCAGATTGGTGAGGGTGGTCGCCGTCTGCGCCTCATTGCCCTCCTGCTTTTCTATGATGGCAAGCGCCTTTTTCGCGCTCCCTGCCGCCTCCTCGTTCTCGCCCGCCTTTTCCAGCATAATGCTCATGTTGTTGTAAAGGCTCGCCCACCGGTAATCCTCCGCAGGCAGCAGCCTTTCATAAATCTGCATCGCCTGTCTGTAAAGCCGCAGCGCCTGCGCGTAATCCCCCGCCGCACTGTAGGCTGTGGCGGCATTCAACAGGGTGGTGGCAAAATGCTCCGTATCCTCCAGTTTTAACTCCTCCATCAGAAGAAGCACATCCTCCGCCGCGGTATAGGCTTTCTCAAACGCCGACACACTACGGTAAAAACCGATCATCTCATTGCAGATGGAAATATAGGCGGCATAGTCCTCTTCCTCCTTCGCCTGCGTCAGGGAAGCCGTCAGAAATCCGTCGATCTTCTCCACTTCATTTTTGTCAAAATAAGAATCCAGCTCCTCAAAAAACGCGTCAATGTTCATAAAACCCCACTCCTTCTCCTAATATTCCTATAACAGCCGCCAGATACTGTCTCCGCAGGCAAGCCGCCGCAAATCAGCCAGCACACCCTTACAAGGCATTCTTTCCTTCCACCCTTGCGATAATTCTATTCTGTTTAAAGAAATAATAGCCGCTTACCAGCACGGCGCACACAATCCAGCTGATGGGGTAACACGCCACAATCCGCTTCAACCCCTGTCCCGGCGTAATCAGGCTCACCCATATAATGCGGAACACGCACACCCCGAGCACGGAAATCACAGTGGTCACAAAGGTATAGCCCTGCGCCCTGAGCGACCCTGAGAAAATTTCGATAAACACAAACATCACAAAAAATGGCGCTATGTTGTACATCATGGTCATACCGATTTCCACCACCGCCGCGTCCCCCGTAAAGATACCGAGAAGGAACCGCCCAGCCGTCATCAGGACCGCCGTCAGGCATACCGCCGTGCCCACCGCCATCCCAAGGCAGACCCTTGTGCCTTTTTTTACCCGGTCCCATTTGCCCGCGCCGAAGTTCTGTCCCACAAAGGTGGTCAGCGCAATGCCGAAGGAGGAATTGATCATCCAGAACACACTGTCAATTTTGCCGTAAGCCGTCCATGCCGCCATGGTGTCCACGCCCAGCAGGTTGAGCGCCGCCTGCACGATCATATTGGAGATGCTGTACATGGAAGCCTGCAGCCCGGAAGGAAACCCGATCTGCAGCATGTTGACAAGCACTTCCCGGTGAATCCGTATCTTTCGGAAAGAAAGCGTCATGCAGTCCACTTTGTGCATCAGCGTCCAAGTCACCATCCCCGCGCTGATCGCCTGCGAAACGAGAGTCGCCACAGCCACGCCAAGCACCCCCAGCCCGCAGTAGAGCACGAGAAGCAGATCCAGCACAATATTTACCATACAGCATACCACCAGATAATACAACGGTCTTTTGGAGTCCCCGATGGCGCGCAGAATCGCCGCGCCCATATTGTAAATAAACACAAAGGCAAGCCCGGAAAAATAGATTCTGATGTAAAGCGTGGACATTGCCATCAGCTCCTCCGGCGTATTCATGGCACGCAAAATAGCCGGCGCCGCCGCTACGCCTAAGATACCAAGCCCGATCCCGCCTAAAATGCCAAAGGCGTAGGAAGTGTGCAGCGCCTCCTCCATCCTCCGCCGGTGGGAAGCCCCGTAAGCCTGAGAAATCAGTACCGTGCCGCCGGCTGTCAGCCCGGTAAAAAAGCCGACCACCATATTGATAATCTGGGACGAGGAGCCGCCCACGCTGGACAGCGCCTCCTTACCGGCAAACTGTCCTACGATTACCGTGTCCACCGTGTTGTATAACTGCTGAAAGAAGGTGCCGATCAGAATCGGAAAGAAAAAGAATAACAACTGCTTCCAGATCACACCTTCCAGTATGCCGTTTTGCTGTTCCCTCGTCTCCATGGTTTTATCCCCAATCCGCAAATTTTATCTTTCCCAGACCGCCGCTTTCAGTTTCCGGATCAGCGCCACATCCGCCGGCAGCCACGCCACGCTGTCAATCGTCTCCCGCGTCAGCCACTTTGCCGCTTCATGTTCTTTTAGTACCAGATCGCCGGTTTTAACCGTACAGAAGAAGCATTGCATGGACAGGTGGAATGTGGGATAATCGTACTCCACCGTGTCAAAAAGCGCCCCCACCTCGATCTCTGTGTCCAGTTCTTCCCATATCTCCCGGACTAGCGCCTCCTCCGGCGTCTCCCCCGCTTCGATCTTGCCGCCGGGAAACTCCCAGCCGTCCTTAAACTCGCCGCACCCCCGCTGGGTGGCAAAAATTTTATTGTTATGGATAATGATAGCGGCGACTACTCTGACTATTTTCATGGCTGCTCCCCAAAATAGAACTTCTCCCGTATTCCCCCGGTATAGTCCATAATGCAGGCAAGAAACTTCTCCCCGTATTTCTCGTACTTAAAAGCGCCCATCCCGTTCACTTCCATCATTTCCTCCCGGTTCATGGGCAGACGCACACACATATCCACAAGCGTCTTATCGGAAAAGACAAGATAGGGCGGAAGCCCTTTCTCTCTGGCGATCTCCCTGCGCAGCTCCCGCAGTTCCTCAAAGAACGCAAGCCCTCTGGTATTGAGAATATCGGACCTCCGATTTGCGCTGCCTTTTATTCTGTCGTCTTCCTCCGCCATCCGGCTGCTTCTCGGCTCCAGCTTCACGGTCACCGTGCAGAGACCGTCCATAATATCCTGCGCTTTCCCTGTGGTCTGCAGAAGCGCGTATTTGTCCTGTGTCTGCCGCAGATACCCATCCTGCAGCATCTGGCCGATCAGGTCTTTCAGTTCCTGCTCCCGCCATTTCCCCAGACTTCCGTAAGAGGGATACTGCTCTGCCCGGTACTCACGAAGCTTCGCGCCTTTCCCGCCGAGGAGCGTGCCGACAACTACCTGTATGCCGTATCTTTCGCCCTGTTCTTCCAGACATTGGATCACCTGCTTTGCCTCCGCTGTCATCTCTCTTTCCACATAGTGTTTCTGACAGTTCCCGCATCTGCCGCAGGCGCTTTCGCCCTTTTCCCCGAAATAGCGCAGGATATAGGTACGCAGGCACTCTTTTGTATTGCAGTAATAAATCATGGCCTGCAGCCGGTTCTCGTCCCGCTCTCTGATGGCAAACTGCTCTTTGGGCGTAAAATCAGCGCTGTTTTCTTTATTTTCCAGCAGGAAACGGTTGATCATAATGTCCTGCGCCGAATAGAGCAGAATGCAGTCGGACGGCTCCCCGTCCCTCCCGGCGCGTCCCGCCTCCTGATAGTAATTTTCCATGCTCTGGGGCATGTTGTAGTGCAGCACATAGCGCACATTGGACTTGTCAATCCCCATGCCAAAGGCGTTGGTCGCCACAATCACAGGTTTTCTGTCATAAATAAAGTCGTCCTGATTGTCCCGCCGCTCCTCCGGGGACAACCCCGCATGATATCTGGTGACCGCTATGCCCTCTTTCCTAAGCTGCTCGTACACTTTCTCCACGTTTTTTCTGGTGGCACAGTATATGATGCCGCTCTCCTTCCCACGGTCCGCCACATAGTGCTGCAGGTACCGTGAGCGGTTCTTCGTGTGCTCCACCGCAAAGAAAAGGTTCTGTCTGTCAAAGCCCGTCACCAGTGTCTTTGGATTTTTCAATCCCAGCACGGAGACAATATCCTCCCTGACCTCCCCGGTAGCCGTCGCGGTAAACGCGCTTACGATGGGACGGTCTGGCAGTTGTCTGACAAACTGCACGATATGTAGATAGCTGGGGCGGAAATCCTGTCCCCACTGGGAAATACAGTGCGCCTCGTCCACCGCCACCATACTGATTTCCGCCGCCTTCGCAAAGCGCAGGAAACGGTCCGTCTCCAGCCGTTCGGGCGCCACATAAATAATTTTATAGCGTCCCTGCTCCGCCAATGTGAGCGCTTTCGTGATCTGCCCTTCCGTCAGGGAACTGTTGATATACGCCGCGTGGACACCCGCCTGATTGAGTGCCTGCACCTGATCTTTCATCAGCGATATCAGCGGGGATATCACCAGCGTAATCCCCGGCAGAAGAAGCGCCGGCACCTGATAACAGACGGACTTACCCGCCCCTGTGGGCATGATGCCCAGCACATCTTTCCCGGCAAGGATATGGTCGATCAGCATCTCCTGCCCTTCCCGGAAAGAGCGGTAGCCGTAATATTTCTCGAGAATATCGTATTTGTTCATATCAGTAGCGTCCGTTAAAAATCTGCGTAATCGGGGAGTCCTCTGTCAGAATCACCGTTTTATTGTCTCCCACCACGCTCTCTTTCAGCGCGTCAAGGGCACGCACAAAGGAATAGAAATCCATCTTTTCGGGATCCGCATAGGCGCCCGACAATATGCGCATATACTCCGCCTCGCCCTCCGCGATGGTCGCCTCCGCCTTCGCCTGTGCGTCGGAAAGCATGATGGACACCTCTTTATCCGTCGTGTTCTCGATCATTTTCGCCTCGGATTTTCCTTCCGCCGTATACTGTGCCGCAATGTTGCCGCGCTCAGAGATCATACGGGTATAGACAGCCTGTTTGTTGTCATCCGGCAGATCCAGTTTCTTCACCTCAACTGCCACCAGCTCGATGCCATACTGATCCTCCACATGGTTGATCTGTCCCATCACTTCTTCGGTCAGGGAGGTAATCTCTATCACTTCCTCTTTCCCTTCGGAAAGATCCAGATCGTTCCCGGTAAGCTCCGTCCCCTCGTTGTCAACAGTGATCGTCATTTTGCCGTCCCGGCTTCTGATCACCTCATCCTGCTTCATGTTGGAGATGGTATTTTTCGTGGCATTGTAGACAATCGCGTCGATACGGCCCTCCGCGTTCTGCACGGAGCAGCTTAAGGTCTGGGCAAACCGCAGGGGATCCGTCACGCGCCAGAGCACGTAGCTGTCCACGATCATCGTTTTCTTGTCGGAAGTGATGACGTCAGACGCCGGCAGGTCATAGATCAGAAGCTCCTTCGGCACGGTGTCAACGGACTCCACAAAGGGCAGTTTAAAGCTTAAGCCCGGCACGGACACCACCCGGTCCACACGGCCGAACTGCCGGATCAGCTTAAACTGGTTCTGCTTTGTCACCACCATACAGTTGACAAGCAGGAATGCCACAAGCACCACGAGCCCCCCAAAAAGAACGCCGAATTTCTTTGTGCCTTTTCCGGCTTTCTTTTCCTTTTTCTTCGTACCGTCGGAGTTATATCGTTCAAAGTTTTGTACATTAGAATTTTGTGTAAAATCAGCCATGGTTTATTCCTCCTCCTGCGTTTCTTCCGGCTCTGCATTCAAGGTACTGTCGGTTCCCGAAATGTCGGAAGTCTCCTGCGTCACAAAGCTGTCAAGGGGCAGCATGGTCGTCGTCTTTCCGCCCTCTCCCTCAATCACTACCTTCACATCCGGGAGCACATCCTCAATTGCCTCATAAAACATACGTTTCTTCGTCACTTCCGGGTACTTGGCGTACTCCTGATACATGGAATTAAAACGCGCCGCCTGTCCGTTTGCCTCATTGATGCGCTCCTGCTTCTTTGCCTCCGCGTCCTGCAGGATTTTGTCGGACTCCGCCTCCGCGTTCGGAATCTGCTCGTTTCTGTATTTGTTGGCGTTATTGAGCGCCGTCTCCTTGCCCTGCTTCGCCGTCTCCACCTCCTTGAAGGCGTTCTCCACCTCGGCTGTGGGCGGGGTCGCGTCCTGAATCGTGATGTTCACAAGCTGAATACCGATATCGTAAGTCTCCAGCTTGTCCAGAATCATCTGTTTGATGTTGGACTGGATCTCATTTTTCCCCGTGGTGAGCACACTGTCCACGCTGTAGGAGCCGATGGTCGTCCGAATGCAGTTCTGGGCGATGTTTTTCAGAACCACCGCCGGATTCTCTGAGGCGTAAAGAGCCTTGACCGGGTCAGTCACTCTGTACTCGGCGTAGAAATCCACATATATAAAATTATAGTCGGACGTAATCATCAGCGCATCTTCGATCTCGTCGCCCGACGGGTCATCATTCGTCCCGTCACGGTAACCGATGTTGAAGCCCTGAATTGTGGTGTTCACCTTTGTCACATTCTGGATAAAGGGAATCTTGAAATGAAGTCCCGGCGTGGTGACCGCCTTGGGTGAGCCGAACGTGCAGACCACGGCCTGCTCCTCCTCCTGAATGGAATAGTAGGAGTTTCCGGCAAGAACGCCAAGTATAACGAGCGCCAGCACGATTTTTGCGGCTGCCGTCCCCTTCCCTTTCGGAATGCCTATATTGCTTTCGCGTTTTTTTCCAAACATACTTTTATCGATCCTTTCCTATCGCTTGTTTTTCTTTTGCATCTGGTATATTATATCATGTTAGAAAGAAATAAATATGAAATCTTTAGAAAATATTTCAGAAGAAAGGCGGCAGTTTATGAGAATTATCTTTATCAGACACGGAGATCCCGACTATGTGAACGACTCCCTGACGGAGAAAGGCATACGTGAGGCAGAACTTCTGGCAAAACGGGTGGCAAAATGGGACAATATCACACAGTTTTACTGCTCTCCCTTAGGGCGGGCGAAAAAAACCGCCTCCTACTCTCTGGAAGCGGTCGGACGCGAAGCGATCATCTATGAATGGATGAAGGAATTTGCCTATTTTATCGACGATCCCGTGACAGGACGCCACGGCGTACCATGGGATCTCATGCCCACATACTGGACGGAAATTCCCGAAATGTATGACCGGGAGGGCTGGAAAAACACGGAACTTTACCGCTCCAACGAAGCCCTGCTCCCCGCATACAAGGAAGTCTGCGAGGGGCTGGACGGACTCCTGTCCTCCTACGGCTACACAAGGCATCACAACTACTATCTCACGGATCCCGGAAAAAAGGGTGACGGCACAGACAGCGGGGATACCATCGTGATCTTCTGCCATCTGGGCGTCACCTGTATGATGTTAAGCCACCTTCTCGGGATATCCCCGGTGCCCCTGCTGCACGGTTTCTACCTTGCGCCCACTTCCGTCACCGTTGTGGCAAGCGAGGAGCGCATGGAAAACAACGCCATTTTCCGCGTGCAGGTGATGGGCGACGTGACCCACCTGCTTACCGGCGGGGAACCGGTTTCCCGTGCCGGCTATTTTACAGACCCGTTCCAAGGATAAACCGCGGGGGCCGGGCGATTGTCCGGCAGTTTCATAATGGCAACGCCCATGAACACGATCGTAACCGCGACTCTGAACAGGAAAGGCACCGCAAGATACACAACAGGCAGCAAATCGAGAAGCGCTGCTATCACAAACATCAACACTTTGGCATATACCGCCGTCTTGAACAGCGCTTCCCCCGGCACCTGCTTGTGCATCGCAGAAGCGATGATCATCGCAAACAGCATATAAACCGCCGCGCACAGGAAATACCAGAGAATCCTCCATAAAAAGTAGACAATATACAGCAAAAAGATTACCATCTTAATAAACGGCGCCAGTTTCGTTGCAATCCACTCCCTGCTGAGCGCAAAACTGCTCCCCAGATCACTGTAATCAAGCTGCTGGTATTCGCCGTTCTGCAGAATGGAAATGCGGTCCCGTCCCACCAGCATCACATCACGATAGCCCTCATCGGCTATTTCATCCGCATCGTCATACGAAAAGCTGTCAATATCCTCTGTCATGTAAATAAACACGCTTCCCTCGTCAAACAGAAAATCCTCGTCCAGATTTAAATGACCGTTCTCCAGCGTAAATTCCGGCAACCGTGCCGCAATCTCCTCCATGTCGATGGACGAAAAAGAAAGCATCACCGACGCAAAGGAAAGCAGCGTAGCAACAAACACGAGAAGCGTCACGAAACCGATCATACTCCCCACTTTCACCTTTGTCAGCCTGTGATACAGAGGCGGCACAAAGGAAAAGGCAAACTGCTGAAAGATATTGGGCGCCTTCTGCGATTCATCGTCACCGTCGTAATTCCCGTAGCCATTTCCCTGCTGATAGGGATTCTCCTGTTGATAAAAATTGCCCTGCTGGTACGCATTACCCTGTTGGTATGAATTGCCCTGCTGGTACGCATTGCCCTGTTGATATGAATTGCCCTGCTGGTACGCATTACCCTGTTGATATGAATTGCCCTGCTGGTACGCGTTGCCCTGTTGGTATGAATTGCCCTGCTGATTAAATTGATTGTCCATATTTTCCCTTCCGGCTCCCTTTGCCTGTCAGATTACAGTTTACCTTGTCTGTCAGCGGATTCTCTCCGGGAAACCCACCTTTTTCTGTACTTTTCGCAGCGTTTTGTTTGCAAAGTACGCTGCCTTCTCCCCGTTTTCCTTAATCACTTTGTCAATATAATCCTTATTCTTTCCCAGTTCCTCGTATCTCTCCTGCAAGGGCTTTAAGACCGCCACTACGGACTCTCCCACCGCCATCTTGAAATCGCCGTAACCCTTGCCGTCAAATTCCTTTTCCGTCTCCTCCGGGGTCTTACCCGTACATGCGCAGTAGATGTCAATCAGATTCCGGATACCCGGCTGTTCCTCACTGTAGCGGACAGCGCTTTCCGAATCCGTCACCGCGCGCTTGAACTTGCGGATGATCGTGTCCGGGTCGTCCATCAGATAAATGCTGCCGTTCGGGTTTTCATCCGACTTGGACATTTTCTTCTCCGGGTTCTGGAGACTCATAATCTTCGCCCCCGCCTTTCCGATATAAGGCTCGGGAATCGTAAATACATCGCCGTAAATCGCGTTAAAACGCTGCGCAATGTCTCTGGTAATCTCCAAGTGCTGCAGCTGGTCCTTCCCCACAGGCACCACATCCGCCTGATAGAGCAGAATATCCGCCGCCATCAGCACAGGATAAGTAAAAAGCCCCGCATTGATATTGTCCGCGTGCTTCGCCGCCTTGTCCTTAAACTGGGTCATGCGGTTCAACTCTCCCATATAAGTAAAGCAGTTCAGAATCCATGCAAGTTCCGCGTGTCCCGACACATGGGACTGATAGTAAAGACAGTTCTTTTCGGGATCAATTCCCGCCGCAATATAGAGCGTCAAAAGATTTCTCGCCCGTTTTCTGAGTTCTGCCGGATCCTGTCTGACCGTGATGGAATGCAGATCCACCACCGAATAAAAGCACTGGTACTCGTCACAGAGCGTCACCCAGTTTTTGAGCGCCCCCAGATAATTTCCAAGTGTCAGGTTCCCTGTTGCCTGCATACCGCTGAATAGTACCTTATCTCCATTTAACATGATCTTCTTCCTCCCATACTTATCTAATATATCACCGCCTTTTATTTCCGTCAAGAAAACGTAAAGGGATCGCCAACGCGATCCCTTCCAGACTTCTACAGTTTCCGCTCTCAGTTACTCTCATTCTCACAGCCGCAGGTAGAACCGTTCCCACTGAAGGGTCTCTGCTCGAAGCGGGGCTCAAACCGGGAGTCCTCGCAGGGGCAGGAATCCGGCTCGGGTCTGACACAGACCGGCTCGGGTCTTGCACAGGGCGGCTCGGGTCTCGCGCAGGGCGGTTTCGGCCTTACAGGCTCTTCACAGCCGCAGCCGCTCCGGCCGCCGTTCCCACCGCAGAAAAGTAACAAAAGTATAAGCCAACAACAATTCATAGGGTTTCATCTCCTTTTTTCTCTCATACCATATCCTATGCGAGAGAAAAAGAGCGGTTACTTTTTCAATATTTTTTTGCGAATATACCGAAATGTTTTTTCCTCTCCCTGTTCCGCCAGCATGTGCAGCAGAAATTCCAGCATACGCTTCGTCTTTTTGTGAAGCGGCGGCGGCGTCTTAGAGGACTCGTAATACGCCAGCGGATCCTGATCTTTGTACGCATCCCCGTGGTAAACCTTACATGCGGCTACCCGGTCCATAAACATCTCCACCACATAGCGCACCGGCATCGGCGCCGGCGCCATGCCGCCTTCGATCTCCTTCGAGCTGTAGTCGATCCAATACTCGTAGTGATGCTTGTTGCGCCCCTTGTGATGCAGCCATGCGGAGGAATAGCCAATATCCTCCCGCTCCGCATTGTTGGGGCTTCTGTCCCCCTGATAGTATTTCGCCCCCACCATAAACTCTGTCGTGCTGTACTTTGACAGATCGTGAAGAAGTCCCTGTCTGTAAAGCCCCACACGAAAACACCCGTCCATGACCAGAAATTTATGGTGCGTAATTGTCTTAAAGTGTTCCCATGCCTTATTCATTACTCTTTCTCGTCCCCTCTATTCTTTTTGCTCTTTTTCCGTCCTGCTTTTTCCGTCTCCACAGGCACATCCTTTGTGGTGCACATCACAATGGTGCGGGCGGGTACACAGATTTCCTGCGAGGAGGCATCTTCTTCAATCTCTGGTATCTCCTTTCCCGTGGAGGCCGCATAAGTCCAGAGCTTGCCTTTCGGCAGTTTCGGCAGTCCCAGATAGTCTACCTGCCAGTGCATATTCACCGCAATATAGAAAAAGCGTTCCTCCTGCTCTTCGTCCACCGCATAAAATCCGCAGTACATGATCCCCATACAGCGGCTGGCGGAGCCGGTATCGGGTCTCCAAGCCTCTCTCCCGTGGAAAGAGATGTCCGGGAACCCGCAGGACAGCGTGTCTATCCCGCGCAGAAGCGTCCTGCCGTGCAGAATGCGGTGCGCCTTGCGCATACCGATCATAAACGTCGTATAAGCAAGAAGCTCCCTGCCCGTCTCCGTCCGATTCCACTTGATCCATGTCGTATCATTATCCTGACAGTAAGGGTTATTGTTTCCCCCCTGTGTATTCGCAAATTCATCCCCGCTGTAAAGAAGCGGCGTCCCCTGTGACATAAGGAGAACCGTCATCGCATTTTTCATCTGCCGCAGGCGGAGTTCCTGAATGCTCTTTTTCCGGCTCTTTCCCTCCACGCCGCAGTTCCAGCTACAGTTATAATCTATGCCGTCCTGATTATTTTCCCCGTTCTCCTCGTTATGCTTACGGTCGTAGGACACCAGATCCGCCAGACGGAACCCGTCCCAGCGCGCAATGCTGTTTACAATACCGATCTCATCCTTATTTTCACGCAGATGGAACAGAAACTGGTTAATCATGTTGTCGTCGCCCTTGATAAACCTGCGCATATCATACAGAAAACCGTCGCTTAAATGTCCCAGATTGCGCGTCTTTCCATTCCCGGCGCGGACATTTCCATCGCCTGTCAGAAGCATCGTCTCCGAAAGCAGCGGCTCACCCGCGATCATTTCCATAGGCAGGGCGGCGCTCATCAGATGAAAACCGTCGATGTGGTACTCTAACACCCAGTATTTCAGTATATCCAGAATCTCCGCCGCACGCAGCTCCGTCGGAAAATAAAACTGCATCGAAACGCCAATGCCGGCTCTGTGAAAAGCCCGCACCATATCCTTAAACTCTCCCGCCGCGTCCCTGCTGTGGGCATAGGCGCTCTTTGGCACATAATAGAGTCCCGGCTGATAGCCCCAGTAATTGATGCGGGGCTTTTTCTTTTCCTTCTCATCAGCGGAAGGCAGTTCCTGCTTGTAGGAAAGAATCGCCTGCTCCATTGTCTGCGCCGTGTTTTCAGGCATAATCTCATCAAACTCATAGCAGGGCATGAGCAGCGCCATATTGATGCCAAGCTCCTGCATATAGGGAATCTTCTCCGCCACACCGGCATACGTGCCTTTATGCTTCACGCCGGACGAGCGGTGTTTTGTAAAGCCTCTCACATGCAGGGCGTAAATAAGCATCTCCTCATAGGGGATGTGCATGTTTTTGTCGTCTCCCCATTCATAGGACTCCAAAGCGGGCTGGCACCGGGGCAGCTCCTCTTTCAGCGCGCCGTAGCCGTAAGTATTGCAGACCCGTTTGCAACAGGGATCCTGCCAGACCTCTTCTCCCTTGTAAAAAAGATAACTGCACGTCTTATCGCGATAGCCGGACAGCAGCATGGTACGAACCGCGCCCACCCGGCAGTTTTCCGGGAATGGAATGCGCGCACCGTCCCGGTGCTTTCTGTCATAGAGAATAATACCCGCCTCCTCCGTGCCCTCGCATACTGCAGAAATACGCAGCCCGTCCTCCTCAAAGGAAACGCCAAGCGGATAGATCCGTGTCCTGTCCACACTTTTTATCTGAAATGTCTTCTGCATCAAGTCCTCCGTTCCTGCAAGCCTGATTCCCGCCAGACAACGCTTCCTTACGGGAATCATAGTTTAAGTCATTTTATATTATACAATACTAGTGGACGGCATTTCAATCTAAATCTATTTCTGGTTTTGTTCCTGCATCTGTGGTATACTGTTTTTATCAAAATGGAGGTACTTATGGGCAAAAACGAAAAACACACCACACAGGAAGAACTGGAAAAAGAGGAAATGACCGTGGATCTGGAACTTGACAACGGTTCCGAGGTCACCTGCGCTGTAGTCACGATCCTTACCGTGGCGGGCAAGGACTATATCGCGCTCCTGCCGCTTGACGAAACCGGCGAAAACGCGGACGGCGAGGTCTGGTTCTACCGCTACAGTGAAAACCCGGAAGATCCCAACGAAGAGCCGGAGCTCGGCTACATTGAGGACGACGAGGAGTACGAAGCCGTCGCGGACGCCTTTGACGAATTTCTGGACGCCGCTGAGTTTGATGAGATTGTAGAAAATGACTGAAACGGCATTCTCCCTATAGACGTGCTAAGGCGGAGTTAACAACGGCTTCAGGAACCGGGAGGGCGCGTCCTTCCCGGTTTTTTCGTCATGGTACACGAGGCAGAGTTTATTTTTCGCCCGGGTCATCGCCACATAGAACATCCTTCTCTCCTCCTCTATTTCAACCGGCGTTTTTGACTTGTCGGAAGGAATCTTCCCCTCATTGCACTCCGGCACAAAAACTGTCCCAAATTCCAGTCCTTTGGAGGCGTGCATGGTCATAAGCTGCAGCCCTTCCCCGTCTCTTTCCGGCTCTTTTATCACTTCCGCGTAATGCTCCATATATGTGTTCATCTCCCGCACCGATGAAAACCGTCGGGAAAACGCCTCAAACTCTTCTCCGATCCGTATCAGTTCCTCCGCCTTTTGGGAACCGTATTTCTCCCGCAGAAAAGCCTCGTATCCGATCATTTTCCGTATGTAATGAATCTGCAGATGCACCCGTTTCCCCGCAAGAGCGTCAATATCCTTATACAGTTTTTTCACCCGCTCCTGAATCAGTGGTTTATCGGCATAGTACCCCGTCAGCGCATCCCGGTTCACCTTTGTCTCCGGCAGACTCTCCCGCTTCATGTATCTGACGGGACGGTTCATCACGCGCAGGAAATGCCGTCTTGCATGATCTCCCTGCCCCAGCGCCAGATACGCGCAGATATCCCGAATCACAAAATGACTGAAACGATTCTGGGGTTTTTCTCTCATCATGTAGGGAATCCCCGCCTCATGCAGCGTCTGCGCCCAGAAGCCGCATTCCAGATTCGTCCGGCAGATCATGGCGCACTGTGCAAGCTTTCCCGCCCTGCATTCTTCCCAAAGCAAGTCTACAACTGTCTTTCTCAGCATATCCTCCGATTCCGCACGAAGGATCTGAAGCCCCGCTCCATCCTCATGTGCGGGACAGATCTTTTTGGGAATGCGGCTTTGATTTTCCGCGATCACGTTCGCCGCCGCCTGCACAATATCCCTGTGGCAGCGGAAATTGACATCCAGCAGGATCTGCTCTGCCTGTGGATAATCCGCCAGAAAACGTTTCATACAGTCGGGGCTGGCGCCACGGAACCCGTAAATGGACTGGTCGTCGTCTCCCACCACGAAAAGATTGTGTGCCGGCGCGGCAAGCAGCCGGATAATCTCATACTGAACCGGGGAAATATCCTGAAATTCATCCACCAGTATGTAGCGAAACTGCGCCTGCCAGTGTGACAGCGTTTCCGGCTCCTCCCGCAAAAGCTGAAAGCACGCCGTCAGCAGATCATCAAAATCAAATTTGGAGATTTCGGCAAGCCACCCTTGATATTCCTCAAACAAAGAGAAAAAATCTTCCCTTTTCATCTTCTGGAGCTCCGGCAGTCCACTCTCCGCTGCCTTAATTTTATACGTGCTGACTGCCGTTATGATTTCTTCGATGTCCTCCTCCTGCAAATAAACAAATCTCTTATGATTGTGTATGATATCCCGAACCAGCTTTCTTTTTTCTGTCTCCGTAATAATGGTATAGTTGCGATACTGCGCCGATTGTTTCAAGATATGATAGAATACTGCGTGAAACGTGCCAAACCGTACCGGAAGGTTTCCCTCCCCCATCAGCCGGAAAAAACGCTGCTGCATCTCCAGCGCGGCTGCTTTTGTGAACGTAATGACAAGGATATGTGCGGGATCAATGCCCTGTGATGTGATGAGTCTGCGAATGCGATGTACTGTGACGAAAGTTTTGCCGCTGCCCGGTCCGGCTAACACCATAGCCGGACCGTCAGTGTGACTGATTGCCTTTTCCTGATTCGGGGTGCAGGAAAACTCAGGCTTTTTCAAGTATTTCAATTCCTTTGCGGATTCTCGCAAGGGATTCTTCCTTTCCCAGCACCTCCATAAGCTCCGTCGCTCCGCCCGGCGTCATCTGCTTGCCGGAAACGGCGGTTCTCACAGGCCACATCACATATCCGTTTTTATATCCTTTCTCCTCCACGTAAGCGGAAAGAGTCGCGTAAAGCGCGTCGTTCGTGTAATCATCCTGCGCCTCCAGACGGGGCAGAAGATCTTTTAAGACGGAAAGCGAAGTCTCCGCATTGGTTTTCATCTTCTTATGCGTGTACATCGCCACGTCATACACGGGAAGCTCGTCAAAGAAATCTACGTGCTCTTTAATATCCGGGAAAATTTCGATTCTCGTCTTTACCATGGCTGCTATCTTTTTCAGATCGTAATCCTTTGTCACCGCCTCTTTCAGATAAGGCTCCGCCATCCCGTAAAAGCGGTCGAAATCCATCGCTTTTAAATATTCCCCGTTCATCCATTTCAGCTTCGTGTAATCAAACACCGCCGGGGACTTGGAGAGATGATGATAGTCAAAACGTCTGATCAGCTCGTCCAGAGAAAAGATTTCCTCGTTATCCTCGGGGCTCCATCCAAGCAATGCCACAAAATTGACGATAGCCTCCGAGAGAAAACCCTGCTCAATCAGATCTTCGTAGGAGGAATGCCCGCACCGCTTGGAAAGCTTCTGGTGGGACTCGTCCGTAATGAGCGGACAGTGCACATACTCCGGCACCTCCCAGCCAAAGGCGTCGTAAAGGCGGTTGTATTTCGGCGAGGAGGACAGATATTCGTTGCCCCGCACCACATGGGTAATTCCCATCAGATGGTCATCCACCACATTGGCAAAATTGTACGTGGGATAGCCGTCCGATTTGATCAGGATCATGTCGTCAAGCTCCGCGTTGTCCACCGTGATATCCCCGTAGATATCGTCATGGAACGTGGTCTGCCCCTCCGTCGGGTTATTCTGGCGGATCACATAGGGCTTACCCGCCACCAGATTTGCCTCCACCTCTTCTTTCGACAGATGCAGACAGTGCTTATCGTAGACATTTATTTCCTTGCCAGCCACCGTCTGGGTAAGCGATGCCAGCCTCTCCTTGTCGCAGAAGCAGTAATAAGCCTCGCCCTTATCAATCAGCTGTTTCGCATACTGTAAATAAATGCCCTGCTTCTGGCGGTCGCTCTGCACGTAAGGCCCTACACCGCCGTCCTTGTCAGGACCTTCGTCGTGCAAAAGTCCCGTGTTCTCCAGCGTGCGGTAAATGATATCCACCGCTCCCTCCACATACCGCTCCTGATCTGTATCCTCAATGCGCAGGATAAAATCCCCGCCCTCATGCTTTGCGATCAGATAGGCGTAAAGCGCCGTCCTTAAATTTCCCACATGCATCCGCCCCGTCGGACTGGGTGCATATCTTGTTCTTATTTTCTCCATAGTTGTCTGTTTCCTCTGTCTTTATAATTTATTCAAAAATTTTATCAATCTATGCGGAGAATGCCGTATTTTGGCATTCTCTTGAGTGAAATGGAGTTGCAGCGCAACTCCTAGAACTTCTTAGCGAGACAGCCTATGCTGTCGAGCTTTAGAAGTTCTTTTCACTCTGTTCGACGCGGTTCTGGTGCATACTCGGATCGGGTATCTTCTCCGGCGCCGCTTCCTTGAAGGATGCAACCGCCTTTGCCGCGACAGGAATCGCAATGTTCGTACCCGCGCCCGCCACACAGCCGCCGGGACACGCCATACCCTCGATCAGACAGCCGTTCTTCTTGCCTGCCTTGGCAAGCATCAGCATCTTTTTGCACTCGGAAAGGCTCTCCGCGTGCTCTATGTGCACCTCCACGTCAGGGTAATACTCCCTCACACACTCTTCGATGGCAGAGGCAACACCGCCCGCCACACCGTAGCCGCGCCCCGCACCGGTAGCGCCCTTCAGCTCATCCATCGCCTTGATCTGGTCTAGCAGGATGCCCTTCGCCTCAAATATCCCCGTCAGCTCCTCAAAGGTGATGACGAAATCCACATCCGAGCGGATCGTTCTGCGGGAAGCCTCCAGCTTTTTGGATGCGCAGGGACCGATGAAGACCACTCTGGCGTCCGGGTGCTCTTCCTTGATCACTCTCGCTGTCGCCACCATGGGCGTCAGCGCGTTTGATATCTTGTCTATGGTTTCCGGGAAGAATTTCTTTGCCAGTACCGACCATGACGGACAGCAGGACGTCAGGGAAAAAGGCAGTTTCCCAGTGGCGACCTCTTTCGCGTAGTGCTCCGCCTCCGCAATGGCTCCCATATCCGCACCAAGGGCTGTCTCGTACACATCAAAAAATCCCAGTTCCTTCAACGCCGTTTTCAGCATATCCGGCGTCACGTCCGGGCCGAACTGCCCCGCAAACGCGGGCGCCACCTGCGCGATAATCTTCTCTCCCGTCTGCAGCGCGCGGATCAGCTGAAAAATCTGTGACTTATCCGCGATCGCCCCGAAAGGACAGTTCACCATACACTGTCCACAGGAGACGCACAGGTCATTGTCAATCACGGCGCGTCCCTTTTCGTCATTCTTAATCGCATTGACGCCGCAGGCGCCCGCACAGGGCCTCACCTGATGGGCGATCGCGTCATAGGGACATACCGCCTTGCATTTACCGCATTTGATACATTTTTCCGGGTCAATCACCGACCTGCCGTTTACCATGGAGATCGCCCCTCTCGGGCATACCTCGCGGCAGGGGTGCGCCACACATCCCATACAGCGGTCTGTCACATAGTAGCTGTTCTCAGGACATGCGTTACATGCCGAAGGAATCACCTGCATCAGCGGCGGCTCGTAATATTTTTCGGAGATATTGCTCTCCTCAAGCCCCTGCGTCAGATGCACAGGCACATTTTCCGGCCGCAGGGAAAGCCCCATTGCCAGACGGATCCTCTCACGCACAATGGCACGGTCCCTGTAAATATTCTCATACTCGGACTCTTCATAGTCCACAATCTTATAGGGCAGCGCCTCGATATCGTCCTTCAGGTTTTTCGACTCATAGGCAAGGTGCGCCACCTCTTTGAAAATACGTCTTCTGTTCTTCCGAACCTGCGTATCAATTCCTCTCATACTGCCTCCATCTTACTTCTTTGTTACATTGCTGCCATGTACATTTTCCCACAAAGTACGGTCGAAGTCAATCACTCTGCGACGTATCTAAATATCTTTCCACCATTTCAGAACGGAACGTGCACCTATTTTAAATGCAATTTTCTTTGTTCCGCCATAATTTCCTTTTCCTTTGATCACTACATATCCTGTCCCTCTTTTCAGATTACTCTGATAATCAATAATATCGTAATCCGCATTTTCAAGAACAATCGCATTTTTTCCTCGTCCAATTGTGACCGTCATATTTTCCTTCATTGGTTCTATTGCCGCGCCGGTATATTCCTGCTCCGCAATCTTCACACTGGCTGAAGAAATATTTTTCAACATAATATGATAGCTGCCTGAAAGTTCTCCCTTATATGCGCCTTTTCCCGTGACGGATACTCTGACCACCGTACCCGCGTCGGGTGCCAGATTCCAGTCCTCCACCGTCATATATGTTATTTCTTTTTCGTAATCTGTTCCAGCTTTCAGTTTCCTGCCATTTACATCAGTAATTACGGGCACGGATTTCCATTTCCCTTCCTTCGTTGAGAACTCCTTATCCGCAACTGTCATCGTCAATTTTGAAATATCCTGCTGCTGGATCACAAAATTACACTTGACAGAGCCGATATAATTCCCCTTTCCCTTCACGATAACCACCGGCTGCTTACGCACGTCTTCGACATCACCAACATTCACATTGTTTTTGTACGACAGTGTATAGTCGATCCCTTCCTTCAAAACCTTTCCATGATCTGTGATATTCGGTTTTGGCTTTGCACCGCCCTTGCTGTATACTACCTGTTCCAGTCCAGATATCGTGAATACCTTCTCCACAGATAATGGCTGAATCCGAAATGCTTTTTTCAGCGTCCCCTTATAGTTCTTTATTCCAGTAAAAATAATAGTTGCTGTACCTGCTTTACTGTTATTTTTATAGGAAACCTGAAAATCCTCTCCTTCTTTTAACAGCGTCCCTTCATACTCCAGCTTATAACCTGTCAGCGTCTGCGCGCTTCCTGTGTACTGCATCTCCTTTGGAATACCAGTCACACGCGCTTTGGCAATAGAATATCCGGCAACAATATCAAAAGTAACTTTCTTACTTCCCAGATAAGTATCTCCTACTGCCGTAATAACAGCCGTCGCTTTTCCGACCTCCGTATTATTCAAATAGGATACCACATAATCCGTTCCTTCCTCAAGCGTCCCATTCACTCCTCTGTATGTTACTTTCAGTTTTGGCCTCAGTTCTGCACCGCTGTATGTCTGCTTCCCGATTTTTGCTATAACCGCTTTATTTAACGGTTTCTTATCAGTGATAACCAGCTTCTCTCTTCTTGTTCCTGTATAATTGCCGACCCCCTGTATCACTACCTCGTATGTCCCTGCATCCTGATACGCAGTACCGCCGCTTTGTGTCGTTGACGGATAAGATACTGTATAATCCGTTTTCAATCTTAGTTTTTTCCCATTCCATGTAAAAACAGGCACAAGCTGCTGTATCTTACCATTACAGCCTGTCATCATTTCATCAACCGAAAAAGCCTCCTGCCCGATATCCGCCTTCTCAATCGTAAAGTTAAGCGTCTTTTTCCCACTGAAATTATTTTTCATAGTCAGAATCATCATCGGCGCTTTTGCATCCGAGGCGGAAGCCGCTTTTACATTATTCTTATAAGATAGCGTATAGTCTTTCCCTGCCGCTAAAAGCTCTGTCCCGTTATAAACTCTTATATCCTGTTTGACTGCTTTGCCCGTATAATCCATGTTCGGTTTAAAACCGGCAATCCATATCCCCTCGGGCGCGCTGTTTTCTCCCAGCTGCTCCCGGTCGGCATCCGCAATGGCAGAATCATACACGGAAACTTCGCAGAACGCATAAACCGAGCGTGTCGATTCCTCATATACATAGATCCGCGCCGTTCCCTCTGCAACTGCCATTACCCTGCCATCCGCCACTTTTACAATCTTTTCGTCCGAACTGCGCCAGATCAGTCCTTTCGGAGAAACATTCTGCGGCTCCAAAGTGGCAAACAGCATCTGCGTTTCCCCGCATCTCAATGTCATTTCCGTCTTGTTCAGCCTGATATTGTCTACATTTGGCAACACTTTCAGATCGCAATACGCATAAGAGCCGCCGTCCTGCGCCTGCACGACAATGGATACCGTGCCTGCCGCAAGCGCCGTCGCCTTACCGCTCTGATCTATCGTTACAATATTTTCATCTGCGCTGAACCAGCTTAATTTTTTGTTCGCTGCCGTCTCAGGCAAAACCTGCGCTTTTATCTGTAAAACACCACCAATTGCCATCACCTTACTGGCAGGCGTTAAATTAATTTCTGCCGTCAGCTTTTCCTTCACATGAACGACACAGTCCTGTGTCATTGTAGAGCCGTCTATTTTTGCGGTAATCACCACATCCCCGGCATTTACTGCCGTCACCGTTCCCTGTGCGTCAACGGTCGCAATTCTTTCATCCGCAGACTCCCATGTGACGGTTTTTGTCACCGAATCCTTGGTCTCCAGAATGACACCGATTTCCCTGCTGTCACCGGTCTCCAGCTCCATGCTGTAGCAATCCAGTCTGAAATCTATAATATCGTTCATAACCGGCAGCGCCTGATACCCGTTCCATGTCGGCGTTGTCCACGGATAGTATGCCGCATACTCTGTCGGGTTCGCACCGTCTCCCGGATAATACAGCTTCACCTTCGTCTCGTCCACAAAGTGGGTTTTCACAATAGAACCATTATTAATTTGATAATAACCATCATGTTTGCTGGCCTGAACTCCTGTACTACGAAAAACCAGCGCCTCATAATTCGTCCCAAGAAACGCTCTTGCCCCCATCACCTTCAACGCTGTCGGCAGTTCAAGCGTACCTTTCAATCCTGCACAGTCAAGACATGCTCCCATACCGATCACTGCCACGGAATCGGGAAGCACAAGCTCCGTAATCGGCATACCGGCAAAGGCATAATTACCTATAGAAGTAATACCGTCCGACAGATACACATGACGAATGTTTTTTCTGCTCGCATACCATGGCGCATGCAAACTCGCATCTGCTTGATCCTCAACCCAGTTATCCGGCATAGCCCCGGTTCCCTCAATATACAACGAGAGATTGTCTCCACTTCCACTCAGCCGCCACGTCAGATTGCTGCCGCAGTTTCCCCCTGCCGCAGCTCGTAAATCCGCATCTTTCAATTTGATTTCTGTCGTCTTACCATTACTTTCGTATATCCTAACCGCATTATGATAGATGTCCCTCTGGTTCCCATGATCTGCCACACTTATTTTACATGCATCGCTGTACACAGTTCCGCCTGCGACACTTTTGATCCGCTTCAGATTTGTACCTTTTGAGACAACCAGATCATCCCTGCCGTTTTTATCCGTCCATGTGAGAAATTCTATCTTCGTAATCTCGTAAGCCGTTACCACCTCCGCCGACATGCCGTACCCTTTTGTATCATTCACGCTGTACATGGACTGTGCATTTAAAACAGGCGCCTTAAATGTTTCCGGCGTTTCCGGTTTCGGTGATGTTCCGTCGGGCGAAACGCCATAAGGACGTATGATACATCTGACATCGCCTGCCCATGACGCAATTGCCTTAAAGCTTGGCTCTCTGCATCCTTTGGTCTGCATATTGATAACGGTTTTCTTCTCCGTAACCAATCCCACATGTCCGCTATAGACTACGATATCACCTGCTTTTGCCTTATTCATGTCCGTACCGATATCTGTCCCGATCGTTGTCCTGTATTTATACATTTGTGTGCGATGCTTCCAAATATTAATACCGAATTTCTCATAAATACGGCATATGAAGCCGCTACAGTCTGCCCCCTTTGTAAGACTTGTTCCCCCATAAACATAGTTCAGTTTCCCTACATATTTACGCGCCTCTTTCACCACGTCAAGCCCGGAAACAGAAACACTTCTGGCGGATTCCGCTTCTGCCACAGTCCTGTCATCTATCGGTGCATACACTTCAAGCGATACCTCCTGCGCATTTGCATCTATGACATCTTTTTCATTATCTGCCGCCTCTCCCTTATCGCCGGTAATAACATTTTCCGTCTCGTGCTTCCATTCCGCAGCATATACGTCAAGCCGGCTGCCGCCTACCGCTCCCGCCACAAGCGCTGTCGCCAGTAAAAAAGACAGCGTTCTTCTCTTGCGTCCACACCTCATAATAGTTCTCTACCCCTTCTCATTCTGAAATCTGACTATTATTTTTATCTTATCCTTCCCTATACTCTTTGTCAAATTCCGGGGATAAAATCTTCTTTTTGTGCTTCATTATAAGTCGTCAGCGCCTTCTCCTTCTCAGCCAGATCATAAGCCCAGCCGCAAGGGTCGCAAGAGGAATCACAATCACACAGAGAACCGCCGCAATATATGCGGTCTGTGCCTTGAACACCAGATTCGGCATGGAAAGGCTCTTGACCGGAACCGCCACCGAAGATTCGTGGTCCGCCAGCATACTTATCATACTGCTAAAAAGCTTCACATTATTGCCCGGCGCCATATCGTCCGCAAGGCTGGTGAAAAGGCTCTCCCCGCCCACCACATACGCGTGGGAAGTGCCGCCATCCTCCGTGCTTTTTTCCACCTCCACGCTGACGGTAAAGGGACCGTCAATATCGTTCGCGCCTTTGCTGTAATCTGTGTTGTCCGTGATGTCCGTCTTGGAGAAGGCGCTGCCGCTTGTGGTTAAAAGCGGCGTATAAAGGACTTCACCCATGGTATCGTCATCATAGGAAAGCCCCTTGGAAAAAGGCGCAAATACAAGACTGTCCGCCAGAGACGCCGTCACTTCCGCAGAGGCGATCTCCGGGAAAAGATAATAGGGATTCTGGTAATAATAATTGCGGTCCTGCTCCACAATGGTGCCGTCTACCTCCGTGATCCCGTAAAAGTCCAGAATGCTCTTAAAGTTCGTCATCTCTCCCTCCGTCATGGTTGAGACGATCAGCGCATTGCCGCCCTTTTGCAAATAGGCGATTATCTTTTCGGCATCCTCCTTTGAGTAGTCGCTGGTGGGCGCATTCAAAATAACCCCCTGTGCATCCTCCGGGATTTCATCCACTGAGTAAAGCATCAGCGTTTCACAGGATGCGTTTTCCTTCGTTATGGTGTTGACGAATTTTTCTTCCAGTTCCAGTTCGCCGTGTCCGCCGATCGCATAAAAGACTGGCATATCTTCCGTGGTGACATAGGCAATGGCTGAGACGGTCTGCCCTTCCCCGTCATAACCCGTAGTCTGGTAGCTGTAAGTGGAATAATCCATCTCATAGGTATAAATGTCCCCGTAGTCCACCACCGTACTGCGCTTTTCTCCCTCCACAATCAGACTGCCCGTGGACGGCTGGGTTTCCGTGTAGTTCTGATAAAAATTGGGATTTTTCGCAGGGCTGACATACTTTATCTTTATATGCCCGGACTGATCCGCCATCCGCTCCAGCGTTTTGGAAAAATCCGCGTCCCCAGCGCCTTCCTCCGCCAGTACATAGATCGTTATGTCCTCGGACAGCCCGGATAGGAATGCCTTCGTCTCATCCGTCAGCGCGTACAGCCGATTCTCCGTCAGGTCAAAGGACGAATACTGCTCCGGCACATAATTCAGCCCGAGATTGACCACTACAGTCAGCACAATCATCAGCAGAATGCCTGTGACACTGAATGCCCCCACTTTCAGACCGCCTCCGGCAACATTATAACGGCGCTTCTGTATGGTCTGCGCCGTGCAAAACAGCGCCAACGCAATGGCAGTCAGATAGTAAACCACCGCCTCCAGTTCAAAATAGCCGGAGGAAAGCGTGTCAAAACGGCTCACCATATCAAAACAGGATAGCACCTTCCCGATCGCCGCCGTCACCGAGGAAGTCCCCGTGGTGGTGAGCAGATTGGATATGCCCGGCATAATATAGCCGAGAAACAGCGCGCCAAAAGAAAGTACCGCCGCAATCACCACGCTCTCAGTCAAGGACGAAAGAAACAGCCCGACAGCCAGCGCGAGACATCCGTATAGGAAAAACCCAAGAACCGAAGCGTAGGAAACGCCCATCTGAAATTCCCCGCCCCGCATGAGAAAAAGCGGCAGAATGCCCATAAACGCCGTCGGCACAAAGAGCACCGTCGCAAGCGCCAGATATTTTCCAAGTACAATCCTTCCCACAGAGACAGGCGCCGTCAAAATCAACTGGTCCGTCTTATTTTTCCGCTCCTCGGACAGCGTCCTCATGGTGAGAATCGGTATCGTCACAATAAAGGTAAACACAATGCTCTGCAGTACATAAGCTATGGTCGGATAGCCCATGAGCATGTTATAGACAATAAAATAAAGCCCCATGACAAAAAGGTTCACCGCCACAAAAAGCCAGCCTGTGAAAGAACAGAAGTAAGATCTTAATTCTCTCTTATAAATCGCTCTCATCAGTCTCCTCCTCTCCCGTCACACTTTCCGTTTTATCCACGGTTGTCCCGGCATCATCCGCCTCCTCTGCAATTTCGGCTGCCTCCGTTTCTGCATCTTCCTCCGGCGTCTCCCCGGTTTCCGTTTCCTCTTCTTCCTCCAGCGTCTCTTCGGTCTTTGTCAGCTCCAGGAAAATATCTTCCAGAGATTTCTCCGAACGGTTCATGGAAAGGATCGCCATACCCGCTCCCGCCAGTGCAACAGACAGTGTCTTTCGGATATCCGCATCATCCTTCGTCTCCATATGAATCAGAATGCTGCCCTCCTCGCTTCCATCCGCAAACCTAAACCGCTCAATTTCCTCTATCTGCTCCAGCACCGCCTTCGCCTGCTCCTGCTCTCCGATCACCGTCACCACAAGCTCCGCCGTACCCTGCATCATCTTCTGGAGCTCTTCGGGAGAACCGCTTGCCGCCAGTTTCCCTTTTGAAATAATGAGAATGTGGTCGCACACCGCACTGATTTCCGAAAGAATATGGGAGCTTAAGATGACCGTATGCTCTCCCGCAAGCCCCTTGATCAGATCACGCATTTCTATAATCTGTTTCGGGTCCAGTCCTACCATAGGTTCATCCAGAATCAGAACCTTCGGATTTCCCACAAGCGCCTGTGCCAGTCCCACTCTCTGTTTATAGCCCTTGGAAAGATTTTTGATCAGCCGGCGGCTCATATCCGACAGCGAAAGCCTTTCCTCCAACGCTGCCACCTGTTTCTTCCTCTCCGCCTTTGGCACTTTTTTCAGTTCCGCCACAAAGAGCAGAAACTCCCGCACCGTCATATCTGGGTAAAGAGGCGGTATTTCTGGCAGGTATCCGATACACGCCTTCGCTGCAAGCGGCTCCTTTAAAATATCGTGCCCATCGATGACGACCGCCCCGCCGTCAGCCGCAATATATCCTGTCATCACATTCATCGTCGTTGTCTTTCCCGCGCCGTTCGGTCCCAGAAAGCCATAGATTTTCCCCTTCTCCACAGTAAACGACATGCCGTCTACCGCCACATGCCCGCCGTACCGTTTCACTAACTTTTCTACCCGTATCAAAACATACTCCTCCCTTTTATCGCGTAAGCGCGTGATCGCACTTCTCACACTAATATACTGGCAAAATGTGTCTCTATTCGTATCAAATTGTGAATATTCTGTGTCCTTCCCACATTACACACATAGGTGATTATAACATACTATATTATTAAAAAACACATGAAATTCGTGTGCCGGTCTTATTCGGCACACCAGTAGAAAGGATGAATATGAAGGACTATCTCTACCGGGAGCCCTGCGACGAGTTCCCAATCGCAATGGCTTACGTCCCATGGCAACACTTCAACGGGATCTGTGAAAATCTGGAAAAGGGATTCTGCAACGGCACCGTCTTCCCCGAACTCGACAAACCATTTACAGGAAGGAGATGTTGTAACAGATGAACACACAATTTGCAAGCGAGCAGGAAAAACTGCTCCACGATATCGGCGTCTTAAGCTTCGTTGTCATCGAACTGTCCCTCTATCTGGACACCCATCCCACTGACCAGAACGCATTAAAATATTTCAACCACTACAATCGTCTGGCAAATCAGGCAAAGCAGGAGTATTCCGCCAAATATACGCCTCTCACGATTTCCTGTGCGGATGTGTCAGCGTGTGACGACTGGAAATGGGCATTGGCGCCTATGCCATGGGAAGGAGGCTGTAACTAATGTGGAATTATGAAAGAAGATTAGAGTTCCCCGTAAACATCAAGGAAGCTAACGCGGACATCGCGCAGGCAATCATCAGCCAGTACGGCGGTCCCGACGGCGAGATGGGCGCTTCCATGCGTTATCTGTCCCAGAGATATGCCTGCCCGTACAGAGAGGTATCCGCAATTCTTACAGACATCGGCACGGAGGAACTGGCACATCTGGAAATGGTAGCCGCCATCGTCCACCAGCTCACCAAAAACCTTTCCATGGAGCAGATCGAGGCGAGCGGTTTCCGCAATTATTACGTGGATCACACTGTCGGCATCTGGCCGCAGGCGGCAGGCGGCATCCCCTTCAATGCCTGTGAGTTCCAGTCCAAAGGCGATATCATTACGGATCTGATGGAGGATATGGCTGCAGAGCAGAAAGCGCGCTCCACCTACGACAATATCCTTCGTCTCGTAAAGGATGAACCCGATGTGTACGAACCGATCAAATTCCTGCGGGCTAGAGAGGTTGTACACTTCCAGAGGTTCGGTGAAGCCCTCCGCATCGTGCAGGACCACCTTGACTCTAAGAACTTCTACGCATTCAACCCGGGATTTGACTGCTGTGAGGGGAATGTGAAATAGACGCTGATACCAGAGACTGAAATGAGAAAAGAGTGGTTCCACGCCGCGATGATGGGCTTGGGATCACTCTTCTAAAATTTTTATTGCAAACTCACCTAATAAGCATTATAATAATCGTACAAAGAGCGCTCCGTAAAGCAAACGGTTCGCCTCAGTTTAAGTTGTTAAACAAAAAAGCAACCACTAACCTTGGTCGGGGCGGTTGCTTTTTTGATTTCCTCTATTCTTGCGGTTTTGCCATATGCTGATACCAGTAGTCAAAATACTAACGAGTGTTACAGCAATGCCGACAATCCCTACAAGCACATCGAATCTCATATGTACTAAGTACCCTTTCGTAGATTTTCCATTGACATACCTCCTCTGGTTATGGAAGTTCTCAGATGAATCATCTGGCAAAAGGCGAACCGCTTACCCGTTTTGGAGCGCATAATTATTATATTATATAGATAAAATATTTACAAGCCATTCCTTACTTTTATAATTCAAAAAGCAACTGTTACTGTTATAATATTTAATAAATTTTTATTATTGATAACATGATATTCCATTTAATACGTCTACAACAAATCCTCGGCATTTCTCCAAAATTATAATTCCGGCGTTCCTATTTATTGTTCCTTACTCAGCTCATGTACCTTACCATTTTCAATCCGGAATACCCGATTACATATCGCATTCACACTTTCCCTATGGGAAACGATTACAATGATTTTTCTTTTTCGTGCCTCTTTTTGCAGATAATCGCATATCACTTTCTCAGACTCTAAATCAAGGGCGCTTGTTGCTTCATCAAATACGATCACACTCTTGTTTGACAATATCGCTCTCGCAATAGCTATTTTCTGCCTTTGACCACCGGAATACCCTGCTCCTCTTTCCAGCACCATAGTCTCAAATTCCTGATCTCTGGACATAATAAAATCCGTGGCATCCGCAAGAGCCGCTGCATTCCGCACCATATCGAAGGTGGCTGTTTCGTTTCCCCCTTTGATATTTTCAGCAATCGTGTCATAAAATAAATAGGGCGACTGCGGCACATAAGCGCAAAGCCTGCATATTTCATCATTCGTAATCTTCGTATTTATGATATCGTCATAAAAGACATTCACTTTCGTTGGCTGATAAAATCCCATGATTAGCTTCACTAACGTTGATTTTCCATTCCCGGATTCACCAACAACAGCAGCAATATCACCTTTTGACACTTTTATATTGACATCCTCCAAAATATATTCAGATTCCTGATTATATTTAAAATATACATTTTTGCATTGAATCTCTGAAAGAGCAATCGCCTGCCGGTACAGTATATCTTTTTCTTTTTGCATAAGATCATTGTCAATCACCTCATAAACACGTTTTATATTTATGATATACTGCTGCAATGTGGCAAAAAAATCTTTCAGGTTACCAAACATATATGTAACTCCGTCCTGCACAACCAAAAATGCCATGACCGATCCAATATCCACATATCCCCCGAAATATAAAATGATTCCTGCAAAAAGCACCCCCAGCAGATTAACAGCACTGAAAAAATCATTTACAACATTCATTCTGGCTATATGGGAACCTCTTTTTATCTGTAACTCCGTTATTTCTGTATTGACCCCTGAAAACTTTTCATACATGATGTCATGCAGAGAAAGCATCTTGATACACTTCAAGCATTTGATAAATGCAGAATAAAGATTATTGCCACCCGCCTTTCCCTCCTGAATCTCTCTACTCAGCTTCTGAATTCTCACAGAAACTTTGGACATGCCAAGTATCTCAAAAAACGCCAATATCAAAATTATAATTGACAGTTGCCAGCACAGCCAAAACATTAACACAACAGAGCCAAATCCATAAAAGACTGCCAGAAAAAATCTATGAAGCGACCATGAAAAAAGAGCTTTAACACCGTCAATATCACTGGTCATCTGTACTATGATTTTTCCACTGTCCACATTGGTGTAATATTCCAACGGAAAATGCAATAACCTATCCGTCATTCGATCCTTTAGACTTCGTATCATGCCACTGACATTCTTTTCCTTGTAGTACTCCGCCAGTGGATTTACAAAAAAGATTAAAATAAAAATCACCGTACTGAGTATATACACACCATTCATATACAGGCTGTCGTGGAATTCAACGGCATTCACCAGCCACTTTTCAGAAAAACTGGTGAATACCTGCGCTAATGGAAATACCATGGCATCTATCATAAGTGCCAATATATAAAATATTTTCAGCTTCTTTTCTTCATTCAGCACTCTGAAAATATAGTACACCTGCCCATTTATCTTCATAACGGTTCCTTCCCCAATAAGCGATAATATTCTCCTTGCTTTCCGATCAATTCCGAGTGTGTTCCCTGCTCGATGATTTTTCCTTTTTGCAAGAAAAATATATAACTACAGTCTTTCAACAAATTAGGACGATGGGAAACAATGAAAATTGTCTTCTTTAAGTCCTGCAACCTTTTTATGCTGTCTATGATAATCTTTTCGTTGTACCCGTCAAGGGACGCTGTAGGCTCATCAAACAAATACAAATCAGCCTCCTGAAGAAATGCTCTTGCCAGATTCAGTCTCTGATACTGTCCTCCTGACCATTCATCCATATTTTCTCCCAATTCCGTATCATACTGATTCGGAAGTTTTCTGATAAACTCATCCAATCCAGCGAATCTTGCTGCTGCTTCAATCTGCCTGATATCCGCACCTGGACGACCATAAGCTATGTTTTCCTTTACCGTACCGACCATAACCTGATTTTCCTGCGAAACATAAGCAATACGTCGCCGAAGTGCCGACATATCCCATTTACCAATTTCACGTTCCCATAAAAATATACGCCCCTTTTCTGCTGAATAAAATCCACATAGCAGATTTAATAATGTAGTCTTTCCTGCACCGCTCTCACCTGCGATCCCTACACATTCTCCTGCACACACTTCAAAGGAAATACGGTCAAACACTTTGGAGGATTCCATCCCATATGAGCAGGACACCCTCTGAAATTTGACAACACTTTCCATATCCATACTTTTTGTCTCTGTACCGCTGTTATCTTCCTCCAACAGTAACAGATCATCAAGCCGTCTCATTGATTTCTCAATTTCCCGCATTTCATTCAGAGAGCTGAAAAGATCAATGACGGGCATATTGATCAGACTCATCAACTGCCCATATGCAAAGAGCAAAGAAATTTGTATTTCTCCGTTAATTGCCAGTAAACCACCATAAATGAAAATAATAATATTGGGAACATATGTTGTAGACATAATAAATGCAAGAGATGAGCATCCGTTCTTATAATACTTTACTTCATTATCATATATATTTTCCGTAATTCCTTTCAGCTTTTTTTGCATCCTGTCTGTCATCTGGTTCGCGATGATGGTTTCCATTCCATGTGTAATGTCATATACACTCCCCACATATCCGGATTTTATTTGACACCCCTCCTCATATATGCCTCCTGCGCGTTTTGAATAAAAATCCAATATTACCGCAAACAGAGGAATTGGCAAAAAAACACCGATACTCAATTTCCCACTATAATGAAATAAATATAGAAAACCGCAAATGGACATGAGCGGATTGAAAAACAATGTCTGAAATCCCGTAAGCATGAATTTTGAAGCTTTTTCAACATCCTCATTGTATCTGTTCAGCAGTTGACCCATATTAACTTTCTCTATTTCCTGTAGCTTTGTTACAAACAGTTTTCTAACCAGACTGCCCTTAATATCAAAACAGACTTTGGCCTCCAATCTGTTTGAAATATGCGCAAAAAGAAAATTCCTCAACATTCTGATCAGATTGATAACAATAAATCCAAAAATAATATGGAACACAAAAATCCACTGTTTTTGCAAAGCAACATCTATGATATTTTGAATATAATTTACCTGATATAGGTTTAAAATAATCATTGCCAAAGACAAAAACAAAATAAAAATAATATGCGATATATATTTCCGCAGATACTCATACGACCATCCGACAATATACTTTATTGACAAAACCGTCATTATACACGCCCCTTTCACACAAGCCTTTCTTTATACTTTCTCAAGTATAAAAGAACCGTTTCCCAACTACAAGTACACAAAACAGTTATAGCCAAACATGAGAAAAAGATGCCTGCCCTTTCAGGCAGACACCTCTTTCTCAGTTGTATATGATTCTTTTTATCGTACTCTTTGACAATCCATACTGCAGTGCCAACTCATCAACAGAATTCCCGTCTATGTATAAAGCCTTTATTCTCTGGTTACGTTCCTGATAAAAACCTTTAGAACCGCTTTCTGTTCCCCAGTCAGCTTTTGTTCCTGCTTTGGGAATATATAAAATATTTCCGCCGCTGTAAATTTGTAATTCCTGCAATAATCGCTCAGGCAGTATTTCTGCTGCATTTATATATTTCATTTCTGTACCCTCATTCATATATGATCAAAGCACACTGGCCTCATCATTGTATTCTGGTTAAAATATTACTTAAGTACAGAAAGCAACAGGGCATATGGTAGTGTATCACGTCCTACTTTAAAGATTATTTATGCCCATACAGATTTCCATATGCCTGCTCCTCTGTATGGGTTCAATGGAAATAGCAAGACCATCTCTGAATAAAAGTCTTTTCTTTATGTTCAATGATTTCACCTCCTACCCCATCGTCTTAATCTCACTAGCTTTATTATAGCGTACACTTACACAAAATACAGTCAATTTTACGATTGCTGAAAATCCTGTGAATTCTTAACAAATTTCGGTGATGTGCCCATTTTACGCTACTTTTTAGATGTGCAATTTCGATACTGACATCGGCACGGAGGAACTGGCACATCTGGAAATGGTAGCCGCCATCGTCCACCAGCTCACCAAAAACCTTTCCATGGAGCAGATCGAGGCGAGCGGTTTCCGCAATTATTACGTGGATCACACTGTCGGCATCTGGCCGCAGGCGGCAGGCGGCATCCCCTTCAATGCCTGTGAGTTCCAGTCCAAAGGCGATATCATTACGGATCTGATGGAGGATATGGCTGCAGAGCAGAAAGCGCGCTCCACCTACGACAATATCCTTCGTCTCGTAAAGGATGAACCCGATGTGTATGAACCGATCAAATTCCTGCGGGCTAGAGAAGTTGTGCACTTCCAGAGGTTCGGTGAAGCCCTGAGGATCGTGCAGGATCACCTTGATTCCAAGAACTTCTACGCATTCAATCCGGGCTTTGACTGCTGTGAGGGGAATGTGAAATAAACGCTGATACCAGAGACTGAAATTAGAAAAAAAGCAACCACTAACCTTGGTCGGGGCGGTTGCTTTTTTGTTTTCCTTTATTCCTGCGGTTTTGCCATATGCGGATACCAGTAGTCAAAATACTAACGAGTGTTACCGCAACGCCGACTTCTATTCTATCTCATATTCTGAATGAAAAAAACCTCTTTTCCTTTACTCTTCGCGAACTCTGTTTCTTTCATAACATGACCAAAAATTATGGCAAAGTTTAACCATATGGATTGACAAAATCAGTTTCGCAGTCCATAATATAATCTATGTTATATAACGTAAATTATTGATTGAGAGGAAAAGCTATGCCACCAAAACCTAAAATCACAAGAGATATGGTTATTGACGCTGCATTTAAGGTTGCCCGCAAAACAGGCGCGGAAAACATCAATGCACGGACTGTATCAAACGAGCTAAACTGTTCCACACAGCCTGTTATGTACCATTTTGCAACGATTGAAGCATTAAAAAAAGCTGCTTACAAAAAAACAGGTGACTATCATACAGAATATTTGATGAACATTCCAGAAACACAGGAAGATATAATGCTTGGAATCGGGGTGAATTATATCCGCTTTGCGGTTGAAGAACCTTATTTGTTCCGCTTTCTGTTTCAATCGGGATTTGTTGTTGAAAACAGCTTGCTTGAAATGATAAATTCCGAGGAACTTATACCTGTTATTTCTGCCATGCAGGAAGAAATGGATATGAATATTGAACAGACAAAAGAAGTTTTTATAACGCTTGCGATGTTTGTCCATGGATATGCCAGTATCATAGCCAACAATTCATTGGAGTATGATGAAAAACTTATAGAGAAGCATTTGGAACGGGTATATACAGGTGCGATATTAGCAATACAGGAGGAAATGAAATGAAAAAGTTATATGAAAAAAACGAACAGGCTTTTGCGATTGTATGGATAGTGGTTTATTGTGTCCTACAATCTTTAGCATATCCATTAAGTAAAAAAATAGGAATTGAATACTCTGCAAATGCTATTTTTTGTATCCTTCTGACCATTATTCTTTTTGCCTTTATCCGAAAAAACAGGTTGCAAGAACGGTATGGACTTTGTAAATCACCTGTTCCTGCCCATCGGTTTCTTTACTATGTGCCGCTTATTATCATAGCAACGGAAAGTCTTTGGAACGGTGTTGCTGTCAATTATTCGTTATTGGAAACGTTTTGCCGTATTGCGAGTATGCTTTGCGTTGGATTTTTGGAGGAAGTGATTTTCAGAGGTTTCCTGTTTGTATCAATCGCAAAAGAGAATGTAAAATCTGCAATTATTATCTCAAGTGTAACTTTTGGTATTGGGCATTTGATAAATTTATTTAATGGCAGCGGTATGGACTTGGCAGCTAATTTGTGCCAGATTTGCTTTGCGATTGCGATAGGCTTTTTGCTTGTAACGATTTTCTATCGTGGCGGAAGTCTGTTCCCCTGCATTATTGCCCATTCTGCCATTAACACTCTTAGCATTTTTGGAAATAAAACAGATATTACCATAGAAAAGCACATTATTCATGTTCTGGTTTTAGTGTTTATAACCGTTGCCTATAACTTAGTCCTTACAAAAACGCTTCCGAAAAGCCAATGGGCAAATAATAATGATACGAAGGATAACTGATATGACAGATGTGCTGCGAAGGAACTACGAAGCAAGCAAAATTTAAGTATCGTGGCGTGCAGCGGTCCTTTCGTGTTGATTTCAAACTGTTATGCGAATATAATCCGTGCCGAAGGAGAAGCCGGTAAAGCTATGATGGGACAGCTTCTTGGAAATCTTTTCGGCGCAGGTTACTATATTTTCTATTTTCTCCGTGGAAAGTCAATGCTGACAACAGCCAGATGGCAGAATACGGCGATATGGCGATTGCAGGAATAGGCGTTGCCATGAAAGTTGTCATTATTGCAGGAATGGTATGTATGGGATTAGGACAGGGCGTACAGCTTTTTTATCCATTTGAGCGTTTCATGCGTGACGCAAATATCACAGAAATATACGAGGGGACAAGTGAGGTGCACAGAATGGTCATCTCCTCCTATATGGGCATCAAATAAACGCCAAGGCTGACTCCCCGGAAGGAAGAAGAAATCACTACTCATAAATTTCTTCTTCCTCCAGTTTCCCATTTTCCAGACCATTTCATATAAGCCTGTTGAGGCGACATTTCCATTTTGGTAATACTCTGTAAACAAGCCGTCCCGGATCCACTTTGTGCCATCTTCTGACAGTCTGCGCGAATATCTGAAATGGACTTCTCCTGTTTCATAAGGAATCTCAGCTATATACAAAACTTTCTCGTTCTCCATGCGTTCCTCCTGCGCTCTTTTCTTTCGGTTTCCCTATAGGTCATCTGCCAACATTATAATATTTATGTAACAGGAAAACAATCCATTTTCTTTTCATCATACTGCTCCGCATCCATTGACTATATACCCAGATATGGTAGTATGAAAATAACGGCAAAGAAATGATTTTATTTTATGATGAAATGATAAACGAACCAAATTCCACAACAAGGAGGGTACCATATGAAATACTATGTAAATGCGAATGCGGCGCAGGGCGGAGACGGCAGTCAGGAGAAACCTTTCATGCGGATTCAGGAGGCGGCAGAGAAAGCATTGCCCGGGGATGAGGTGATCGTCATGCCGGGCATTTACCGGGAGTCGGTAAGCCCCGTAAACGGCGGCAGGGAAGATGCCAGAATCGTTTACCGTTCGGAATCGAAACGGGCTGCCGTGATCACGGGCGCGGAGCCGGTCAAAAACTGGGAAGCCTGCGAAGGCACCGTCTGGAAAACGACCATTTCCAACAAAGTATTCGGCGGCTATAATCCGTATACGACGTTAGTGTACGGTGACTGGTTTGTGGCAACCATGACCGCCCATACCGGTGACGTCTATTTAAACGGCAAGTCCATGTATGAAGTGACAGCGTATGACAAGGTTCTGCACCCGGAAAAGAGCAAAACCTCATGGGACCCGGATTTTTCCGTCTATACATGGTATACGATTCAGGATGAAGAAAAAGACGAAACAGTCCTTTACGCCAATTTCCAAGGCAGAAACCCCAATGAGGAAAATGTGGAAATCAGCGTGCGGAAAAACTGTTTCTACCCGAAAGAAGAAGGCGTTGGCTTCATTACGCTTTCCGGCTTTACCGTGAGACAGGCAGCATCGCAATGGGCGCCCCCGACGGCATATCAGGAGGGAATGATCGGTCCGCACTGGTCCAAAGGCTGGATCATAGAAGACTGTGAAATTTATGAGTCGAAATGCTCCGGCATTTCCCTTGGAAAATATCTGCAACCGGAAAACGATAACAAATGGTCTAAATGGAAATACAAGGACGGCACACAGACGGAGCGCGACTGTATCTGTCAGGCACAGCGGGAAGGATGGAACAAGGAGACCATAGGCTCCCACATTGTCAGAAGGTGCGACATCCACGACTGCGGGCAGACCGGGATCGTCGGGCATCTGGGCGGCGTATTTTCTGTGATCGAGGACAATACGATCCACCACATCAACAACAAGCAGAATTTGTGTGGCGCTGAGATCGGCGGCATCAAAATGCACGCGGCGATCGACGTCACGATTCGCCGCAACCGGATTTACCGCTGTACCCGCGGTTTATGGCTCGACTGGCAGGCACAGGGAACAAGGGTGACCGGGAATCTGTTTTTTGACAACTGTCTGCCGGAAGAATACAACCACACAACTGGAAATGAAATCGGTGAGGATATTTTTATCGAAGTATCTCACGGACCGACGCTTGTTGACCACAACGTACTGCTCTCCGACTGTGCGCTGAAACTTGCCACACAGGGCGTTGCCCTCGTGCATAATCTGATCGCCGGTTCCTTTACCGCCGTAGGGCGCGGTGTTTTAAACGGTACACTCACTAAGATTTCACCGCGCTATACCCCCTACCATGTGCCACATCGCACAGAAATCGCCGGATTTATGACAATTCTGCACGGAGACATGCGGTTTTACAACAACATCTTTATCCAGAAAGACTTCCGTCCGGGGTTGAAGCAGATGGCGGACGCCATGAAGGACGACGAGTGGACGGACGGCAACCTCATTACCGGCACGGTTCCTTACGAAGCGTACCCGACTCAGGAAGAATACGAAGCGCAGTTCAAGGGCTACTGCGGAATGGGATCGGCGCCCAGCGACAGGTATTACAACCCGCTCCCCGTATGGGCAGAAGGAAACGCCTATTTTAACGGCGCAAAACCTATGTCAAAAGAAAAGGCATTTGTGGATGAGACAAACAAAGTGTCCGTCTGTCTGGAAAAGACGGCGGAAGGCTTTGTCATAAAGACGAATGTGTATGATTATATGCCGGAATCGCAGAACAGAGTCATCACCACCGACGTGCTCGGCATGGCATTTGAGCCGGAACAGAAATTTGAAAACCCGGACGGCTCTCCCATTGTATTCGATACGGATTATTACGGGAAAACGCGCGGAGAAACACCGCTCGCTGGACCGTTTGCGGAACCGGGAATCTTTAAATTATAATACACGATACAGACATTTTTATTGAAACAGGATAAAGGAGACAGCATTTTATGAAGCAAAACCATAAAATATATCTGCGCATAGCCATATTTCTTATGCTCTTATATATCGGGCTGCTGTTTGTCCTCTATCTGTCCGAACATGCCGACAGCGCCGCAACCATCCGCTCTTTTGGCGACGCCTGCTGGTACTCTCTCGTCACGCTGACCACCGTCGGTTACGGTGATCTGACGCCCGTAACGCCCTTGGGGCACGCGATAGGGGCTGTATTTCTGTTGCTCTCCGCAGGCATTATGATGACCTTGTTCGGCGCCGTGATATCCTTTGTCACAAGCGAGGGACTCCCTTTTTTCCTGCTCGGTCTGCAACGGAAAAAGAACTGATATTATTTTGCGGACTATGGAATAGAAGCCGGCACGCTGGCTGAAAACATCTGCGGGGAGGATCCCGACGCCATAATCATTTTCGGTGAAAAGAAAACAGAGCAGATGGAACATCCAGACTATCCCTGTCTGTTTATCAGCGCTTCCCCTGCCAGAATTGTATCACACAAGAAAAATACCGGTGCCAGATGCAAAATTTTTCTTATGAAGGAAAATGATATTGGCGTAAACAGCCGTGCCACCAACTTACATACCCTGCCCGTGGAAGTTTACGCCAGAACAACGAACGGGCGTGACTCCCTCTCCGGGAATATCCGTTTTTTCCACAGTTATGACTGCTGCGCCAGACAATACTGGCGCTCCAGACCACTATGCAGTTCTGAAAATACCATCGTGATCATCGGCTTTGGAAATTACGGACGCTGCATTCTGGAACGTGCCATCCTGACGAATATCATCTCCGTCGATCAGCATGTCGCCTACCATATTTTCGGAGACGCCAGCGTCTTTCTCTCCATGCACAGCCATCTGCACAAGACATTTTCGCTGAACCGGGAATCTGAGACGATGGACTCTCTTATTTTTCACGATGATTTGTGGGAACAATGCGCCGATCTTCTGGAGCGTGCTGACCGCATCATCATCTGTACGGATGACGAGCCGGACGGCTGGAACATATTCTGGAGATTAAACAGCTACTATAAGATAAACTTCTAAATGATGAAACAATCACGGAGGTTACTCCCTCTATCATCAAAGCGGCAAATGAAGAATATGTCAAAAGTAAAAAGTCAGATTCCATGCGCGAGATGTACCGCAAGCTTGACCATTCCCGCTGGCTGCGCTTTTATACGTTCTACAACTGGACTTACGGACCTGCCCGTGACGATTTTGCAAGACAGCACCCCATGCTCTGCCCCTATGAGGAGCTGAACCCGGAGCAGAAACGGGAGCGCGACGCCGCATGGGAGCTTTTGAGCTGTCTTGCCACGGACACCTTTTTATAAGCCGCCGGGTATCAACTAATCCCGGTACCGCTCCGCCAGCGCCTTCACTTTATCCCGGATTTTTTCCCGCAATTCCGGCGGCGACAACACCTCCATCCTGTCGGCATACTGCATCGCGAAATTTTCCATGCCAAAGCTCGTGCACGTTACCGTGACAATGTCATAATCCGGATCGTTTTCGTCCACACGAACAAACCGATAAGTGTCCCCAAAATAATCGTGCAGAAAGGTATAGACAGGATCAATCGGTGTACATCCGTCTTCTTTCTTTTTGTTTTTTACGCGAATCGTGATCGAAACCGGCGCGCCATAGGACATGTTGACATGCTGCATCGAAAAATTTTCATCCCATTCACGCGGCAGTCCGGCAACCTCTCTTTTCGGGATCGCCGGGATGCCCTTTTTCCCTGATTTCTCATTCCGTTCCGGGATCTCCACCTCCGTCATCAGGTCGATCCGCACAATATAGGCGCCCTCATCCTTATGTGCCTCATTTGCCGCCATCAGATAATACCGCCCGTCATTTGCCACAATATAATAAGGGCTGGCATATCTTTTATAATCCCGCATCGGCGCAAGCTTCTTGTCCCGGTTATAACCGTTGAAGCGGTATGTGATCTGAACACCGTCCATGATCGCCTGCTGGATCGTGAGCAGGTTTTCCCGTAACGTGTCTTTTTCACAGCACCCTTTTCCGTTTATCTTGCAGACTCTCCTCGCGCCCTTCCGATAATATTTAGACGTGAATTTCTCCTCCAGCGTCGAGATAATATGTTCTGTCTCTTCCTCAGAAAGTGTGCGGGAAAGCTGCACCGCTTCGATCAGCGCGTCAATTTCCTCATAGGAAAATTCCTGCACATAATATAAATTGCTGAACTTTTCTCTGTCTTCCTCCCATTCGTCAGAATCGTCTTCCCCGGAAAGCCCTTCCTCCTCTTCCCCGTCCCCATATAATTTTACATAGCCGTCATATACAATTCTCCAATGCTGCTGCGGAAGGGGATGCTGCTCTTCATCCAGATTATAGGCATCGGCAATGTTCCGATAAAATTTACGGATCGTATTATCCGAACCAAAATGCAACTCTTTGTCATTGAACTCTTTCTGCACGTCCTTTACCGACCTCAACGGATGCGCCTTGTCCGTATGCTTTTTGAGATACTCAAGCAATCGTATGGTATTCTCCGGCGCGGAGAGGTTGGGCAGTTTTTTAGGGTTACTCTCTTTAGACACTTTTTTTGACTCATTCTTTAAATTACCTTTCGCCATATGATATCTCCCATTCCTTGTGTTTTCCCTTTTCGTCTCATCTCTCCACGTCATGTTGTCCCTTCGCCGCTGTTATAAGCCATCCACATAGATCACTTCAGAGAGATATTGTCAAGTGTGTTTGTAAATTTTTAGCAAAATCCTGTTACCTTCACTCCAAATACCAAACACAATCATAAATCCGTATTGCCGTCCTTCCCTGAAATCTGGACAACCAAGTATACACTCCCTCAGAATTGAATCTAAAAAGGTGCATCGTTTAAAAGCTCTCACTTCATCACGATACACCTTCGATTGTCTGACAATCTACTATTACTTTTCTTTACGCGCTTTCGTACATTCCCATACTCTGTTATCATAATGCGCTCTTACCTTTTCAATATCTGAATTACCGCATCATAATTTTCAGGATGATGGGGAAAGGTACAGTTTGTGCAGACTTTTATCTTTCTCCCATCCTTTTCTATATATGCAGGATTCCCCGGACAATTATCCCTTAAATATAGCGGGCAATAGCAAAACAGGCAATTTAAGTTTTCCAATCCCTTATGACAGGGAAAATACTTACAGTTCCTGTTCTCAAAAAATCGATATGAATTTTCCATACTCACTTTTCCAAACTTCCTTTCCTATATCATTACTTGATATACCCTTGCCTTATCAATAAATGCCCTTGCAAATGCAGGATTTGACGGATAATATAAATGCGGAAATCCTATCCACTGCGTTTTATTTTCTATAATGCAGGCATATTCTTTTCCGGTCACCGGCTTAACTGCTATTACGTCCGCCCCATTACAGGTGCTGTCGTAATAATGAAATTCATGTCCTTTTATTCCCCCGCCATTTAACAGGAAGTGCTTTTGCTTTTCCCGAAGTTCTATGTAACCGAAACGAACCAGTTTCCCGGTATGATAGCAGGCTGCTGGAATAACTCCCGCCATATCATAAGAAAACCCTTCTTTATCTTTCAAAGAAGAATGTAAATACATAAAACCGCCGCATTCTGCCACGACTGGCATTTCATTTTCAACCGCACTCCTGACTGCCTCACGCATTCTCGTATTTGCGCTAAGCTGTTCCGCATACAATTCCGGATATCCGCCGCCAATTAACAGGGCATGGCATCCTTCCGGCAGTTTTTCATCCCGCAGCGGAGAAAAATATGTTATATTTGCCCCATATTCCTCCAGCAAGTGGATATTATCAGCATAATAGAAGCAGAAGGCTTCATCTTTTGCCACTGCTATCGTTGGACGGCTGTCACTAACTGCTTTCACATGACCAATATCCCCATAGCTTTCGATTCTGGTTTCTTTTATCGCTATTTCTTCAGATTCCAGTTCTTCCGCGCTTTCTGCTATTTCTTTGATACGCTCTACGGAAACTGTCTGTAAAAATAATTCAGAAACCGCCTGTAATTTCTCTTTTATATGATTCACCTCATCCGGCAAAAATAGTCCTAAATGCCTGCTTTCAATGTACAGTTTGTCATTTTCAGGCAAAAAACCGACCACTTGGATTTTCAGTTCCTCCTCAATCAATGGCTTTACCAATTCAAAGTATCCTTTTGACATTCGGTTCAGCAGGATAGCTTTTATCAAATGTTTTTTATCATAATCGAGAAATCCTGCTATCAATGGCACAATGGAGCGTCCCATCCCCTTCGCATCAACAACAAGCACAATCGGTGTTTTTGTCACTTCTGCAAGCTGATAAGAAGAACCTTCTTTCTTAACTCCGCCTACCCCGTCATATAGTCCCATAACACCCTCAAAAACTGCAAAGTCCATTTTCATTACACTTTTTTGAAAAAGTTTCCTTGTCTTTTCTTCATCTGTAAAAAATGTATCCAGATTTTTTGCCGGAACATCTATTATCTTTTCATGAAACATCGGATCAATATAATCCGGTCCGCATTTATAAGAAGCCACTTTCAAGCCGCAATCCTTTAATACCTGAAGCAAGGCACAGGTGACTACTGTTTTTCCGCTTCCACTTTTAGGGGCGGCAATCATAACTCTTTTTATTTTCATGCAAATATCACGCCTTTCTTTCAGGCTCTTTGCCGCAGAAATCAAATGCACAAATCCAAACCGGATTCTCAGACTGCATCAAATGATAATTTCCTGCTTTTTTTGCCCTGCTTACCTGTAATTGCACAATCTCTTCTTCTTTTATCATATCATCCATTGATAAAATCTCTCTCATTTCACAAATTGTCTCCATACTGACAGCATTTACCACAACCCTCATGTCGGGATTCATCTGTCGGAGTGACACCAGTATTTCCTTTAATCTGCCGCCACTTCCTCCTATAAATGCGTGTGTCGCCATTGGAAGTTCAGTTAATCCCTCTGGTGCTCTCGACTCTACCACTGTTACATTTTGCAGTTCAAATTTCTTTTTATTCTTTTCAATTAATAAAACTGCTTCATGCTTCTGCTCCACCGCATACACCTGTATATCGTCAGAAATGCCCGCTATTTCTATTGCAATAGAACCCGTGCCACTGCCAATGTCATAAACTACCGCCTTTTCTTTTAATCGCAACTTACAGATACTAACCTCTCGAATCTCTTCTTTTGTCATAGGAACCCTGTCCCTGATAAATTGACCATCTGCAACACCATGTGTCAATCTTCTTTGCGTAGCATATGGATTTTTAACAAAACATGTATATAACCCTTCCTCCTTCAATTCCATACACTCTAACGGCGTATGCCTCTCTACCCGCTGTTCCTCATAGGATAACTGATATCCTGTTATAATTTCACATTTTTGCATTCCCGCATCTGTCAACAGTTCTCCCAACTGATTTATATCTTTTACACCAGATGTAATCAGAAATGTTTTTGACCTGCTTTTGATCCGGTGTGCAAGGTTGTATAATTTTTTCCCATGTATACTGTAAACGGCCGCATCATGATAGCTTTCTCCAATGCAGGAAGCCAGATAAGCTATGGAAGAAATACCCGGAAGAATACGCAAAGATGCCTTTATGCGACCTTCGGTAATTTCTTTTTCCAGTGCCGCATATAAAGGCTGACACCCGCTATAAAATCCACTATCTCCCGAAAAAAGAATCACAACTTTTTTATTTTCCTCAAATAAACTTCCGCTCTGTATATCATGCAGATAAGGAATGACCTGTTCTGCCTGATAAAAAGGATGTCTTTCTGCTTTAGAATAGACAGCATTAAGCATTCTCTCTGCCCCTAATAAAATGTCTGCTTCACTAATCACCCTCTCTACTTCTTTCGTTAGACCGTTTACATGTCCCATACCAATACCTGCCAGAATAATTTCCATATTCTCTTTTATCTGATTCTTCGCCCTAAATTTTTCTCCTCCTATATCTTCAAGTTTTTGGCATATTTCAGAAAAAGAATACCCTTCTCCCTCATCAGAACAGCCAATTACAAATATCCTCACTCCGGTTCTCTTCGCAGCGTTTATCTTTTCCTGATAACCTCCGGGCACACCGCTCTCCTTCGTTACAAGATAAGCTATTTCATATTGGCGAATGATAGCCTCATTCATCTCCGCAGTAAAAGGTCCCTGCATTGCAATAACCTGTTTCCCGCAAATACCCTGCTCTGTACATAGAGAAAGACTTTCCACACTTGGAAGTACCCTTACATACAATCTATGCTTTATTCCTTCAGAAACACAATATTTGTACAATTCCTTGCTTCCGGTAGTCAAAAGAATATTTCCTTCCGTATCTTCCAACGCTTTCACACATTCCTCGTTTGTTTCAAAATAGGTAATGCCGTTTTCTCTCTCCGTAATACCGTCTCTTTTCAACCTCAAATATGGAATTGATATTCCAATCCGCTCCATTTCTTTCAATGCAGCCTGTATATTATAAGTAATCTCCTTAGCAAAAGGATGTGTTGCATCTACCACAACATCAAATTTTCCATTGCTTATGAATTCTGCTATCTGTTCCTGATTCATTCTTCCCTGATGTACTTTTATAAGGGGATGCTGTCTTAAAACAATTGCGCCATACTCCGTTGCCACACAGATTGTATGATTTATTTCAGCCTCTGCAAGATATTCCGATAATTTTCTTCCTTCAGTTGTCCCCGCAAATATCAATATTTTTTTCAATCTTATAGCCTCTCCTTGTGACAAATTTCCCATTTATGTTCTCCGAACCGGAACTTCCAATAAATACCGTGGTAAACATATTGACCTCCCTGTCCCTTAACTCCTTTAAGGTACAGATTTCCATTTTTGTTCCGTCTCTTCCTATATTTTCAACATATCCGCAAACTCGTTCCCCCTCCATGCTGCACAGTAAAATATCACATGCTCTCATCAGATAATCCTTTCTTTTATGGCTGGACGGATTATACAGTACAATGACAAAATCACCTTCTGCGGCTGCATGTAACCTTTTTTCAATCGCATCCCACGGTGTCAGCAGATCACTCAGACTGATAACACAGAAATCATGGTTCAGTGGCGCTCCCAGAACTGCCGCACCGCTGCTCGCCGCAGTAATCCCTGCGATAACGTAAAGTTCTGTTTTCGGATAAGCTTTCCCAATCTCGTACATCAAAGACGCCATCCCATAAATTCCTGCATCACCGCTGCATACAAGGGCTACTTTTTTCCCTTTTTCAGCTTCCTCAAAACACAGCCTGCACCGTTCCTCCTCCTGACGCATTGGTGTGGATAACATTTCTTTCCCCTGAAAACGCCCGCCAAGCAGCTTTAGATATAATGTGTAACCAACGATCACATCAGACTGGTCTAACACATTCAATGCTTCTCCTGTCATCATTTCTTCCCTGCCCGGTCCCATTCCTACAATATAAATTCTATTTGCCATCAAAACATACCTTCCATTCTCTCCATGCGGCTATACTCGCATTGCAATCGCAATTGTCATCCCATTTTCCGCAACTTTTGGACATATTAGTTTTCCACCCTCTCCACAGGCTTTCACTGCTGCCCTTTCGCAAACATTATCAACGCCAACCTGATTCTTAACAAACACAGACTTTGTAAAAGTTCCGTTTACTTCCTGTAATTCTTCTGCTGTATATGTAAAAAATGGAATCCCTTCTGTTCGACACCATTCAATAATCCCCTGTTCATCACTCTTTTGCGAAATAGAGGACAGCGCAAAAATCTGCATGATAGAAATTCCCATTTCATTTATTGTTTTTGAAATAAATTTATCAATTTCATTTGCTTTTTTTCCTTTTTTACAGCCAATTCCTATGACATACTCCCGCGGTTTCAACAAAAGAGAAGTATCAAACACATCATCTTTGGAAGTAACCACAACATCAACAAATCTGTCTGGCGGATATGGAACAATCCGCACGCCAGTTTCTTCACAAGTGATTTCATGTCCCGTCTCTATACATATCGTAATCTCTTTTCCGGCTAATACCTTTGATGATACTTTGACAATCCCATCTTTATTTGCAATATACAGGTTATTTCTTTTTGCAAACAAATCCACAGCAAATTTTTTATTCAGATCTGTTGCCGTAGTAATCACCGGTACTGCCCCTGTTTTCTTTGCTATATGGTTTGCAAGATCATTTGCACCGCCCATATGTCCTGATAAAATCGGAATGACATATTTCCCTTTTTCATCCATTACAAGCACTGGTACATCATGCAGTTTATCCGTAAGATGCGGCGCTACTGCCCTGACTGCAATTCCGCAGGCGCCTATAAACAACAAGGCGTTTTGCTCCTGCATCCGTTCCTTTGCCCAATCTCCAACAGATATTTTTACAAATAAGATATCTGAATAACGATTGTCTTTTATGCCTGCCTCACATTTTGTATATAACCTAATTTCTAATTCCCTCTCCAACAATTTTACAATACTTTCCGAAAGTTGTTTTCCATTTTCTGTAAAGCTAATAATACTTAATCTCATTCTTTTCGTTTTGCCTCCCGGTATTCGGTCGAAAAATCCGGCGCATATAACCTTGATTTTCTGTAATACTGATGCGCGATTGCATCTCCGACCAATATCAAGGCTGTTTTCGTAATCCTATGCTCTACAGATACATCATACAATGTTTCAATCGTACACAGGTACGCCTCCTCCTCAGCCCAAGTTGCCTTATAAATAAGTGCTGCTGGTGTTGTTTCCTTATACCCGCCATTAACCAGCCGTCTGCTTAATTCCCGAATCATTCCGGCACTTAAATAAATTGCCATAGATGCCTTATGTGCTGCAAAGCTCTCAATACTTTCCAGTCCCGGCACTTTCGTTTGGCCTTCCATTCTTGTAATAATCAGGGATTGTGAGATTCCCGGCAGCGTATATTCAAGATTCAAGGACGCCGCTGCGCCAAAACAGGCGCTTACCCCCGGACAGCTCTCATAAGAAATGCCCAGTGTATCCAACTCATCCATCTGCTCCCTGACTGCTCCATAGATACTCGGCTCTCCCGTATGCAAACGGACAGTTGTTTTCCCCTTGTTTTCTGCACTAACGATAATCTGTATCACTTCTTCTAATGTTAGTTTCGCACTGTTATGTATCTCGCAGTCTTTTCCTGCATAGGCAAGCAGTTTGGGATTCACCAAAGAACCTGCATAAATAATCACATCTGCCTGTTCTAATAAGCGCATTCCCCTGACTGTTATCAAATCTACTGCGCCTGTTCCTGCCCCAACAAAATAAACCATTCCTCTGCTCCCTTACTTTTTGCCAGTTCTCCATATTCACTGGAAAACAGAATACAATCTGTTTTCATTTTTCCTCCGGCGCGGTTTTCCATATAATAGCAGATACGCTCTGCAATCTGCTCCATGACCTGCTGTAATTTCCCGCTTTCCTCTATAACAGAAACTGCTTCTTCCGTTGTCACGCATTCCAATATTCTTCTTACCCGCAAAGGTTCTATCTGCTCCTTTACGGAAAATGCCGCAAGAAGCTCCATCCTGCAATCTGCTTCTTTGGAATAGGTATTCATAATTCCACCTGCAACCTTAATCAGTTTGCCTATATGACCTGTCAGGAGCATTTTCTGAAATCCCATTTCCACTGCCATATCAATGGTTGTACCGATAAAATTGCTGCATTTCACACTCTTGTCCAAATCATATCCATATGTTTTCCTCATAAACTCCAAACCATAATTTCCCGGCGAAACGGCAACATAATCAAATCCTAAAACCCTTCTTTGACGCAATTCTATCCGAATGGTATCAATAAGTGCCTGACTGCTCATAGGCTCCACAATGCCACTCGTCCCTAATATGGAAATACCGTCAACAATGCCAAGTCTTGGATTAAAAGTACGTTCGCACAGCTTTTCACCTTCCGGCACTGAAATCTCAATCCGAAGGCTGCCTTTATAATCTGCCAGTCTGCAAACTTCTAATACTTCTTTTTTTATCATCTCCCTCGGAACACGATTGATTGCCGCGTTGCCTACAGGCTGGTCAAGTCCCGGTTTTGTCACTCTCCCCACACCTATTCCGCCTTCAATGATAATTTGTTCCTTCACACTTTCTTCTGCATACGAAACTTTCGCACAAATCCATGTACCTGTTGTAATATCCGGATCATCCCCGCCGTCCTTTTCTACAGCGCATCGCACCTCGTTTTCGCTACGCATGATGTCCAAAATATTTGCCCTATACGGAATCCCTTTTGGCGTTTCTATTGTAATTTCCGTCTTTTTTAATCCTGTCAGCAGCATATAAGCTGCGGCTTTTGAAGCCGCAGCCGCGCAGCTTCCGGTCGTAAAACCATATCGCATTTCTATCTTCCCTTCTTAAAGTTGATACAATGCGGCATTACAAATTGCCGCAGCGATATTACTTCCACCTTTTCGTCCTCTGTTAATGATGTATGGAATATTTGTTTTTAATATAAGTTCCTTTGCCGCTTCCACATTGACAAATCCCACCGGAACTCCAATAATAAAGGCTGGCTTCCAATCCGTTTTTTCCATCATTTCATACAGCTTTATCAGAGCAGTTGGCGCATTGCCGATTGTAAAAATAACTGGTTTTTCAATCGTTGCCGCTTTTTCCATGCTGACCGCTGCCCGTGTCATATTTCTTTGCTTTGCCAAAAGCGCAATATGTTCATTTGCCATAAAGCAATGCGCCTCCCCACCAAACTTTGCAAGCACCTTTTTATTGATTCCTGCCAATGCCATATTGGTATCTGTCACGATATCAGCTCCGTTTTTTATCAACTTTTTCAAGATTTCCACTGCTCCTTTGGAATAGCAAAGCGTTTCGGCATAATCAAAGTCCGCGCTGGTATGTATTACCCGCTTTGTAATGAACTCCTCTTCTTTGGGGAGACTGATATTTCTCTTCAAAAGTTCTTCTGTAATGATTTCAAAGCTCCGTTTTTCAATTTCCTCCGGCGGCAGATATTCTATTTTAGAATGTTCCATGTTCCATCTCCCATATACTATAAATTTTCCAGTAAAATCTTATTTTCTTTTCTGCTCTTTACTGCAATACGGTAAAATCCTTTTCCTAATCCCCTGAAATTACTGCAATCCCTAATTAAAATTCCTTTTTTCAGCAACTTCTCATATAAGGGTTTATCACTGTATATCGTGATAAAATTCGATACAGACGGAAATGTCCTCAATCCTATTTGCATAAGTTCTTTTTCCATAAACTGTCGTTCTTCTTCAATATAAATTTTTGTTTTCTCAATAAACTCTGCCTGCTTCGCACAGATACATCCCGCTTCCTGCGCAAAACAGGAAAGATTCCATTCAGGGAGTTGTCTGGCTATTTTTGTATGTACCGCATTATTTTTACACACCAGATACCCTAAGCGCACTCCCGGAATTGTAAAGATTTTTGTAAAAGTCCTTACAATTATCAGATGCTCATATTCCTCTATCTCAGACAGTAAAGAAAGCTGATTTCCACAAAATTCAATAAAACATTCATCTACTACCACATAAATCCCTTTATACTCACAATGCAAGAGCAATTCTTTCATCAGCTCTTTGTCTAAAAGATTTCCAATCGGATTATTTGGATTAGCAAGAAAAAGAAGATTTACCTCTTCTGTCAGGATACGCTTCATATTCTCTTTCAAACAAAAGTTATTTTCCTGATTCATCTCATAATAAATAATTTCGCTATCCACTGACTTTGCCGCATATTCATATCCATAAAAGGAAGGCACCGGTATCACGACCTTCCCCGGTTTTATTCCATGAACAATCGCCATAAAAAGTTCTGATGCCCCATTTCCGAATATCAAATATTCCTTTGGCACTCCAAGAAATGTACTGACTGCCTCTCCTAATCTTTCCGCTTCCATATCAGGATATTTCCCACACATCTCAACCGCCTTATGAAGTGCTTCTTTTACACATTCCGGTGTACCAAACGGATTTACATTAATCGAAAAATCAATATCCACATGATTTCTATAAACATCGCCTCCATGAATGCTCATCCTTGCTCCTTTCATCAGCTATTCCACATATTCCGCAGTGCACACTCAAAAAATCTTCGGTTTTTCTCGTTCGCAGGCATTCGCCCTATGCATCCGCATTCTGAAAAAATTGTCAGCAAGCTGCCATTTTTTCAGATTACGGATGCGCACTGCTCATTACTATTGCGTACATTACCAGCAGACATAACACCTCACACAGCCATGCAGTAATGTACATTAAATGATTCGCCCGTTTTATATCCTCATATTCTACCCCTCGTACCGCATCGCCTATATGCGGTTTCTTTACTGTCTTTCCAAAATAACTGGCATCTCCTGCAAGCTGTATAGAAAGCGCACCGGCGCATATCGCCTCAGTCTGACCTGAATTTGGACTTGTATGTTTTTTGCGATCCCTTTTATAAATCGTCCATGCACCTTTTCCCGAAAATTGTCTGCCTGCCAAAAAAGATGCAGTAATCATAAGGCAGGCGCTGATTCTTGCCGGAAGGAAATTCACAAAATCATCCAGCTTTGCCGCTGCCCTTCCGAAATACAGGTACTTTTCATTTTTATATCCAATCATGGAATCCATTGTATTTACCGCTTTATATAAAAATCCAAGTACCGGACCGCCAACTGCCAGATACAGCATTGGTGCAATCACTCCGTCAGAGGTGTTCTCAGCCACCGTTTCTATCGCTGCTTTTGCAACACCTTCTTCGTCCAGATGTTCCGTATCTCTGCCTACAATCATGGAAACAGCTTTCCTTGCCTGCTCCATATTGCCATTTTTCAGACATTGATAGACTTTCATACTCTCTACCTTCAGACATTTTACTGCCAGTATCTGATAAGTCATAATACATTCCGCCACCACTCCCAGAACCGGATGAAGCCAATATGCCATAAACAGCAGAAAAAGCGTAACTGCCACCACGCTGATGACCACAATAAGCACAAGTCCTATTCCCTGTCGAAACGCTCTCCCATTACTATCTTCCTTACTATCTTTCCCTCTTATCCCCATTCCACGAAGTACTTTTTCGGCTCCTTCTATCAGTTTTCCAATCAAACGGATTGGATGCGGCAAATAATAAGGATCACCTAAAACCAAATCCAAAAGAAATCCCATGAAAAAGGCTATCATGTGATAATTTATCCAATGCCTCATATTTCCGCTACCACCTTTATCTGTAGATTATCTTCCTGTGTTGTCCTGCCATTCACTCCCGTCAGTCTGCATACATAACCCCTGCCATTTGACACCTGACAGTCAAAATAATCTTTTCCGCCATACAAACTCAGCAATGACATAATCGTTCCGCCATGAACAATCATTCCTACTAAAGCAGGATTCTTTGCTTTTTGTCCGAAAACCTGACTCAATTCATGGCACATTTTTATAAAACCGCCTTTACAACGCAGGATAAAATCTTTTCTGCTTTCTCCTTCCGGAAAATTCAATGTGCCATTGCTGCGGAGCCATTCCTGATACTGTGCATCATCCTTTAATTCTTCATAATTTCTATATTCAAACCGTCCGAAATTAATCTCTTCCCATTCTGGAATAATAATCGGGCATAATGTGGGATAAATAATTTTAGCAGTTTCCGTACATCTTTTCATGGGACTGGTAAACAGGTACTCCACATCAGGATAAAGTTTCCGCATTTTAAAAGATTCCAATATTTCTATCCCTTCTCCTGAAAGGGATTCGTCTGTTTTTCCCAGATATCTTCGTTCTTTGTTTGCCTGCGTTGCACCATGCCTAATGAATACCAGCATTATTTGATTTTCTGTCCAATCCCGCATATGATGCGCTCTACCTCCTCTGCTCTCATTGCAAGCTGCACAAGAATCCTTCCTGTACGTTCCCTGTATTCTCTCTCAAACGGATCTATTGGAACAATCCCGTTTCCAATCTCATCACATATAATAATACAGTCCTCATTGCAGTCCAAAAATGACATAATTTCATCTTCCGGACATCCCCCGCTCACCATACGGCTCTTAACCCACTGATGAAAGTGATTGATAACCACTATGTTCTTATTTAATTTTCTATCATTTGGCAAAACACCATCCCACACCATATTTTTTTGCACATCATATTTCAGAAGTACATATTCCAATTTTCCCTGCGCAGTTCCGCCTATTATTAGTTTCATCTTTTTCACTCTTTCCATATAAAAATATCAATAAATGCTGCAACTACTACAATACATCCTTCGCAAAAAAGTACAAAAAATCCAGCCGTATCGCCGGTCACTCCCCCAAATTCCTTCCTGCTGCGATAATAATAATAAACCAGCGTTAAGACAGCCGCCGCTGCCACAATCAAACCTGCGGGAAAAGACTGGAAACACATCAAGCCAATACATAGCGCACTCTGTAAAGATAATGAGCCTTTCACAACCTTTTTATGGGAACTGTCTGCGAAAGTATAAAGCATACCATCTTTTTTTGCGAGTGGAAAGGAAACGGCACTAATACCGCACAAACAGCGCGACAGGAAAAAGCCACAGCATACAATCTTTAACATTGCATCACTTTCTATTTCCGAAAATGTACCAAAAAGAACCAATCCATAAGCAGCGAGCATAATGACTGTAAAGGCGCCAATATGGGAATCCTTTAATATTTCCAGCTTTCTCTCCTTTGGGTTGTAAGAATGTATCGCATCCATCGTATCCATAAAGCCATCTACATGAAATCCACCCGTAATAAAAATCGGAATAGCCATCCCTATCACTGTCCTGCACCCAACCCCTATATGGTAAACGCCGCATAAATAATTCCAGAAATAAATGCTACCGCCAATCAGTGCCCCTATCCACGGAAAAAAACAAAAAACATATTTCATGTCATCTTCTTTCCATTCAAATTGGGGAACAGGAATTTTAGAATAAATGGATACTGCTATAAAAAAGGATTTTATCACTTGCATTTCTTTTTCCTTTCACCACTACTATTTTATTATTACCGGAATCCCTTCTACCACTTCCACTACTCGGTCAGCCAATGCCGCAAGTTTTTGATTAATCTTTCCCATTGCCCGAATATACTTCGTTGTTGTTTCATCGTAAGTAATTCCATCTTCAAATACGTTATTGCTTACCACAACTAAATGATTTGTCTGCTCTTTCAGCATCTTTATATCTCGTATGACATTTTCCGTAACCTGTATTTCCGTCATAGCCTTTTTCTCTGAAAACATCTCATTTGCCGTCAAATTAGAGATACATTCCAGCAAAACAGCCCTGTCTCCATCTTCCATTTTTTCCAGTGCGCTGGAAATCCGTACAGGCTGCTCAATCGTGAAAAAACCTTTCCCATTTCTTAGCTTCCTATGTCTATCAACCTTTTTCCTTCCCTCGTCATCAAAAACCTGCATCGTTGCAAGATAATATTTTCTCATACCTGCCTGTGCAAGAGAAACAGCCATTTTCTCCGCATAAGAAGATTTGCCGCTTCCACTTCCTCCAACAACCAAAACCATCATTATGATAAATACCTTTCATATTGTTCTACACTGATATCTGAAAACAGCGTTCTTTTACGATATACACACATTGCCATTTCCAATAGCGACAGCATCATCACTGCCCCCGTTCCTTCGCCCAATGCCATTCTGCCGTCTATCACAGGTTCTATCCCTAATTCCTTCATAAGTTTCTCAACTGCTGGTTCTTTGCCTTTATGTGACGGAATCAGATATCGTATTGTTCCCTGCGCAATTCTTTCTGAAAGCAATGCTGCTACCATGCTGATCACACCATCAAGCACTATCGGTATATGGAAAACGCCGCCGCCAATACAGACTCCAACAAGCCCGGCAATGTCCAATCCTCCGACTGTTTGGAGTACAATGAGAGGTTCCGCTTCATAAAGTTTATACTTTTTGACTGCCTCAGTAATCATCTGCTTTTTACGCTGTAATTTTTCATCGCAAAGTCCAGCGCCCCTTCCAGTCACTTCATCTGCCTCACATCTTAACAATGCCGCTGCAACCGCACTGCTCGTTGTCGTATTTCCAATCCCCATTTCCCCGGTTGCGAGGATTTGATACCCCTTCCTTTTGCACTCTTCCACAATTCCTATACCAGTAAAAATTGCCCTGACAGTTTCTTCTCTTGTCATAGCCGGCTCCTTACTAAAATTTCTGGTACCGCAGCGGACTTTTTTGTTAAGCACTCCTGCAATCTGTTCTTTTCCATTGATTCCAATATCTACAGGAATCGTGTCCGCCCCTATCTTCGCCGCCATTTTTCCTACGGATGATGCACCCTTTCCCATCTGCGCTGCTACTGCCGCTGTGACTTCCTGACCGGACTGGCTAATGCCTTCCTCTACAATTCCATTATCTGCGCACATGATGATGACAGCTTTTTTTGAAATATCAATTTCATCCGTACCTAAAATCGCGCCAATCTGTGCGGTGATCGTTTCAAATCTTCCCATCCCATCAAGAGGCTTGGCTATGGAATCCCAATTTTTCAATACCTTTTTGTATATTTTACAGTCCGGTTCCTGCAAATTAAGTTTCTTCAAGGTTTCGTCTGTATGGTTATCTAATATGTGCCTCCCTGAGTATTCCATATATTTCCTCCATGTTTAGATATTCTGATAAGATATCTGCCAGCTTATCATACTGTTTCTCTTTAAAATCCTTATAATCAATGCAGGATTCAATGAATAATCCCTTATTTTCAGCCAATGCAGTCACAAGAGCGTTTGCAATCGCAGCCCTGTCAAATATCCCGTGAATATACGTTCCACATACATTTTTATTTCTTCCGGTCACAAACGCCGTTTCCATATTCAACAACTCAGATTTATTCGGAGAATGCCCGCTATCCCCCACATGTATCTCATATCCATTAAACTCCAATCCTGAAAGTATGGAAAAAAAACCTTCCATTTTATTCACTGTACCGTGTACCTGACGGCGCACTTTTTCACGTTTCAGCCTCGTTGTGACAGGCAGTAATCCCATTCCTTTCATGGTTCCGCCATTTTCCATTCCTTCTGGATCAGAAATATGCTCCCCCATCATCTGATACCCGCCGCAAATACCACAAACCGGTATATTTTCCGCCATTTTTATAACTGCTGCTTCCAATCCTCTCCCACGCATCCAGTCAAGGTCACTCATTGTGTTCTTGCTGCCCGGTAAAAAGACCATATCCGGACATCCTAATTCCGCTGCTGATGCAACATAGCGAACAGACACCTCCGGTATCTGTTCAAACACATTAAAATCCGTAAAATTAGAAATTCTGGGATACCTGATGACTGCTATATCTATCTTTCTTTTTTCTTTTTTTCTAAAGCGCTCTGTCAGACTGTCCTCATCCTCTAATCGTATATCCATATAGGGTACTACCCCTGTTACCGGAATACCTCCCTTTTCTTCCAGTATCTCAATGCCGGAATCAAGCAGTGAGCGGTCTCCCCTGAATTTATTAATAATCAGTCCTCTCACACGTTTCTTTTCCTCTTCCGTAAGCAGCAGCAGCGTTCCTAAAAGCTGTGCGAATACACCGCCCCTGTCAATATCGCCTGCCAGCAATACCGGAGCATCCACAATCTCTGCCAGTCCCATGTTGACAATATCATTCTCGCGTAAGTTTACCTCTGCCGGACTTCCAGCGCCTTCTATCACAATGATATCTGCCATTTCCTCTAACTTTCGGAAAGCTCTCTTAATATCCGGAATCAGCCCTCGTTTATAAGAAAAATATTCCCTCGCGCTCATATTTCCAAGAACCTGCCCATTTACAATTACCTGTGAACCTGTATGGTCTGTCGGCTTTAATAAAATCGGATTCATGCAGACCAACGGGGTAATCCCTGCTGCTTCTGCCTGCATGACCTGAGCCCTTCCCATTTCAAGTCCTTCCTCTGTAACAAAAGAATTAAGCGCCATATTCTGTGACTTAAAAGGAGCTACTCTGTATCCATCCCGTTTCATTATCCTGCATAGTCCCGCTACCAAAAGACTCTTTCCTGCACCGGACATGGTTCCCTGAATCATAATAACCTTTGCCATAATTACCTCTCATATTTTCCAATCTGCTTCATATACGCAAGAAGCTTTTCGTTTCCAATAAAGTCTTTTTCATTCATATCATATAATCGTTCGATAAAATCCGATTCAAAAATCTCCTCTGGCGTCCCATATCGTTCCACATACTCTCCTTTCAGGCAGAGTATTTTATCGGAAACAATCTTTGCCAGTTCCAATTCATGTAAGGACATAATAACAGTCAGTCCTTTTTTCTCCCTCATTTCCTGTAATAATAGCAAAAATTCAAGCTTATATTTGATATCCAGATAAGACGTCGGTTCATCTAATATCACAATTTCAGGTTCCTGACAGATTGCCCTCGCCAGCATCACCCGTTGCTTTTGCCCGTCGCTTATCTTGCCAAAGTCTTTTTCGCTGATGTCTGTTATATGGGTAAGCTGCATCATTTCATCTACAATCCGCTCATCTGCTTCGGATAAAATGCCAAACCATCCGGTATATGGATAACGCCCGGTTGCAACCATGTCTCTGCAGCTTTTCAGTTCTACCCTTACCCTCTCCGTAAACACTACGGACATTTTCTTTGCCAGTTCCTCTGCCTTCATTTCAGACAAATCATCTTCTCCAAGATATACTGCTCCGCCAAGTAACCCAAGCTGCCCTGCAATACTTTTTAAAACGGTAGATTTACCCGCACCATTTGGTCCGATCAGGCACAGGATTTCTCCTTCCCGCAGTTCAATTTCCATATCCTTGATCAACGGTTTATTATCATACCCCACACACATTTTTTTCGTGGAAAAATAATAGTTCTTCATGCTTTTCGATTCTCTTTTCGTCCAAACGAAACATAGCAAATCTTAGGTGGTGTTCTTTAGCGCCTTAGATTTGCTTTTCGTTTTATAATCCAAAGCACCACTGGCGCACCGAAAATCGCCGTCACGGTGCTAATACTCAGTTCTGTTGGCGCAAGTATTGTTTTCGCAAGCAAATCACAAAACAAGCAAAAAGCACTTCCCCCAACAAAGCAGGCAGGTATCATCCAAATTGGCTCTGTTGTATTCAGCAATTTCTTGACCAAATGCGGCACTGCAATTCCAACAAAAGAAATCGGTCCCGCAAATGCCACAATACACGCAGATAAAATACTGGAGAAAATTACAATACACACACGCAAAAGGCGTAAATTAACACCCACATTCCGCGCATAAACATCTCCCAACTGGTAAGCGCCAAGTGGCTTTGACATCAGAAAAACTGTCAAAGACGCGGCGGCAACCACAACGGTCATAACTTTTACGTTTTCCCATGTCATTCCCGAAAAACTTCCCCGTGACCAGTTGTGAAGATTTACAATATCCGCATCATTGGCAAAGGTAACTACTAATTCCGTGACCGCCGAGCAAATGTAACCTATCATAACTCCGCTGACTACCAGCATTGACATATTATGGATTCTATGGGACATCAAAAGTACAAAGCCCATAGATAGCATAGCTCCAATAAACGCAGCCAAAATCATAGTTGCCGATGTCACCCTGACTCCCCTTCCCATGAGAAAAACCATTACAAGCGCCACCACCATTTTAGCCCCGGAAGAAATTCCTAAAACAAACGGTCCTGCAATCGGATTATTGAAGAATGTTTGCAAAAGATATCCGGCAAGAGAAAGCGCACCCCCGAGAAGCAACACGGCTATCGCCCTCGGAAGCCTGATATCCCACAGAATTCTTGTTACCGTTCCATTACTTTCCTGCCCGCTAAATATTCTTGCCACATCCGGCAATGCAATTCTGACACTTCCAATACAAATATTTAATATGAAAAAAATCAAAACGCAGGCTCCAAGCAAAAAGAAAGCCGCAATTTTTCTATGTTTTCTGTTTTTATGCATCATAATCGCAGCCTTTCACTCTAAATGATAAAGATAGTTCATATCATCATTTTCTCCCTGTATCATCGAATGGATATCCTCAATGAAATATCCGATTGCAAGGGATTGCTGGTACATATCGTTTGTTGTACACCACACATTTCCATTCTCCACAGCCTTAAAATCCGCAAGCAGCTCACATTTATCAAGCAACTCCTCTACACTGGAAACACCTCCATCAATAGAGCTGTTATAAATCAGGAAATCTGCATCTTTTGCACTGGCATAAAATTCTTCGACCTGTATATTCATGGTAGAACGCTTTGTTTCAGAATCGCCTAAATTTTGAAAGATATAGTTTCCACCTGCAAGTTCTATCATCTTCGGAACATAATCAGAAGATTGGCGTACCTGTACCATACCATTGGAAGTAATGAAAAAGAAGGCTACTGTTTTATCTGTTCTCTCAGATGCACTTACTCTCTCAAGAATTGCTGCCTGATCCGTAAATATCCTTTCTGCCTCCTCTTCCTTTCCAAGCAGCGCCCCATAAAATTTCACCCATTCTACCCTGCCAAGCGGATGTGACTCATAACTGGAATAGTCTATCATAACAGGGATTCCAAAGTTTTCCAGATTTTCCACTACTTCAGGCGAATGCGAAATCATCATATTTTCTATGGCAAGCGCACAATGATTTGAAACAAGCAGTTCATAATCCGGCTTGCTGTATTTACCCGCATAAAGGATATTACCCTTTTGCATTTCCTCTCTGGCTGCTTCAATAAACCAGCCATCTTCCTTTTGCCCTGAAAAAGTAATAGAATTTAATCCATCCAATTCACTGAAAATATCCATCGCCGAAGATGCCACAAGATAGATGTCTTTTATCGGACGCCTAAGCACCACAATTTCTTTATCTAAAGTTTGCGGTACATCCCCATTTTCCGGTACAATCAAAAACTGCGTGCCATCCATTGTTATCGTAAGCAGGGTATAACCGCCCTCATAATAATCAACTTTAAAATTTTCCGCATACTGTAACTCTAAGCTTCTCTCATAAACCAGTTCTTCTCCTGAATCCAAATCTGATTCTTCCTCTATATCTGCCATTACTTCAGAATCGGGAGAAGGACTGCCACAGCCATACAGCCATAGCAGCCCCACAAGAAACAAAAGAAACAAAACAGATGCCTTTTTTCTTCCTCTCATCTTATTCCCCACTTTTGGAGGCAAAAAGATTTTCTTAGAAAATTTTTTGCCTTTTATTCTTTGACTGCTGTATCTAAATGGAAAGTGAGTGTATATTCTATTTCATGAGGTTTACTCATCGCTACAGTGTCGCCGATAATATCCATTGGTTCATCAAATATAAGAACAGGAATCTCAAATATAGAATCGCCTTCCGTATTTACTGGCAGATATTTTTCTCCATTCACTATCATATAATCATAATTAGGGCTGTTCCATTGTACGGTTGCCATCGCTTTTCCACCTGCCACAGTTACTGATACGGGAGACAAAATTTCCGCCTTTCCGCTTCCGCCTGCAAAGGTAATTCCCATACTATATGTACCATCTTCCAAAGATACTTCATCATTTACCTGTTCATCATTCTCAAGCGGCACCGGATTGGAGACGCTGACCTTATGGTCGTACCATTTTCCCTTTGTCCCAATAAGCGCCAGATCAAATTCGCTCTCCAGCAAGGGAACAGGCACATCAAAACCATAAACTTCTTCCGTCATACCGTCACTGTATGTGACTGTATCTTCTGTCGGTAAAAGCAGCTCTGCTCCTTCTTCCGACGCATCTTCAGCCAGTCCGGGATAAAGATTTAAAATCTTTTTTGAACCAAGGGTAATATGTATTGTCATTTCCCCGTTCTCTACTGTCAGCGTTCCCTTGCCCTCGCAGGTTTCATTGACACGAAACATACTGCTGTCTGTCGTAAACTCTGCTGTATAAATCCCATCTGCCAGCTCTGCTGTATCCTGATTCTGCTTATCTGTTTCATCACTTTCAGGTTCTTCTTCCATTGGTTCTTCAGGCAATGTTTCCGTTACAGTTTCTGATGATTGCTCTGTATCCTCTTCTACAGTAACATCTACCGCAGAATCTGATTCCTGCGCATTATTGTTATTTCCACAACCCCCAGACAACGTGACAGCGAGAAGCGCAATAGCAATTATTATATTCTTCTTCATGATTCTTACCCGCCTGTTAATCTTTCATTACATCTGCCGTATGCTCTACATAAAGCTGCTGAATTGCTTGAATAGAACCAAGACCTTCAATCTGCGCATCCACGCTTTCAAAATTTCCAGAAGCCTTGAACATGCTAATCCATGAATCCTCATCTTCTCCTGCCATGTCATTATTGGCATGGTCTCCTGCAACAACCATCAACGGACGAAGGATTACCTTTGTATAACCCGCCTGTTTCACAGCATCTATCACCGCTTCGCAAGATGTTTCTTCCGGTTCCCCTTCCACTGTTCCGATAAATGCATTGACACAGCCAATGTCTGTCATTTGTGTCTGCATCTGACTGTAACTTACCTTTGCTGCATGGGAAGTGCCATGTCCCAGAAATACGAACGCTGTCCCATCCTCCTGCGCTTCTGCCAAACTCCCAAAACCTGCGTCCGCCACAGCTTCCGCAAGGATTGCTTCCGCTACCGCTGCTTTGTCCTCATTGACAACAGATGCATCCGCACCGACCTCGCCAAGAAGCGGCTCTGCAATCTTTACTGTTTCAAACTGATCTCTATATACTTCAACTGTCTCCATCAGTTCATCATACTCTGCCCCATGCATCAGATGAGTAGGCTGTACCACTAAATTCTTTACTCCGTTTCCTACTGCACGTTCCAATGCCTGATCCATATTGTCAATGAACTCTCCGTCTCTCGCCTGCACATGGTTGATAATAATCTGCGCCGTAAAAGCCCTTCTTACAGACCAGTCAGGATTTGCTGTCTGTATTGCATCCTCTATTCCTTTGATATCTGCAACACGGCTGTCATTAAAAGAAGTCCCGAAACTGACTACCAGAATTTCATTTTCTCCGATATCGTCCTGATTTCTCGGATTGTCTTTGGAAGCGTCGCCTGTATCCCTGCCAAAATAATCAGGATCGGCTTCTTCCCCTTCCACCAGTTCTTTCTGGGCATCCGTCAGCGCATCCCATGCCGCTTTTGCCTGAGCGCACTGCGCATCAGTGTCTTCTGTTCTCTTTTGTACATAGATTGCATCAATCAATGCTGCAACTTCATCTGCTGCTGCCTGATCAGAAACAACGTCATCCCCTGTCTCCGATTCATCCGCCTGATTTTGGCTGTCATTCTCTTCTGCCGATTCTGCACTCTTTGTATCTCCCTCCTCTGACTGTACGGTATTTTCCGCCGATGCCGGGGCATCTTTTGAACAACCTGCCAGCACCAGTGAGCAGGTCATAACACCAGTTAATAAAACAGCTACTAATTTCTTTTTCATTTTCTCCTCGCTTCCTTCCCTGTCCTGTCGCTCTACAGGGATATTATTTTAAATTTTAATCGAGTAGGGAAGATTCATCTTCCCCTACTCGCCGCGTGGGGCGCACGTTGCGCAAGCAACAATTTCATCTGTGCGCCCCTGCGCATAAAAAAATCCTCCACCATAATAACTACGGTAAAGGATTCATACACAAAATAAGCCTGCCAAATGCACTAAAATAAACAATCTTCCATCGTGCTTTCTGCAAGTTCAAAACGTACAACCAGTTACTCGTGGTTTGAAACAAATGTTTCTGTACAGCATTCAGGCAGGTCTCCCGGCTTATAGATCATCACATCAGCCGTCTTCCCAGGAAAGGATTTATTTAATTCCCAGTGACATATCGGCTTCTACTCCCTAATTACGGTGACGAGTTCGTACAGGATTTGCACCTGTTTCCCTTTTCACCAAAACCAATGCTCATTTCCCGCATTGTTCTGACACCTGTATACTATTTATTCAATTGTACAAGGTATAACACATTTTTTCCCTAATGTCAATAACTGCAAATCAAATTTTTGTTACCTAAAACTTGTTAGAACAATCCGAAAATTTGTCCATATCCATAAGTCAACTGCATATCGGTCATGACTGGCACTCGTTTCCATGCCAAGCTGCCTTCTGCCATTCTGCCTGAACAATTAAGATTGCTACAGTCAACGCAAATGCCTCTACACCTGACCTTATCATCCCGCGTAAGTTCTGCAATAAATGCAACACTCTTTTTCGGCAGCATACAAAAAGCTGAATTACAGGTAATCAGCGGCGTAAGCGTTTTTAACAGCTCTGGCAGCATCTCCAAAGGAAAATCTTCCTCACTTCCAAGAAAATGATATTTCGCAACATGCCAGTCCGTATTTTTCTGAATATAGCAGTTATAAGCGGCATATCCCTGCAATAGAAATTCGCCTGCCAGTACCTCAATCATATAGCTATGTGACAACATTTTTCTTTCACTATATCTTTCCTGTAAACAATCTATACCGTTACCTAAAGACATAACAACTTGCTCATATATTGTAACGCGGCGAAATAAAATACCCATCTACTGTAGCTTTCCTGCAGATTAAAT
>CAJUJK010000007.1 GCA_910586705.1 uncultured Lachnospiraceae bacterium | reverse complement strand
ATGCAACCGAGAATTTGTGCCGAAGCGTCACAAATTCTAATGATTGCAGGGCAGAGTGCATCGGAAAGGAGAAAAGATGGAACAAAACTTGATTAGGCTGCTTAAAGCAGATGAGATCGAGTGCAGGGTAGCCGTTATCAAGGAAAACGGTTTAAGCCTGTTACTCTATAAGGATGCGAGGGTAGACCAGCGCATCCTCGATGAGACTTTCGGACCTTTTGGCTGGAAGCGGAGCCACCAGAGCATAGAGGGGAACCTTTACTGCACGGTGGAGATCCATGACAAAGAAACAGACGAATGGGTGGCGAAGCAGGATGTGGGAACCATGAGTTATTCGGAGAAAGAGAAGGGACAGGCTTCAGACAGCTTCAAGCGGGCGTGCTTCAACTGGGGGATCGGAAGGGAACTCTATACCGCGCCTTTTATCTGGATACCGGCGGGAAAGGCTTCGATCATGTACAAAGAAGATCAGAATAAGGTGAAACGGTTTACCTGCAATGACCGTTTCTCGGTTTCTTCGATCCAGTACAGTGATGACCGGGAGATCAGTGCTCTTGTGATCGTAAACGAAAGAGGAGAGCCTGTATATGAACTGAAAGAAAAGGGAGCAGGGACGACGGCTGCCCGAAAAGGGAAAGCCGCTTCGGGAACTGGAAACAAAGCAGAAACGGCGCAAAAGCCAGCGCAGAAAAATACGGCAGGGAAAGTGAAGAAAGACACAGAAGGAAAGACACGGAAAGAGCCCAAGCCCCTTTCCAGAGAGCAGATGGATTCCTTACAGGCGGAGCTGGACAGAACGGGCGTGACAATGGAGACGGTACAGAGCAGATACCAGATTAAGGAGCCGGGAGCAATGAGCGCAGAACTCTACGACAGGGTGATGTCCGCGCTGAAACGGACGAAATCGACGGAGGCGGCATAGAAGGGATGTGTATGGGAAGGTGGATAAAAAGATGGAAACAGTCATAAAAACAGTAGTCATAGGGATTCTCACAGTGATAATTGCCGCGTTGAATCAAGATAACTGAGGCGAAAATAATATTAATTTGGTCGGGCGATTCCATTTTCCATTTGTTTCCGTTATACTTTTAGGGTAAAGAGGGGAATACAATGGCAGATGGTGTTGACAACGACGCTGACAACAACGGGTGGGGATATTAGGAGTACCAGAACGTATCATTATGGAAAAATACAGGCTTTATACGGGGATATGGAAGGGGGTTCCGGGTGTCCTGTAACTTAAAATCCTGCGGGACTAACCTCCCGTACCGGTTCGATTCCGGTCGCCGGCATTATCGAAAAAGCGGTTAAACTCTGTATTTATGCGGGGTTTGACCGCTTTTCCCTTAATCGTGGAAACAGGTTTTTTAATTTTTTGCATCAAACGCTAAAGTCCTGCGGAAAATAACCGATACCTATAATGTAAGATATTGAATGAGGTAAATTTCTTATGGAGATTGACCTCGGGAGGAAGGAGGAAATTCGTATGCGTATTGAGGCTTATACACAGGTGCAGCAGGTCTATGGCGCGAAGAGCCGTGCCAAGACGCAGAACGCAGCCAAAAGTGCGAATTCTGACCAGATTCAGATCTCCAGTATCGGTAAGGATATCCAGACTGCAAAGAACGCGGTTGCCGCGGCAGAAGATATCAGAAGCGAACTGACGGCTCCCATCAAGGCGGGCATCGCGAACGGCACATATCATGTGAGCGGGGAGAGCTTTGCCGAGAAACTGATGAAGCGGTATGAGGAGATTGAGAGTCTCTAGTAACTATGGAAAGGTAAGGGTTTGATGTGGCGAGCTTAATGGAAGCCTTGATTGAGGTTTTGGAAGAGGAAAATCAAGAATATAAGAATCTGTTAGAGCTGTCCATGAAAAAAACACCTGCCATTGTATCTGACGATGTAAAAGCTTTAGCCCAGATCACGGATGAGGAGCAAATCATCGTAAGCAGAATCAATCATCTGGATAATCAGAGAAATGACGCTGTTAATGATATTGCGAACGTACTTAACAAGGATGTTACAAAGCTGAAGATTGCGGATTTGATTAAAATGCTGGCGGCTAGGCCACAGGAACAGGCGAAACTGGCATCGGTATTTGACGAACTGCGCAGAAATGTCCATACGGTAAAACGGGTCAACGAGCAGAACAGGGAGTTGATCGAGAGCGCGCTTGAGATGGTGCAGTTTAACATGCAGGTGATTCAGTCCATGAATAAAGCACCGGAGACGGCGAATTATAACAGGGGCGCCTGCAGTACCGGGGATGTGATCGGCACAGTCAACAAGGCTTTTGACGCCAAGCAATAATTGTTAAGGACGGTGGAGTATGTCATTATTTGGAAGCCTTTATATAGGCGTATCAGGATTGAGAACATCAGATAATGCGCTGAATACCACGGCGCATAACATGTCTAACTTAGACACCCAGGGGTATACCAGACAGCAGGTACAGCAGGGTACGAGAAATTATGTCACGCACTCGAGGGATACCGCACGCAACTGGATACAGACCGGTCTAGGTGTCAATTATACCCGAACAAGACAGGAAAGAGACTTTATATTGGATAAAAACTATCGCCGCGAATCGGGGCGGCGGTCTTTTTATGATATTTCGTCGGCGGCTCTGGAAGAGATAGAATATATTCTGGGAGAATCCAACGAGGGACACGAGTTTTCCACGGCGCTTATCGGTGATCACAATGACGCGAACACGAAGGAAGGACTCTGGGGCGCGGTGCAGGAGCTGGCGAACGATCCGACCGCTTCGGTGAACCAGAACCTGTTCGTGACGAAGGCATATGAGTTCATCACGAAGGCGCAGAAAGTATACAACAGCCTTTGCGAATATCAGGATAACATGAACCAAAAGGTCAAGATAGACGTCGATAAGATCAACAGCTATGCGCAGGAAATTGAAGCGCTGAACCGGGCGATCGTGAGAGTGGAGGGTGGACCGGAGCACGCGAACGATCTGCGTGACCGCAGGAACTACCTTCTGGACGAGCTGGCGAAGATGGGCAATATCACCTACTCCGAGGATGCTTCGGGTTATGTGAGCGTCCGCTTTGAGCAGGTGGATCTGGTGAAGGGCAGTCTGGTCAATGAAATGTGTCTTTATCAGGATCCGCAGACAGGCTTTTACACGCCTTACTGGAAGATGCTGGCGCACTTTGACAAATTTGACAAGGACGGCAATCCCATTGTTTCCAAAGAAAATATAGAGGGGGCTGAGGTTTTTGACCTGACCCAGAAGATCTCCTCGCAATATAATACGGATATCGGTTCGCTGAAGGGTATATTGCTCGCGCGGGGCGACCACAGGGCAACTTACAGGGAGCTTGACAATATAAATCCGGACGGGAAGTATGAGGAAAACTGGTACAATACGCACGTCGAGCAGTCTGTCGTGATGAACGTGCAGGCGCAGTTCGACAAGCTTGTGCATATAGTCGCCACCAAGATCAATTCGGTTCTTGCGGACGCGGCGGAAAGGGCGACGGCGCTCAATCCCGATTCCACGTATATGCGGGATGAAAACGGCAATCCTTATCAGCTTTTTGAACTGATGGTAGCGGAGGACGGAACGGCGGAGACGAGCTGGACGGTGAGAAATATCCTGATCAATCAGGAGCTCAGACAGAATCCATCCCTGTTGTCTTTCCGTCTGGGTGAGCATTCCGAGGATCGCGAGACGATGGAGGCGTTGAAGAACGCCTTCGAGGAGACGATTTACACATTGAATCCCAACGTGCAGACGCCGTTGTGTTTTAAAGATTATTACAAGAATCTGGTATCCCAGATTGCAAACACCGGCGCGGTGTTCCGGGCGGTGCAGGATAACCAGAACGTAGCCACGGATGCTTTACTGTATGCGAGGGAACAGATCGTGGGTGTATCCTCCGACGAGGAGCTGACCAATATGATCATGTACCAGAACGCTTACAACGCATCCAGCAGATATATCAACGTGATCAGCGAAATGATGGATCATCTGCTTTCCACACTGGGACGCTAATCGGTTAAAAAAGAAGGGATAATGATATGGCATCTACATTTTTTGGACTGACAATTGCATCATCGGGACTGCGTGCCGCAAATGCCGCGCTGAATACCACAGGCAACAACATCAGCAATGTGCAGACGGCAGGCTACAGCAGGCAGGAGGTAAAGACGGAGGCGGCTAACGCGCTGCGGGTGTTTGCCACATACGGCTGTGCCGGCGCGGGCGTGGAGACGCTGGCGATCGAGCGTGTGAGGGATCTTTTCTACGATCAGAAATACTGGGCTAACGAGACGAAGCTCGGCGAGTATGATGCGAAACTCTACTACTGCAATATGATTCAGGAGTATTTTAAGGACGACAACAAGACGGGGTTCAAGACGCTCTTTGACCAGATCGGTGTGACGCTTCAGGAAATCACGAAAAATGTCAGCACCGAGAATAAAGCGCAGTTTCTGGGCGCGGCGAAGGCGCTGACGGATTATTTCAATAACATGTACGGGGATCTCAGGGATCTCCAGTCGGATGTGAACGACGAGATCAAGATCCGGGCGGATCAGATCAACTCCATCGCGCAGGATCTGGCGACTGTGAATAAGCAGATCAATACGATCGAGCTGACAGGCAGTCTGGCAAATGAGCTCAGGGATAAGAGAGACATGCTGATCGACGAACTTTCCGCCATCGTGGATGTGCAGACGCAGGAGCTGCCGATTGTGGATCAGGAGGGCAACCCGACGGCGGCGCACAGATACATGGTAAAGATTGCCGGAGGGCAGACGCTGGTGGATATGGACCAGTACAGAACGCTGACCTGCGTGTCCCGCCCGGACGACGAGAAGGTGAACCAGTCCGACGTGGACGGTCTTTATGATATCATGTGGAGCGATGGGATAGAATTCAGTCTGTACAACGCTTCCATGGGCGGCATACTCCGCGGTCTCATCGAGATGCGCGACGGAAATAACGGGGAATACTTTAAGGGGACGGCTACCAACGTGGCTTTCCATAAGAGCATTTCCACGGTGACCATCAAGACGACGGAACCCCATCTGCAGGATATATCGAAGTGTAATCTTTCCGATACGGGCGGTGTGATCAATATCGGAAACCAGCTTTACTATTATACGAAATGGGTTTACAACGGCAATGGCGAATATACCTTCACCATTGACAATAACAAGAGCGATATGCCGCTGACGCAGGAAAAGACATGGTCGGATGTCTCCATAGGCGGCGAGATGAACTATCAGGGCGTGCCTTACTATATGAAACAGATGAACGAGTGGGTGCGCGAGTTTACGAAGAAGGTAAACGACATTTTCAAGGAAGGTCTGACGGCGGAAGATCCGCCGAAGAAAGCGGATATCCTCTTTACCGCGGACTACGTCAGACAGGATGGGCAGTATACGCAGAAAGAACTGGATATGTCCGCGCCGAACGGGGAGAATACCGGCTACTACAATATCACGGCAGGGAATGTCACCTTGTTGTATGAGGTGGTGAAGAATCCCGATCTTCTGGGAACGAGAAAGGACATTGATAAAGACAGCGGCGTGGGCACGACGCCGGATACAGAGCCGCCCGGAGACGGTGTGGATGAGATTGAGGGCAAGGAACAGTGCGATCAGGTGTGGGCGGTGATTTCCATGCTGTCCGACAAGAACCAGTTCAGTTTCCGCGGCAGGGATGCGGGCGGTTTCCTCGAGTGCGTGCTGTCGGATGCGACGCTGAATGCAAGCAACGCCGAGACTTTCTATGCGACCTACTTCAGTCTGGAGACAAACATAGACAACCAGAGGACTTCCATCTCCGGCGTTGACGAGGACGAAGAGGCAATGAATCTGGTGAAACATGAAAATGCCTATACGCTGGCATCCAAGATGATCAATGTACTGACTGAAATTTACGACAGGTTGATTTTACAGACTGGCGTCTAGCATTGAGCCATGAGCAAAAGGAAAGCCGCAAAGCGGCGGTTTTGCGAATGGCACGGCGGATGAAGAGAATAAGAAAGAGGGCTGTAATTTATGAGAATGACAAATAAAATTATGCGGAACAATTCCGCATACAACATCAACCAGAACAAGATCTTGCAGGATAAGCTCACCAACCAGATGACGACCCAGAGTAAGATCGTGCGTCCCTCCGACGATCCGGTGGTGGCGATCAGGGCGCTCCGTCTGCGGAGCAATGTGACCGCGGTAACGCAGTATAATGACAGGAATGCGGAGGATGCGGATAAGTGGCTGGCGCTGACAGCTGACGCGATGAAGACGGTGGACGGCGTGCTCGAGGATCTTTACAAGCAGGCAATGACCGCGCCGAACAAATACCAGACGTCGGATGAACTGCGGATCCTGCTGTCCCAGATGAAGCAGATGACGGCGGAGTTTTACACCTGCGCGAATGTGGACTATGCGGGACGCTATATTTTCTCAGGTTTCAGGACGGATCTCCCGGTGACGTTCACCGCGGAGGACAAAAAGGAGATGGATATACATCCGGTTTCCTACAACATCAACGAGTCGTTTGGCTTCCACGATATCAGTGAGATAAGCTATACGGGTTATGAGAAACTGAGTGAGAATCTCATCGGCAATGCGGCGGGAACGGGACCTGCAACGGCGCCCGGCATCGACGATACAAATTCGTATGAGCAGAGTGTAAAAAATGATAAATTATACCGTTTCCGCATTTCCTACAATAATCTGGATTCGCTGGGCAGTACGGATATGGAGGGCAATCCCCAGAAGCTGACCGTCACGGTGCCGGTGTACACGGATCCGGCTACCAATAATGTTTACAGAGATGTGAAGATGGAGATAACGGCGGCTGCCGGCGCCACACCGGGCGCTAACGGTGGGCTTAAGGCGCAGGTGAAGGTACTGAGCGCGACGGATTCTGCCGGTAACGTGCTGAAGCCCGATCCTACCGCGACACCTCCGGTTACCCTGCCGGCGGATCTGCTGACAGCGGAGACGGGGCTTGATGTGCAGGAGTTTCAGGATCAGGAGGAGGCATATAAGGCGATCTCGGAAGGTACCTGCACAGGAATCGCCTATATTCCCACCAGCGGGGAGCTGGCGTTTTCCAAAGAGTTTTATGATAAAAACTTCAGCGAGGCAGCTTTTAATGACAGTAAGGCAGGTTTCCAGATAAACTATAATAAGTCGAGCTGGCAGAGCGGGGACATCAATCCCGTACATTATTTCAACTGTACAGAGACCCTGCGGACGACGGGACCGGGCGATAACCCCGCCAAATATCGGAAAACTGCTTACAATACCCAGCGCGCGGATGGCAGGGATCAGGATATCTATTATGATGTGGGTTACAACCAGCAGATTCAGGTGAATACCCGCGCGGATGAGATATTCACCCATAACGTGCAGAGGGATATGGACGATTTTGAGCACTATATCAAGCAGCTTGAAGATATTGAGACGTTAGAGGCGGATCTGGAGAAGAAGCGCAAGGAGTACGCGGAGGATTCCGACGAGTATAAGGATCTGACGCTGCGTCTGGAAGGTGTGAGCAAGGCGAAAACGTATATCCGTGACAGCATTCACACCAAGTTTGAGAACCAGATGACAAAGTACCAGCAGTATTCGGATGACACCAGAGTGGCGATGACGGACAGCGCTACGAGAAGAAGCCGTCTGGAGCTGATTTCCACCAGACTGACGAACCAGAAACTGACCTTCAAGGAGCTGCAGCAGGACAACGAGGGCATTGATATCACGGAGGTGGCTGTGGAACTGACGGCTTCCGAGCTGACTTACAATGCGGCGCTCATGGCAACAGGAAAGATTATGCAGACGAATTTGATGAATTTCATCTAAAGCAGGGAGAGGAAAAAGGGTATGCAGATTACAACGAGGGTTTTCGGAGAGATTACGATTGATGATGAGAAAATCATACATTTCCCCGGCGGGATTATCGGGTTTCCGGATCTGCAGGATTTCGCGCTGATACATGATGAGGAGAAGGGCACGGATACGATTCACTGGATGCAGTCTTTGCAGGAACCAGCGTTTGCCATGCCCGTGATGGACCCGTTGATCGTGCGTTCCGACTATAATCCGGAGGTGGATGATGAGCTGCTGAAAAATATCGGCGAGCTGCAGCCGGATGAACTGCTGGTGATGGTGACGGTGACGGTGCCGAAGGACATTGAAAAAATGACCGTGAATTTAAAAGGCCCTATCGTGATCAATGCGGCACAGAGACTGGCGACACAGGTGATAGTGGAGGGGGACGATTATTCGGTTAAATATCCCATCTATGAAATTCTTAATGCGAATAAGAAGAAGGCAGGTGAGTAAATGTTAGCTTTATCCAGAAAAAAGAATGAAGCGCTTGTGATTAACAACAATGTGGAGGTCACGGTACTTGAAATTAAAGGAGAACAGGTAAAGCTTGGCATTAGCGCACCGAGGGAAGTGCCTGTGTATCGTAAGGAAGTGTATGTGCAGATTCAGAATGCGAATAAGGAAGCCGGGGATGTGGATGGCATGGAAGCACTGAAGAATTTGCTTGGATAAAAAAATAGAGCGCGGGGCGGGGATTATCTTCGCCGCCGCGCTCATCGTTTGTCTGTCAGCACCTTAATCATCTGGGCAAGTCTTATCTCGTATGTGTGGTAGTTCGCCACCTTTTCGTATCCGTTGATTGCGATCTCGACCCGCTCTTCGTCGTGGGCAAGGTAATAGTGAACCTTTTCTTCTAATTCCTCCATGGACTCATAGGTTTCAAGGTCGCGCCCGGTCTCAAAGTAGCCGGGGATTTCCGCCTGATAGTTGGTGAGGAGGAAACCGCCGCAGCCGAGGATATCCCAGACGCGCAGGGAGAGGCCGGTCTCTATGGGGCGCATGGTCATGTTTAAGTTTATTTTGCTCGCCTGAAAGACTTTCGGCATTTCCGTCAGTGTGCTGACGCCGCCTTTACAGTGCACTCTGGGGAGACGGGAGGCGTCGCTTCTGGTGTGGAGAGTGACGTGAAAGTGTTCCGAGAGACGGTTTAAGGTGCGCTCCCGCTCCACGGCGGCAAGTTTCATGCCGATGTACTGGTGTGCCACGAGATAGCGGGACATATCGCCATACGAGTCTTCGCTTTTGTAGAAGGCGGGATCGGCTTCCGAGATTTCACGGATGACCTCCTCCGTCAGACTTTCGGGGATAAAATTGCAGCCGTAGACCTTGCGCTGCGCCTCGATCACCCCATCCACGAAACCGCGGGTGTGGTCGGAGAGGGACAGCCCGTCATACCTGCATTTTTCCGTGTAGAGGGAGCCGACAAAGGATACGTCCGCCCCGTAAGAGACATAATCCGCCTCTGTCATGCCGAGTATGACCTTCTCCCACCGTTTCACGTTCGTGGCGAGCGGCAGATAAAAGATGCAGCCCGGGTTGACGGGGGAAAAGAAGTCGTACTGCGCCCTGTCGAACAGAAAGATACGGTTGTATGTATTTTTCAGGGCGTTGGAGAACAGCTCGGGCACAGGGGAGTCCACGCTCCAGCATACATAGGGCACCTTCAGTTTCTCGCACGTGTAGGAGACGGCGGGGAAAAAGTTGATGCTGAACACAAAGGCGAGGGGGCGCCGCACAATCCATTCGGACACTTTTTCGGCGCATTCCCGGGGAGACACCCGCTTGTTGTGCATCTCCAGTTCTTCCGTGTGCACCGTGATGCCGAAATCTGTGAAAACCTGCAGGATATCCGGCTCGCATATGCTGTTGTAGCGGTAAAACAGAATTTCCATGGTGGTATTCTCCTTATTGGAACTCGCGCTCTATGGCGGCAAAAAAGAGTTCTGACGATTGTGTCAGTTTTTTCCGGTAAGAAGTCAGGTCACATTGTCTGCTGGTTCCCACATAATAATTGAGAACGGACTCTTTTAGGACATTTGCATGGACAGGCAGCCCGTCGTCTTCCAGATAGTCATACAGGGAGAGAAGGATTTCTTCTGTCTGCTGTAAAATCAAAACGGCAATAAAATAGGCATCGCCGGGCAGGGGTGTGTCCGAAAGCATGGACGAAATCAGGTTCTGCAGATCGCCGGCGCGTTTCAGCACCTCTTCCGCGCGGGAGCAGATCACATGCGCAGAGCCGTTTTCGCGGGCAAACGCGGAGAGCGTTTCGTCCACGGTGAAGGCGTACACCGTGCAGGAGCCGAAGCTGTCTTTTTCACCCATTGCGCACAGTTCTTCCAGCTCTGCCGGAAGCGGGTCCCTGATCGTGTAGAGAAGGACAAGCCCGCCCGGTTTCACCTTGCTGATGGCGTCGCAGACTGCGGGCAGGGAGGGAAGAGCGTCCAGACAGTACAGAAAAGCGTGGCAGGAGCCTTCCTTGAGGAGCGTGAAAGCGTAGGGGCTTTGCGGCAGCGCCGTCAGGGCGCTGTCCTCCTCCAGAAAGCGCATAAATTTCTGGAAAACACGGTATGCGCCGCAGTCCGTGAGCGGGTCGTAGGCGATCACATTTTTGACCTGACTGGAGGAGAGCAGCAGGGGAAAGAGACGGTGAAAAAGCAGGGCATAGCAGCTATAATAGGGGGAGCTGTGACATGCATCCGCCAGAAGTTCCATGTCGGTCTGACAATGCCCCCAGATGGTTTCAACGGTCTCGTAATAGGAGGATATAAATGGTTTTTTCGTAACATTGTGATGAAAATACGGAAAAACCGGCTTTTCCAGAAGCTGGAAAGTTTTCGCGCCGTCATCCAGAGCGATGGAGGTATCAGTTATCGTTATTCTCATTTCTGCCTCCTTTTTGACGCCTGCAGTTCCACCAGTATCTGCAACCGGGCTGCCAGCCGTTCATAGTCGAAAAATTCTTTGATATAAGTCCGCATATCGTGAAAGTTGCGTGCCAGATAAGCAGGGTCGAGACACACCGCGGCAAGCTCTCTGGCGAAGCCGTCAAAGTCTTCGATATCCGGGGAAATCCTGCCGACACGCCCGTTGTCTGTCATATCCGGCGCGGCGTCCACACCGGTGGTAACGACAGTGCAGCCGTAAACAGCGGCTTCCGAGAATACATTGGGACTTCCGCCCTCCGCCCGGGAAGGCAGGGCAAAAATTTTCGCCCTTCTGTAGTATTGATGAAGCGTGTGTTTGTCCGCGATATTCCCGGTCAGATGGACATGGGGAGCCAGAGGTGGAAAACGCCTGCAGAAGTCCTCGCAGTCCGCCTGAAATTCGGGCGTGACGCTTCCAACCATGACAAGATCCCATGGCTCGTCAAACTGTGGGAAAGCCAGCGCGTATGCGTACAGCAATAGCAGCGAATTTTTCTGGATGTCACCCAGCCTTCCCACCGTGAGAATGATATTTTCCTTTTCCTCAAAGCGGACATCGGAAGCCCCGGGATAGAGGGGGTAATAGACCCCGTTGGGTATGTACTCCACGGGACGTTGCCATTTTTTATAGAGAAGGGACTGAAGCCTTCTTGTCTCGCAGCTGATGATATCGCAGTTTCGCAGAAAGTCGGCAAAAGGTTTATGGGACAGCGGCAGGGCGTTTGCCCAGTCGATGTTGGTATCCAGTTTCAGATAGATGATGCCGTCGGGGCGCAGGGACTTGTAGGTGCGGGTAAGTTCCATATATTCGCCCCTCGCGCCAAAGAGAAAGAGGAGATCAATCTCTCCGGCGTGCCCGGACAAATAGCGGACCGCAGCCTCCATGTGAGGCTGGTCCTCCGGCAGGGGAACCAGATCCGCCCCTTCCAGATAGGACAGATAGGGATAGTCTCCCGTACATTTTGTCACGAGGCGCAGGCTTTCCCCGAACGTGCGGTAACAGACGTAGGGGAAAATGACGCGGTCTTTTAAGAGCTGCACGTTTTCCAGCGGAGAGGCAGGGATCACGCACATTTTGTATTTGTTCATGGACTTGGGTCTCCAATCTGTGTATTTGACATGATGGGAATATTATATAGGAAACAGGGCGCGATTTCAAATTTTAAAATTAATTCAACTATTTTTTCGGTTATTCTAAATTTTTGCGGGTTTTTTCCGATATAGAATACAAGAGATTGCGTCTGTCTGCACGCCTGCGGCGGGCGTTATCGTGAGACGATTCCATAATTTTTTACAAATATCACACGGAGGTGATTGACGATGGCAACAATTGAACCATTAAACAGTGTCATGACTTATCAGGCACAGGCGACATCCAAACCCCAGCAGGTAGTGACACCGGTGAACACGGAAGTTCCGGAGGATGGGCAGACGGTCAATGTCGATGAGACGACCGCGTCCGTGACGAGACCGCAGCCGGAGGACGAGAAGAGCGGCGCAGAAGCAGGAAGCCAGCAGCAGGCGAACACGCAGACCCAGCAGCAGGCGAATGCGCAGACCCAGCAGCAGGCGAACACCAAGCAGGCGCAGCAGCAGTCCGAACAGCTTAAAAAAGCGATCGCGGAGATGAACAGAAAGATCAATAACAGCAACGAAGAGGCTGTTTTTGGCGTTCACGAGGACACCAACAGAATTATGATCAAGATCATGGATAAGGAGACGAAGGAAGTCATTAAGGAGTTCCCGCCGGAGAAAACCCTTGACATGATCGCCAGAATCTGGGAGATGGCTGGTATCCTTGTGGATGAAAAGAGATAGACAGTTAGGAGGAGACGACAATGGCTATCAGAATTACGGGTATGTACTCGGGACTTGACACCGAGAGTATTATCAATGAGCTGGCTTCGGCTCAGAGCTATAAGAAAAACAAGCTGGTAAAAGAGCAGAAGAAGCTGTCGTGGAAACAGGACGCGTGGAAGTCCCTGAACACGAAGATTTACAGCTTTTATCAGAAGCTGGACGATATGCGTCTGCAGTCTTCCTATATGAAGAAAAAGACGGTGGTGTCCAATCCCAACGCCATTAAGGTTGTGGGGGGCACGGTGGACGGCTCCCGCAAGGTGTCTGTGGAGCAGCTTTCCAGACAGGCGGCTCTGACCAGCGGCAGTCTGGCGAAGGGGAATACGCATTATACAGGTCATGCCACCCTGAAGCAGCTTGGATTCAGTGGTTCCGGCAGCATCCGGCTCAGCGATTCCGGGGGCAATTTTGTGGATATCGACGTCAATGAGAACATGAAGATCAATGACTTCGTGAAGGCGATTGAGGATAACACGGCGCTGAAGGCAACCTTTGATCAGGATAACCAGCGTATTTATCTCAATTCATGGGCGTCCGGCAAGGAAGGAGATTTCTTCCTGACAGGAAATGATGCGGGAGGAACGGCAGCCCTGCAGACGCTGAAGCTTATGTCCGCTACGGATCTGAAAGCGCTGACGGCAGAAGGCGGTCAGTATGACGTCTGGTCGAAATATGTAAACGTTGATATCACAGGGGATTCACCGTCCTACTCGTTTGCGAATTATACGGATTCTTACAAGAATCTGATCAAGGAGGAAACGCTGAAGCGTCTGCAGGCGATGAAGGCGGAGAACGAAAAGCTGCAGAAGGCGAATGAGACCTGCGATAAAGCCAACAAGAAGAATCTGGAAACCTTCGCGGAGATCATGGCGAACGAGGACGGAAAATACAGCGATTATCTGGCTTACATGGATGGCTATGACAGCACATGGGATATCAATGATCCCTCCGATCTGGCGGAGATAAAAGCCGCGGGAGAAGCGCTGTATAACAAGATTTACGGCGAGCAGGAAAAGGAAGCGGACGGAACACCCAAGGTTGATGCGGATGGAAATCCTGTGATTAAGACGCCCGGTATGACACAGGAGCTGAAGGATCTGCAGGATGATCTCAAGGCGAAGCAGGATGCGCTGAAGCAGAAAAAGGAAGACCTTGAAAACGGAGTTGCAGGCGTGACACAGGCTGACGTGGATGCGGCAGAGGCAGATGTCGCGGCGGCTTCCGAGGCTGTCAGCAAGAAGCAGTCCGAGATTGATAAGGCGAAAGAGGTTTACAGCGTTTACAGTGCGTTTGACAAGAACCTGACTGAGAAGGCTGACAATCAGGCGAAGATCGATGCGAACAACGCGCGTTTCTCTTACGATGAAGAGACAAAGACCTACAAAGAAAAAATAGTGAAGGATGATACGGATCCGGATAACATAATCTATGAAGAGGTAGAGGTCGGGGACGGAAGAGGCATTACGGCGCAGGAGGTTGCCAAGGAATTTGACAAGAGGGTTATCGAAGCGCAGAAGATGATGGGCAAGGTGCAGCATAAGGCTGACGGATCGTTTGAGATCACCGACCCCGAGCTGAAGAAGCAGCTTGGAGACGAGAAGAACAGCGGAACCAAGGTTTCGGGCGAAGATGCCGTGATTAAAGTGGACGGCGTTACCTACACATCTTCCACCGACACGCTGTCTGTGAACGGCATGACCATCACGGCGCTTGAGGAGACGGATAAGGACGTTACCATATCCACCAAGACGGATACGGAAGGCGTTTATAACATGATCAAGGACTTCATCACGGCGTACAGCGATCTGATGAACGAGATGGATGCGCTCTACAACGCGGAGTCTTCCAAGGGGTACGATCCGCTTCTCGCGGAGGAGAAGGAAGCGCTGACTGAGACCGAGATCGAGGAGTGGGAGAAGAAGATCAAAGATTCCCTGCTGCGCAGGGATTCCACGTTGAGCGATGTATCCGCCGCTCTGAGAATGGATATGATGATGACCATGAATATCGGCGGCAAGACCATGTCCCTCGCTGATTTCGGTATCGAGACCCAGAGCTATTTCAAGGCGAAGGACAATGAGCGCAATGCTTACCATATTCTTGGGAATAAGGATGATCCGCTCAGCTGGCAGCCCGAGGCCGGGAAGCCCAGTCTGGACGGCATGATTGAAACGGATCCTGATGCTGTGACGGAGTTCTTCGTGGGTCTGACCAACAAGCTGCACGACACGATCGCGGATAAGATGTCCCCGACGAAGATGAGCAGCGCCCTCACCGTCTACAATGACAAGAAGATGAAAGAGGACTATGACGATTACACGAAGAAGATCAAGGAGCAGGAAGAGAAACTGAACGATTATATGGATAAGTGGTATGCGAAGTTCTCGGCTATGGAGGTCGCGCTTTCCAAGCTGGAATCCAAGAACAGCTCGCTTTCGAGTCTGTTCGGCGGCTGATGTGTATCATAAAGGCAGGTAGGATCAAGGAGGAGAAAAGCTATGCCGGCACGTAATCCCTTTGCGGAATATACAACCAATAAAATTTTGACAGCTTCCCCGGCGGAGGTGACGCTGATGCTCTATGAAGGGGCGATCAAGTTCTGCAATATCGCCATCGTTTCCATAGAACATGGAGAAATTGAGAAGGCGCATGTGAACATTAAGAAAACGCAGCGTATTATCGAGGAATTCCGCAATACACTGGATCACAAGTATCCGGTGGCAGAGGATTTTGATCGGATTTATGTGTATCTCCTTGAACGGCTGCTTCAGGCAAATATCAGGAAGGACACGGCGATTCTGGAGGAAGTGAACACCCATTTGAGAAGTGTCCGGGATACATGGAAGGAAGTCATGCGGAAAAACAACCAGCATGCGTAGAAAGGTGGCGGTATGGGTCTGAGTAGTGCACAGGTTCTGGTGGAGAGTCTGGAGAAGAAAAGCCGGATTCTCGATGAGATCATAAAGGAGAATGAGGCGCAGGAAACCCTGTTTAAGCAGGAGGTACTGGATATGGAGGCGCTTGATGTTTCCGCGGACAGGATGGGAGAACTGGCGCAGAAGCTGGAACTTCTCGACGAGGGTTTCGAGGCGGTGTATGATAGAATTAGGGAGGAACTGATTGAAAACAAGCTGGCATACCGCGGGGAAATCAGACGGATGCAGGAACTGATTGCCGAGATCACAGAGAAAGTGGTGGGTATCAATGCCGCCAGAATGCGCAATAAGATGCAGGCGGAGAAGCAGTTCAAGAAGAGCAGGCAGCAGATCGGCAAGGCGACTTCCAAGATGAAGGCGAGCCAGAACTACTATAATAATATGAACCGTTTAAACTATGTAGACCCGCAGTTCTACGATAACAAGAAGTAAAAAAGTCCCTGAGAAAAAATTTGAAAAATTTTTTCTCAGGGACTAAAGTATATCGGATTCCCACCGATATATAATACAAGTAAAGTAAAACATTTACTTGAAGTCAGTGGCAGAGCCGATGTCAGCGGACGGGACGGAGGCAGAGCCACAAAACAAAAAGGCGGCAAGGATGCCGCAAAAAATTCAAGGAGGAATATAGTATGATAGTAAAACACAACATTACAGCGATGAACTCTAACAGAATGTTAGGACTGACCACAGCTTCTCAGGCTAAGTCCACAGAGAAGTTATCTTCCGGTTACAAGATCAACCGTGCAGCAGATGATGCAGCAGGTCTCTCCATTTCCGAGAAGATGAGAAGACAGGTAAGAGGTCTTACACAGGCTTCCGCTAACGCTCAGGATGGTATCAGCGTAGTACAGACCGCAGAAGGCGCTCTGAACGAAGTTGAGGATATGCTCCAGAGAATGAACGAGCTGGCAGTTAAGGGTGAGAACGGTACCCTTACCACTTCCGATCGTGCATCCATCCAGGCTGAGATCGCTCAGTTGATGAGTGAGGTTGACCGTGTACAGAGTACCACAACCTTCAACGAGATGAACCTGTTAGATGGTAAGTTCATCAAGGGCATTCAGGTAGGTGCAGAGGCAGGTCAGCACATCGACATCTCCATCAAGAACATGAGCATGACAGCTCTGGCTACTTACATCGGTACTTGGGAGAGTGGTAAGTCCGAAGACAGTAAGCTGTACGGCGCTATCACCTACAATGCACTGAATGTATCTTCTACCAATGTTCAGACAACCAGCTACTCTGTTCAGGGCGCTGCGAAGACCATTCAGGGTACTACATCTTCCAGCTCTGTTCAGTCCAGCTCTACCGTTGCAAACGGTGGCTACAAGATGGTTGCTATGCAGTCTAGCGTTGCTACAGCTCTGGTTAAGACCTTCCAGAATCTGGTAGGTGGTGATCCGAAGACTGTTGCTACGACTCAGGATTTCAACTCCCTGAACGCATTCATCAAGGGCGCTCTGCAGATCGTATCTGCTCAGAGATCCGACCTTGGTGCTATCCAGAACCGTCTGGAGCACACCATCAACAACTTGGACAACATCGTAGAGAATACGCAGTCCGCAGAGGCAGAGATCCGCGATACGGATATTGCTACGGAGATGGTTCAGTACTCCAACAACAATATCTTACAGCAGGCTGGTACATCCATGCTGTCTCAGGCAAATCAGGGCAACCAGTTGGCACTGTCCTTACTTGGCTAATCGCTGTAGGCGAATTACAAGTGAAACTATCAAAAACCCCCATCCGAAAGGATGGGGGTTTTTTCGCGCATAGGCAGAGTCAGGAGTCCAACCGCTTCATCGCTTCCACAGCGGGCGGATAGCTGTCGCAGTTTTTGTAGTGGGTGCGGGCGATTTCCTGTTTACCGAACATTTCATAGATGAGACCGATGTAATAACTGGGCGCATAAGGGTTCACAAGACTGTATCTGGGGGCGCTCAGCGCCTGTACAAACTCGGGCAGCGCCTTGATGGGCTGTCCCATGTACAGGTAGATACGCCCGGACAGACAGAGAAAGTCCTTATTGTCCGCGAAGGAATCCCGGTAGGAAAGAATACCGGCAGCCTCCTCCACCAGACCATTGTCCAGAAGAATACCTGCATAGTTACAGAGAAGGACAAGTGTGTAGTCCGCGCCGGGCGCAGGCTGCAGCTTCATGGCCTGACGAAACCACACGAGCGCGTTTTCTTCGTCCCTCATTAACATATAACTCTGTCCGAGCTGAAAGTAGAGATAGGGGTTTCCGGGATCGGCGTCAATCTCTGCGCGGAGCAGGGAAATATCGCGCTCCGCTTTTTCTCTCAGCCTTTCCGGCGATCCCTGATAGCCTACGTGATCCACGGAAACCGGCGCCTCGTAGGAGGTGGGCTTCATGTTGCCAAGGGGAACCAGAACCTCGTGCACCGGATTGACAAAATGATAATGGCGTCTGTTAAAGAGCCGCTCCAGACGCACGACCTGCTGTCTGGCTTCCCCGTCCACATCAAAGTGGCTGAACAGCTCTATGGCGCCGAGACTTTTCGGATGCTCTTCCAGAGCTTTCTGCAGCGCTTCCCAGTCCAGCGGACGGAGAAATTCGTCGGTGTCCAGAGAGAGGATGGTATTGTGCGAGGCATGGCTGATACAGAAATTTCTGGCGGCGGAGAAATCGTCTATCCACGCAAATTCATAGACAAGATCTGTATATTGTCTGGCAACTTCCAGAGAGTTATCCCCGGAGCCTGTGTCTGTCACCACGATCTCAAAGGGATAGGGTTTCAAGGCTTCCAGACATTTCTGCAAATATTCCGCCTCATTTTTTGTGATGATACATACGGAAATTGGAATCATATTATCACCGTTCTTTCTTACATGTTTCTCAGCTCTTCCAGTTTTTCAAGCGCCAGCGGATAGCCCTTTGCTGCCGCTTTCTCTAAAAAGGAAGCGGCGGCAGGGAGATTGCCCAGAAGTTCGTTGGCAAAGCCCATGCTGAACAGTGCCATGCCGCTGTAATCTTCGGACTCGGATTCAGGTGTGCACTGTAACGCTTTCACAAATTCCATCATCGCCTTCAGGGGCTGGGGCGGATCCTGATTCAGATAGAGGGCGCCAAAGCTGCACAGGAACTGCTGGCTGTGCGCGTAGTCCTCATAGACCGGGGTGTAGAGCGCTAAGGCCTCCTCGGCTCTTCCGGTCTGCACCATAACGTTGATGAAGTTATTTGCCATCACATGCACCCACTCGTTTTCCATAAGCAGAGGCAGCTCAAATGCCTTTTTATAATAGATGTAAGCGTTTTCAAAGTCGTCGATCAGGTTGTAGGATTGCGCTACCTGAAAGGGAAAGTAGGGTTCGGTTGGGTCGCGCTCCATTTCCTTGAAGAGGAGGGCGTTGTTGCGCTCCGCTTTCCGGCGCTTTTCATCAAGGGTGCCCACATAGCCTACATGGTCCACTTCCACGGGTATTTCGTAGCGCTCGTAATCGGTACGACCGGTCTTTAAGTCCGCCACCTGCTCGTGGATCAGATAGATATAGTGAAAAGTGCGTTTGTGAAAGAGCCGGTCAACCAGTTCCAGTGAATACTCCTTGCGGTAATGGGAGTCAGAGAAACTCTTCCGCAAAATTTGTCCCACGCTGTTCCGGGGATGCGTTTCAATCGCCTCGCAAAGACCGTCCAGATCCAGTGCGGTCAGATGTTCGTCGCAGTCTAAGACGAGAACGTAGTTGTGGCTTGCCTTTTCCAGAGAGAAGTTTCTGGCGGCGGAAAAGTCACCGATCCATGTAAAGTCGTAGATTTTGTCCGTATATTTTGCGGCAAGCTCCTTTGTGCGGTCGGTGGAGCCGGTATCCACATAGATAATCTCAAAAGGATAGTGGGTGAGCGGCTCCAGACATTTTTCAATATTTTCTTCTTCGTTTTTTCCAATGATACATACAGAGATCGAAACCATAATTATAGTCCTCCCGTGAGTCTTTCTATGGCTGGAACAAAGCCCAGATCAGCCGCCTTCTGGTAAAAAGTCAGAGCGGAATCCCGGCTGCCCAGCATTTCGTTTACCAGACCGATGTTGTAGTAGGGAATGAAGCTGTTGGCGCCTTTTTCCCTTGCGTCGGGGCACTGAAGCGCCTTGACATACTCCGCCATGGCGCGGAGAGGCTGGGGCGGGTCCAGATTCAGATAGATATTTCCCATGCTGCAGTAGAAATTCGCGTCTCCGGAAAAATGTTCGTAAATCGGTTCAAAAAAGGTCTGCGCCTCCGAGGAACGTCCCGTGTGGTTCATGGCGTTGATGTAGGCGGTTGCCATGATCTGCACCCATGGTTCCCGGAAATTTACCGGCAGCGCAAAGGATTTCTTATAGTAAATATAGGCGTTTTCATAATCGCGGATGCCGTTGTAAGACTGCCCTACCTGAAAATAGAGATAAGGGTCTTTTGGCGTTTTTTCAATTTCGAGGAAGAGCAGCGCGTTGTTTCGCTCCGCTTTCCGGCGCATGACGTCCATGCCGCCGCTGTAACCGGCATGATCCACAGTCAGGGGGATTTCGTAACGATCATAGAAAGGGCTGTCGCTGCCCGTTCTGACGACCTGCTCATGGATAATGCCTTTATAGTGGAAGTGTTTTTTGGAAAAAAGCCGTTCCACGCGGTCGGGATAGTTCGTCTGCGTCCCGTTCGCCTCATAGTAATTGTTGCGCAGTAGCAGTCCTACGCCCTGCGGGTGCGCTTCAAGCGCGGTCAGGAGAGCCGGCGTGTCAAGTTCTGTCAGATACTCATCGCAGTCTATAAAGAGAACATACTCGTGAGATGCCTTCTCAAGCGCAAAGTTTCTGGCGGCGGAGAAATCGTTACACCATGTAAAATCGTATATTCTGGCGCCCTGCGAAGCGGCAATCTCCTTTGTACGGTCTGTGGAACCCGTGTCCACGTAGACGACCTCAAAAAGGAGGGGCGCAAGGGGCGCCAGACAATTTTTTATATGCTGTTCTTCATTTTTTCCGATAATGCAGACCGAAAGCGGAATCATAATAGTTGTCCTCGTTTCTGTGTGGGTCGTGAGTTAAATATATTGTGTTATGTAAACTATATGCCTGCAGCATCTAAGACGATTTCAGCAGAGCCAGCCGCTGCACAGCCGGGGCGAAATCTCCGCACTGTGCATAGAGCGCACGCGCGCTGTCCGCATCCCCAAGCTCCTCAAACAGCAGTCCGCACTGGTAGAGGGGCAGGAAAGAGTTTGTGCCGCTCTGTCGTCCGGGGGGCATCTGGAGCGCTTTCTGATACTGCGCCAGCGCCTGCTCCGGCATGAGGTTATCTCTGTAGATGTTTCCCATCAGATAGACAAAGTCCGTCACGGAAGAGAACTCGTCGTAAATGCCTTCAAAGCCGAGGGCGTTTTCATGCTGCCCTGTGCGCAAGAGCGCGTTGCCGTAGGAAACTACCATCGCCTGCACGTAGGCAAGCTCCGGGTCGAGGTCGAACGAAAGCCCCTTGTCATAGTAGGTGCAGGCGCGCGCAAAGTCCTCCAGAATCTCACAGGTTTTTCCGAGCTGGTAGTACAGGTAAGGATTCTGAGGATCCTGTGACAGTTGTTTTTCTAGCAGCGTGAAGTTTCGTTTGTATTTCGCTTCCCGTTCTTCCGGGGTCATATCGTAGCCCGTGTGAAGCAGGGTTGTCTGCAGCAGAAACGCCGAAATTTCCTGCCCCCGGATGGGGGTGAGCTGCTCGTGGATCATGCCTGTGTAGCGATACAGCTTTTTATTGAAAAAACGTTCTGTGTAATCCACGTTATTCAGCGTGAGGACGCCGTTCTCGGTCACCAGATTTTCCCGGGACACGCTGCCCACGCTGTCCGGGAGATGCTTGCGGAAGTAGTTCAGCTCCTCCACATCGATTTCCTTTACGGTCTCGTCGCAGTCGATCATAAAGATCCAGTTGTTGGATGCCTCCCGCAGGGAAAAATTTCTGGCGGCGGAAAAGTCGTCGCACCATGTGAAATCGAGCACCTTGTCCGCATATCTGGCGGCGATTTCTTTCGTTTCGTCCGTGGAGCCTGTGTCCACGACCACAATTTCAAAGCCGCAGGGCTTGATGGACTGGAGGCACCGCTCGATGCGCGCCTCTTCATTTTTGGCAATAATGCAAACAGATATGGGATGCATGAAAAACTCCTTTACAATTGGGTCATAATAAATTTATCTTAGCATATTTACAGGCAACAGGCAAATTTTAGGAGCAATCGGAGCGGTTTTGTGGTACACTAATTACAGACAGGCGTCGGACGGCGGAAGGACAGGCGGAAAATACGGCGGGCGCCACGGACAGAGGCAGAGGAGAAAACGAATGAAATATGTATTAATCGGCTGTGGCCGCATTTCACCGAATCATATAGCGGCGGCACAGAATAATAAATTGGAGCTGGCGGCGATCTGCGATATCGATCCGTCATGTATGGAAGACAAGGTGCGGAAATTTAAGCTGGGCGGGAGCGTGAAGCAGTATACCGATTACCGGGAGATGATAGAGACGGAGAAACCCGAACTTGTGGCGATCTGCACAGAGAGCGGCAAACATGCGCAGATTGCGCTGTTTTGTATTGCGCATGGCTGCAACTGCATCATTGAGAAGCCGATCGCGCTCTCCATTGCGGATGCCGATGCGATTATCGGTGCGGCGATTACGCATCATGTGAAAGTGTGCGCGTGCCACCAGAACCGCTTTAACAAATCGGTGCAGATCATACGGGAAGCAATCGACATGAACCGTTTCGGACGGCTGTTTTACGGGACGGCGCATATCAGATGGTGCCGGAATCACGAATACTATGACAGGGCGTCATGGCGCGGCACATGGGAACAGGACGGCGGCGCGCTGATGAACCAGTGCATCCACAATATTGACCTTTTACGCTGGATGATGGGCGGCGAGATCGACGAGGTGGTGGGTATGACGGATCGGCTCAACCACGATTACATCGAGGCGGAGGATATGGGGATCGCCCTGATTAAATTTAAGAATGGCAGCTACGGCATTGTGGAGGGGACGACTGACGTTTACCCGAACAATCTGGAGGAAACGCTGTACATCTTCGGCGAGAAGGGAACGGTGAAGGCGGGCGGTCAGTCCGTGAATGTGATAGAGGAGTGGCGTTTTTCAGATCTTCTGGATGACCCGGAGGAGGTCAAGGCGAAATTCCATGAGAATCCGCCGAATGTATACGGTTATGGGCATACGCCGCTGTATGCGGATATGATCAACGCCATCGCACAGGACAGACAGCCCTATGTCACGGCGATGGACGGGAAGCGGGCGCTGGAGCTTGTGCTTGCGATTTATAAATCCGCCGCGGAGGGGTGCAGGGTGAAGTTCCCGCTGGAGGCGTGTGCGACGATGGATTTTGCGGGGAGATTCCCGGATGCGGAAAAGAGCAGGAAATGAGAGAGGACACGGATCAATGAGCGGGACGGAAGCTGTGGCGCAAAATTACTTTGTGCACGAGAGCAGTTATATAGATGAGAATGTTACCATCGGGGAAGGTACAAAAATCTGGCATTTCTGTCATGTGCAGGCGGGGGCGGTGATCGGTGAGAACTGTGTGCTTGGACAGAATGTGAATATTTCCAACCGTGTGAAGATTGGAAACGGCGTAAAGATTCAGAACAATGTTTCTGTCTATGAAGGCGTGGAGCTGGAGGATGACGTGTTCTGCGGCCCGTCCTGCGTGTTTACCAACGACCTGACACCCCGGGCGGCTTACCCGAAAGGGCATGAGAATTACAAAAAAACCTTGATAAAGAAAGGCGCCAGCATCGGTGCCAACGCGACGGTTGTTTGCGGGCACACGGTGGGCAGATATGCGATGGTTGCGGCAGGGGCTGTGGTGACGGAGGACGTGCCGGATTACTGTCTCGTGAAAGGTGTGCCGGCAAGGATATGCGGCAAGGTGGACGAGATGGGGAATATCCTATAAATGCTTTGACAGGAAGAACGCCGGGCGATGCGGTTTTACAGACCAGCCAGCATCTCCCGCACGCGGTCGCGATAAGTATGGGCAGCAGCCACCTTGTCGTGACCGTTTTTTGCGATAGCGATTCTTTCGTCCTCGTGGGACAGATAATAGTCTATCTTCTGCAGCATATCGTTTTCACTTTCATAATATTCAAAGTCTACCCCGGGGGTAAAGTTTTCAAGGAAATCTTCCTGATAATTGCTTAACAGAAAACCGCCGCTTCCCATGATATCGAAAGCGCGCAGAGGGATGCCGCTCTTGATGCTGCGCAGGGAGATATTGAGGTTGATCCGGCTTTGTTTAAAGACCAGAGGCATCTCGGCATAGTAATCTGTGGTCCCATGGTTGCGCAGGTTAGGGAGGGAAAAGGCGGGATCTATCGTGAACAGATCCAGTGTGTGCCGTTTTGTGACTGCGGTCAGCAGGCGTAGCCGTTCCAGCCCCGTGAGCTTGCGGTTGACAACGTATTGGGCGTAGAGGTACTCTCTCGTCTCCACGCCGTCCGGGTTGGGATCCATGGGAAGTGCCTGGTACAACTCTTCCATAATGGGAGACAATGACTCCTGAATGAAGTTGTAGCCCTGCACATGCATCTGTGCCTGCATCAGTCCTTCCAGATATCCTTTCGCGTAGGGGGAAAGGTTCTCCATGCGGTCGAAAAAGTTGTGGGACTCAGTATAAAGGGAGCCCACGAAGGAAACGTCGTACAGAAACGGGCAGCCGGCAATCGGAGCCAGTCGGTCTGTGTTCGCCGCCATGGGCAGATAGCGGACGGTCTTTATGCCCGCCTCATTAAATTCCCGGCACAATGCCCGGTCGAACACGTAGATGGTGTTGCAGGGGTTGATGGCGGTGTAGGAATAGAGCATGACATAGGGGCTGTCATAGATCCATGAAATATAGGGCAGTCCCTCGCGCTTACATACATTGGAAATAAGGGGAAAATAGTTGAAGGAAAAGACCACGTCGGGGACTGCTTCGCGCAGCTTCCCTGTGAGCGCGGATTCGATCTCGGCGTTCCTGCGGGCGTCCTTGTTGGAAAAAGGAAAACTGACGACCTGATGCCCCTCTCTGGCAAAGGCGTCCTTCATATCGGCGTTGCCGAAACTTGCCCATTCTATAAAAAGTATTTTCATGGCGGTCTCCTCTATTCTCGCGTCAAATCCGCGCGGTTATGGCGGTCATTTGTCTGTGTCGAGTATACCACAAATCAGACTTGGGAACAAATGCAGTAATTTTTATAAAATAATGGTTGACACTGGAAAAAAACGGGTGTATTATCATTTCATATTAATCATATCAAAAAGGTATGAAATAAAGAGCGAAACATTCCGCACATATAGAAAAAGCGGGATGGCGCGTGTAAAAGGGAGGAAGAAAATGGCAGACATTAAAAAGAGCGCATCGGAACTGATCGGGCATACGCCTCTTATGGAGGTGACCCACTATGAGGAGAAGAACGGCATCACAGACGCGGTGGTGCTGGTGAAACTGGAGTATTTTAACCCGGCAGGTTCGGTGAAGGATCGTATCGCCTTACATATGATCGAGGTGGCGGAGCGGGAAGGAAAACTCGCGCCCGGCGGCACGATCATTGAGCCGACCAGCGGTAATACGGGAATCGGGCTGGCGTCCGTGGCGGCGGCAAAGGGTTACCGTGCGGTGCTGACGCTGCCGGAAACCATGAGTGTGGAGCGGCGCAAACTGCTGCAGGCATACGGTGCAGAACTTGTGCTGACAGACGGCGCAAAAGGGATGAAGGGCGCTATTGCCAAGGCGGAGGAATTGCAGGCGCAGACGCCCGGTTCGATTATTCTCGGGCAGTTTGACAATCCGGCAAACCCGGAGATCCACAGACTTACCACCGGACCGGAGATCTGGGAGGACACGGACGGTAAGGTGGACATTTTTGTGGCAGGCGTGGGTACCGGCGGCACCATAACGGGCATCGGTTCTTATTTAAAGGAAAAGAATCCCGCGATAAAGGTGGTGGCGGTGGAGCCGGAGAGCAGCCCGGTCCTCTCGGGCGGACAGCCGGGTGCGCACAAGATTCAGGGAATCGGTGCGGGTTTTGTGCCGGAAACGCTGGATACGGATATCTATGACGAGATCATAAAGGTTTCCAACGAGGACGCTTTTGCGGCGGGTAGGGCGATTGCCACGCAGGAGGGCGTGCTTGTGGGCATTTCTTCGGGAGCGGCGCTCCACGCGGCGGCGCAGCTTGCAAAGCGCCCGGAGAATAAAGGAAAGGTGATCGTGGCGCTCCTGCCGGATTCGGGGGACAGGTATCTCTCCACGCCGCTGTTTGCGTAAACAGTCCGGCACATTTCAGCCCGCGCCGGTCGCAAAATCGCGTCTTTGACGCTCTCCGCTGCTTCGCAGCTACTTTTGCTCATCAACGGGCGCTCCCTCAGAGCATCTTCTTCCGTTCAAACTCGTGCAAGCACGGTTTGCCCGAAAGACTCGCTCTGGCTGAACTGGATTCTTGACATTTCACGGGATTCATACTATAGTGAGCAGGGATAAAACCGTTACTTTTCACACGCGCCATGCACTTGCTGCATGGCGTCGGAGCCAGCGCCCAAATGCCTGTATTTTGGCATTTTGTGTGCATCATAAATCTGGGAGGAGAACACGGAAATGATCGAGGTGCGGGATCTAAGCAAGACCTTTGAGACCGATGACGGGAAAGTGGAAGCTCTGCAGCACATCACGTTGTCCATTGAGGCGGGTGATATCTATGGGATTATCGGCATGTCGGGTGCGGGCAAGAGTACGCTCGTGCGGTGTCTGAATTTTCTGGAACGCCCTACATCCGGCACGGTGGAGATCGAGGGAAAAGATCTGGGCGCGATGACGGAAGCGCAGCTTCGGGCGACCCGCAGGGAGATTTCCATGATTTTCCAGCATTTTAACCTGCTGATGCAGAAGAATGTGATCGACAATATCTGTTTCCCGCTGGTGATCGGCGGCATGAAGAAAAAAGAGGCGAAGGAGCGTGCGAAGGAGCTTCTGGAGATCGTGGAGCTTGCGGATAAGGCGTCGGCATATCCGTCCCAGCTTTCCGGCGGGCAGAAGCAGCGGGTGGCGATCGCAAGGGCATTGGCGGCGAACCCGAAGATTCTTTTGTGCGACGAGGCGACGAGCGCCCTGGATCCCCGGACGACGCAGTCTATTTTGCAACTTTTGAAGGAAATCAATAAAAAATATGGCATTACCATAGTGATCATTACCCACGAAATGTCGGTGGTCCGGGAGATATGCTCCCACGTGGCGATTATCGGCGAGGGGCATCTGGTGGAGCAGGGGCGCGTTTCGGAGATTTTCGCGCACCCGAAGACGGCGGAGGCGAAGGAACTGATCCTGAAGGGCAGCGGCACGGACCGCCGCACGCTGGAGGACAGACAGAAGGAACTGATGAAAGGGAAATGCTGTGTCCGCATTGTATTTTCGGTCAATTCGTCGTTCGAGCCGGTAATTGCGAATATGGTGTTGAAGTTCGGGCAGCCCATCAACATTCTGCGGGCGGATACGAAGAACGTGGAGGGAATCGCCAGAGGCGAGATGATTTTAAGCCTGCCGGATGACCGCAGGGTGCAGGAGGAAATGAAGGCTTACCTCGCAGAGAGAGGGCTTGCCGTGGAGGAGGTGAACGGCTATGTGGACTAGTGATCTGACACTGATGATGCTGGAAGGCGTGCGGGACACCTTGTTTATGACACTTTTGTCAACTTTCTTCGGCTATGTGCTGGGACTGCCTTGGGGGATAGTCCTTGCCGTGACGGACAAGTCGGGAATACGGCCAAACGCCGTGGTCTACCGGGTGCTGGATGTGGCGGCTAATATTTTGCGGAGTATTCCGTTTCTGATTCTGCTGATTCTGGTACTGCCCTTGACGAGGGCGATTGTGGGAAAAAGCACGGGTGCGGCGGCAACGATTGTACCGCTGACCATTGCGGCGGCTCCCTTTATCGGGCGGATGATCGAATCTTCCATCAAGGAAGTGGATCACGGCGTGGTGGAGGCGGCGCAGAGTATGGGCGCAGGCACGTTTACAATTATATGGAAGGTGCTTCTGGTGGAGGCGAGGACGTCGATTCTGGTGGGCGTGACCATCGCCATCGGCACGATACTCGGCTACTCCGCGATGGCGGGCGTGGTCGGCGGCGGCGGACTTGGCGATATCGCCATGCGCTACGGCTATTACCGCTATGAGACGCTGATTATGATTGTCTCGGTGGTGCTTCTGGTGGTGCTGGTGCAGATTTTCCAGACGCTGGGGATGCGGCTGTCGGTGAAGCTGGATAAGAGGAAGTAAACCGTTTTACATAGATGATAGGTAGTTGCGAAACTCTCTTTTACGTTACTGAGATTGTACAAATGACATAATCAACGCAGACGCGCTTTCGCTCCGTTCCAAACGCAATGGTACTAAGCTCGAAAAGACCTCGCTAAGTACCAGCGTTTTCCAAGGGTCTGCTTATAATTATGTCATTTGTACAATTAAGGTAACACAGAGAGGGATTTTGCAAATGCTATTATAAAGAGGAGGAGAAAATTATGAAAAGGAAACTGGTTGTAACAAGTATAGTAGCGGCGCTTGCGCTTTCGGCGCTTACGGGCTGCGGGGGGAAGAAGGATGACGGCACGATTACGGTGGCGGCTTCGGCAACGCCCCATGCGGAAATTCTGGAACAGGTGAAGCCGATTCTGGCGGATCAGGGCTACACCCTTGAGGTGACGGTTTTCAACGACTATGTACAGCCCAATCAGGTGGTGGAGAGCGGCGAGTTTGACGCAAACTATTTCCAGCACATTCCCTATCTGGATTCCTTTAACGGGGAGCAGGGGACGCATCTGGTGAACGCGGGCGGCATTCATTATGAGCCTTTCGGGATTTATCCCGGCACGAAGAGCGACCTTTCCGCGATCGCGGAGGGAGACGTGATTGCGGTTCCCAACGACACGACCAACGAGGCGAGAGCGCTTCTGCTTTTGCAGGACAACGGCATTCTGACGTTAAAAGAGGGGGTAGGTCTGGAGGCAACCGTGCGCGATATCGAGGATAACCCTTACAATGTGGAGATTCAGGAACTGGAGGCGGCGCAGGTGCCCCGCGTGAAGGAAGAGGTGGCGTTTGTTGTCCTGAACGGCAACTATGCGATGGAGGCAGGTTTCTCCGTGGCGAAGGACGCTGTGGCATACGAGCAGTCTGATTCGGAGGCGGCACAGACCTATGTGAATGTGATCGCGGTGAAGGAAGGCAATGAGAATAACGAGGCGATCAAGGCGCTGGTGGCGGCGCTTAAGTCAGACGCTATCAAGGAGTACATCAACAATACATACGACGGCGGTGTGATTCCGTTTGAATAGATGTACTAAGTTTCACTTGGGAGAATGCCTGAAAAACGGCATTCTCCGCATCTGTTTATTCTTTCAACTTATCAATGTCGGTGAGATTCACGCCGGAAACCTATAATTTAAACCCATGCTATAATATAATTATTAGAGTTTTCTTATGAAGTGTAAAGCTTGTTTTGTGACAACAATGATTGGATAGCTTTGTGATAACAGTGTATCGCAGCGAAGAGGAAAGATGCCCATGTCCCTGCAATTTTATTTCGGCGCCTCCGGCGCCGGCAAAAGCCGGAAACTGCATGACTATATCATAGAGGAGTCACAGCGCCACCCGGAGAAAAATTATCTGCTGATCGTGCCGGACCAGTTTACCATGCAGACCCAGATGGATCTGGTGGTGGAGCATCCGCGCCACGCGATTATGAATATCGACGTGCTGAGCTTCGGCAGACTGACCCATCGGATCATTGAGGAGGTGGGCGGAGAGGAACTGCCGGTTCTGGACGATACGGGAAAAAGTCTGGTGCTTCGCAAGGTGGCAGGGCAGGAGCGGGAGAAGCTGACGGTGCTCGGCAGCCACCTGCACAGGATCGGCTACATCCACGAGGTGAAGTCGGCGCTCTCCGAGTTTATGCAGTACGGCGTCGGGGAGAAGGAGCTGGAGACGCTGATCGACTACGCGAAAGAGCGGGGGGCGCTCTACTATAAGCTGCAGGATCTGCGGCATCTGTACCGTGCATTCGGGGCGTATATACATGACCGCTTTATCACCACAGAGGGGACGCTTGACAGGCTGCGGACGGCGCTGCCGGAATCTGAGATTGTGAGGGGCAGCGTGATCGCCTTCGACGGGTTCACAGGATTTACGCCGATACAGAACCGGGTGATTCAGGAACTGCTTGGATTGACCGACAAAGTCATTATTACGCTCACCATGGACGAGCGGGAGAATCCCTATCGCGTGGAGGGGGAGCAGAAATTGTTTTACCTGAGTCAGAAAACGGTGTCGGTTTTAAAAAGGCTTGCCGGGGAGGCGGGTATTGCGGAGGAAGCGCCGGTCTGGTGCACGGAGAAAAAGGAAGGACGGCTGCCCCGCTTTGCGGACAATCCGGAGCTGGCGCACTTGGAACGGAATCTGTTCCGCTATCCGTCCCGCGCATATGAGGGGGCGACGGAAAGGCTTCATCTGATCGAGGCGTCCACGCCGGGGGAGGAACTGCGGCAGACCTGTATTGCCATCCGCAGGGAACTTTTGAAGTCGGAAGGGCTGTGTTACCGTGATATCGCCGTGGTGACAGGTAACATGGGGGTGTACGGGAAAGAGGCGAAAGAGGTTTTTGACCGTTTTGACATTCCCATTTATATCGATCAGACGAGGGGCATTCTGGGCAATCCCTTCGCGTCCTATGTGCGAAGCGCGCTGCAGATGATATTGCAGGATTTCAGTTTTGACGCGGTCTTTCACTATCTGCGCACGGGGCTTGCGGGCTTTACCGGGGAGGAAGTGGACAGGCTGGAAAATTATGTGCGCCGTTTCGGGATCAGAGGGCGGAAACGATGGAGCGAAGCATTCACTTACAGGGAGGAGGAGCCGGAGGGTGAGGAGGCGTCTCTGGCGTCGCTTGCCGACTGCAATGCCATGCGCGAACGGCTGATGGAACAGATGCTGCCGTTTTTTGAGCCGCTTAAAACAGCGGGGGAAATGGTGCGCGCCCTCTATCAGTTTCTCGTGGCAAACGAGGTACAGCAGAAGCTGTCGGATTTTGAGAAGAAATTTAAAGAGGAGGGAGAACTTGCCAGAGCCAAGGAGTATGGGCAGATTTATCCGCTGGTGATCGACCTGCTGGACCAGATTGAAGGGCTTTTGTCGGAGGAGGAGCTGACCCTTAAGGAGTTTGCGGATATTCTGGATTCCGGGCTTGCGGAGATCACGGTGGGGACGATTCCCCAGAATGTGGACCGTATTCTCGTGGGAGATATCGAGAGGACACGTCTGAAGCAGGTCAAGGTGCTGTTTTTTCTCGGCGTGAATGACGGCAATATCCCGAAAGGCTCCGGGGGCGGGATTATCTCGGATCTTGACCGGGAGTTCCTGCGGGAGTCTGATATCGAGCTTGCGCCCTCGCCGAGGGAGCAGATGTACATCCAGCGGCTCTATCTGTATCTGAATATGACAAAGCCGTCGGAGGCGCTTTACCTGTCCTACGCCAGAGTGGGGGAGGACGGCAGGTCTCTGCGCCCTGCCTATCTGGTGGAACTTCTGCAGGGGTTGTATCCCGGACTTGCCGTGGAAACGCCGGAGCGGGAGGCGGTGGAAGAGCAGCTGCTCTGTAGTGCGGACGGTTTGGGCTTTTTTACGGATTTACTGCGGGAGTACGCGGCTGGGCGCTTGGATGAGGAGGAGCAAAGGACGCTTGTCACATTTTACCGTTGTTATGACGGGAATCCCCAGTACCGGGGACAGACCGGGGATCTGGTGGAGACGGCGTTTGCAAGACATGAGGACACGCCGCTCTCCCGGGCGGCGGCGGCGGCTCTGTACGGCGCGTCTCTCTTAAACAGTGTCAGCCGTCTGGAAAAATATGCCGCCTGCGCTTACGCCCATTTTTTGCAGTACGGGCTCCGTCTGCGGGAGCGGAGCGAGTACAGCTTTGAGGCGGCGGATATGGGGAACCTGTTCCACGGCGTGCTGGAGGGTTTTTCTGAGAGGCTGAAAGAACACGGTTATACATGGCTGGATTTCCCGAAGGAGGAGGGGCGTAAACTTGTTGCGGAGACGCTTACTGCCTGCGCCGCGTCCTACGGGGAGACAATTCTTTACAGCAATGCGAGGAACAGGCATCTGCTGGCGCGGATGGAGCGGATTTTAAACCGCACGGTGGACACGCTTCAGACACAGCTTCTGAAAGGACAGTTTCTGCCGGAGGCTTTTGAGGTTTCCTTCGATGTGCTGGAAAATCTGGACTCCCTGAATATCGCGCTCAGTGAAAAGGAAAAGCTGCGACTGCGCGGCAGGATTGACCGGGTGGATATCGGGGAGACGGAGGAACGGGTTTATGTGAAAGTCATCGACTACAAGTCCGGGGACAGGCGGTTCGACCTGGCGGCGCTCTACTATGGGCTGCAGTTACAGCTTGTGGTCTATATGAACGCGGCGGTGGAACTTGTGCAGAAGAAATACCCCGGTAAGGAGGCGGTGCCTGCGGCGATGCTTTACTACCGGGTGGCGGACCCCGTGGTGGAGGGGGAGGAACTTTCGCCGGAGGAGATAAACAGCCGTATTTTGCAGGAATTGAAGATGACTGGAATAGTCAATAAAGACGACGAAGCCGTCAGAATGCTGGACGGTGAATTTACGGATAAGTCCGATATTCTGCCGCTAGAGCGGAAAAAGGACGGCAGTTTCTCGGCTGTCTCCAGTGTCATATCGGCGGAGGACATGCAGATGGTCTCGAATTATGTAAACCACAAAATTCGCAGTCTGGGAAGGGAGATTCTGGATGGGACCATAGCGGTCAATCCCTGTGAGCTGGGTGCGGAGAAGGCATGTACTTACTGCGCCTACAAGCATGTCTGTGGTTTCGACGCCGGGGCGGCGGGCTATCAGCCGAGGAAACTTGCGAAGCTGAAGGCGGAGGAAGCGCTTGAGAAGATGCGGGAGGAAACGGACAATGGCGGCGGGGAAGAGAAGTGAAAGCGCTGCATAGATGTGACATGAGGGAAGTGCAGGGGAGAGGTAAGGCAGGGAGATACTATGGGAATCACATTTACAGATACACAGAGACAGGTGATAGAGAGCAGGGGCTGTAATCTTCTCATTTCCGCGGCGGCGGGCTCCGGCAAGACGGCGGTTTTGGTGGAGCGGATCGTGGAGATGGTGTGCGGCGGGGAGAACCCGGTGGATATCGACAGGCTTCTGGTGGTGACCTTTACCAACGCGGCTGCCGCCCAGATGCGGGAGCGGGTCAGCCGCGCCTTGAATGACAGGCTGGCGCGGGAGCCGGAGAACGAGCATTTACAGCGGCAGACCACGCTGCTCTACAACGCGCAGATCACCACCATAGACAGTTTCTGCCTTTTTGTCCTGCGAAACCAGTTTCATACGATCGGTCTGGACCCCGGTTTCCGGATTGCGGAGGAGGGGGAGCTGAAACTTCTGCGCGCTGATGTGCTGGCGGATGTGATTGAGGACGCTTACGGGAAAGAAGATCCGGCTTTTTTGCACTGTATGGAATATTTCAGCGTCGGAAACAGGGATGAGGCGGTGGAAAAGGAGGTGCTGAAACTCTACGATTTCGCCATGAGTATGCCTTTCCCGGAGGAGTGGCTTGCAGCGCGGAAGGGGGACTACCGTTTCGGCGCGGCGGGAGAAGAGGAGCAGGAGCTGTTGGCGCTTCCGTGGGCGGCACTGTTCATGGAACATACCCGCTATGCGCTGCAGGGCTGCATGGATAAACTGGAGGCGGCGCTTCGGCTGTGCGAGGAGCCGGACGGACCGTATTTTTACGGGGCGCTGCTCGAGAGAGAGCGGGAGATGGTGGCGCGGCTGCTTGGGCTGTGTGGCGGCGGGGAGGCGAAGGAAGAAACCGAAGCTGCGAAGGCTGCCGGTGACGCTCCGGGCAGTTCAGAGAAAGAGCGCCGTTTTGACGGGACGGCAGATTATGACAGCCTCTGCGCCGCTTTTGGCGCGGTGGCTTTTGACAGGCTTCCCTCCAAGCGGGATACTTCCGTTTCGCAGACGAAGCGTGAGGCGGCGAAAAGCCTGCGGGACGGCGTGAAAGAAGCTCTCTCTGAATTGCGGACACAGTTTTTTTGCGGTTCGGCAGGGCAGGTGCGCAGGCAGATGGAAGGGTGTCAGACGGCGGTGGAAGCGCTGGTGGATCTGACACTTGCTTTTAAGGCGGCATACGATGCGGCAAAGCGGGATAAAAATATACTGGATTTTGACGATATCGAACACTTTGCCCTGCAGATTTTACTGCGCAGGGAGGGAGACGGCTACGTGCCGACGGAGACGGCGCTCGCTTATCGGGACCGTTTCCATGAAATTCTGATCGACGAGTATCAGGACAGCAACATGGTGCAGGAGTACCTCCTTTCCTGCATCAGCGGGGAGTCCGAGGGGCGGTACAACCGCTTTATGGTGGGGGATGTGAAGCAGAGCATCTATAAGTTCCGGCTGGCGAGACCAGAACTGTTTCTGGAAAAGCAGGAGGTTTACGGCAGAGGGGAGGAAAATGCCCGGCGGATCGACCTGCATCAGAACTTCAGGAGCCGCGGGGCGGTGATCGACAGTGTAAACACCGTTTTTGCGCGGATCATGGGAAAGGAAATGGGCGGTATAGTCTATGATGAGAAGGCGGCGCTGTATGCCGGGGCTTCCTACCCGGAGCGGGAGGGCGGGCTTTCTGAGGACGTATCGAATGTGACCCAGTTTCTTTTGTTCCGGGAGGAGGCAGAGGCGGAACTCTCCGCAAAGGAACAGGAGGCTTACGGTGTGGCGGCGCAGATCAGGACACTTCTTGGGGAGTTCCAGATGGCGGACAAGGAGACAGGGGGACTGCGGCGGGCGTCTTACCGGGACATTGTGATTCTGCTGCGCACCCTCTCCGGCTGGGACGAGGTTTTCAAGCGTGTGCTGGAGGAGGAGGGGATTCCCGTCCATGTAACTTCCCGAACCGGGTATTTCGCGGCGCCGGAAGTACAGGAGCTGCTGCATTTCCTGCGGGTGCTGGACAATCCGCTGCAGGACATTCCCCTCTACGGGGTGCTGCACTCGTATCTGGGCGGCTTTTCCGAGGAGGAGATCGCGCTCGTGCGTGCGGCGTACCCGAAAAAGAAATATCTCTACGACGCGCTGACGGCCTGCGCAGACCGGGCGGGCGGCGAAACCCGGGCGGACCGTGGGCAGCAGGGAATCAGCGAAGCGTTACAAGCCAAAATCAGACGGTTTCTCGACAAAATCGCCGCATACAGAAACATGTCCGTCTACCTTTCGGTACACGAACTGCTGCAGGTCATTCTGCGGGAGACAGGGTATCTGCATCATGTGACGGCAAGGGCTGACGGCGGCAGGCGGCGTGCCAACGTGGAGATGCTTCTGGTGAAGGCGGCGGACTACGAGAAGACGAGCTACTTCGGGCTTTATCATTTCCTGCGTTACATGGAACAGCTGGAGAAGTACGAAGTGGATTACGGCGAGGCGGCAATGCAGGATGAGAACGCGGACGTGGTGCGGATTATGAGCATCCACAAGAGCAAGGGGCTGGAGTTTCCCGTCTGCTTTGTGTCGGGACTGGCGGCGGGCTTTCGCAAAAAGGAGGGCAGCGGCATTCTGGCGGTGGATGTGGACGCGGGAATCGGCGTGGACTATGTGGATCCCGAAAGGCGGGTGAAAGGGAAGAATCTGCGCAAAAACGCCGTCGCGCTAAAATTGCGGCGGGACAGTCTGGCGGAGGAACTGCGCATTCTGTATGTGGCGATGACCAGAGCGGAGGAAAAACTGATTCTGACCGGAGTGGTCAAAATCCCGGAAAAGACGGCGGCGGCGCTTCTTCCGCTTCGGCGGCGCAAACGCAGCCTGCTCTCCTATGACGTGCTGCTGGGGCAGGACAGCTTTTTGTCGCTGCTGCTCGCCGCGCTTTCCGGCAGCCGGTGCCTGGACGGCTTTTACGGGGCGTGCGGGATGGAGCCGGACCCGGACGTCCCGGAACATGACGCGGATCTGCCGTTTGCGGTAAAATTGACCGGATGGGATCACGTGGTGGAGAAAAAGATAGAGGAGACGGTTCTGGGAATGGAGGCGAGGAAAAAACTGCTTTCTGCCGATGCCGCAGAAGCGGTGGATGAGAACCTTATGACAGAGCTGTCACGGCGGTTTTCCTACGAATATCCGCACGGAAATCTGCGCGATCTTTATACAAAGACTACCGTATCGGAATTGAAGCTTGCCGGTATGCAGGAGACGGACGAAGCCGCGGCGAAGCTCTTTGAGGAGAAACCGGCGGTTCCCTATCTGCCGAGATTCCTAAGGGGTGACGAGGCTGTCAGCGGCTCCATGCGCGGAAGCGCTTTCCATAAGGTGATGGAGCTGCTCGATTTCCGGGAAGTGACCGACGAAGTCAATACAGACCGGCATACCGCGGAGATATTTCTAGGGGAACAGATGGAGCGGATGCTGCAGACGGGCAGACTGCCGCAGAGTTATTATGAAGTGGTGTCCGTGCCGAAACTTGTGGATTTTCTGACGTGCCGGGTGGCGCACCGCATGGCACAAGCGGCATGTGCCGGGAAACTTTTTAAGGAGCAGCCTTTTGTGATGGGGCTTCCGGCGAGCCGTCTGGGGAGCGGTTTCCCTGCGGAGGAGACGGTGCTGGTGCAGGGTATTATCGACGTCTTTTTCGAGGAGGAGGACGGGTTCGTGGTGCTGGACTACAAGACGGACGCCGTTTCCACGCCGGAGGAGCTGGTAAAGCGGTACCAGACCCAGCTTGTCTATTACAGTGAGGCGCTTGCGCAGATTTACGGTTATGAGCCGGGGGCTTCCGGCAAGCCGGTGAAGGAGCGGATTCTCTATTCCTTTAAACTGGGACAGGAAATCACCGTGATTGCGCCGCAGGACGGACCCACGTCGATCTGGCTCTGAGCTTGATTTTTTTCTTGAAAAGCGGGGGGCTATCCTTTATAATCTATAGTATGTAAGCGGGAAATCAGGCGGCTGCAGAGAAGATGCCTGATTTCACTTGACGGGTCACATTATGGGACATAAACTTTGGGATGGGATAGGAGAAAAGCGATGAGATTAGTGACACGATCTGATTTTGACGGGTTGGCATGTGGTGCGCTTTTAAAAGAAGTCGGTCTGATTGACAGTTGGAAATTTGCGCATCCGAAGGATTTGCAGGATGGTCTTGTGGAGATCACCGAGAATGATGTGCTGGCAAACGTGCCCTTTGTGGAGGGATGCGGGCTTTGGTTCGACCATCACTCCAGTGAACACGAACGCAACGAGTTAAAGGGCAAGTATAAAGGGGAGAGCCGTATCACACCTTCCTGCGCGCGTATTATTTATGAGTATTACGGCGGTCAGGAGCGTTTTTCCCATTTTGACGATATGATGGTGGCAGTCGATAAAGTCGATTCCGGCAATCTGACCATAGATGAGATTCAGAACCCGCAGGGATGGATTCTCGTCGGATTTCTGATGGATCCCCGCACGGGGCTTGGCAGATGGCGCAATTTCACGATCTCCAACTATCAGTTGATGGAGAAACTGATGGAGTGCTGCCGCACCATGAGCACCGAGGAGATTCTGGCGCTGCCCGACGTGCAGGAACGCATAGACATCTATCGGGAACAGGATGAGAAATTCAGGGAGATGGTGAAGGCGCACACGCGCGTGGAGAAGGACGTGATCATTTCCGACCTGCGTGGCGTTGACCCGATTTATTCCGGGAACCGTTTCCTGATCTACAGCATGTACCCGGAGCAGAATATTTCCGCGTGGATCGTCAACGGAAGAGGCGGTCTGGGGTGTTCCGCGGCGGTGGGGTACAGCGTATTAAACCGTACTTCCAATGTCAATGTGGGAAGCCTGATGCTCAAGTATGGCGGCGGCGGACACAAGGCGGTGGGAACATGCCAGTTCTCGGACGAGACCATGGACGAGCAGCTCCCGAAACTTCTGGATGAGCTTGTGAACTACGATACATACTATAAATAAAGGGAAACTCGCAAAAGGCATTGAAGATAATTAGGAACGAGAAACAACAACACACGGAAAACCAAGCCCCGGAAAGAAAATTTTCGGGGCTTACGTTTCTGCCCGTCTTTCTGACGGCGGTAAGCATCCTGTTTACGGTGCTGATGGCGGGATATATCCTGTGGTTTTATAAGGGGAGTTTTCAGGAGGAGACGGCGGGAGAGACCTACGACAGATATTACATGATGATTACGCGGGAAGGGAAATCCGTTTTCTGGCAGTCTGTGTATCAGGGCGCTTACGAGCGGGCGCTTCAGGAAAACGTCTATGTGGACTGGCTGGGAAACGACCGCTTTCAGGACTACAGCGTGGAAGAACAGATGGAGATTGCGATCGCTTCCGGCGTGGACGGCATCATCGTGACAGCCAGTGAAGAGGAGGCGATGACGGCGTTAATCGACCGGGCGGACATGGCGGGGATCCCCGTGGTGACGCTTTACGGGGACAATACCCAGAGCGCGCGCTGCAGCTTTGTGGGCGTGGGCAGCTACAATCTGGGCAGGGAGTACGGCAGACAGGCGCTCAGAATTATGCGGGAGCGGCTGGCCGGTTCCGCGGACCGCCCGATTAGGGTGACTCTTCTGGTCAATTCCTACGCGAACAGTCTGGACCAGAATATCCTCTACTCCGGCATTCAGGAGACAATCGAGCAGGAGCGGGGGGAGACGGCTGTGGAGCTTTCCCTGCAGTCGGTGGACGACACCAACGCCTTTTCGGTGGAAGAGTCTGTCCGCGATATTTTTATGGGGCAGGAAATTCCCGATATTCTGATCTGTCTGAACGAGCTGAACACCACCTGCGCATATCAGGCGGTGGTGGATTACAATAAGGTGGGCACGGTCAGTATTCTCGGGCATTATGTTTCCGACACGATTCTCAACGCCATTGACCGAAGTGTCATATATGCCACCGTGGATATTGACACGGCGCAGATGGGGGCGTTCTGCATCGACGCGCTGCAGGAGTATCACGATCTGGGTTACACGAGCCAGTATTTTACGGCGGATATCAGTCTGATTACCAAGGAGAATGTGGACGAGTATCTGCGGGGAGAGGAGCTGGAATATGACGAATAAGCTGCGCGACTTCTCCCTACAGTTTAAAATCAGCAGTATTTACATTGTGACGAACATTCTCGTGGTGATGGTAAATATTTTCCTGATCATCGGCATCAACAGCATGTCCGGCAGACTGGATATGGTATATCAGGACAACCGTCATCTGAATCAGTTTTCCGACGCGGTCAACGCCCTGCAGAGCAACATGACGGATTATCTTAACGTAAAAACCAGCGATTCTCTGGAAAACTATTATCGGAGTGAGTCGCTTTGCAGGAATATGGCGTCGGAACTGAACGAGGAGGTTACGGGGCAGTCCTTTGACCGGATGGAGCGGAACATCCGGCATATGACGGAAGGGTATCTTGCGGAGGTGGCGCAGACCATTGAGGCGAAGCGCGGAAGGAACGTGGAGAAATACCGCTTTCACTATGAGAACGCCACCCGGATGTACGATTATATCTGTACTTACATTTCCAATCTGAACATGGAGCAGTTCCGCAGTAACTCCGAGCGCTACAGCGAACTACAGAAACGGTTCCGCCTCTTTGAGATCGTGTCTGTTATCGCCATCGTCCTTGTGATGTTCAGCAATGTGTGCATCATCATCGGCTTTGTGGGGGCGCTGATCCGCCCTTTGAAAAAGCTTGCCGGGCAGGCGGACGAGGTGGCGAAGGGCAATTTTGAGATCGAGCTTCTGCCGGTGGAATCGCAGGACGAGGTGGGCGTGGTGACAGGCGCATTCAATTCCATGGTGGTCAGCATCGGCAGATACATCGAGCGCATCAGGGAGAGCATGGAGGCGGAGCGCGCGCTGAAGGAGCGGGAACTGCTGATGGAAGGCCATCTGAAGGACGCGAGACTCAAGTACCTGCAGGCGCAGATCAATCCGCACTTTCTGTTCAATACGTTAAATGCGGGCGCGCAGCTTGCCATGATGGAGGGGGCGGACAGGACTTACGACTATATCCAGAAGGTGGCACAGTTTTACAGATATAATATGAAGAAAAGCGAGGAGACGGTGACCGTTGCCGATGAGGTGGAGATGGTGGATTCCTACATCTATATTCTGAACGTGCGGTTTGCCGGGGACATCCACTACGAAAAACATATCGACGGATCCCTCCTGCACACGGAAATGCCGGGCATGATTCTGCAGCCCATTGTGGAGAACTGCGTCAACCACGGCATACGGGAGATGGGCGACCGGGGCGTGATCCGGCTTTCCCTCTACGAGAAGGACGGGCAGGTCTGCATCAGCGTGAAGGACAACGGCGTCGGCATGAGCGCGGAGACCATTGAAAAGGTGCTGAGCGGCACTTACCGGGATGAGGATATGGCGTCTGGCGGAAACGGCGTCGGCATGGACAATGTGATTTCCCGTATGCGGCTTTTTACGGGCAATGAACACGTGATGACGCTGAAGAGCGAGGGAGAGGGTATGGGCACGGAGGTGTGCCTCTGTCTGGAACGGTATGACAGGGAACATAAGAGGAATGGCGGGGCAGCCGGGGAAGTGTCAGAAGGAGAGAAGACATGAGTCGTTACAAGATTATGCTGGCGGACGACGAGGGAATCGTGATCGATTCTCTGAAATTTATCATAGAGAAGGAGTTTGGCGACCAGTGTGCGATCGAGTTTGCGAAGACGGGCAGGAGCGTGATTGAGCTTGCCGAAAATTTCCGCCCGGATATTGCGATTATGGATATCCAGATGCCCGGCATCAACGGCATCGAGGCGATGCGGGAGATCCGGGAGACAAACGCAAACGTGGTCTTTATCGTGATGAGCGCCTACGACAAGTTCGATTACGCGAAGGAGGCGATCAAGCTCGGCGTTCTGGAGTACATTACGAAGCCCATGGAAAAGACACGGATCATTGCGGCGCTGAGGAAAGCGATGGAGCAGATTGACAGGGAGCGGAACAAGCGCAGCAACGACCTGCTGATCCGGGAAAAGCTGGAAACCGTGATGCCCATCATAGAGAGCGGGCTGCTCTATAACCTGCTCTTTCAGGAGCATTTTACGGAGGATATTGAAAATTACAAGCAGCTTCTGGGCATCGACCAGAATTATGCCTATATTCTGGCGGTGGTCTGCGGGGACATGCAGGAGGGGAACCATATGACCAACGCGGTGGGCAGCAGCGTGAAAATGCAGCAGTACGGCGACCTGCTTAGAGAGTATATGAAGGAGGCTTACCCCGGGATGATTCTGGGGATGTCCATGGCGAACAAGCTGCCGGGGCTGGTGCCCTGCGAGGAGACGCAGATGTCCTATGAGGAGAGAATCTCCCTTATCGAGAAATCCAGAGAGCTTGTCCGGGAACTGAAAAAGCGGACGCAGATCAGTTTCCGTATCGGCATCAGCGCCATTGCGCCGCTGGAGGAGGCAAGGGAGGCATACAAGGAAGCGATAAACGCCCTGATTATGACAAACGGCAGCGTGGCGCATGTGGATGATCTGCCGATCGGCTGCGCCCACGAGGAAACTTACCCCGTGGATCTGGAAAAGAAGCTCTTTTCGGAGGTCAAAAACGGGGATGCGGATCACGCTGTGGCAACGGCGGAAACCTATTTTGATCTGGTGGCGAAGCTGCACGGCAGCTATCTGATGAACATCCGGCTGAAAGTGCTGGAGTTTGTGCTCTACGCGGAGCATCTCGCCTACAATTCCGGCGGGATGACTTACGAGTTCCGCGCCAGATCGGACTATCTGCCCGCGATCATGGAAATGGATGACATAGCGTCCATAAAAAAATGGTTTATAGAAAAGATGGAGACGGCGAGCCGGAATGTCAGCACGAAGGCGTCTGAAAAATCTCTGGGAGCGGTTGAGGCAGCGAAGGCTTATATCCAGAATAATTACAGCAGGGATATCTCTCTGGATGAGGTCTCACAGGCACTCAATATCAGCCCTTATTATTTCAGCAAGATATTCAAGGAAGGTGTGGGGGAAGGCTTTGTGGAGTATCTGACAAAGATACGCATGGACAGGGCAAAGGAGCTGCTCACCACCACGGAGTATTCCATGAAGGAAATCTGCTCCATGGTAGGATACGCGGATCCCAATTATTTCAGCCGTTCCTTTAAGAAAAATGTGGGCGTGACGCCTACGGAGTATAAAACACTTTAGATAGCGCGAAAAGAGCTTCTGCAAAAGATATGGGGAGATCAGAGTATGGGGAAAAAGCAGATTGTGTGTCTGACTGCTGTGCTGCTGTTGCTGCTTGCCATTTGTGGCTGCGGAAAGGCGGAAAGCAGCAGGGAGAGTGACGACGGGGAGGAAGAAAAAATCCAGATCGGCATGAGTTTTGACTCCTTTGTCATTGAGAGATGGCAGCGGGACCGGGATGTATTTGTCTCGGTGGCAAAAGAACTGGGGGCGGAAGTCAACGTGCAGAACGCCAACGGCGTCGTGGAGGAGCAGAAAAAGCAGATCGATTATTTCATTCAGAAAGGAATGGATGTGATCGTCATTATCGCCATCGACCCGGCTTCTTTGCGGGAATCGGTGAAGAAGGCGAAGGATGCGGGAATCAGGGTGCTCTCCTACGACAGGCTGATCGACGACGCGGATGTTGATCTCTATATTTCCTTCGACAATGAGATGGTGGGGGAAATGATGGCGAGGGCGCTGCTGGCGGAGGGCATTAGCGGGGGAAGTGTGATTATGATCGGCGGCTCTCCCACAGACAACAATGTGCCTCTGGTGGAGGGGGCGTTCAAGCGGGTGATGAACAAGCATCATGTGGGCATTCTGGACTCCATCCATGCCGACAACTGGCGCGCGGAGGAGGCGGCAGCCTATATTTACAACAATTCGGCGAAAGTGTCGCAGGCGGATGCCATCATGTGCGGCAATGACGATCTGGCGACGCAGGCGGTGCGCGCGCTGGCGGAGACGAGACAGGCAGGGAATATGCTGGTAGTCGGGCAGGATGCGGATCTGGCGGCATGTCAGCGGATCGTGGAGGGCACGCAGGTTATGACTGTCTACAAGCCTGTGGAGCGTCTGGCGACCCGGGCGGCGGAGGAAGCGGTGGCGCTTGCGAAAGGTGAGAAAATGGAGGGTGAGGACGTGACCCTGATTGACAGCGGTGCATACAAGGTGCCTTATATCGGGCTGGAGCCGATCAGCGTGAACAGGGACAATATCGACGAGGTCATTATCGGCAGCGGCTTTCATCTGAAGGAGGATGTGTATCTGAATGTGTCTGGACAGATGCCGGAATAGCATTATTTTGTGAAACGGGAAAGCTAATTGCAAAAATATGCTAGTACAGTTTCTGCATAAAATTTCAGTATGGTGAAAATGTACAGAATGTCATAAATTATTCCTATTTTCTTTGTGGTATATTGGAGGTGCGAAAGAAATTCGCAAACTCATTTATTAAGAAAAGGGAGGAAAACTAAGACATGAAAAGAAAAGTATTAGGTATGGTACTTGCGACTTCTATGGTTGCAGCTACACTGGTTGGCTGTGGCGGCGGCGAGGCAGCTCCGGCAGCTACATCTGAGCCTGCAGCAGAGGCAGAGGCTCCTGCGGCAGAGGCAGAAGCACCGGCAGCGGATGCAGAGGCAGAGGCTCCCGCAGCGGACGCAGCAGCGCCCAGCGGCAATAAGGTTGGTGTGGCAATGCCCACAAAGGATCTGCAGAGATGGAATCAGGACGGTTCCAACATGCAGGCAGAGCTCGAGGCAGCAGGTTATGAGGTAGACCTTCAGTACGCTTCCAACGACGTAGCTACTCAGGTTTCCCAGATCGAGAACATGATCAACGGCGGCTGCTCCGTACTGGTTATCGCTTCCATCGACGGCGAGTCCCTGACCACCGTTCTGGAAGGCGCAAAGAGCAAAAACATCCCGGTTATCGCATATGACCGTCTGATCAAGAACACCGATGCGATTTCCTACTACGCTACCTTCGATAACTACAAGGTAGGCCAGACACAGGGGCAGTACATTGTTGACGAGCTGGATCTGGACAACGCAGAGGGTCCTTTCAACATGGAGATCACCGGCGGTTCCCCGGATGACAACAACGCAACCTTCTTCTACAACGGCGCAATTGACGTGTTAAAGCCTTACATGGACGCTGGCAAGATCGTTGTTCCCTCCGGCCAGATCGATTTCGCAACCGTTGGTACACCCGCATGGGCTACCGAGACCGCACAGGCTAGAATGGAGAACATCCTTTCTTCCAACTACTCTGACGGTACGACTCTTCACATCGCTCTTTGCTCCAACGACTCCACCGCTCTCGGTGTTGAGAACGCTCTGGCAGCAAACTACACAGGCGAGTACCCTGTAGTTACAGGTCAGGACTGTGATATCGCAAACGTAAAGAACATGATCGACGGCAAGCAGGCTATGTCCGTATTCAAGGATACCCGTACTCTGGCATCTCAGGTTGTTAAGATGGTTGGTCAGATCCTGAAGGGTGAGACTGTTGAAGTAAACGATACCACGACTTACGACAACGGCACAGGCGTGATTCCTTCTTACCTTTGCGAGCCCGTATTCGCGGACGTTAACAACTACAAAGAGCTGCTGATCGACTCCGGTTACTATACAGAGGCGGATCTCCAGTAACAATGCGAAAAGAGTTTCTAGGGCTCAACGCCAGAGGGCGTTTCGCCAAGAAACACTAAGTTTCGCATGGGAGAACGCAGAAAGCGCGTTCTCCGTAGGCGGAGAAAGATTCACATGAGGGAACGCAGAAAACGCATTCTCCGTAGGCTGAGAAAGAGTTTCGCCAAGAAATTCTAAGTCTCAAACAAGAGAACGCAGAAAACGCATTCTCTGCATATCAGAAATATGATATAATAGTAGTAAGTGAAACCGGCAGGCGGGTTTTCCCGCCTGCTGATTTTAGAGAGAGACGTGGGTAGCAGATACAAAAAATGTTGGGAGGAATACACTTTGGCTAAAGTTTTACTGGAAATGAAAAATATTACCAAAACGTTCCCCGGTGTCAAGGCGCTCGACAACGTAAATTTAAAGGTGGAGGAAGGCGAAATCCACGCGCTGGTCGGTGAGAACGGCGCGGGCAAGTCCACGCTGATGAACGTTTTGAGCGGCATTTATCCCTATGGTACATATGAGGGCGACATCGTCTACAACGGTGAAGTGTGTAAGTTTGGTAAGATCAAGGACTCCGAGGAGAAGGGAATCGTCATCATCCATCAGGAGCTGGCGCTGATCCCCTACATGACGATCGGAGAGAACATGTTCCTTGGAAACGAGCGCGGAAAGAGCGCGGCGATCGACTGGAACGAGACTTACGGGGAAGCCGACAAATATCTGAAAATGGTAGGTCTTTCAGAATCTTCCAGAGTGCTGGTTAAGGATATCGGCACGGGCAAGCAGCAGCTTGTGGAGATCGCGAAAGCGATGGCAAAACATGCGAAGCTTCTGATTCTGGATGAGCCGACCTCCTCATTGAATGAGAAGGATTCCCAGGCGCTGCTCGATCTTATGTTAAAGTTTAAGAAAGAGGGCATGACATCGATTATTATATCTCATAAATTAAACGAGGTTGCTTATGTGGCGGATAAGATCACGGTCATCCGTGACGGTTCCACCATCGAGACGATGGATAAGCATACCACGGAGATTTCAGAGGATAGAATTATTCAGGGCATGGTTGGACGTGAGCTGACCGACCGTTTCCCGAAACGTCACGGCGTAAAGATCGGTGACGTGAATATGGAAGTGAAAAATTGGACGGTACATCATCCGCTCTATCCGGAGAGGAAGGTGTGCGACAATGTGTCCATCAAAGTGAGAAAGGGTGAGGTGGTAGGTATCTCCGGCCTGATGGGCGCGGGGCGTACCGAACTTGCCATGAGTATTTTCGGGCAGTCTTACGGCACGAACATCAGCGGCCAGCTTTATCTGGACGGCAAGGAAGTGCACTTAAAGACCATCAAGCAGGCGATCAAAAATAAGCTTGCCTATGTGACCGAGGACCGGAAGGGCAACGGGCTTGTGCTCACCAATCCAATCAAGATTAACACGACGCTGGCAAATCTGGACAGCATCAGTCCCCGGATGATCATTGACAAGGATAAAGAGTATCAGGTGGCTGAGGAGTACAGAGGCAAGCTGAAAACCAAGTGCCCCACCGTGGAGCAGAATGTGGGCAACCTTTCCGGCGGAAACCAGCAGAAGGTTCTTCTGGCAAAGTGGATGTTTACGGATCCCGACGTACTGATTCTGGATGAGCCGACGAGAGGTATCGACGTGGGCGCCAAGTATGAGATTTACTGTATCATCAACGATCTGGTGGCGGCGGGCAAGTCCGTGGTGATGATCTCTTCGGAGCTGCCGGAGGTGCTCGGCATGAGCGACAGGATTTATGTGATGAACGAGGGTAAGATTGCCGGGGAACTCTCCGCTGAGGAGGCGTCCCAGGAGAAGATCATGTCCATCATCGTGACATCTGGAAAGGGGGCGTAAGGATATGGAAAAGACAAATGTTTCTGTATTTTTAAGAAAATATACCATGATTATCGCCCTTGTTCTGGTGGTGATTTTCTTCAGCATTACGACAGAGGGAAAAATTCTGTTCCCGCAGAATATCAATAACCTGATCTCCCAGAACGCTTACGTGTTCGTGCTGGCGACAGGTATGCTGCTCTGTATCCTGACAGGCGGCAACATCGACCTTTCCGTCGGTTCCGTGGTCTGTTTCGCGGGCGCGGTGGGCGCGATGATGATGGATAAAAATGTGAACGTGGTGGCAGCGGTTCTCGCCATGCTGGTGATCGGTATTCTGATCGGTATGTGGCAGGGATTCTGGATCGCCTATGTGAAGGTGCCGCCCTTTATCGCGACGCTGGCTGGCATGTACGCGTTCCGCGGACTTTCCAACGCGGTGCTGCAGGGTATGACGGTCTCCATCAAGAGCGATGCTTTTATCAAGGTGTTCGGCGGCGGCGCGGACTGTTATGTGCCCGACCTCTTTGGCGGCGAAGGCTTCAATATGACCTGTATGATCGCCGGATGTATCGCGGTGGTTGTTCTGGTGGCAATGCAGTTAAAGAGCCGCATCAACAACAAGAGCAGAGGTTACGAGACAGCGCCTCTTGGAAGCACGGTAGTCAAGCTGGTGGTGATCAGTGCCGTGATTTTGTGGATTTCCTATAAGCTTTCTTCTCACAAAGGTATTCCGACGGCGCTCATCTGGATTCTTCTGGTGCTTCTGGTTTACGGCTATCTGACCACAAAGACGAGAATCGGTCGTTATCTGTACGCGGTGGGCGGCAATGAAAAGGCGACCAGACTCTCTGGTATCAATACAAAAAAGGTGTACTTTATCGCCTATGTAAATATGGGATTCCTCGCCGCTCTCGCAGGTATTCTGACGATTGCGAGACTGACTTCCTCACAGCCCACTTACGGGCAGGGGTATGAGATGGATGCCATCGGCGCGTGCTTTATCGGCGGCGCATCCGCATACGGCGGCGTCGGTTCTGTGGCCGGCGTGGTAATCGGTGCGACACTGATGGGCGTCATCAATCAGGGCATGAGTATCATGGGTATGGACGCGAACTACCAGAAGGTGGTAAAGGGTCTGGTGCTCTTAATCGCGGTTGCCTTTGACGTGCTGTCCAAGAGAGAGAAGAAATAAGGGAGGAGGATGAAAATGAATAAAGCAATGGAAATTTTTAGAAAACATACCATGAAAATAGTCCTTGTCCTGATCGTGATATTCTTCTCGGTGATGACGAAGGGACAGATGTTTGCGGCATCCAGTTTTCAGGCGCTGATCGCGCAGAACGCGTATGTGTTCATATTGGCGACAGGTATGCTGATGTGTATGCTGACAGGCGGTAACATCGACCTTTCCGTCGGTTCCTTTGTATGCTTTATCGGCGCGATCGGCGGTCATATGATGGTGCGCGGCGGCATGTCGGTGCCTCTGGCGATGCTGCTTATGGTGGGCGCGGGCGTGATCTACGGCGTGGTGGAAGGCTTCCTGATCGCATATATCAATATTCCCCCGTGGATTGCCACACTGGCAGGTTACCTTGCTTTCCGCGGCTGGGGTACGGCGCTCTTAAACGGTGCGACCATCGCGCCCATGCCGGACGGATTCAGCAAGATGTTTAACGGCAGCATACCCGATCTTTTCGGCGGCGCAGGACTGAATATCACCTGCCTGCTGGTGGGCGTAATCGCCTGTGTGCTGTTCGTGATCTTACAGTTAAAGAGCAGAAACGACAAGGTGAAAAAGGGCTACGAGGCGGAGAGTATGTCAGGCGTGATCGTGCGCTGTGTGCTTGTCAGCGCGGTGATTTTGCTGTTTGCGTTCAAGCTGGCGCAGGCGGGCGGTATCCCGAACAATCTGATCTGGGTGGCTGTGATCGTTCTGATTTATAACTTTATCACCTCCAAAACCACGATCGGCCGTTATTTCTACACCATCGGCGGCAACGTGGAGGCGACCAGACTTTCCGGTATCGACACGAAGAAGATTTTCTTTCTGGCGTATCTGAATATGGCGGTGCTCACCGTGATCAGTGGTTGGATGACCATGGCGAGACTTTCTGCGGCGACTCCCACAGCCGGAACCAACTACGAGATGGACGCCATCTCCGCCTGCGTGGTGGGCGGCGTGTCCGCATACGGCGGTTCTGGTACGGTGTTCGGCATGGTGGTCGGCGCGACCCTGATCGGCGTCATCAACCTCGGCATGAGCCTTATGGGTATCGACGCGAACTGGCAGAAGGTGGTTAAGGGTGTTGTGCTTCTGGCGGCGGTTGTGTTCGAGATTATGAACAATAAGGAAAAGACGAAAGACTGATACGAAGATATAAGATAACAAAGCGGAGGGCTGCCCGGGTGGGCGGTCCTCTTTTGCTTGTCTGTGAACATTTTGTGAAAAATTATGAAAAGTTTGGAAAGCCGTTGACATTAAATTTTTAATGTAGAAAAATAGAAACATGCGGATTTTGAGAAGGACAGCGCAGGGGGACCGATATGAGGAACCGGGCGCTGCATGGCATAATATTTCAAGGAGGAATGACAATGATTAAAACCCTTGCGGCACAAATCAAGGAGTACAAGAAAGTTTCCATCATAACTCCGGTTTTTATGGTTCTGGAAGTTGTTTTTGAGATGCTGATCCCTTTTCTGATGGCATCCATCATTGACGACGGTGTGGAAGCGGGCAATATGCAGCATATTTACGTGGTCGGAGCGGTGATGGTGGGAGCGGCGCTCTGTGGGCTCTTCTGCGGCGTGATGGGCGGCAAATACGGTGCGAGGGCATCCACAGGATTTGCGAAGAATTTAAGGCAGGCGATGTTCGAGAATATCCAGACCTTTTCCTTTGCAAGTCTTGACAAATTCAGCACGGCAGGGCTGGTAACCAGACTGACCACAGATGTGACGAATATGCAGATGGCGTACCAGATGATTCTGCGCATCTGCTTCCGCGCGCCTGTCAGCATGGTCTGCGCCATGGCGATGGCTTTTCTGATCAACGCTGAACTTGCGGGGATCTATCTGGTGGCGGTGATCGCCCTGGGCGTGGTACTGTTCTTCATTATCAGGGGCGCCATGAAATATTTCAAGCAGGCTTTTCCGAAATACGACGAGCTGAACGCTTCCGTGCAGGAGAACGTGAGCGCGATCCGCGTGGTGAAGGCTTATGTCAGGGAAGACCACGAGACGAAGAAGTTTAAGAGGGCAAGTCAGGGCATCTACGATATTTTCAGCAAGGCGGAGAAACACGTGGTGTTAAATATGCCGGTTATGATGTTCACCGTCTACGGCTGTATTCTGCTGATCAGCTGGCTGGGCGCGAAACAGATCGTGCAGGACACGCTGACCACGGGCGAGCTGATGAGTCTGCTTACATACTGCATGAATATTCTGATGAGCCTGATGATGGTGGCGATGATCTTTGTGATGATGAGCATGAGTATCGCCAGCGCGGAGCGTATCTGCGAAGTGCTGACCGAGAAGAGTGATCTGACTAATCCGGTCAACCCGGTATATGAGGTGCCAAGCGGAGATATTGAGTTCCAGCATGTGCGCTTTGTATACAATAAGGAGAGCAACGAGGCGGTGCTGCATGACATTAACCTGAAAATACACGCCGGGGAGACGATCGGTATCATCGGTGGCACCGGCAGCGCAAAGACCAGTCTGGTCAATCTGATCAGCCGCCTTTATGACGTAACTGACGGAGCGGTGCTTGTGGGTGACAGGGATGTCAGGGAATATGACATTGAGACGCTCAGAAATGAGGTTGCTGTCGTTTTACAGAAAAATGTGCTTTTCTCGGGCACGATTCTGGATAACCTGCGGTGGGGCGACGAGAGTGCCACGGAGGAGGCGTGCCGGAGGGTGTGCAGGCTCGCCTGTGCGGATGAATTTATCGAGAAGATGCCGGAAGGGTATCACACTTATATAGAGCAGGGCGGCACCAATGTTTCCGGCGGACAGAGGCAGCGTCTCACCATCGCGAGGGCGCTTTTAAAGAAGCCGAAGGTACTGATTCTGGACGACTCCACCAGCGCGGTGGATACGGCGACGGACGCGAAGATCAGAAGAGCCTTTGCGGAGGAGATTCCCGATACGACGAAGCTGATTATCGCACAGCGCGTGGCGAGTGTGATGAACGCGGACCGCATTATCGTCATGGACGACGGGCGGGTGCACGGCTTTGGCACCCACGAGGAGCTGCTGCGTGACAACGAGATTTACAGGGAGGTCTACGAGTCGCAGACAAACGGCGGCGGAGACTTTGATGAACCAAAAGGAGGTGAGGAATAATGCCGGGACCACATGGAAGAATGCAGGGTGGAAAGAGAATAGAGAATCCGGGGAAGGTGTTTAAGCGCTTGATGGGGTATGTGGCAAAGGGCTACGGGCTTCATCTGGTGCTTGTGGCGGTACTGATTTTTGTGAGCGTGCTGGCGAACGTGCAGGGCACCATGTTTATCCAGAGTCTGATTGACGATTATATCAAGCCCATGCTGACGCAGGATGTGCCGGACTTTTCCCCGCTGGCGGGAGCAATCGCGAGGGTGGCGTGTCTGTATCTGATCGGTGTGATTTCGTCTTATGCGTGGAACCGCATTATGATCAATGTGACGCAGGGGACGCTGCGCAATGTGCGTGACGATCTGTTTTCCCATATGGAGACGCTTCCCATCAAATATTTCGACACACACGCGCATGGCGATATTATGTCAACCTACACAAACGATACGGAAACGCTGCGGCAGATGATCAGCCAGAGTATGCCGCAGGTGTTTAACAGTGCGATTACTATTGTCAGTGTGCTGATCAGTATGATAATATTAAGTATACCGCTGACGGTGGTGACACTTGTCATGGTTGCGGTCATGCTTATGGTCACCAGAAGGGTGGCGGGTTTAAGCGGACGCTATTTTCTGGAGCAGCAGACGAACCTCGGTAAGGTCAACGGTTTTATCGAGGAGATGATGAACGGGCAGAAGGTAGTGAAGGTGTTCAACCACGAGGAAAAGAACATCGAGGACTTCCGGAAGTTAAACGACGCGCTTTTTGAGAGTGCGGACAGGGCAAACTATCTGGTCAACGTGGTGGGTCCCGTGAACCAGCAGCTTGGAAATGTGAGCTATGTGGTGTGCGCCATTGTGGGCGGCGCGCTTGCGCTCTCCGGGGCGACGGGCTTAACCCTCGGGAAACTGGCGAGCTTTCTGACCTTCAACAGAAGTTTTAACATGCCCATTAACCAAGTGAGTCAGCAGTTCAATTCGATCGTCATGGCGATGGCGGGCGCGGAGCGTATCTTTAAGATGCTGGATGAAAAATCCGAGGTGGACGACGGTTATGTCACGTTGGTCAATGTGCGGGAGGAGAACGGCAGGCTTACGGAGACGCCGGAGCGCACCGGGCGCTGGGCATGGAGACACGAGCATCAGGCGGATCACACTGTGGATTATGTAGAACTTATGGGAGATGTGGTTTTTGACGGCGTGGATTTCGGGTATACTGATGATAAGATGGTGCTCCACGATGTGAAGCTCTATGCGGAGCCGGGACAGAAGATCGCGTTTGTCGGCTCCACAGGCGCGGGAAAGACGACCATTACCAACCTGATTAACCGCTTTTATGACATTCAGGACGGAAAGATCCGTTACGATGGCATCAATGTCAATAAGATTAAGAAGGACGACCTGCGCCGCTCGCTGGGAATCGTATTGCAGGACACGCACCTCTTTACCGGGACAGTGATGGAAAATATCCGCTACGGAAAACTGGACGCCACCGACGAGGAAGTGCGCGCGGCGGCGAAACTGGCAAACGCGGACAGCTTTATCAGGAGACTGCCGGAAGGGTATGACACTGTGCTTTCCGGGGACGGCGCAAACTTAAGTCAGGGACAGAGACAGCTTCTGGCGATTGCGAGGGCGGCTGTTGCCGATCCGCCGGTACTGATTCTGGACGAGGCGACCAGCTCCATCGACACCCGCACCGAGCGCATTGTGCAGGACGGTATGGATAAGCTGATGAAGGGCAGAACCACCTTTGTGATCGCCCACAGACTTTCCACGGTCAGGAACTCCGACTGTATTATGGTGCTGGAGCAGGGGCGCATCATTGAGAGGGGCACCCACAACCAGTTGATTGAAGAACGCGGGAAATACTATCAGTTGTATACAGGAAATGCAATAACTGCGTAAATTCAATTTAATTTAATTTGTAGTATGAAGTTGACATATGGAACAAAAAATTATATATTAATATTGACTACGGGCGATAGTCCATCAGAAACAGCCTGAAGGGAGTATTCCCGTAGTCGGAAAGATAAGAGAATAATTGCATGAAAAAAATTTATGACATGTCTGCAGCAGAAATGGAGGTTATGGAAAAACTCTGGGAGTATGAGGAGGGAATTAAGCAGGCGGATCTGCTTGCATTGTTTGAAGAGGACGGAAAAGAATGGAAGAGGCAGACTCTCAATACTTTTCTGAGCCGGTTAGAAAATAAGGGACTTGTGAAACGGGAAAACAGAATTGCGAAACCTGTGTATAGTAGGGAAGAGTATAGTTGCCTGCAAATAAAAACAGTGATCGATCATGTCTATTCGGGAAGATTGAGTAATTTCGTGGCAGCATTCGCAAAGAAAAATTCGATTACCGATAGTGACGCAAAAGCGCTGATTGATTTTTTGGAGAACAGCTAGGAGAAAGAGAAATGGAATACCTGGTGGTCATGTCTATTTCCGGCGGCACGATGACGGGTGTTTATCTGTTATTGCGGTGCCTGCTGAAACGCAGGGTTTGTGCAAGGCTGTTTGATCTCCTCGCCAGAGTGGCGATTCTGTATTATCTTGTTCCGTTACCTTATTTGAAGAAGTGTTATCTGGTGATACTCCGGCTATTTCTGCCGGAAAGCCAGATGTTGATTTCAAAGATACCGCTGTCGTGGAGAAATCACATTGTTTATGCCGAAGGCGCATTGCATGTGAATATCTACGCCAGCGTGCAGACAGCGGCGGCTGTCATATGGATGTCGGGGATTGGTTTTATTCTGGCGATACGGCTGATTGTGTATGTGCGGCTGGCTCGTATGGCAGCCAGATACGCGAATATGGCAATGACGCCGGAATGCAGAGATTTTCTCGACAGCCTGAAGAAAGAGTATGGACTCATGCAGCGCGTTTATCTGTATGAGGCGATGGCAGGCGAGAACACCATCACATTCGGATTTTTCAGTCCGGTAATAATTTGCAGTAGAGCGACGACAAGCCGGGGAGCGGAACTGCTCATACGGCATGAATTGGTACATATCAGACGTATGGATGTGTTGTGGAAAATGTTTATGGAGCTGGCGGCGATGATTCACTGGTGCAATCCGCTTGTGTGGTTTCTGCGGAGCAGTTTTGAACAGGTTTGCGAATGTTCTTGTGATGAGATCGTGATGTGTGAGAAAACGGAAGCGGAGGTGAATGAGTATTTGCGCCTGATGATTGATGAGGCGCGGGAAGATAAGAAAGAGAATGTCTCCCTGCGGTGGAAATCCGGCTTTGGAGGCAATGCACGAAAGATGAAGGAAAGGATGGAAAACTTGATGAGTAAGAAGAAATGGAACCGCGCGGCGGCTGTGGCACTGGTGGCAGCGTTGACATTTGCAAATTCGATGACGGTGTTTGCGTATAGGGAGCCGGTTCAGTTAGAGGTATTGGAAGATGTCTCTGAGGAAGAGATAGAAAAGACAACACAAAGTGATACGCTTCTGTTTGTGCCGAATGAAATGGATGAGGAAACTGTGGTGGAGTTCAAAGAGGCGGAGGTAGTAAAGGGTGTACAAGAGATTTTGTGTGATAAACAGTTTGTAGATGAAGAAGGAAATATTTATCCGATTTTGGGAGACGAAAATATTGAACCGCATTGTAATCACACTTTTGTTTCTGGAACGCTGTATGACCATATCAAAGATTCCAATGGCGGCTGTGAAATGAGAGAGTTTAGGGCGCAGAGATGTAGTAAGTGCGGGTATATAATAAGAGGTGAAAAGATCAGCACAACTATCTTTGTGAAATGCCCGCATTGACAGAGATGATAGATATGAGGACGGGACAATTCACAAACCAATGTTTCGGGTTTATACCGGAGACAGGGGATTTGGACAATTACATGGTAATGTCGCGGTAAGAAGGCGGACCACTCAGGGTCATAAGTTTTCTTCTGCGTTCATTATAAGCACTGGGTACAGTGTAAAAGGGGATAGGATACGGGCGGCTATGCAAATAGCCGCCCGGCCTGTGTTATAGTAATGAAAAGCATATTTTCTACTTAACAGATACGTAGGTTCTATCTTTAGTTTCTAAGTTTCAGAACAGCATTAAAACATTGGGGCTTGCAGTTTTCTGCAAGCCTGTTATAATACCCAATAGAATAGTAAACCGATAGGAATAATATATAAATGGAGACTGAAGACATGAGCGAAAGAATTTATTTGGACAATGCGGCAACCACACGGGTATCCGAGGAGGTATTGCAGGAGATGCTGCCCTATTTCCGGGAAACCTACGCGAACCCGTCCGCCATTTACAGTTTTGCGGGAGAGGCGAAGAAGGCGGTGGGAGTTGCCAGAGAGCGGGCGGCGGCACTCATCGGCGCCAAGCCGAACGAAATTTATTTTACGGCGGGCGGCAGCGAGTCCGACAACTGGGCGGTCCGCGCCGTGGCGGAAGGGCTTTCGGAGAAAGGCAGGCACATAATCACGAGTAAGATCGAGCACCATGCCGTGCTGCACACCTGTGAATATCTGGAAAAGCACGGGTATGAGGTGACGTATCTGGATGTGGACGGGGAGGGGATGGTTTCGCCGGAGGCGCTGGAAAAGGCGATCCGCCCGGACACCACACTGATCTCCGTGATGGCGGCAAACAATGAGATCGGCACCATCCAGCCGGTTGCAAAGATCGGGGAGATCGCCCACGCGCGGGGGATTCTCTTCCACACGGACGCGGTGCAGGCATATGGACATGTGCCCTTGCATATGGAGGAGATGCACATTGACCTGCTTTCCGCCAGCGGGCACAAGCTGTACGGTCCGAAGGGCGTAGGGATTCTCTATATCCGGGAAAACGTGCGGCTGCAGCCGCTCATCCACGGCGGCGCGCAGGAGAGAGGGAGGCGTGCGGGCACTTTGAATGTGCCCGGTATCGTGGGATTTGGGAAGGCGGCGGCTCTGGCGGGAGAGACCATGCAGGAAAGAGCGGCAAGGGAAACGGCTCTGCGGGATTATCTGATTGACCGGGTGCTGGCGGAGATTCCGTATACGAGGCTGAACGGGCACAGGCAGGAAAGGCTTCCGGGCAACGCCCATTTCTGTTTCCGGTTTATAGAGGGGGAGTCCCTGCTTATTTTGCTGGACCAGCGGGGCATCTGCGGCTCCAGCGGGTCGGCGTGCACCTCGGGGGCGCTGGATCCGTCCCATGTGCTTCTCGCCATCGGCTTGCCACATGAGATCGCCCACGGGTCGCTCCGGCTGACGCTTTCAGCGGAAAACACGAGAGAGGAACTGGACAGAACCGTGGAGGCGTTGAAGGAGATCGTCGGGCGGCTGCGGGACATGTCGCCGTTGTATGAGGATTATGCGAAGCGGAATTGAGCTGTACTGCGGTGCAGATGTAAGAAGGAAAATGGCAGACAGAGGAAAGGCAGAGAGAAAAATGTACAGTGAAAAAGTGATGGATCATTTTAACAATCCCCGGAATATGGGGGAAATAGAAAATCCCAGCGGCGTCGGCACGGTGGGCAACGCCAAGTGCGGCGATATCATGCGCATCTATCTGGATGTGGACGAGGCAGGGGTCATACGGGATGTAAAGTTTAAGACATTCGGCTGCGGCGCGGCGGTGGCGACCAGCAGCATGGCGACGGAGCTGGTGAAGGGAAAGACTGTGGAAGAGGCTTTACAGGTGACGAATAAGGCGGTGATGGAGGCGCTGGACGGTCTGCCGCCGGTGAAGGTGCACTGTTCCCTTCTGGCGGAGGAGGCGATCCATGCGGCGCTCTGGGACTATGCAGAGAGACAGGGGATCGTGATTGAGGGGCTGCGGGAGCCTGTGGCGGACGTTGATGAGATCGTGGAAACATAGTCTCAAAGGAACTTTGCTTGCGACAGGTGGTTTTGAAGGGGAAAGTATGGTGGAAGAGGACGGTCTGTGAGATGGATTTCCCACAGACCGTAAAAGGGTATGAGCCACGGGTTATTTTTCGGAGGTGCTTCTCTCCGCCTCCCGCACCGTCGTGACCTTCCGCACGCCGGGCAGCTGGCTGATGCGGTCGCGGACAGCCTGCGTGTCGGCGTTCATACGGACGCTCACTTGGTAGTTAAAGGAGTCCGCCAGCGGATTTTCGCTGAAACCTTCGGTCAGTTCCGTCATCACTTCGCCGTTCTCGTCGGTAAAATAGGCGGCTTTAAATTCTTCCCACGCTTCGTCTCCGCTGACATACCTTAGGGAGACAGACTGGCAGTCGGAGATTTCGCATATCCCGGCGATTTCTTGACCAATACGGTCGATTTTGTCTTGGGACAAATCCGCGTCCATAAAGACCATAAGCTGTTTTTCCTGATAGATATTGTAGGCGAGAGAGGTGGAGCCGACTGCAAGGATACAGAACAGCGCGGCTGCGGCGGCGCATAGCCCTCGGTAGCCGCTTGAGTGGATGCGGCGGTCAAAACAGCCGGCGGAGCGGGCGTGCGGCGAGAACCAGCGACAGCCCTCGTTACGCTTCCCGCGGGCCGTAACCGTTTCCTGCAAGGCATCCGCCATCTCGGACGGCATGGTGAGGGATTCTCTTATCTTAATCATATTCTTTTTATTCATAGCGTGACCTCCTTGTATCTATTGAATGATTGTTGATATTTGCGAAACTCATCTCAGGGCAAATTATTCCATTTGTGCAATTCCAATAACCATAAAAGAGTTTCGCACTTGTTTTATGCTTCCATCTCCATCCGCAGCGCCTCACGTGCCCGCTGTAGCCGCTTCTTGACTGCGCTCTCGGACAGTCCGAGGATTTCCCCTGTCTCTTTGACTGAATACCCCTCAAAATAGTGCAGAAGGAGCACCGTTTTCCATTTGGAGGGCAGGGCATACACTTCCTGCAAATGTGTAGTTTCCTGCGCGGGAAGACACTCCCTGAGCGGTTCTAAATCGAGGCAGGCGTGCCGCTTGCGAAAGCGGAGACAATCCTTACAACAGTTTGATGTAACCCGCAACAGCCACGCCTTTTCGTGGTCCGAAGAGACAAACGCAGGCGCTTTTTCCAGATAGCGCAGCAGCGTCTCCTGCAGGGCATCCTGTACATCGTGGGGATTGCCCAGAAGCAGATAGGCGGTGCGGTAGAGCATGTCGCCGTATTCTTGCAGAACATGGCTGAGCTCAGACTCACTTTTTCTGTTCAAAGCGGATTCCCCCTTTCCATATTTATTGTGATATTTATGAAAAACAGAAAGGCCAGACAGCCGCAATCCCGACGTCGGATTTTGAGAGATCTCTCACGCGTGTCTGTGCGTTTCTTACCCTATATACGAATGCAGCCGCAAGAAAGTGACAAGGTTAGCAATAATTTGTATCTGTTTTATAAAATCTGCTATTGCCGCATTCTTTCCGGGGTTATATGATGATAAGTATAAAGGAAAAGCAGGCGGCTGTGCAGCCAAAGGGGGAATCAGATGTTTTCTTATATTATTTGCAGCATCAAGAGGAGGAAGGCGGCAAACCTGGTCACTGTGGGGATCAGCGTTATGCTGGTGCTCCTTCTGAATCTGTATTTCGGGAGTATTCGCAGTTATCAGACACAGCTTTCGGATCTTTCGGAGAATGTGCCGATCTTTTGTCAGATTACCAATCTGAACGGCACGATGGGGAACGAACTGTTTATTTCGGAACAGATCGTGGAGGCGCTGGAGCAGTCCGCCTATGTGAAAGACCTGTCTTACATGACTGTCGTTATGGCGGGTGAGGGGGATTTTAAGGAAATGGAATATTCCAAATATCTGAATCTCTATGTGGTCGGCGCGAACGACGTGGAGGCGGTCGGGGAGATGACAGCCGACATGTTTAGCCTGGATGAGCAGAGTCTGGACGAGCTGCTTGCCTCGGACAGGATGGAGTGTATCGTGAACGAGGAGGTGCTCAAAAAACGTGGATGGGAGATCGGTGACAGGATTACCTTGAAATGCTATTACTACGATCCCGCCAGCGAGTTTCAAAAAATACAACTGCATTCTATGGGCGGGACGGCGGAAGTGACCATTGTGGGCACGATGAAGGAAACGGAGGGGAAGACCAATGCCATCCAGACGGATATCATCATTCCGGGCAGGGCGTCGAGGAATCTCTTCGCGCAGTTTGGACTGAAGTTTTTTGCGGATACGGTCACCTTCCATGTGAACAATCCTCTGGACCTGAATGGATTTAAGGAGGAGATGCAGGATATCGGACTGATGGAGATCGTCCCGGAGGCGGAGAGCTCTTACACAGGGTATGCGCTGGTTGTCCGAGATGCCGATTTTATCGCCAGCGCCACGCATCTGCGGCATTCCACGGAGCTGATGCAGTCGTTTCTGCCGGTGGTGTGCATACTGGTGCTGCTGATCGGCTATGTGGTGAGCTATCTGTCCGGCAACAGCAGGCGGGAGGAGTTTACGCTGATGCGCCTGCAGGGTGCGAAGAAGCTTCCGGCGGCGTTTCTGTTTCTGGCAGAGCAGATGATTCTGGTTCTGATCGGGAATGTGGCGGGAGATGTGCTGGTGTTGCCGGCATCATCGTCGTTATCGGGAATACTTGCCGTAAACGGCGTGTTACTGACCGCCTATCTGATCGGCGCGGCGGCGGCCTACGGGCGGATGAGCATGGGAAGCGTGGTGTATCTGCTGTCTGTGCAGCAGTAAAAGAGGGGGAAGGAAATGGGTAAAATAATAGAAGCGGAAAATGTGGGTTATGTGTATCAGTCAAAGTATCAGAAAACCAAGGCGCTGACGGAGGTAAGCTGCTCCTTTGAGCGGGGAAAAGTCTACGCGATCACGGGAAAGTCAGGCAGCGGGAAGAGTACCTTTCTCTCCCTGTTAGCGGGGCTTGACGTGCCTACGGAGGGAAACCTTTATATCGACGGCAAGGAGATCCGGGAGATGGACAGGGATGCTTATCGGATGAACAGCGCCTCCGTCATCTATCAGGCATTTCATCTGTTCCCCCTCCTCACGGTGCTGGAGAACGTGATGTTTCCCATGGAGCTGCAGCATGTCCCGAAGCGGGAAAGGAAGGAGCGTGCGCAGGAGTTCCTCGCCAAAGTGGGGCTGCCCGATACACTCTATGGGAAGATGCCGAACATGATCAGCGGCGGCGAGCAGCAGAGGGTGGCGATCGCGCGTGCCATGGCTTCCGGGGGCCAGATTCTTCTGGCGGACGAGCCGACGGGAAATCTGGACAGCCAGAATGAGGCTGTGATCGTGGAGCTGCTTGTCAAAATGGCGCATGAAGAGAATTACGCGGTGATCGTGGTCACCCACAATGCGAAGGTGGCTGAGGCGGCGGACGTGGTCTACGGGATGTTAGACGGACGCTTGGAGGTGGTGCGCGGATGAGAAACAGTTTGAAACAGATGATGCGCACCCCTGTGCGCACGGTACTCTTTCTGGGGCTGATGGTATTTGCGGCGCTTCTGATGACGCTCGGCGCCAGCATCTGGCTGAAAGGGACGCAGACGATGGCGCAGTACGAGGATCGTTTTATGACCATCGGGACCGTGCGGCAGATACCGGACTCTTTTGAGCAGCAGCTGATCTGGAACGCGGAGACGAAGGATTATGATGTGCGCAAACGTGGGCAGTACAGCGATTACTATACGCCGGAGGATCTGCTTTTTCCCGGAGCGGAATATCTTGCCGAGCCGGAGCAGCGGGCGTTTTACATCTCTTACCAGCCGGATTATCTGACGACATATGTGAGTATGAATCCGAATGCGATCGGCTGGGCTGCTTTTATTGCGGAGTTTTCTCCTATGGAGGATGCGATGCTGGATGAGTCGGTGCCGATCCAGATCACGAAAGTGATCGGCGGCGATCCCCAATTGGAGGGCATTGTGGATTACTTATGCGACCACCGCAATCCCAATCCAAAGATGATTTATAAGGATAAGACTTATGTGGCGATGCTGGGGCATCAGGCTACTTATATACACGGCAAAGTCTATGAGGAGAAGATGCAGTCAAAAAGCGAGGTGTATATCGGTCTGGAAATGGTGCCGTATTCGCTGGAATCTGAAATTCTTCTGCCGGACGGAAGCCGGCCGGAGGACGCATACCGGGACGGGCCGAAGATCTTTGAAGTCACCGACGGGTTTTACGAGACGGAAGCGGGACGCAGAATTTTAAATCTGGCGCAGACGGGACAAATCTATAAGTACTGTCAGCCGGTTACGGGCACGAACAAGACCTCTCTTCTGATGCCCTTCTATAACGGACAGTGTTTTCTCACCGAAGGCAGGGATATCAGCGAGGAGGAATATGCGGACGGCAGTAAGGTGTGCCTTGCGCCCAAAACTTTTATGGAGAACAACGGGCTGTCTCTTGGCGATGCGGTGAAGGTGCAGCTTCTGTATACGGACAGGCGGTTGAATGCAGGGCAGCGGTTCACGCTGGACGGAGGTATCGGTTTTTATTCCGGGCTGGTGTCGCCCGACGGCAGTTCCCTCGAAGTCTTTGAGACTTCCGAGTATTCGGTGGTCGGGATTTATGACGTCACTTTCAGTGGTACGGACAGTATCTTTGATCCGGGGGCGGATGAGCTGATCGTGCCGCTGGAATCCATAGAGGCGCGCCACGGTATGAATCTGGTAGACTGCGGTCCCATGACGGACGCCACCGCCTCCTTTCAGATACCAAACGGCGGCATCGACGACTTCCTGAAAGGCTGGGCGGAGCACGGCACGGACAAGCTGGCGTTTACGTTCTATGACAAGGGGTATTCCAGACTCAAGGAAGGAATCGACAATATGAAAGTCATCTCCTTTGTACTGCTTGCGGCGGGCGTGGTTTTGACAGCGCTTTTACTGTTCTTTTTCAGCCACCTCTTTATCACAAAACAGGCGCAGCGGACAGCCATCGAGCGTTCCCTCGGTATGGGAAAGGCGGCGTGCCGTTTTTCCATGCTCTCGGGCTTTGCCCTGTTAGTTCTGGTGGGAAGCATTCTGGGCGCTGTGGCAGGCTTTCGGATTTCAGAAGGCGTCTCTGCGGCAAATGCCGGGGAGACTTACTATGAGACGACCTACACGGCGGGTCTGACTAATGCGGTCAATAATGTCGAGGTGGAGGAGGCTGCGGTGAGCGGTATGCCGGCGTTATTCTGCACCCTGTCGATTGTGGCGGCAGGCGTGGGGATTGCGTGGGTTAAGATGAATAGAAGCTTAAGAAGGGAGCCCATGCGGCTGCTGGCGGAACGGGCGGAAGAATAATGCCAGGATAAGATCCCGGTGTCAGCCGCGGCAGCAAAAAAGCATAGGCAGAAAGGATGAACAATGCAAAAAAAGGACAGTTCTGACATGGAAAACGCGAAAATGCAGAAATTTCGGGCAGGCGATATTATCATGCGCGAAGGGCAGACTTATGATGAGATGTACAAGGTGGTGTCGGGCTCTGTAGAAGTTTACATAAGATACGGAGAAAAAGACGAGCACCTGATCGGTATTTATTCCAAATCCAAGTGTTTCGGCGAGATGAGTGTGCTCTCTGAGCAGGCGTCCATCTACACGGTGGTCGCGTTCGATGAAGTGCTGCTGATGCGCATTACAAAGGATTATCTGGAGGAGTTTATCAGAAACAACCCGAGAAATGCGATTGACATTATGAAAAATATGGTGCACACGACCGCGGTGATGCAGAAAAATATCGGTCTGCTTCTGGACGATCTGTACGACAAAAACGATACCAACAAGAGAAGGACGGAGGAAATCCGCCAGAAGATTATGCAGTACAGCGCGAGCGGACTGCACTATACACCGTAAATACGCGGGGACTATGGTGGGGAAGGATAAGCCGGGCGGGGCTTGGACAGTTACTGCCGGTTATGGGAAAGGATGGACAGGGAAATGGAGATGCAGGAGATTATCGCGCTTGTAAAGGAGACGAAAGCCTTCGTGGGGAACAGGGAGAGAGCCGGGCATGTGAAAGTCAAGGGGCCTGCGGACTATGTGACGCAGGTGGACACCGATATCCAGAGCTTTCTGGCGCGGGAGCTGGGGAACCGATTCCCCGGGATCCAGTTTCTGGGGGAGGAAGAGGGACTGCACGAGATGTCCGGGGACACATACTGGATTCTCGATCCCATAGACGGCACCACCAACTTGATCCATGACTATCAGCACAGCGTCGTGTCGCTGGCGCTTTACGAAAAGGGAGAAATCACGCTGGGGATCGTCTATGATCCGTTCCGGGAGGACGTGTATCATGCGCAGAAGGGGCGGGGAAGTTTTCTGAACGGAACCCCCATCCATGTTTCGGACGCCGCGGCTTTGCGTGAGACCATCATTTCCGTGGGCACCTCGCCCTATGACAGGGAATTGGCAGACGAAAACTTTAATCGCATCCGGCGTGTGTTCGATCACGCACAGGATATCCGCAGGACGGGTACGGCGGCTCTGGATCTGGCATATGTGGCATGTGGGCGCACCGGGGGATTTTTTGAGCCACGCCTAAGCCCGTGGGATTTTGCGGCGGGACAGCTTTTGGTGAAAGAGGCAGGCGGCAGAGTGACGGATTTTGCGGGAGAAGAGCTGGATTTTCTGAAAAGAGGGAGCGTGGCGGCTTCCAATGGAAAGATACACGAGGAGCTGCGGGGGCTGTTGGGAAGGAGAGGAAAATAGACATGGGCTTTATTTTTAACCGAGATAAGAAAGTTTCTAAAGACGGGACAAAGGTGGACGTGATCAGGTACAGCGATGCCGACAACCGGGCGTGGGAGCCGGTGACGGAATCCGGGAAGTATGTGGAAGAACTGACAGCATATATGGAGGGCATATTTCCCTGTGAAAAAGCAAAGCCGTCCGTGTTCCACGAGCTTGTGTCGGATATCGTGCACATTGATGTGAATATCATTCCGCCGGATAACGGCAGGGACTATTATGTGCTGTGGACAAGCGGGATGAGTGACCGTCCGATGACGCTTCCCTATGGAGATTACGATAAGAAGATATACGAGAGAGCGGAACTTATGCTGTTTCTGCCAGAGGACTGGAAAATCGGAGAGATAGGGGAGACCGGTGAAGGGATGGGGGATGCGGATTACTGGCCCATCAGATGGCTGAAATATCTTGCCAGATTTCCCCACGAGTACGGGACTTGGCTGGGAACCGGGCACACGCTGCCAAACGGCGAGGATTATGACCCGCTCGGGGAGGGCACGGAGATGGGCGGCTTTTTCTTTCTGCCGGTGATTCCGCTTGGAGAGGCGTATCCGGGCGTTGACGCGCTGTTCTGTAAGGATGGCACGCAGATTAATTTCCTGTGGGCAATTCCCATGTACGAGGAGGAGATCGAGTACAAGCTGCAGGAAGGGTTTGACGCAATGATGGATTTGTTTACCAGAGTAAGCTTTCCGCGTGTACTTGATCCGAAGAGACCAAATTATTGCAGAGAGAACTAGTCTCCTTCAGAACAGGAAAGGAAGTAAAACAGTGAACGCAAACGAAGAATATAAGGAAAATGGTTTCGATCTGCTGCGCTATGCGGCGGCGCTCAGTGTTATGATGCTTCATTATTCCAGTTACAGCATGATACTGTCAAAAAGCCCGACGCTGAAGGCGGCGGCATTTATGGACGGAGCCAGACGTTTTACCCTGCTGTTTCCCGGCGTGGTTATCCTGTTTGCCATAAGCGGTTTTCTGGTGTCAGCGTCCTTTGAACGGGCTAAGACGAGGAACACGTTTTTCCTGAAGCGTGCCCGGCGCGTCTATCCCGAATTGTGGATCTGCACACTCATCAATCTGGCGGTGCTCTGCGTTCTGGTTCCAGAGCGGCTGGATCACAGCATCGTGGTATGGCTGGTGATGCAGTTTTTTGGCATAGCCAATACACCGGTGTGTCTCAAGACATTGCCGACAGGGAGCGCAAACGGCGCGCTTTGGACAGTCTTTACGGAAGTACAGTTATACCTTGTGTTGGGGTTTATTTATCCTTTTCTGAAAAAGATGAAGAACAGCCACTGGGCGGCGTTTCTTTCCGCGCTTGCGGCGCTGAATCTTGCCTGCGCGGCGGTGGCGCGGGATGGCAGCGGGATGGCGGCGAAAGTGATCGAGAGGCTGTTTATTCCGTATGCGCTGTGGTTTTTTATCGGCGTATTCTGCTTTCAGAGACGGCAGAAAATACTGCCTGTCCTAAAGAAGGCGTTTTTGCCCATGCTCATCGTGTATCTTATCGCCGGGGCCGCGGATATACAGTTCCCCGGATATTATACAAATATAGTAACAAGTGTTATGATTCCGTTTCTGGCGATCGGGGGCGCATACTGCCTGCCGAAGATTCGTCTGAAACCGGATTTTTCCTACGGCATGTTTCTGTACCATTGGATTATTCTGAATATCATAACCCTTTTTGATCTCATGGACAGACTGCCGTGGTATGCCGGGCTGTCGCTGTTTATCGTGGGTACGGTAACCGCGGCGGTGGTATCGTGGGCGGTCTGCGGCAGGTGCGGGAGAGTGTGGAGGAAATGCCGGGCACGGCATTAGCGTGCCGGAGGAGGACGGTTCAGGCGTCCTCCAGAACAGACGTACAGTGAGGGCAGCGGGTGGCGTGGATGGAGATAGTGCTTTTGCAGAAAGGACATTCCTTTTCCGTCTCTTCCTTAACCGCTTTTTCCGCTTTCGGATGCTGTAACTTGTTGATCTGCCGGATCAACAGAAAGATGACAAAGCTGACAACGAGGAAATTGACCACTTGAGTCAGAAATGTTCCGTAATTGATGGTGGCGGCGTTTTCACCGCTGCCGAGGATGATTTTCAGATTGTCAAAATTGATCTTGCCGGTAAAGATACTGAGCAGCGGCATAAAAATGTCATCCACCAGAGAGCCGACAATCCCCGTAAAGGCGCTGCCGATGATCATTCCGACAGCCAGATCGATCATGTTTCCCTTCAATGCAAATGTCTTAAATTCTTCCAGAAGTTTTTTCATTGCAGTCTCCTCTTTCGTATGATGAATCATAGATTTCGGGTGTTGTCATTATGGAAATCTCTTGAGATTGGCGGGTGGCTTTCATCTTGTTCCGTCATGCCTTCCGGAGTTATGATTTCGGAAAAATCGGATTGTGAGTCCTTGCATGATAGGATATAATAATAGTAACTTAATGATGAGATGGCAAAAGAAAAGACAGTCAAAAAGGTGGTGGATCAATGGCTGGGGAAGAAATACGGCAGGATACCAGAACCGTAGAGCAGATTGTCGATGGTATGAGCTTATTCGATGATGATCTGATGTCTGTGGTATTTGACGGTAATATAGAAGCGACAGAGCTTCTGTTAAAGATTATACTGAAAAAGGACGATATCCAGGTTATAAGCGTTGTAGGACAGAGAGAATTGCAGAGTCCTGTAGTGGGCGGGCGGGATATCCGTCTGGATATTCTGGCAAAAGACAGTGCGGGCAAGCACTATAATGTGGAAGTGCAGAAGAAACCGGAAGGGGCGCATATACGCCGCGCCAGATTTAACAGCAGTATGATGGATTCACGGATGCTGAAAGCAGGGCAGGATTTTTCGGAGTTACAGGATTCGTATATGGTGTTTATCACCCAGACGGATATCTTTGGACATGGGATACCGATCTATACGATCAATCGCCATTTTGAGGAAATTGACGAGGCGTTTGATGATGGCTCTCATATTGTGTATGTGAATGGAAACTATAAGGGAGACGATACAGTCGGAAGACTGATGCATGACTTTGGCTGTAAGAAAGCGAAGGATATGTATTATCCGGAACTGGCTAAAGGGGTGCGACATTTTAAGGAAGAAGGAGGTCGAGAAAGAATGTGTGAGGCGGTTGAAAAGTATGCGGAACAAAAAGCAGAAATTGCAAGATTAAATATTCTGATTGAAAATGTGAGAAATTTGATGGAATCCATGAAGTGGTCCGCGGAACAGGCAATGTCGGCAATGAAAGTAACAGAGGCAGATAAGGCTGTGCTTTTGAAGGAATTGTAAATTAGTGTAGATCAAAGTGGAATGGAGATCAAGAAAGAATGTGTGAGGCAAGGAGTATTCTGAAGTGATGGAATACTCCTTGCTTAGTCTTATACGTCACATATAATAACAATAGTTGCTTAATGGGACACGCCCACAGCGATGTGACGGTGGATGTATATAATCATATCGCCGGCAGACAGGATGTTAGGGAGGAAGTGGAGCGGTATGCGCTGGCAGCAGGAGGCTGAGTGTTTGCACCAAACAGTCAAATACTTCGTAGCAAGCTGCGATGTATTTGACTCTCGCGGCATTCGCAAAATACTCGTGCCAGCACGGTGCTTTTCTCATTGCTCGCGGAAATAAAAAAATGGTGTAAATTTGGTGTAAAACACCTGTTATTATTACTTTATAGAAATTTTAGGACACGCAAACCCGCATAAACACCGGGTTTGCAAAATTTTAATAAATTTATTAGCACTCACCTCTTGACAGTGCTAACAATAAGTTGTATTGTGATAGTGTAAATAGAACAGATTGACATAATGCATCTGCACAGACAGGGAGGTGTATGTTATGAACTTAACGAAATTCACGCAGAAATCCATTCAGGCGGTAGAAGGGTGCGAAAAGCTGGCATACGAGTACGGCAATCAGGAAATTGAAGAAGAACACCTGTTATATAGCCTGCTTACCATTGATGACAGCCTGATTCTCAAGCTGATTGAGAAGATGGAGATACAGAAGGAATACTTTACGAACCGCGTGGAGCAGGGGCTTTCCAAGCGCACGAAAGTGCAGGGAGGACAGATTTTCATCGGGCAGGACTTGAATAAGGTTCTGATCGGCGCGGAGGACGAGGCGAAGGCGCTGGGTGACGAGTATGTATCGGTGGAGCATCTTTTTCTCGCCATGCTGAAACACCCGAATAGGGAGATCAAGGAGATTTTCCGGGAGTTCGGCATCACGAGGGAGCGTTTTTTGCAGGCGCTCTCCACGGTGCGGGGCAACCAGCGGGTGACCTCGGACAATCCAGAGGCGACTTACGACACGCTGGAGAAATACGGGCAGGATCTGGTGGAGAAGGCGAGAGACCAGAAGCTTGATCCTGTGATCGGCAGAGACACGGAGATCCGCAATGTGATCCGGATTTTGTCAAGAAAGACGAAGAACAATCCCGTGCTGATCGGCGAGCCGGGTGTGGGCAAGACGGCGGTGGCGGAAGGGCTGGCGCAGCGGATTGTCAGGGGAGATGTGCCGGAGGGGCTCAAAGATAAGAAGATTTTTTCGCTGGATATGGGCGCGCTGGTTGCAGGCGCGAAATACCGGGGCGAGTTTGAGGAGCGTCTGAAGGCGGTTCTGGACGATGTGAAGAACAGCGACGGGCAGATCATTCTCTTTATCGACGAGCTGCACACCATTGTGGGCGCGGGAAAGACTGACGGTGCCATGGATGCGGGCAACATGTTAAAGCCCATGCTGGCAAGGGGTGAGCTGCACTGTATCGGCGCGACGACGTTAGACGAGTACCGCCAGTATATTGAGAAGGACGCGGCGTTAGAGCGGCGTTTCCAGCCGGTCATGGTGGAGGAGCCGACGGTGGAGGACACCATTTCCATTCTCCGCGGGCTGAAGGAGCGTTATGAGGTTTACCACGGGGTCAAGATCATGGACAACGCGCTGGTGAGTGCGGCGGTATTGTCAAACCGCTATATTTCCGACCGTTTTCTGCCGGACAAGGCGATTGATCTGGTGGACGAAGCGTGCGCGCTGATCAAGACGGAGCTGGATTCCATGCCGACGGAACTGGACGAGCTGCGCCGCAGGGTGATGCAGTTAGAAATAGAAGAAACGGCTTTGAAGAAGGAGGACGATAATTTAAGCCGTGAGCGGCTTTCCCATCTGCAGAAAGAACTGGCAGAGCTGAAGGAAGAGCTGCAGAATCGCATGGCACAGTGGGAGAATGAGAAGGCTTCCGTGGAGAAACTATCTAAAATCAGGGAAGAGATTGACGAAGTCAATAATCAGATCCAGATCGCCCAGAGAGACGGCGATTACGAAAAAGCGGCGGAATTGAGCTACGGTAAGCTGCCTGCCTTAAAGCAGCAGTTGGAGATTGAGGAGGACAGGGTCAGCGCAGAAGAGCTTTCTCTGGTACATCAGAGTGTATCTGATGAGGAGATTGCGAAAATCATTTCCCGCTGGACGGGTATCCCGGTTTCCAGATTGACAGAGAGCGAGCGGAACAAGACGCTGCATCTGGACGAGGAACTGCACAAGCGGGTGATCGGACAGGACGAGGGCGTCACAAAAGTAACAGATGCTATTATTCGCTCCAAGGCGGGGATCAAGGATCCCACAAAACCTATCGGTTCCTTTTTGTTCTTAGGTCCTACGGGTGTGGGAAAGACGGAACTGGCTAAGGCACTGGCGGCTTCGCTTTTTGATGATGAGACGAACATGGTTCGTATTGATATGAGCGAATATATGGAGAAATACTCTGTTTCCAGACTGATCGGAGCGCCTCCCGGATATGTGGGTTATGAGGAGGGCGGTCAGTTGACGGAGGCGGTGCGGAGAAAGCCGTATTCGGTGGTACTCTTCGACGAGATTGAGAAAGCTCATCCCGATGTATTCAACGTGCTTCTGCAGGTACTGGACGATGGGCGGATCACGGATTCCCAGGGACGGACGGTGGATTTCAAGAATACGATTCTGATTATGACTTCAAATATCGGTGCGGACTATCTGCTGGAGGGCATTGACGCGCAGGGGGCGATCAAAGAAGAGGCGGAAAAACTGGTGATGGGTGACTTGAGGAACCATTTCCGCCCGGAGTTTTTGAACAGACTGGACGAGACGATCCTGTTCAAGCCTCTGACGAAAGAAAACATCGGCGGCATCATCCGGCTGATTGTGGACGATCTCAACAGAAGGCTGGCGGACCGGGAACTTTCTATTGAACTTACGCCCGAGGCGGAAACGTTTGTGGTGGATAACGCCTACGATCCAGTATATGGTGCGAGACCTCTGAAACGGTATATCCAGAAGTATGTGGAGACGCTGTCAGCGAAACTGATTCTCTCCGATCAGGTCAATGCGAAAGACGTGATTCTGATTGTCGTGGAGGAGGGTGCGTTGGCGGCGAGAAGGAAGTGAAGATGAAAGAATAACAGGTGGGATGAAAATTGAAAACACTTGTTATAATAAGGAGAACAGAAATAGAACAGACTCGGCGTTGGAATTGGAGTGTAAAACGCCGGGTTTGTTTTTATATCAGAAACAGGCCGAAGATCGGAATGGAGCAGATGGGATGCCTGTTATGCTGGTACGGCTTATTAAGGTGAAAGCGATAGGGAGAGTGCTCAGTGGAGTGGTATGCATGGATGACAGGGTCAGAACGGACTGGCAAGTTGTCTGCAAGTGTGGTATGGTAGGAAGGAAAGCGGTCAAACAGATTTGACTGAATTAGTTAGTCATGAGGCGGTTAAAAGGATAACATGTGCTGTCTAAAGACACAAAATGTCTGTAGTTAAAACAGGATTTAGCGAAACGGAAGGGCGAAAAGGCGAAAACTGAGAAAAATCGTGGATAAGTCCCTGCTTTTGCGAAATGCTAAATCATAATTTAGCGAAAGGGACTGAAGGCGATCGCAAACTGCTGGGAAAACGGCGGGTGTTTTTGGCAAAAAGAGAAAAGAAAAAGAGAGGGAAACGGGAGGCAAGTATGAGATATCCGGCATTTTTACAGGAAAACGGGACAATAGGGTTTGTGGCGCCGTCTTTTGGCTGCGCGACAGAGCCTTACAAAAGCGGATTTCTGAATGCGCAGAAGAGATGGAAAGAGCAGGGATTTCATTTACAGCTCGGGCCGAACTGTTACGTGGAGGAGGGCGTGGGGATCAGCAATACGCCCAAGAAGTGCGGGGAAGAACTGACAGCATATTACTGCGATAAAAATAACGACTGTCTCATTTCCTGCGGGGGCGGTGAACTGATGTGTGAGATTCTGGATTATGTGGATTTTGAACAGATCAGACAGGCGGCGCCCAAATGGTATCTGGGATATTCGGACAACACGAACTTTACCTTCCTGCTGGCGACTCTGTGTGATGCAGCGACTGTGTACGGACCGTGTGCGGCGGCTTTCGGGATGGAGCCATTACACCCGTCATTGAATGATGCGATGCTGCTTCTGCAGGGGAAAAAGCTCACGATGCAGGGGTATGACAAATGGGAGAGGGAATCTCTGAAGGATGAGGAGCACCCTTATGAGCCGTACAACTTGACAGAAACGTCTGTTATTAAATATTATCTGCCGGATGGCAGGACGAATGTGGAGAGTCTGCGGCATATGGCAGGAACAGACGTGGAGCACAGGGCAGGAGACGCCCGGCCTGCGGTTTTGGAAACGGCGGCGTCTCATATCGAAAAGAAAGAGCCGGAAGAAAATGCGGACATCAGTTTCACAGGTCGCCTTATTGGTGGCTGCATGGACTGTCTGGTTAATTTACTTGGCACCCGGTACGATAAGGTGGCAGAGTTCACGGAACGCTATAAAGAGGACGGCATCATCTGGTTTCTGGAGGCGTGCGACCTGAACCTGATGGGCATACGCCGCGCCATGTGGCAGATGGAACATGCAGGGTGGTTTAAATACTGCAAAGGGTTTCTGATCGGCAGGCCGAGGCTTGGCATGGGCGTGGAGGAGTTTGGCATTGACAGTTATCAGGCGGTCTGCGAGATGCTTTATCCCCACCATGTGCCGGTGCTTATGGATCTGGATATCGGGCATATGCCGCCGTCTATGCCGTTAATCTGCGGCAGTATGGCAAATGTGGTTAGCGACGGGATGACATACCGTGTGGAGATGGAATTGAAATGAGAAAGGACAGATAAAAATGATGCCGAAAGACCCTGTGATGTTGCTGAGTTATGTAAACTTAAAGCTCCGGGATTTTTATACGAATCTGGATGCGCTCTGCGAAGATCTTGACGCGGACCGTAATGAAATTGTCGAAAAACTGGCGGGAATAGATTATCATTACGACGAGGAGAAAAACCAGTTTGTCTGAGCAGATAAAAATTACAATCGTTATGAATGACGAAAAACCGAAAGGCAAAACAGACGGGACGTCTGACGGGGAAATAGAACTGACGCAGGAGTCAGCTTTGCCGTTGATGCCGGCTCTGCTGAAAAACGGGTTGATGGACGGCAGTTTTTGCGGCGGCAGAGGGGACTGTGGGCGGTGTGTCGTCCAGTTTCTGAAGGGTGCGCCGTTGCCCACAGGGCTTGAGAGGAGCCGTCTGGAGCCGGAAGAACTGCGGCAGGGTTACAGACTGGCGTGTGTGACCAGACCGAAAGCGGACTGCACAGTCAGAATCGTGGAAACAGGGAACGTGGAGACACCCATTGTCACGGAGATGCGTCTGTTGTCGGAAAATGTTGACTATAGTAGTCGAAAAGGTTATATCATCGCGGTTGATCTGGGAACCACTACCATTGCCATGCAGCTTAGGGATGCGGAGACGGGGGCTGTTGCCGATACTTACTGTGAAATGAATCCCCAGCGGAGATACGGCACAGATGTGTTGGCGCGGATACAGGTGTCTGTTGACGGGCGCGGGGAGGAGCTGCGCAGACTCGTCTGCGGGGCGATTCTGAGGGGACTTGGGCAGTTTGCGGAGAATCTGTTCAAAAAAGCGGATGAGGAAACTTTATCGGATGAGCCGGTTCCTGTGAGGGAGACTGGAAAGGGGACAGGCGCCGCGGCAGAAAGTGTGTCTCTAAAAGGGAATTTGGTGGATCAGGGCCATAAGGAGAAGGGGAATGCAGGGAAGATTCTCTGCATGTGTATCGCCGGAAATACGGCGATGGAACATCTGCTGCTCGGATTGGACGTGTCGTTTCTGGGGAGGGCGCCCTTCCTGCCAGTGGAGAAGGGTTTGCAGAGTATAACGGCGGCACGTCTTTTTGAGGGAATGGAGGAGCTTCGGGAAAACCTGCTTATGGCGGATGGCAGGGCGTTTTCCGATATGCCGGTCTACGTTGCGCCCTGCATGAGCGCCTTTGTGGGGGGAGACATTGTGGCTGGGCTGTATGCGCTGGGGCTGCTTGCCGCCAAAGCACCGAAAGGTAGAGAAAAATCGAAGAAAGCGGAGAAGACAGGATTGGCTGAAGAGACAGAGAAACTGTCTGGGAACCGGGAGCCTGAAAAAGAGAACGGATCAGAGCGTCATGCTGCCCTGCTGATTGATCTGGGCACCAACGGCGAGATGGCGATTACCGACGGACAGCGTATGATCGTGACTGCCACGGCGGCAGGACCGGCTTTTGAGGGAGACGGTACGATGATGGGGACGGATCGGATCGCGCTTACGGCACAGCTTTTGCGGCGTGGGATATTGGACGAGACGGGGCTTATGGCAGAGCCGTATTTTACGGAGGGCGTGCGGATAGAGGGCGCGAAGGAAGCCGCTGTGAGGGGCAGAGAGATAAAGAACGGTTGTTATTTTACACAGAAAGATGTGCGCGGTCTGCAGATGGCAAAGGCGGCGATCCGCGCGGGTGTGGAGATATTATGGGAAGAGATGGGGCGTCCCGGGATAGAAAAAGTTTTTCTTGCCGGGGGATTCGGCTATTATCTGGACGTGGAGGCGGCGGTTGCTGTCGGGCTTTTGCCCGCCTACATGCGTGGCAGGGTGCAGGCGGCAGGGAATACGTCGCTTGCGGGAGCGTATGAGCTGGGGCGGGATCTTTGCGAAAAACGGCTGGATGCAGCCGCATTGGAAGAGAGAACTTGTCTGGCGGAAAGCAGAAATCTGGCGGAGACGGAGCGGTTTGAGGGGCTTTATCTGAAATATATGAATCTGGGGGAGAATTAGGGAGGAGCGGTTTAAGGTTTGGTTAAGACTGCACCTCTTTTCTTTTAAGGAAAGCGTGTTATGCTGATATCGTAAACAGGATGACACCCCCGGTTCCGGGGACACCAGATAGAAGGAGGAAACAAAACATGTGGACGAGAGGTAAGTTAAAGGAAGTTGCGAAAGCAGCCCTGCACAGGAATTACTGGAAGATCGTGCTGGTATCCATGATTCTGATGCTGCTTGGCTGTGAGACGGGCGGGTTAAGTTTTCATAAAACCGTCCGTAACGGCAGCGCGGAGACGATTACAGAGGGATCCTATGAAAGCGGCTCTCTGCCGACCGGAAAGAGGAGTGTCATCGCAGTTAAGAAGCGTGCCGATTCGGATAAGGTGACGGTAGAGATGATCGATGACGGAGAGTTTGCAAGCAAGGAAGTAGAGATCAGCTTTTTTGAAGGTATGATTGTCGGATTTGTGGCGATCATTGTTTTCCTTATTATCTTTGCGATCGTCCTTGCGGTTATTCTGGCTCTGGACATTTTCCTGATCAATCCGTTCAGCGTGGGCGGCAAGCGTTTTATGGTAAAGAGTGTGGAGGATGTGGCGCAGGTAAAAGAGATCACCTATGGTTTCGACCATTCCTACAAAAATATTGTCAAGGTAATGTTCCACATGGATCTGAGTATCTTTTTGTGGACGCTGCTGTTTATCATACCGGGTGTTATAAAAATGTATGAATACTATATGGTCCCCTACATCCTGACGGAGAACCCGGACATGGAGTATAAGGCGGCAATGCAGATGAGCCGCGACATGATGGAAGGAAACAAGTGGAAAACCTTTGTCCTTGGGCTGTCGTTTATTTTGTGGCACATACTGGGCACGCTCACGCTGGGTATTGCGGAGGTGCTTTATGTACAGCCGTATCGCAACCTGACCTTTGCCGCGCTGTACTGTCAGCTTAGGAATACACGTGTTATGAATCATGTGGAAATACCGTTATACGGGCAGTATGGAATGAATGGGCAGTATGGAATGAATGGGCAGTATGAAATGAATGGGCAGTATGAAATGAATGGGCAGTATGGAACAAATGGAGATGGCAACGGGCAGCAATGGTAGCGTGAGTGTGGGTGGTTAGTGCGAAAAAATTTAAATGAGGGATAAAATGGCTTACAGAATTTTGGTGGCGGATGACGAGGCGGAGATACGGGAGGTACTCCGTCTGTATCTGGAAAAAGAAGGGTATGAGATCGTGGAGGCGGCGGACGGCACAGAGGCGGTCAGACTTATAAAAGAGGAGCAGATCGATCTGGCGCTTCTGGATATTATGATGCCGGGCATGGATGGATATCGGGTGTTACGGAATGTCCGGGAGGAAAACAATCTGCCCGTGATCATGCTTTCGGCAAAGAGCAGCGACTCCGATAAAATTCTGGGACTGGATCTGGGCGCGGACGATTATATCACGAAACCTTTCGTCCCGCTGGAGGCGGTGGCGCGGGTGAAGTCCAATCTGCGGCGGTTTTACGCGTTGGGCGCCGGGGATAGCAGGAACGGACAGGACGCGGCGCTGCAGGTGGGAAATCTGCGGCTGGAGCTGGACTCCTGTCTGCTGTACCGGGACGGGGAGCGGATCGAGCTGACTTCCGTGGAATTTCGGATTATGAAGCTGTTTATGGAAAATCCGGGCAGGGTGTTTACCAAGCAGCAGATTTTTGAGGCGGGCTGGGAGGAAACGTACATGGTTTCTGACAACAATGTGATGGTGTGCATTTCCAAGCTGCGTGCCAAGCTGGAGAAGGACGGCAGAGATTACATCCACACGATCAGAGGTCTGGGGTACCGTCTGGAAAAAGAGTGAGGACAGCCTGAGATGAAAAAGAGTGTAAAATGGTTTCTGGTACAGAGCTTTCTTTTGATCCTCTTCTGTATTTACTGGAGTGTGGAAGCGGTCAACTTTCTCTACAAAGTGGCTATTGTTCCGGCGGTATCCGCGTTTTTGGAAAGCCAGCAGATTGAAATAACGGGGGACAGCAACATGGTGGCATGGCTGTTACAGATGTTATTTTATTCTGCGTCGGGACTTCTGCCGTCGGGAGTCAGAGAGTGGGTGCAGGCACAGATTGAACAGACAATGGGCAGTACCATAAGCATTCGCGTTACTTCACCGCTCTACAGTGGCTGGTGGGGGGTGGCGCTGCGCGTTATCATCATCGGAGGAATTATCGGGCTGTTGCTTATCAGGATACTTCCCTATCTGGTGGGCGCTTTCTGTTATTCCCGGATCGTGAGCGGGCAGTTTAAGGAATTGCTTGCGCAGGAGGAGGCGCAGAAACTTGCCAGAGACCAGAGGCGGAATCTGATGCTGTCGGATATCGCCCACGATATCAAAACGCCGATCACCACGATCTGCGGGTACAGCAAGGCACTTTCCGAGGGTGTTGTGGATGAGAAGGACAGGCAGTCCTATCTGGATGTGATCTATGCGAAAGCCATGCGGATGGACGAGCTGGTTACGCTGCTTTTCGAGTATGTGAAACTGGAGAGCGAGGGCTTTACCCTGCACAGGGAGCTGGGTGATCTGGCGGAACTTACAAGGGAGATGGCAGCGCTTCTCTATGCGGACTTTGAGGGCAGGGAAATGGAACTTGTGCTTGAGATCCCGGAGGAGAGAGTGCCCTTTGAGATGGACAGGCTGCAGCTTGGGCGGGCGGTGACCAACCTGCTCACCAATGCGCTTCGCTACGGAAAAGAGGGGGGCAGGGTGCTTGTGCGCCTGCAGGATTACGAACTGACGGTGGCGGATGAAGGGGAACCGATTGATCCGGAGTTTGCGGCGCACATTTTTGAGCCGTTTGCGAGAGGAGACAAGGCGCGCTCTTCAAAAGGGGGCAGCGGTCTGGGGCTTGGCATTTCCAGAAAAATCGTGGAGATGCACGGCGGAAAGCTGCTTTTGATCCAGAGTTTCGGGGAAGGGTACACCAAAGCTTTCCAGATCCGGCTTCCGGCATTCTCTACGCTGACGGGAAATTGAATCTGACGAAAACCTGCGGCATATATATGGTAGAGAAAAGCGGTTTGCAGGTGTTGTCTCTTGATAAAGGTGAGAAAAAACGTTGTGGTTGTGATTGCGCTTGCGGTTATCGTGATTGCAGGCAGTCTGGGTATGTGGGCGGGAGACGGTGGTCCGATGGACGCCGTCTTGTGCATAACGGGTGTTATAAATGAGGAGGAAGATATGGATACGCCCAAAATAGCGATTACATTTGATGACGGACCACATCCGTACTATACGGAGCAGCTCTTGGACGGGTTGAAAGAGCGGGGCGTCAAGGCGACCTTTTTTGTCATGGGAAAGCAGGCGGAGGCTTATCCGGAACTGGTCCTGCGGATGTATGAGGAAGGGCATCTGGTGGGCAACCATACTTACAGCCACATACAGCTTGGAAATAATAACAGGGAAATTTTTAAGGCGGAACTGGTCAGGACGAACGAGGTGCTTCTGGACATAACGGGGGAAGAGCCGCAGTATGTGCGGCCGCCTTACGGGAGCTGGGACAAAAGTTTTGAGACGGAACTTACGATGATTCCCGTGCTCTGGACGATCGACCCGATGGACTGGTGCAGCAGCGACGTGAAGGGAATCGTCAGCAGGGTTACGAAAAAGGCGGAGGAAAATGCTGTCATTTTAATGCATGACGAGTACGAGTCCAGCGTGACGGCAGCCCTTTCTATTGTGGACATTCTGCAAAAGCAGGGGTATGAGTTTGTGACGGTGGATGAGATCATGTTTGACTGAAAGGTGCGGGTCGGACAGAAAGGTATTGGACTTTTTCCCCATAATCGTGTAGTATAATACAGTAAAGCACTTGTCCGGCTCCGAATTTCAGTATGGAATGGATACATAACGGGTGCGGTGAGGCGGACAAATCAGATACATTCATGGTAAAAGGAAAAAGGGAATACATGGGAACGACCGACAGAGCGGATGAAGAGAACGCTCCCGTAAATGAGGCGGCGAAAGAGCAGACAAAAAGCGGGAAAAAGAAAAGAAGGCGCACCATCGACAAGGCGAAGGTGGCGGAAAATAAGCGGAAAATAAAAGAAAAGAAAGAAAAGCAGAAAGCGGAGCGGGCACAGAGCGGGGGCGCCGGAAACAGTAAAAAACGGTGGCTCATTGTGGCGGTCTGCTTTGTCGTGCTCGCGGCGGGAAGTGCCGCCGGCGGGTATTATACGCGGCAGCATATGGACATGCTTGCGGCAGAAAGCGCGGCTGTAGAGGCAATGGTACATATGGAGGCTATGAAGTTAGCCGAGTACAGCAAGACCCAGCACAGGAAGGACAGCGTCAGACAGAATGCCGGCAAGGATACCACGCGCGCCTTGGTGGACGCCGCCCGCTATATGATCGAGGGCATAAAAAACCGCCCGAAGGAAGTGGAGATTACCGAGGAAAACGCGGCTGACTTTGCCCGCATTGAAAGCTGCCTGATCAACACGGAGACGGGGAAGATCGATATCACCATGAAAGCGAAGGATCTGGCGATCAGCGACGACGGGTATTACTATCTTTTCGAGGAAAAGGCGTACCAGTCGGCACTGACAGGCAGCGAGTATATTATAGAGGATCAGAAGGATGTTGAGTTGACCTTTTCGGTCAATTTGAACTATAACACCACAAGCTCCCGGCTTTTTTCCAAATTTGTGGTGGCAGTAAAGAAAAACGGCGGCTATATGGCGATCACAAAGCCGCATTATATCACGAATCCGGAGGCGATAGCCAAATATAATCCGTCTTTTATCGCCACCTCATCCAAGAAGGGGCTGCTTGTGGACCCGGAGAAGCTGCAAAGTTCGGAGCTTGACGATCTGGGCGTGCGGCATGCCGCCTACAATATCCCTTTAAGCCGGATTCTGGGGCAGACGAGCAACGACTTTTATCCAACGGTTTACTATACTTATAATGGAAAGAACTATGCCTTTAACGGGCAGATCATTGCGGAGTACGACTATATTTTCACAAACCTCACCAACCGGGGGATCACCACGACGGCGATTGTCTTAAATGACATTTCCGCGCACCCGGAGCTGATTCACCCGAAGGCGCGCTCCGGCGGACATGCGCCCTACTACGCATTCAACGCCGCGGACGAGAGCGGGACGGAGACGATCGCCGCCATTGCCTCCTTTCTGGCAAGCCGCTATTCCGGCACCGGGCACGGCAGGGTGATGAACTGGGTGATCGGCAACGAGATCAACGCCAGAAGCGAGTGGAACCATATCGAACATATGAGCACGCCGGACTATGTGGACGAGTACGCGAGGGCGTTCCGTGTTTTCTACAATGCCTTTTTAAGCATCAACGGCAACGCGCGCGTATACATTTCCCTGGACCAGCAATGGGGCAAGAGTCTTTACTCCAAGAACGGGTACGGCTCCAAGGAGATTCTGGACGAGTTCAACCGGAATCTGAAGGCGGAGGGAAATATCGACTGGGGACTGGCGCAGCACCCGTATAACTATCCGCTGACAAGCCCGAAGGCTTGGCAGAGCAATGGAAAGTATGTGCAGGAGAACGAGAATACGCCTGTCATCACGATCAAGAATCTGCATGTGCTGACGGATTATCTGCAAAAGCCGGAGATGCGCACGAGTGACGGCGAGGTGAGGCATCTGATTCTGAGCGAGATGGGCTATACGTCCTCACAGGGACAGGAACTGCAGTCGGCATCTTTTGTCTACGCCTATAAAGTGATCGAGGCGAACCAGTACGTGGACAGTATGCTCTTTTCAAGGGAGACGGATGCCCCCACGGAGGTGGCGCAGGGACTGGATCTGGGGCTCTGCACGCTGGGCGGCGGCAGGAAATCCATCTATGAGGCGTTTAAGTATGTGGATACCCCGGAATCGGCAAAGTACACGGACTTTGCCCTGCGGGTGATCGGCATTTCAAACTGGAATGAAGTGATCAGAAAACACTAAAACAGGAGGATCAGAAGAGCTGGGAGATCAGATACTGGTAGATGGTCTGGTTTTTCTTCTGCCAGTTGGCGCAGATCGCGGCGGCGGTATCTTCATCGGGGACGGACAGGGTGATATCCACCACTGTCACGTCCTTTTCTTTTACGAGAAGATGCGCTTCAAATTCGCCGGACGTGGATTTATAGTAGTCCGCGCGGATGGCGGATTCGCTCCGCATGTCCATCTCATGGTCGGCAAAGAAGGCGGTGATATCCTCCTTGATGGAGTCGTTTATGCGGTTGCCGAAATAGGAGAGCGTGCTTTGCCCATCCTCCGTAATCTCCAGATAAGTCCGGTTGCGCAGGGATTTTGCACGGATCAGTTCCGCGTCGATCAGCTCCGCGATCACCTGCTGCAGAGTCAGGAAGTTCGTGTAGTCATGCCCGAGAATAAAATCGCCGATCTGCGCTTTCGTGAGCGGAAAGGAGACCCGGTCAAGCATGTAGAGCGTGATCAGTTTATAGAGTGTTAAAGGGTCCTGTGCCATAATGTCACCTCATAAATAACGTGCGTAATGTTATTTATCTCTTAATATGCGACTTTACCGCTTCTGCGACAACCTGCGCCACCTTCGGATCGAAGGCTTCGGGCATGATGTTGTCCTCGTTCAGCTGCTCTTCCGGGACGAGGGCGGCGATCGCCTGCGCGGCGGCAAGTTTCATCTCCTCCGTGATCTGTACGGCGCGGCCTTCCAGTGCGCCCTTGAAGATACCGGGGAAAGCGACCACGTTGTTGACCTGATTGGGGAAGTCGGAGCGTCCCGTTCCCACAACACGCGCGCCTGCGGCTTTTGCCACGTCCGGCATGATTTCCGGCACGGGGTTTGCCATGGCGAAGAGAATGGAATCCCGGTTCATGGAGGATACCATATCGGGTGTTACGATATTAGGGGCGGAGACGCCGACAAAGATATCCGCGCCCTTCAAGGCGTCCGCCAGCGTGCCGCTTACATTTTCGGGGTTGGTTACTTCCGTCATTTTCTGCTGCATCCAGTTCAGCCCCTCGGTATCCTTGCCGATGATGCCGACTTTATCGCACATGATGACATGGGGGAAACCGTAAGTCAAAAGAAGTTTGGTGATCGCCACGCCCGCGCTGCCCGCGCCGTTTACGACAACCTTGCAGTCCTCCTTCTGCTTTCCCACAACTTTTAAGCCGTTGATGATGCCGGCAAGCACCACGATTGCCGTGCCGTGCTGGTCGTCGTGGAAAACGGGAATGTCCAGTATCTCTTTCAGCCGCTCCTCGATCTCAAAGCAGCGGGGTGCGCTGATGTCCTCCAGATTGATGCCGCCAAAGCCCGGCGCAAGATAGGTCACAGCCTTGATGATCTCCTCGGTGTCCTGCGTGTCCAGACAGATCGGCACGGCGTTGACGCCGCCAAATTCCTTGAACAGAACCGCCTTGCCCTCCATCACGGGCATAGCCGCGTGGGGACCGATATTGCCGAGTCCCAGAACCGCGCTGCCGTCGGATACCACGGCAACGGTGTTGGATTTCCATGTATAGGTGTAAGCAGCTTCCTTATTTTCCGCGATGACTTTGCACGGCTCCGCCACGCCGGGCGTATAGGCGAGGGAGAGATTCTCGCGGGTCTTGACGGGGGTCTTGGAGACCGTTTCCAGTTTACCCTGCCATTTTTCATGTAATGCAAGCGCTTTTTCGTTGATCGTCATAAAATTACCTTACCTTCCTGTGCCTGCTTTGCAGTCGCCTGTTTTTACTTTGCGACTATTATGATATAATATTTGGTATTTCTCTGCAATATCCATCCGTCTTTTTTCTCTGCTTTTTGCAATTGTTTATATTTCAGAAAAAAGTCTTTCTATTTTGGAAAGGATGGTGTATAATAAGCAAATACAGACATAAAATCATTTTCTGAGTCGTATCAGGCACGAAATCCCCGGACGAAAGAGCTGTATTGATATAGATGTGACAGACATGCTGTAGATGTTAAGTGGTAAGTAATTGGCTTGCGCAATGACAATATAACATAACGTGGGAGGAATTTATGAGAGAAAAGTATGAATCACTGGCGCTTACGGACTTGAAGGCGATCGCGAAATCGAGAGGGATCAAGGGCACTTCTACCATGAAGAAGGCGGAACTTGTGGAGGCGATGCTCAAGGAGGACGAGAAGGACAAGGCGGCAGGGAAAGAAGTGGCTGTCAAATCTGTGGTGACACCGGGCGCGCCCGCGAAAAAGGCGGAGTCTGCGGAGGAGGAGAAATTTCCGGCGGAGCTTGACAGCGGGATTACCGCAAGCGGCATTCTGGAGGTTATGAGCGACGGTTTCGGCTTTATCCGCTGTGAGAACTATCTGCCCGGCGAGCACGACGTCTATGTGGCGCCCAGCCAGATCCGCCGTTTCGGCTTGAAAACGGGAGATATACTGGAAGGAAATACGAGGATTAAGACGCAGAACGAGAAGTTCAGCGCGCTTTTGTATGTGAAGTCCATCAACGGGTATCCGCCGGAAGTGGCGATGCGCCGGGTGAATTTTGAGAATATGACGCCGATTTTCCCGGATGAGCGTCTGAAGCTGGAGACGCCGGGCTGCACGGTGGCAATGCGGATCATGGATCTGATGAGCCCGGTGGGCAAAGGGCAGAGAGGTATGATTGTGTCCCCGCCGAAGGCAGGTAAGACAACCTTACTGAAGGAAGTGGCGAAGTCCATCACCAGAACCGCGCCCGATTCGCATCTGATCATCCTGCTGATCGACGAGCGTCCCGAGGAAGTGACGGATATCAAGGAGGCGATCGAGGGTCCCAATGTGGAAGTGATTTACTCCACCTTTGACGAGCTGCCCGAGCACCACAAGAGAGTGTCCGAGATGGTGATCGAGCGCGCGAAGCGTCTGGTGGAGCACAAGAAGGACGTGGTGATCCTTCTGGACAGCATTACCCGTCTGACGAGAGCTTACAATCTGGTCGTTCCGCCCAGCGGACGAACCCTGTCCGGCGGCCTTGACCCGGCGGCATTACATATGCCCAAGCGGTTCTTCGGCGCGGCGCGTAATATGCGCGAAGGCGGCAGCCTGACGATTCTGGCGACGGCTCTGGTGGAGACAGGCAGCAAGATGGACGATGTGATCTATGAGGAATTTAAAGGCACGGGCAACATGGAGATGGTGCTTGACAGAAAACTCTCCGAAAAGAGGGTGTTCCCGGCTATCGACATTCCCAAGTCCAGCACCAGAAGAGAGGATCTGCTCTTAAATCCCGACGAGCTGGAGGCGATCAACGTCATCCGCAAGGCGTTCAACGGTATGAAGGCGGACGAGGCTGTGGAGCGCGTGGTCGATATGTTTGCAAAGACCAGAAATAATCAGGAATTTGTGAACATGGTCAAAAAGATGAAGTTCATATAAATAATAGGAAAATAAAACGAAAAAGGGCTTGCATACCCGAAAATCCTATGCTAGAATATAAAAGCTGTGACCGCGAGCCAAAGGTTAAAATGTGACGAGGCAGTCGGTTTGCAGCGGAACTTAAAGTAAGGTTGAAAGAAACATGCTTTCAACGGCAGGTTTACGCGCAGGGCGTAAATACGCAGGCTGAGAAAGGAGTATGATATAGCGATGAGAGAAGGAATCCATCCCCAGTATTATCAGGCAACGGTAACATGTAACTGCGGCAACACCTTTGTGACAGGTTCCACCAAGCCCGAGATCCATGTGGAGGTTTGCTCCAAGTGCCATTCGTTCTACACAGGACAGCAGAAGACGGCACAGGCTCGCGGCCGTATTGATAAATTCAATCGGAAGTACGGTGTGGAAAACAAATAAATGCAGGATACGAAAAAGGTTGAGGCTATCTCAACCTTTTCTATCTATTAGGGAAACGGATATGGCAAAAAGAAAATTAAAATATTCCGGGATCGGCGGACAGGCGGTTCTGGAAGGTATTATGATGAAAAACAAGGATCAGTATGCCGTGGCGGTGAGAAAGCCCGACGGCGGGATCGAGGTGGAAGTGGAGCACTACCACAGTGTGATTCACGGCAGTAAGCTTCTGGACATTCCCTTTATCAGGGGCGTGTTCCAGTTCATCGACTCGCTCGTTCTCGGGATGCGCTGTCTGAATTTTTCCGCGTCTTTCTACGAGGATGAAGAGGCGAAGGAGACGGCGGCGGACAAGGCTTTTAACAGGATTTTCAAGGATAAGGCGGAAAAGGTCTTTAACGGGATCGTGATGCTGTTTTCGCTGGCGCTGGCGATCGGCATTTTTATGATACTGCCTTACTTTGTCACTTCGCTGTTTGAGGAATATATCAGAAGCGCTTCCTTTATGGCGGTTTTAGAGGGCGCGCTCAGGATTGTGATTTTCGTGGCGTATGTGCTGGCAATTTCCCTGATGAAAGATATCAGGCGGGTTTATATGTACCACGGTGCGGAGCATAAATGTATCAACTGTATCGAGAAGGGGGCGCCTCTTACCGTGAAGGAAGTGATGCGATGTTCCAAGCAGCACAGGCGCTGCGGTACCAGTTTTCTGCTGTTTGTCATGTTTGTCAGCGTGATTCTGTTTTTCTTTATCCGGGTGGAAAACCCGGTCTACCGCGTTTTGATCCGGGTGGCGTTGATTCCCGTGATTGCGGGGATTTCCTATGAGATCATACGGCTTGCCGGAAAGAGCAACAATATCCTTGTACGGATCATCTCCGCGCCCGGCATGTGGCTGCAGAGGCTGACCACGAGGGAGCCGGACGAGAGTATGGTGGAAGTGGCGATCGCCGCGGTGGAGGCGGTCTTTGACTGGAAGGGGTATATCAGAGAGACATTTGGGTATGAGGTGGACGAGAGCTGGATGGAGTCATAGGCAATGAACGGGAACCTGACGTATGGTGAAGTGTATAGGGAAGGCGCAGCGCAGCTTGCGGAGGCGGGAATAGAGGAGGCATCGCTTGACGCGAGGCTTCTTCTGGAGTTTGTGTGCGGAACGGACCGGAATACGCTGCTCGCGCACGGGGACCGGAAGGTTTCGGAGGAAGAATATGGCAGATACAGCAGCTTAATCGAGCAGCGGGCGGCGCATGTACCGCTGCAGCATCTGACGGGCGGGCAGGATTTTATGGGGGTGACTTTTTTAGTCAACAAAGATGTGCTCGTGCCGCGGCAGGACACGGAAGTGCTGGTGGAGGAAGTGATGAAACATCTCCATGACGGGATGCGGATTCTGGACATGTGTACCGGATCGGGGTGTATTCTGCTCAGTCTCCTGCACTATTCCAATGACTGCGAGGGCGTCGGCGTGGATCTGTCGGGGCAGGCGCTTGCGGTGGCGGAGGAAAATTATGAGAGACTGCGCGCGCAGCGCCCGGATATGAAGGCACGGTTTCTGGAGGGGGATTTGTTTGCGGCGCTGAAGTGTGGGAAGGCAACGGATAGCATGGAAGTGGCGAAGGCGTCGGACGGCGCAGAAGCATCGGGAGATGGGAACGTGGCGCATGGCGGGAACGGGACGGAGCCGGGAAATGCGGAACGCTTTGACGTGATTGTGTCGAACCCGCCGTATATAAAAACGGATGTTATTGATACGCTGATGCCGGAGGTGCGGGAGCATGAGCCTTTGATGGCGCTGGACGGCGGGACGGACGGTCTTGCCTTTTACAGAAAGATAGCCGTGGACGCTGTGGACTATTTAAACGGCGGCGGCATGTTGTTTTTCGAGATCGGCTGCGAACAGGCGGCGGATGTGTGCATGATTATGGAGACGGCGGGTTTCCGGGAGATTGCGGTGGCGAAGGATTTCGCCGGACTTGACCGGGTGGTGTACGGGAGCTGGTTCGGGTAGCGGAACAGACAGCGTGAAAGAAGATGATGGCAAAGATAGGAAATGGGAAGTTTTCGGATGACGGTGTGACGTGAACTTTTCAGGTGGCAACTTGTATCATAGAATGTGAGAGTGACTGCGTGGCAGCCGGAGGTAGTTATGTTTGACAAATTGGAAGATCTACTTAGGAAATTTGAGGAGATTATGAATGAGCTGAGTGAGCCGACCGTGGCGGATAATCAGGAGCGGTTCCGGGCGCTGATGAAGGAGCAGAGCGAACTGACTCCTGTGGTCAATGCCTATAAAGAGTATAAAAAGTGCAATCAGGATATCGAGGATAGTCTGGCAATGCTTGACGAGGAGTCCGACGACGATATGCGGGAGATGCTGAAGGAGGAGCTTGCCGAGGCGAAGAAGCGTGTGGAGGAGCTGGAGCGCGAGTTGAAAATCCTTCTTCTGCCCAAGGACCCCAACGACGATAAAAACGTGATCGTGGAGATCCGCGCGGGGGCGGGCGGCGACGAGGCGGCTCTCTTTGCAGCGGAAATTTACCGCATGTACGTGCACTATGCGGAGGGACGCCGCTGGAAGGTGGAGACCATGGAAGTGGAGGAAATTGGCATCGGCGGTATGAAGAGCGTGACCTTTATGGTGTCGGGGCAGGGTGCGTACTCCGTTTTGAAGTACGAGAGCGGCGTGCACCGGGTACAGCGCGTGCCGGAGACGGAGTCCGGCGGGCGTATCCACACGTCCACCATCAGCGTGGCGGTGATGCCTGAGGTGGACGACGATATCGACATTGTGATCGAAGACAAGGATATCAGAATCGACGTGATGAGGGCGTCCGGCAACGGCGGACAGTGCGTCAACACCACGGATTCCGCGGTGCGTCTGACCCATTATCCCACGGGAATCGTGGTATACAGCCAGACCGAGAAGTCCCAGATCCAGAACAAGGCGAAGGCGTTTGCGCTGCTGAAAGCTAAGCTTTACGATATCGAGCAGCAGCAGCGGCACGACGCGGAGGCGGAGCTTCGCAGAAGCCAGATCGGCACGGGCGACCGCTCCGAGAAGATCAGAACCTACAATTTCCCGCAGGGGCGCGTCACCGACCACCGCATCAATCTGACCATCTACAAGCTTGACAAGGTGATGAACGGGGATATTCAGGAGATACTGGACGCGTGTATCGCGGCGGATCAGGCGGCGAAGCTGGTGAAGATGGGGGAGAATTGAGCCGATTATTACTTTAACGGAAATGTGGGACGAGGAAAATCCCTGCTTCATTATGCGTAAGGCGTTGGCGTAGAGAGTAATGTACGAAACTTGGGAATCGTGAATGAGGAGGGTAAGGTTTTTGTGCTCTGTAGTGCGGCATAGACATGGGTGCCTATGAAAAGTGGAGGCGGTCGGGCAGGTGTAAATTTGGGTGTAAAATAGGACAGATTACTATTTGCACAGAAGCTTGAGTTGGTGTACAATATACGATATGGTTGAAACGCTATTCTTGCGGGCTGGCAAGAAAATAAACTGTTTGGCAAAGGCGTCGTAAACGCCTGGGCGGAGGAGGATGACGTGAAGACTATTGCGTGGAACAAGAGATTTGAGCTGGGCGTAGATTTTATTGATAAGGAGCATAAGCAGCTCTTCGCTACCATCAATAAACTGCTGACACTCAGTGAGAATGAAGACAAAAGAGAGTGGGTGTGCAAAGAGGGCATTAAGTTCTTAAAGAATCATACGATCGAGCATTTTGAGCATGAAGAAGCTTATATGCGGTCCATCGAATACGCGGATCTGGAGATACATAAACGCCTGCACGACGATTTTCAGAATAATACGCTTGTTTCTCTGGAGGAGGAGCTGGTGGAGACAAATTATTCGGAGGAATCCATGCGCCATTTTCTGGGCGTAAGTATCGGGTGGCTGGTAGCTCACACGCAGACGGAAGATCTGGCAATCGCGGGGAAGAAGATGAGCAAGTGGAATAAACTTCCGCACGATGAGGAGATCGACGCGCTGGAGCAGACGATTTCCCAGCTTATTTCAGACGTATTCCAGTTGAAGGCGAAAGCCATCAGCAGACAGTATGGCGGGGAAGACATCGGAAAGGTGATCTGCTGCCGCTTTGTATACAAGGGAAAGAAGAAGGAAAAATGGGAGATTGTGATGTCCTATGAGGAAACGCTGCTTCTCAAGGTGATCAGCGATCTGATGAGCACACAGTACCTGAAAGTGGACGACATGGTCATCAATATCACCCGTTATCTTTCCAGACAGCTTTTGGAGAAGATCAGGGAGTGCTTCCCCGATCTGCAGATGTTTGAGTTGGAAGGGGAATCCCTGCTCACGCAGGAGCAGCTTGTCAATTCCTTTGACCGGGTACATCCTGCATGTAGCCTCCTGTTTGACACGGGCGCCGGGTATTTTGCGTTCAGCGTGACCACCAACGATTCCATGCAGGGGAAGATTGTGTCGCCGATCAATGCGCAGAATGCCATGGGACAGATCAGAAAATATCTGGACGGCGAGATGCGGAAGAAACAGATCCTGATTGTGGACGATTCCGATTTTATGCGGAGCAATATGATCCGTCTCCTTGGGAACGACTACGAGATGCTGGAGAGCAACTCCAGTATTGCGGCGATCAAGAAGATTACGGTCAACAGGCCGGATCTGATTCTTCTGGATTATGAGATGCCGGTGTGTGACGGCAGACAGACGCTTGAGATGATCCGCTCCGACGAGGAGATCGCGGATATTCCCGTTGTATTCCTGACAGGCAGGGGGGACGCGGAGAGCGTGAAAAAGGTAATGTCCTTGAAACCCAAGGGATATTTGCTGAAGTCCATGCCGGAGGAAGATATCAAGAAATATATCGACGGGATTCTTGCGAAGAAGTAACGGGCAGGGCTAAAGACCCGTGTGCAAAGATTCTTTGCGTGACTTTTCGTGTTAAAACTGCTATGGTTAGGGAAAGACAGGGGAAAGAGAGTCTGACCGGAGGAAGCTGACATGGCAGAAGTGGGAAAGAATATAAAAAAGATCAGAAAAGAACGAAATCTGACGCAGGATGATCTGGCGGAGCGTCTGCACTGTACCAGGCAGACCATCAGCAATTATGAAAACGGAAAGAGCGAACCGAATATTGCCCTTCTGGTGGAAATTGCAAACGTGCTGGAAGTGGAAGTAAACGACCTGATTTATGGTCCGAAAAAGAAGGAGAACAGGAGAAGGCAGAAGAGCAGGTCGGTGATAGCGCTTGGGGTGGCATGTGTGCTGCTTACGGTGATCGAGATGCTTACTCCGCTTGCAAGGCAGTATGGGTGGGAATCGTTTGAGATAGTGCCCTTTTACCTGCTGCGGTATGTGTTTCGCCCTCTCGCGCTGGCGCTTCTTGGATGGGGCATTGCGGAGGCGGCAAAAGCGTTTGCCGGGATTCGTCTGTGGGAAGGCAGAACGGAACGGACCGTAAGGGCAGCGCGTATTGTTTTTTGCATAGCGGCTGTTATTTTGACAGTGCTTGCCGTGTGGGCGTTGTGGATGGCGGCGGACCTGACGTATATCTGGTGGCTGTCGGAACGAATGTTGAAGACGCAGGGCAGTTTTGACTCCTCGGCGGTTCCGCATCTGATGCCGGGACAGCTCCAGAATCTGTTTTTGCGGCTGATTGTGTTTTATCGTCTCGGCAGCGGCGCCCTGTTTCTGGGTGCGGCGCTGGGATTTTGCAAGGTGACGAAGGAAACGGCTGGGGAGCGGCATTCTCCGCATAGATTTTGAGAATTTACAAGAGTGGGACAGGAGGATAGAAGAATGGAAACGGAAGGAAAAGAGAACCTTACAGCGCAGAACGCGGGAGAAGCGGAAATCGGGACCACGGAGACCATGAAGGACTATGAGCGGGAGCTGGAGGCTTCTTTTAGAAAGATCAGCGAGGGCGATATCATCAAAGGCACGGTGATTGACGTGAACGAGGAGGAGGTTATCCTCGACCTGAAATATTATGCGCAGGGCATTATCAAGGCGGAAAACCTGAGCAACGACCCGGATTTCCTTGCGGCGGGCAAAATTGCCGTGGGGGATGAGATCGAGGCGACCGTAATTAAGATGGATGACGGGGAGGGCAATATCGAGCTTTCCAAGAAAGAGGCGAACGACGTCCTCGCATGGGGTAAGCTGCAGAATATGATGGAGCAGGAAACCGTTGTGAAGGTCCGCATCAAAGAGAGCGTGAAGAGCGGTGTGGTTGCTTTTCTGGAAGGCATGAGGGCTTTTATTCCCGCATCCCAGCTTTCCACAGATTATGTGGAGGATGTGGAGCCGTGGGTCGGCAAGGAGATCGAGGTCAAAGTGATCACCGTGGATCAGGAAAAGCAGAAGGTGGTACTTTCCGGCAAGGCTGTCGCACGCGAGAAAGAAGCGGAAGAGCGCAGACATCGTATTTCCATGATGGCGCCCGGCGCCGTTGTGGAGGGCGTGGTGGAAAGTCTAATGCCTTACGGCGCGTTTGTCAATCTGGGGAACGGGATCAGCGGTCTCGTGCACATCTCCCAGATCAGCCAGAGAAGAATCAAAAAGCCCAGTGAGGTTTTGAAGGAAGGGCAGAAAGTCAAGGTAAAGATTTTAAACACCAATGACAATAAGGTCAGTCTCAGCATGAAAGCGTTGGAAGAGGTCATGGAGGACGTGGAGGAGGACAGAGCGCCGCAGGAGTATACTTCTGGGGAGTCGGTTTCCACCAGTCTGGGCGATCTGCTTGCAAAGCTGAATCTGTAAGCGTGTGAGAAAATCTTGCTGCGCAGACTTTTCTCACACAGGAGAATGCTTGAAAAATGGCATTCTCCGCGCTATTTAATTATGGGAGGGAGTATGCAGACGCTTTACGTTACAGATTTGGACGGTACGCTGTTGAACAGTAATGACCGCATAAGTCAATATAGTATAGAGACAATCAACGGGCTGGTGGCAAAGGGCATGCAGTTTACTTATGCTACAGCCCGTTCTCTCGTGTCCGCCTCAGTGGTGGCAAAAGGGTTATCGACGACCATCCCGGTCATTGCCTACAACGGCGCGCTCATTATCCATCCGGCAACGGGGGAAGTGATTTTCTCGCTTTCTTTTACAGAGGAGGAGGCAGGGTATTTGAGCGGCGTCCTGCGGGAGAATGGCGCGAATCCCCTTGTCTACGCCTATGTGGACGGCGTGGAGCGGGTTTCCTATGTGGCGGGCAGGGAGAACGAGGGCATTCAGCGGTATCTGGATATGAGGAAAGGGGACAGGAGATTCCGGCCGCTTTCGGATGAGACCTGCCTGTATCAGGGAGACATTTTTTATTTCACCTGCATTGCGGACCGGGAGGAACTGGCTCCGATGTATGAAATCTTTGCGGGGGACGGGCGGTTTCGCTGTACCTTGCAGCAGGAACTTTACCGCCCGGAATATTTTCTGGAAATCATGCCGAAAAAAGCTTCCAAGGCGGAGGCGATCAAGAGGTTAAAAGAAATATGGCACTGTGACAGGGTGGTGTCTTTCGGGGACGCCATCAACGATATTCCCATGTTTGAAATTTCTGACGAGTGTTATGCCGTGGCAAATGCGGTGCCGGAGTTAAAGACACATGCCACAGGCGAGATTGCCTCCAACGACGAGGACGGGGTGGCGAAGTGGCTGGCGCAGTTCGGACGGATATCCTGAGGAAAAGAGCCGGGAGCGCTTGAAGATTCCCGGGCTGGTATTTCGTTATACTTGTAAAAGGAGGAGGACGAAATGAAAACAGGGAAAATGATTTTGACCATTATAGCCAGTGTGGGGTTTCTGCTTTTTGCATCGGTGGTGCAGCAGCTGGTGATGATGCTTTTTTCCATGGCGGGGATTCCAGCGTGGCTGTATCACATCGTGGGCGGGGTCTCCTACGCGGTTCTGGCTTATATATTGGTGCGGCTTTACTGTACAAAGTATCTGGAAGAGGAAATGTCGGATTTCTGCATTCCAAAGTGCCGTATCCAGATAAAATGGGCGGTGGCGGCGGTGCTTCTGCCGGTGTTTGTCAGTGCGGTATATCTGCTTCTTCCCGGAAGCTATGAGAGCAATCCGCTGGATGCCGGGACGAAGCTTGCGTTTGTGACCAGAGGCATTTTTCTCGCGGGACTGGGAGCAGGCGTGACGGAAGAGCTGTTGTTCCGCGGGCTTCTGATGAATGCGGTGATCAAAAAGTGGGGCAGGACGGTAGGAATCCTTGCGCCTTCCGCGCTTTTCGCGTCGCTCCATATCATCGGGATGAATTTCAGTCTGGCGAGCTGCATACAGGTGATGGTGGCGGGAACTATGGTGGGCGTGATGTTTTCTTTCATTGCGCTGGAGGGGCGTTCCGTCTGGAACAGCGCCATTGTGCACGGGGTATGGAACATGATTATCATAGGCGGCGGTCTGACCATCGGCACGGAGATCAATGAGTATTCCGTCAGCAGCTATGTGCTGGAGACGCGTGCCTTTTTGCTGACGGGCGGTGAGTTTGGTATAGAATCCTCCGTGGTGGCGATCATCGGCTATATCGTGGTGAGTCTGGCGGCGGTGTGGATGATAAGGCGGCAAAGCAGGCAGTAATGGGAAATCAGGAAAGGTAGGAGAATGCGGTATGGCGAAACATGTTTTGGCGGTAATTGATATGCAGAACGATTTTATCGACGGTGCCCTCGGCACGAAGGAAGCGGAGGCGATCGTTGACAAGGTGGCGGCGCAGATCCGGGATTTTGACGGCGAGGTGGTCTGCACGAGGGACACCCACTTCGAGGGGTATCTGGGCACGCAGGAGGGAAAGCGGCTTCCTGTGCCTCACTGTATCAAAGATACGGATGGGTGGCAGATCCGGACGCAGGTGAGTCAGGCGTGCGCCGGGGAGACAAGGATCTTTGACAAGCTGACTTTCGGCTCCGTGGAGCTGGCGGAATATCTGAAGAGTATGTCCGATCTGGAGAGCGTTACGCTGATCGGGCTATGCACCGACATCTGTGTGATCTCCAACGCGCTTGTCATCAAGGCGTTTCTGCCGGAAGTGACTGTGCGGGTCAATGCCGGCTGCTGCGCCGGGGTGACGCCGGAGAGCCATAAGAATGCGCTGGAGGCGATGAAGATGTGTCAGGTGGAGGTTGTGGAATAAATGTAATTCCCTCGTTTTTTGCAATATACAATTGGAAAGACATTGCTCTTTTTTGACGAATTGCAGGAATTCCCGGAGATTGCGACGGCGCTCAAGTTTTTTGAGCAGGATGGGAGATTCCAAGTTGGAGGAAGATTTCTTTGTGAGGACGGCGGACGATCTGAAATCAGAGCAACAAAAGAGGAGATAAAAACGGCATGAGAAAGAAAGAACTGGCTCTTGCGGTGATTGAGAGACTGAAGCAGGAATACCCCGACGCGGGCTGCTCTCTGGAATACAACGAGGCGTGGAAGCTGCTGGTCAGCGTGCGGCTTGCCGCCCAGTGTACGGACGCCAGAGTCAATGTGGTGGTGGAGAAACTGTATGAGAAATTCCCGGATGTGGAAGCGCTGGCAGCAGCCCCGGTGGAAGAGATCGAGGCGATCGTGCATCCCTGTGGTCTCGGGAACAGCAAGGCGCGGGATATCAGCGCCTGCATGAAACAGTTGAAAGAGGAGTACGGCGGGCAGGTGCCGGATGATTTTGACGCCCTGCTTTCGCTGCCCGGCGTGGGCAGGAAGAGCGCTAATCTGATTATGGGGGATGTGTTCGGCAAGCCGGCAATTGTCACGGACACCCACTGTATCCGGTTGTGCAACCGCATCGGTCTGGTGGACGGGATCAAGGAGCCGAAGAAGGTGGAGATGGAGCTGTGGAAGATCGTGCCGCCCGAGGAGGGAAACGATCTGTGCCATCGGTTTGTCCTGCACGGCAGGGAAGTCTGTACGGCGCGGACGAAGCCTTTTTGCGACAAGTGCTGTCTTGCGGATGTCTGCAAGAAGAACATATGACTGATGTTTGCCTCTGCTGTATGAAGATGATGGCTGTAATAGTGTGAGAAATACTTCTAAAACGCAGCAGCAAAGTCTGCTTCGTGAAGAGGCAGGCGAAGAGGGCTGAAGGGTCAAAAGCGTGTAATATAGGAGGGGCAGCATATGGATGAGACAAATTACTTTCAGAACGCGCTGTCAAGTTTCGTCACGGAAGCTGCCTGCGGCGGCGCGGTCAGACATTTGACGGATATCGGATATACGCTGGACCAGATCGTTGACCGGTTGGATTATCCTGCGCCACGCGCCAAGGTACAGCGCATTATGATGGCGTATCTGTATGAAAGTCGTGTGCTTTTGTTGGAAGAGCCATCGGCGGTCCTGTTTGCGCCGAAAGAACAGTTCGTGCAGGAACAGGACAGCTATGGCAGACGGAGTTTTCGGAAAATTGAAGTTGACTATAAAAGTCAAAATAATATGACGAGTGCGCCGGATTTGACGGCGGCGTCACAACGGAAAAAAATGGCGCAGACACAGGAAATTTTATGGAAGGAATCTGTGTATGATCCGAAGAGGGATGGAAAACTGACAGAATTGTTACATAGAAAATGCGAAAAGAACGGAGAAGCATACAGTTATATATCCTGCCCTTTCGGCGAACCTGCAGATGACCAATGTAGTCAAAACGAGGAAAAAGAGCAAAGTGTACAGAGAGAGCCGGGCGGATTGTGTGCTGTGGTGGAGGACAAAACGGGATGTCTCAACGGCAGACAGCGGGAATATTTGCGGGGGATCCGCTGGGAGAAACCTATTGTATATCACAGACTCAACAGACGGATGCTTGAAATAATCGGTAAACTGTACGAGGCGGGGGCTTACAGCGGCGCCTGCTTTTTTGTCACCGGGCGGGAAAAAATAACGATACCGGCAAGGTAGCTGCCCTGCCGGTATCGGAAAGAGCGGATGGATCAGACCAAGCCTGTCAGGCAAGGAATGCCTGACAGATCATAATCCCCAGAAAGACAAGACAGTACAGAGCCATTCCCACATTCAGGATCATGGTCTTGAAACGCTGCCCCTTTTCTATCATAATTTCCCCCGACTTTAATGTCATGGCACGGCGTTTCACGATGAGCGTTACAATGCCTGCGATTGCCATTCCGAATACGCACAGGGAGAAGGCTGCCGAGATGATGACGGTGGAAGGCTTCGTCTGGTCAAGCTGCAGGAGGATGCCGCCAAGAACGCTTCCAAAGAAGTTTATCGCCATATGCAGCAGGATCGTATATTTTATGTTGCCGGTCTTTACATAGACAAAGGCGAAAAAGCTGCCCAAAAAGAAAGCGTAAAAAAACTGGTTAAAGTTCATGTGGAACAGACCGAAGATCAGCCCGGAGAGCATGACCGCGCAGCCTTCCCCGTATTTGATAACTTTGTCGCAGATCAGCTTGCGGAACAGAATCTCCTCAAAAACCGGGGCGCACAGTACCGTGAAGATGGCAGTAACCCAGATGGAACCGCCGGTTATGATGTTCAGGAGCGTATTTTGTACCGGGGAGCCTTTCAGCAGACTGATACCTGCGGTGAGACCGAGACCGATCAGATTTCCAGCGATCATAAGAGCGTAGCTGATCATAAAGGCAACCACAAGCTGCCCTGCGCCCATGTGATGCTTCTCGATGGCAGGCACGTCCTTATTCCGCATCAAGGCAAAGGAAATAGGGAAACCCAGCACGTAGAGAGGCACCATGGTGACGGCTAACAGGATGTTGAAATTATCCCGCCATTCGGGAAAAAGCGTGAGGGCAAAGGTCTGCGCGCCGAGCTGCAGCAGGGTGATGACTGCAGTACTGATGAGCATACGGATGCCGATGTCTGAAAAGTCCTTTTTGTAAGTGTTTGTGTTCATATGTTTTCTATCTCCTTTATCTTTCTTTATTTCCTATTATGGGTTGGTGTGGCTGTCGGCGAAGAAGCACCTTTCGCCCGGTCATAAGAGCACGTGTTTCTACTCCCGGGGTTCGCTGTCATCGCTTTCTTCCTCCAGATGCTTTCTTCTCCGGCGATAAAGAGAGGAGCAGACGGTCAGAGTGACCAAAAGTATCACGCTGATTATGAGGAAGTACACGACAAAGACGGTAAGCGCGGTGAAGGCGTCATGGTAATTGCGATAGGAGAGGATGGCATCGAACAGGGCTGTCACCGCTGCGGCAAGCAGGCTTAATCCTATGTTGACCGCCGGAGTCGCCTTCAGGTGCCTGTCCCAGATGCCGTTGCGCAGACAGCTTCCGATCAGATACAGCCCCATGCACAGGAAAACGATAAATTCACCCGATACCATATTCCCCATGGATTCCGCGCCATACAGAAACGTCTGTACCGCCATGGCAACAGCCAGCCCGATAAATCCGATCCAGAAACCTCTGCTCTCCGCCTTTAAAAGCTGCAGTTCCTGCATTTCATCTAAATTGCTTTTCCTGTTAAACCATTTCATTGTCATTATCCTCCCAGAATAAATCATTTAACGTCTTGCCAAGTTCTTTACAAATCTGGATACACAGATTTAAGGTCGGGTTATAATCGCCGGATTCCACCATGCCGATGGTCTGTCTGGTGACGCCGACCCGTTTCGCCAGCTCGGTCTGTGACATATCTTTTTCCATGCGAGCCAGTTTCAGTCTCAGATTTTTCATAGATAGACGCTGCCTCCTTTCCTTGGCGTATCCACAGACAGGGATTGTTCCCACTTGTCATTCAAAGGATAGCACGATGAAAAACGGATGTCAAGTATATTTTACATAGGATGATTATATTTGACTTTAGAATGATAAATTTTGCAAAAGTAAAATATAGATAGTAGGAGAGGGTGAATAGAAAGGCGGGAGTCCCGGTTGTGCGGATGAAATATACATATCATGACAAAAAAACAGCCGGCAGAGGTATGCGGCTGTTGTATGTATGAATATACAGGCAATGAAAAGAAGTTACAGGTAGTAGGAAAGCGTACCCCGCTCAGGTTCCTGATGCAGCACTTTGTGTGTCCGATAGTATGTGGGTGTACAGCCGAGGAACTTTTTAAAGAGTTTATTATAGTAGCTTGTATTGTTAAAACCGACAGAGAGTGCCAGATCCGCGATGGAACTGAAATCCTGTTCGGGGTCCATCAGCTTTTTGGTGGATTCATAAATCCGGTACTTCATCAGATATTCAAAGGGACTCATCTGCAGGGTACGCGAAAAACAGCGGCAGCACTCGCTCTTGCTGACGTGGATGCTGTCGGCGATTTCCTGCAAAGTCAGAGGCTGCGCGTGATGGGTTCTGATAAAAAGCATTGCCTCTTTGACGCGCTGCTCATCCTGCGGTACGCGAGGGGAAGGCACGCTCTCCGTCTGCGGAAGCTGACGCAGCAGTTCCGCCCAGAAATGGCACAGATATCCCTTGGTGACGATTTCATAGCCGAAATGTTTTGTCATGTTTACCTCGATCACCTCAGTCAGTGTCTTCAACATGCGCTCATGCCAAGGCGCGCTCTCATCCAGAAAAAAGACTTTGAAAAGCTGGTAGTTCTGCACCGGCAGCAGATACTGCGTCTGCAGGTAATTGCTTTTATGCCCGAAGATGTAGTCCGGGTGAAAGACAAGGGAATGAAAGGTGCACTGCTTCTTATCCTGCGCGTGAATACAGTGCATGACATTCTGGTTTATGATAAGCCCCTGCCCCGGCCGGATCAGATAGGTGTCGTCGTCGGTGGAAACTACAGCAACGCCCTGATCCACAATCAGAATTTCCATCTCCTCATGCCAGTGCCAGCGGATCCAGTTCAGATAAGATTTATGCAGATCCAGATAACGGGCGTTGACCGGGTAGTCCAGTGTGCCGTAACCCTTTTTTGCATAGAGATTGTCATAGGTTTCCAGAGAATCCTGTGCAAGGCTTTCCGTAACGCCGGTATTTTCGGGTGTGGTTGTATGTATGGGATTCATAGCGTCTCCTCTTTTGTATCTGACGGGCTGAAATATTTCCTATGAAAATATATTAGCATGTATATAAGGCGCGGTCAAATATATATCGTACATAATACTATATTATAAAACTATGTTAGCGTGGAAAAAGATGGATTCTCAGAAAAATGAAAACCTGCTGAATCTGGCGCTTGATACGGCGCCCGGAGAGAGGGAAAGATCGCTGGAACTGAATGTGGGTTATGATGTGCAGGAAAAGACGTGGGAGGTGATTGTAAAGTATCACGGTTCCCTGCAGGGACTTTCAGAGCTGGGTATACTGGTGGAAGAGCTGATTGCGGGGTATGCCATTCTCACGGTGCCGGAGCCTTTGATGGAACGGCTTTCAGCGGTGGAGCAGATCGAGTATGTGGAAAAGCCAAAGCGGCTCTTTTTCTCTGATCTTTCGGGAAATACGGCGTCCTGTTTCGCGCCGGGCAGCCAGATATCCGGGACGCTTACGGGTAAGGGTGTTCTGGTGGCAGTAATTGATTCCGGGATCACTTATTATAACCGGGATTTTCGGAATGCGGACGGCAGTACCAGAATCCGTTTTCTGTGGGATCAGGTGCTTAGCAGGGAGTTTGACGCAGCGCAGATCAATGAGGCGCTTATGACGGGCAGCAGGCAGGCGGCGGAAGAGCTTGTGCCAAGCATTGACACAAGCGGCCACGGGACAGCGGTGGCGGGAATCGCCGCGGGAAACGGCGGAGAAGGCGGTCCGGCTTATGCGGGTGTCGCAAGAGAGAGTGAACTGATCATCGTGCGGCTTGGCTCTCCAAGGGCGGATTCCTTTCCGAGGACGACAGAACTGATGCGTGCTTTGACCTATATGGTCAAAAAGGCGGAGGAACTTGCCATGCCGGTTGCCGTCAATCTGAGTTTCGGAAATACTTACGGCGCCCATAACGGGACGTCTCTGTTGGAGCGGTTTATAGATAACGTTTCGGAGATGGGAAGGAGCGTCGTCTGTGTGGGAAGTGGAAACGAGGGAGCCTCCGGGGGGCATGTGGGCGGGAGCCTGCGGCAGCAGGAAGGGCAGCCTGTCGGATTGACTGATATGGTTAATGTGGTAGACACAAGTGTCACTAACGGGGGAAGAAGGGTGGAAATGACAGTGGGAGCATACGAAAGAGGGCTGAATGTACAGCTGTGGAAAGAGTATGCCGACCGCTATTTGGTGACAGTTCTGTCGCCATCCGGGGAGAGTTTTCAGGTAGATACTGACCGACCTGGTAAACAGACTTATCGGCTGCAGCAGACACAGATCCTGTTCTATAACGGGGAACCGGCGCCCTATATGACGGCGCAGGAACTTTATTTCGATTTCCTGCCGGCGGAGGGCAGCCGGTATCTGGACCGGGGCGTATGGACGTTTGTATTGCGCCCGATAAAGATAATCACCGGCAACTATACGTTCTATCTTCCTTCGGAAGCTGTCCGCAGCGCGGATACCCGCTTTGTCAGAACCACCCCGGATGTAACGCTCACGATTCCATCCACGGCGGTCAAAGTGGTTACCGTGGGAGCCTATGACCCGGTGTATGAGTCCTACGCGGATTTTTCCGGCAGGGGATACCTCTATCAGGATCAAGTAAACAGCCGTACCTCGGATACCTTTGTGAAGCCGGATCTCGTGGCGCCGGGCGTAAACGTGCTGGCTCCCGACCGAAACGGCGGATATTCGCCAGTCACGGGCACTTCCTTTGCAACGCCTTTTGTGACCGGGGCAGCCGCCGTGCTGATGCAATGGGGGATTGTGATGGGCAACGATCCGTATCTGTACGGGGAGAAAGTGAAAGCGTATCTGAGGAAGGGCGCGCAGCCGATCCGGGGCGTGGCGGAGTACCCGGATGCGAGGGTGGGGTATGGGGCGTTGTGTGTGGAGGGGAGTCTGCCGGGGTAAAAGAGAGTAGATTTTTAGGGGAATAAGCACTTTGTTTTTTGTATATGGTGTCGAATAAAGTGCTTTTATGATATATTTTTGCCATTGTGATTTGTACCCTTGGTTCTTTTAGATTGTTATAAATATTTAAGCATAAAGTGTCAACTAAATGTGTGCAATATCATAAAGAAAATTGACTTACTTTCTCACAAAAAATCAGATTCTGCTTGTAAATATAAAGATGATTATAATAATTGTTAGATTTAAATATGATTAGAATTGGTGGAGGATATTTTGTGTTCATAGAAAATAAAAAAACTGAATTCAAACGAGAATATGTTGAGGATATAAAAAATACGATTGTTGCATTTGCAAACTGTGATGGTGGTACACTTTATATCGGAGTGAACGATGATGGAACAGCTTGTGGTGTCGATAATGTTGATGATACTATGTTGCGTGTAACCAATGCAATCAGAGATGCTGTGCGACCAGATGTTACTATGTTTGTGGAATGCCGTAATGATGTAATGGACGAAAAGGCAATTGTATGTGTAATTGTCCAGCGCGGTACGGCAAGACCGTATTATCTGCAAGGAAAAGGAATTCGCCCGGAGGGTGTTTATGTTCGTCAGGGAGCATCGACAGTTCCGGCAACAGATACCGCTATCTTGAATATGATCAAGGATACCAGTGGTGACAGTTATGAGGCGGCTCGCTCTCTCGATCAGCATCTTACTTTTAACAAAGCTGTCGATTTTTTTAGTAAACGGAAAGTAGAGTTTGGAAGAACTCAGATGCGTTCACTTCACTTGATTGGCAAAGATGGTATGTACACGAATCTGGCATTTTTGCTGTCTGAACAGTGTACACATATGATCAAACTGGCTGTTTTTGAGGGGAGTAAGAAATCTGTATTCAGGGATCGACAGGAATTGTCGGGTTCCCTTTTAAATCAGATGGAGGAAGCTTTCAATTATATTGATCGTTACAATCGTACCCGTGCAGAATTCTCGGGACTGGACCGGTTAGACATGAGAGATTATCCCACGGAAGCAATCCGCGAGGCACTACTGAATGCAATCGTCCATCGAGACTATTCTTTTAGCGATGCTACGCTTATCAGTATTTTTGAAGACCGAATTGAATTTGTAAGCATTGGTGGTTTGGTGAAAGGTATTGCATTGGATGACGTGATGCTGGGAGTGTCCGCGTTGCGCAATCAGCATATAGCGAATATTTTCTATCGTCTGAGATTGATTGAAGCATATGGCACAGGGATTCTTAAGATCAATGAATGTTACGATAACTATGATGTGAAACCTGTGATCGAAACAACAAGTAATGCTTTTAAGATTACGCTTCCCAATACAAACTTCCATGCAGAAGAACAACAAGTTCAAAATATCCTTAGAACGGGTGGAACTACCAGTGCGACAAAAAAGGAAGAACGAATTAATACTGTTTTGGAACTGTGTCGCAGTAAAGGTTTTATTGTTCGTAGTGATGTAGAAATGGAACTTGGTGTGTCCCAATCTACGGCAATCCTGCTTTTGCGAGAACTGACCGATGAAGGGGTACTGATGAAAAAAGGTAAAACGAAAAATCTGCGGTACTACGAGAACAAATAAAAGAGTGATCAGATTCTGAAAGGAGCTCTCCCATGCAGCCCACCTGGACCAACATAGAACAGCACATACTTGCCTGCGCCCAATGTCCCCTCAGCCATACCAGAAACTTGCCCGTCATGGGACGCGGCAGCCATGAGACGGACATTATGCTGATCGCGGAAGCGCCCGGCGCGCAGGAGGACCAGCAGGGCGTTCCCTTTGTGGGGCGTTCCGGGGAAATTCTGGACCGCCTTTTACAAGACTGCGGGCTTAGCAGGGAAGAAATCTATATCACAAACATATTGAAATGTCATCCGCCCGGAAACCGTGATCCCAGGGAGGAAGAAAAGGAGGCGTGCTTTTCCTATCTGAAATATGAGACGTTTCTGTTAAAGCCGAAGATCATTGTCTGTCTGGGGCGCATTGCCGCACAGCGGATTATTGCGCCGGATTTTAAAATTACCAGACAGCACGGCACATGGACATGCCGGAAGGACTGTGCGCTGACCGCGACCTATCATCCTTCGGCAATATTGCGGGATCCTTCCAAATATGAGGAGGTAAAAAAGGACTTTCTGGAAATTGTAAAAAAGAGGGATGCCTTGTCAGACAGCCGCTCTCTCGGCGATTACGGCCAGCGCTGACGCTTTTCTGTCGATATAAACCAGTCCATGTATTTCAATGCTTGAGTCCGTCACTTCTAAAACACCGGTAAAGTCATTGTGCTCCATCATGTAAAGCGCCGCATCATAATGGGCGAGGAAATCGGAGTCAATCACAATTTTTTCGCCTTTGTACGGCACGGAGCGAAGATAAATCCGGGGCGGGTATAATGCCCAGCTCCATTCACAGTCGTCAGCTTTCATCAGTTCATCAAAAACATCGTCATTCCCGTTGATTTCAAGCGTGAGCAGTTCGTTTTCGATCGAAAGCGAAATCTTTCCTATTCCAAATTCTGTATTTCCGATCTCAAATGAGTTCATAAATAGCCTCCTTCCAAATCTGAAATTGCTGGCATTGCCAATACAAAAATGATAACACAATTCTAATTGGATCGCAAATAAAAGTTATGTAAACCATAAACCACCAAAACAGCAGGCGAAATAAGTTATGTAAATCAAAAGAAACAAAGTATACCAGAAAAACGACAATGTATACCACAGATATTCCGTTATCCCCTGTTTTCCGCTACAATAAGTCAGATACTTTTGCGATTAGTTCCACTGGAGGAGGGGGCAGAGGGTATGAAGACAAAGAAACTTAGTATTGCAGCGCAGCTTTTTCTCTTTATTTTAGGATCAGCCATTATAGTAGCATTGATTGTGGGGAGCGTTGCCTATTCAAACATGGGTAGTTTTCTGCAGAAGAAATGTAAGGACGACGTGATGGAAATTGCGGTGATTGCCGCGGAAAATGTGGACGGAGCGGTTTTTGCGAAGGCGATGGAGGGCGACGAGGCGTCGCTTCTTTCGGTGAAGGACAGTCTGAGTTTCTTTCTGGTGGGAGAATCGGTTACCTACGTTTACACATTGATGCCCAGAGATGCGGGCTATTTTCAGTTTGTGGTGGACACGGACCCGGATGATCCGGGGGAGTACGCGGAGGACTACGAGGCGCAGGAAGCCATGTTTGAGGCGATGCAGGGACGATCTTCTGTGACAAAAGATCCGTTTACCGATGAGTGGGGAACCTTTTACAGCGGGTATGCGCCGATACTGCTTGACGGCAAGGTGCTCGGCATCGTGGCTGTGGATTATGAGGCGTCCTCCATACAGACTTCCTTAAACAGTCTGATACGCAATATTTTATTTGCGGTGGGCGCGGCGCTTCTTTTTGCTGTTGCGGCGGCGATTCTGGTTGCGGTCAGAATGCGTCGCAATTTCATCAAGGTAAATGATAAAATTCTGGAGGTTGCGTCTGACGACGGGGATCTGACGAAGGTGTTACACATTAATTCCGGGGATGAGCTGGAGGTGATCGGGGACAGCTTGAACCGTCTTCTGGAGAAAACGGCAAATACAGTCAGGGAAATCAAGGGCGGAACCGACAGCATTGAGGCAAAGATGAGCAACATCAACACACATGTATCGGGATCGGCGGCACAGGTGGCAGGCATCAACGACACCATACATTCCATGGTGGCGGCATCCGAGGAAATTGCAGCGTCCGTCGGGACGGTGGGCGAACAGGTGGAGTTTGTACACCGGGATATCCAGAACATCGTTGAGGTAGTGGCAGGAAATACGATCGGACTGCAGGAAATTAATGCATCTTCCACGGAACTGAACGATACGGCGCAGACTTCCTTTGCGGGAATCGGCAAAAATGTGGAGATGATGTCAAAGATGCTGCAGGAGGAAAAGAAGAGAGCGGAGGCGGTGCTTCGGATCAAGGAACTTTCGGAGACAATACTGGGGATTTCCGGGCAGACAAATCTGTTGGCGCTGAACGCTTCGATTGAGGCGGCAAGGGCAGGGGAAGCGGGAAAAGGGTTTGCCGTTGTGGCGGGAGAGATCGGTGCGCTCGCGGGCAACACCAACGAAGCCGCCAATGAAATCCAGAAGATGAGCAAAGAAGTGGTGGAGGCGATTCAGGGTCTGGGCGCGCTGGCGGACAGGATGCTCCAATTTCTGGAAAAGGATATATCCGGGGATTACCAGAAATTCGGCGGGCTGTCTCAGGGGTTTGCGGAAAAGTCCGATGAAATCAGGGCGTCCATGGAGCAGCTTTTGAAAAGTATGGAAGAGTATGCCGGAGTCCTTCAAAAAATCAGAATGGCAATGGAATCTGTCGGCGGAGCCTCCGAGGAAAACAATGCAGAGATCATTCAGCTTTCGGAGCTGATTTCCGCCATTGACGAGGAGATGAAGAGCATTGAGACGACAACAGCGGACACATTTTCCGCCATTTCCGTTATGAACAGTGAACTGAGCGGTTACCGGATATAAGGAGATATTGGTGGGAAGGAACCGATATCTGCTGATGGTCCGAAAACGAATGGAAGCGTCGCGTATATAATTTATTAGAATAAACGATCTTCGTTGTCATTTCAAAGTATAAGCGAGGCGATTTCATTTGAATACTTCTAATTTAAACTCCGGGAGAGCGCGGGGAAACAGGTCCGCAAGGCGTTACAGGGCTGCAGGGACCACGGCGGCGCTCTCACTGATCGGTTCCCCGGTCACGGATTGCATTTCTTGCAGGGCGCATAGCCCTGCGAGATAATGCTGTCCCGGCTATCTGTGCTATCCTGCCTGTTTGCGGTCGGCAGAAAACTGCAGGAAGGTCTGTGGAATTTTTTCGTCTTCACATTCAGTACATAAGTCAGTTCACTGGTGACGGCAGGCGCGCTTTCCTGCGGTTGCTCCTCCACGGCAGGCGCGGTTTCTCTCTGCGGCGCAGCGGCGGATTCTGATGTCTGCCCGGATGCCGCAGGTGCTGCGCTCTGCCCGGCATCGGCAGCCGTTTCTTTCTGTGGTGTGTCAGCCGGCGCTGTTTTCTGTGTCTGTGCGGAGGCGGCTTTTGCTTTCGCCGCCGGTTTTGTGGAAGAGCCGGCGCTGCTGCCTGTCGGTTCGCCTGCTTTCCAGCTTTCGGATGCGGGCACGTTGAAGGAGATGGACCTGCCGTCCGTGGAAGCGATGATGGTGCCTGCCTCGTCCGTTCGGTAAACCATGACGCCGCTTGTGCGGAGCGTGTTCAGTGTCTCCGCGTGGGGATGCCCGTAAGAATTGCCTTCCCCGCAGCTGATGACCGCATAAAAGGGATCAACCGCTTCAAAGAAATCTTTTGAAGTGGAATATCTGCTGCCGTGATGGCCTACTTTGTAGACATCTGCCGAAATATCCGCGCCTGTCTTTAAGATGTCTTTCTCGGCGTCCTCGCCGGCGTCCCCCGTAAACAGGAAGGAGCGGTTTCCGTTTTTTAAAAGCAGCGCGATGGAGGAGTCGTTGGGATTATCGTAGGTCTTTGTCGGAGCCAGAATGGTAATGCTGGCGGTTCCAAGTGTATATTGGGAGTTGACCTTTGGAGTCAATGCCTTGATCTGCTTGTCGTCCAGCGACTGGATCAGTTTCTGGTAGGTTTTGTTGTCCTTTTCAAAGTTGGAGACAAAGACGTTTTCGACTTTAAATTTCGTGATAACAACGGGCGCGCCGCCGATATGGTCGGCGTCCGGGTGGGTCAATATCAGATAATCCAGTCTGGTGATTTTCTGTTTCTGGAGATAGCTCTGGATCGCAGTGCCTTTGGTATCGTCGCCGGTATCAATCAGCATGGCGTGGCCGCCGCAGGTGACAAGCGTGGCGTCGCCCTGTCCCACATCCATAAAATGGACTTCCATCTGGTCGGGTGCAGCGGCGCTGACCGTGTCGGGGGTGTTAAGCGCGCATCCGAGAAGAACGGATACGGTCAGAAGCACATACAAAATTTTCCGGGTTATTTTTTTCATGCTAAAACCTCCTCGCATACAATTTCTGTCAGGTAATTGTAAAATAATGGGATGCTTCAAGTATATCATATTCTGACGGCTGAATCGTCTAAAAGTTCTAGTGTGCTGTATCATTCACATTTCACCAAATAACTTGCTTGAATTTCCATCTGCCGTGTTGTCGTCGGTCAACGATGCCACCGCATCGACTCCCTCCTCCGCCTTGCAGAATGAAAATTCATTCTGCGTCATTTGGCTGAAAATGAATGATACAGCACACTAGTCGGGCGTATCATTCCCGAAACGGGTTGCGTGATTGGTACGAATCTGGTAACCTAATATAGAGCAACCGCTTGCGCATCCGGGCGGGAAGGGAGCAGACGCATGGAAGAAAGAAATCTCACAATCGCGGATATCGCGCAGGAACTTGGCGTGTCCAAAACTACGGTGTCCAGAGCCATGTCCGGCAAGGGAAGGATCGGGGAGGAGACGCGCAAAAGGGTGCAGGCGTATATCGAGGCGCATCATTACAGCCCGAATGTGGTGGCGAAGGGGCTTGCCCAGAACAAGACCTTTAATCTGGGACTGGTGCTGCCCGGGGACTATAATATAGTAGAACTGCCTTTTTTCCAGAAGTGTATGATGGGGATCAGCCGGAAGGCGTCCGAGGCAGGTTACGACGTGCTGCTTTCCATAGTGACCGCAGACAGGATCACACAGCTTGAGCGGGCGGTGACGAATCGGAAGATCGACGGGGCGATTCTCACAAGAACGCTGGCGGATGACGTGCCTATGCGGTATCTGCAGGAGAGCGGCGTACCTTTTGTGGCGATTGGCAGTACCGATGACGCAAGGACGGTCCAGATCGACAATGACCACAGGGGCGCCTGCGGTGAACTGACGGGAAGGCTGTTGGACGGAGGGATCCGCAGTCTTGCGCTGATCGGCGGCAGGGAAGAATTTATTGTCACGAAAAACCGCCTTCTTGGATTTGAAGACGCCTTTGGGAAACGCCCGGACTGGAACGGCAGCAGACAGACTTTTCTCAATGTAGATACCGACCGGGAAGTGGAAGAAATCGTGGAAAAACTGTTGAAGGAGCAGACAGAGTGTATCGTGTGCATGGATGATTTCCTGTGCGGCTGCGTGCTGGACGTCATGCAGACGAGACAGGTTTCGGTGCCGGGGCAGGTGCAGGTGGTTTCCTTTTATGACAGTTCCCTGCTGGCGAACAGGACGCCCTCAGTCACCTCCATACGGTTTGACGTGGAGGAACTGGGGAAAATGGCATGTGGTACGCTGTTAAAGATGCTGGACGGGGAAGTGGCGCAGGGGCGCACGCTTCTGGGCTATGAAGTGCGGATGCGGGAATCGACGAAAAACTTCCAGTGGTCCTATTGACAATGCCCGCGCTTCTTTATATGATGGGGATAAGGATTTAAGGAGGTGAGCATCTGTGCGGATGAAAAGAATTTTTGCATTTTGGGCGGCAGGTTTACTGATGGCAGGAATGGTCGTTATGCCTGTGTCGGCTCACGGACATCATGGTCAGGCAGGTGCCGCTGTGAAAGCGGTTTGTTCCGTGTGTACGGTGGAGGGTTGTACGAGAACCGGGCTGCACACACATGACAATACAACCTATTGTGGATACGCCCATGCGGGAGGCTACTGTGACGGTTCCTGCGGCGCTGTCGGCGTATGTGCGGTGGAGGGGTGTACAGAGACGGGATACCACCTTCACGACAATCAGGCTTACTGCGGTTATAATCACGCATGTGGCTACTGTGACGGCTCCTGCGGTGTGGTCGGGGTCTGCACGGTGGAAGGATGTGCGGAGACGGGGTATCACACCCATGACAGCCAGACGTATTGCGGATATGCCCATGAGCACGGTTACTGTGACGGTTCCTGCGGCGTAGTCGGGGTTTGTCATGTGGAAGGATGTACGTTGACCGGGCAGCACACCCACGGAAGCCAGAGCTATTGCGGTTATAACCATGTGAACGGCTACTGCGACAATTCCTGCGTGAGACCGAGCACGAACCAGAATGCGGGACAGGGCAACGGGTATGGCGCCAACGGGTCGGGAAATTATTACGGCGGACATCATGGCGGCCACCACGGAAGACATCACTAATCAGTTGAGAGTACGGTAACATTGACGGACAGCACTATGGGATTCCATACTGCTGTCCGTTTTCTGCGCGCATAAGCAGAGTAGGAAGTCTGAAGCATCTCGGTCTGCTTATGCGCATTAGCAAAGCAGGAAAGCAGAGTCAGAAAGCGGAACGGAGGAAAAGGGAAATGACAGGAAAGAGACGTGGAGGAAAACAGCGTATTCTGATCGGTGTAGTGGCGGCGCTGCTGCTTGCGGGCTGCGGGACAGAGGGCGGATCCGCGGGTGCAGAGCAGCCGGCAGGACAGGAGAGCGTGGCACAGGCAGGTACGGCGGAGGAAGCAGCGGAAAAGGCAGGCACAGGGCAGGAAGAGGCAGAGAAGACAGACACGGGGCAGGAAGAGGCGGAAAAGGCAGGCACAGGGCAGGAAGAGGCAGAGAAGACAGGCACAGGGCAGGAAGAGGCAGAGAAGACAGACACAGGGCAGGAAGCAGCGGAAAAGGCAGGCACAGAACAGAAAGATGCCGGACAGACGCAAGCGGGGGAAGCAGCAGGGATACAGATTGAGCCGGTAGCGGGGCTTAGGGATGACTTCATCCGGGGCGTGGATATTTCCAGCGTGCTGGCGGAGGAAGCAAGCGGCGTTGTCTATTATAATGAAGCCGGACAGGTGCAGGACATTTTCCAGACGCTTGCGGAAAACGGGGTAAACTATGTCAGGGTCCGGGTGTGGAATGATCCCTACGACGAGAACGGGAAGGGATATGGCGGCGGCAACTGCGACACGGCGGCAGCAGCCGAGATCGGCAGGCGTGCGGCGGAGCAGCAGATGAAGCTTCTGGTGAATTACCATTATTCTGATTTCTGGGCAGACCCCTCCAAGCAGATGTGCCCGAAGGCGTGGGAGGGCATGGGGGCAGAGGAGAAGGCGGAGGCGCTCTATGCGTTCACAGCGGAGAGTTTACGGGAAATTCTGGATGCCGGGACGGACGTGGGGATGGTGCAGATCGGAAATGAGATCAACAACGGCATGGCAGGAGAAACCGACTGGTCTGCGAGAGGACTGCTTTTGGAGGCGGGTGCGCGGGCTGTCAGGGAAGTGTCCAAGGAGAGGGGGCGGGAGATACGCATTGCCGTCCACTTTACCGATATTGCCGACCAGACCGGGACGCTGGCTCTGGCGCAGAAACTGAAGGAGAAGGAAATTGATTATGATATTTTTGCGGTTTCCCATTATCCGTTCTGGCACGGGACGATGGAGAATCTGACGGACACGCTGCGGAAGGTGAATGAGGCTTACGGAAAGGATGTGCTGGTAGTCGAAAACTCTTATCCGTATACGACGGGCGACGGGGACGGTACGGCAAACAGCATCGGCGCGCCGGATATTCTGCCGGAATATCCCGCCACGGCACAGGGACAGGCGGAGGAGATCCGGGATGTGTGCGCTGCGGTTGCCGCCGCCGGAGACGCGGGACTCGGCTATTTTTACTGGGAACCGGCGTGGCTGCCTGTCAACGTCTGGGAGAAAGGCGCGGCGGATGCGGATGAAATCCTTGCCGCAAACAAGGAGGCATGGGAAGAAAAAGGCGCGGGATGGGCGTCCTCCTATGCGTCCGGGTATGATCCGAAGGATGCCGGCAAATATTACGGGGGATCGTCATGGGACAATCAGGCATTGTTTGACTATAGTGGTCACCCACTGGAATCCCTCAAGGTATTCCGATATCTGCAGGACGGGATGACTGGGTCCGGGGGTGCGGAGCAATAAACTTTCTCATATTTTGAAAATTTTGCATTGACAAGTTCTGTGCAATTTGTTATGATCTGAACATGAACAACCGATTGCGCAAAGTCAAAACTGCCAAAAAGGGGAGGCGGACACCTGAGCGCGGCGGCGATAACGGCAAAATTAATTAAAAACGGAGGGCAGGGCACATGGATAAGTTTATTGTAAACATCATCCATCGTCCGGAGATGGTACCTGAGTACGCGGAAAAGGTGACCGGACACGGCAAAGAGGAGGATATCGGAAGGAAAGAGCTTCTGACGGAATCCCTCGATATCTTTAAAACGCAGCAGGCGATCGCGCACAAGAACGGGTTGAAGACGACGATACAGATGACTTACGCTTCTTTATTTAACGACGAGGCGGTGGCGCTTGCGAAGGCGGACCATGAGCAGTACGGCGACGAGATCGCGCTGTCCCTGCTCGGGCTTCCCTGTGAGGAGTTCCGCGAGAAGTATAAGACGAAGGACTTCTGTATCTGGATGTTCTCCATGGAGGACAAGAAGTCCATCGTGGACGATGTGTTTGGCAAATTTAAGGACAGATTCGGCTTTTACCCGGAGTCAACGGGTTCCTACTACATGGACGCCGACCTGACCAATTATATCAAAGAGAAATATCCCATGGTGAAATGCGCCGTGGCGACATGCTGGGAGGAGGGTCCGAAGGCATACCACACCTGCAACAATTCATGGTATACGTTTATGGACGGCGGTCCGTGGGCGCCCTGGATTCCGAGTAAGCAGAATACCCACGCGCCCGCGGCGAACGAGGCGGAGGATTCCGGTATTGTGGCGATTCCCCATCTGTCCCGCGACCTGATTGCGTGCTACGACGGCAACGGCTCCAATTTCGGGACGCACCCGCAGAATGTATTGCGCAGCATGTGTTATGATTCCAAGACGTGGGAGTATCCTTACCTTTACAATCTGATTGACCAGTTCCGCGCGCTGGCGAAGTACAACAACGGCTACGCCTATAACATGATGTTTGTGGGCCCCGGCTGGATGAACAAGATGGGCCGCTGGGAGGCGCCTTACGAGCTTCTGCTGAAATCCTATGAGGACGGCATGGCATATTACGGGAAGCTGAAAAAAGAGGGCAAGTTAGAGGATATGACCATGGCGGAGTTCGCGGACTTTTACCGTGCGAACAGAAGGCTGACGGAGCCGGAGTGCGCGCTGTGGAGAGATATTTTGTACGGATCGGACAAACAGCTTTTCTGGTACTGCGACCCTTACATGAGAGTGTGCGCGAACATGGATCAGGGCGGCGCGATCGTGGACCTTCGTCCTTATGCGGCAAAATTGGAGTGGCCGGTGGGCATTGGCACAAAGCATGTGACGGACGCCTCTTATCCTTTCCTGATTCAGGAGAAGTACCGGGCGGGCTACTTTACCCACTATGCGGGTGAGGGCACGGTGAGAAGTGCGAAGCTGACCCACAACGGCGAGGAAGTAGATCTGTGCCTGTGCCGGACAAAGGCGCATTTCTCGCAGGAGGGCAACACGAGAATCCTGACGCTTGACCCTGTGGATATCGAGTTCTATGATCTGACGGTGAAACTGCAGACGAAGATGTACTTCGAGGAGGGCAGCTCCAACATCAAGATCGAGAGAACGATCCTCGAGATGAGCGACCCGGATGCCGAGGTGGAGATCAACGAGTACATGGTGGCATGTTACGGCACGACGGAATACTCGGAAGACATGAGCAATGTGAAACTGTCCGTAACCGACGGTTCCAATACGGAGAAGATCGACTACGCTTACAAGTGCCGCGAGGCGCAGATGCAGGGCGCGACAGAGGCGGCGGCGGTGGTTCCCGAGATCGGGACGAGAGTGTCCATGAGCTGCGACAAGAAGGAGGCTGTCGGCTACATCAAGGAAGGATATGCGTTCTCCCCGATGTTCACGTTAGGCTACACCACCCAGTTAAAAGATAAGGAGGTATTTGCGACATGGCTCAATCTGGCAAAGGCAAATTAAACTACAGGTGTCCCTCCTGCTTTATGAGAGACTTGGACATTGATATGTTTTACGATAAGGAAAAGAAGGAGTATCACTGTATCCGCTGCCAGTATGTGGGGACGGAGGAGGATGTGCTCGCAAAGAATGAACTGGTGCGGTTCCGCTATAAGGATGCGATGAAGCGGTTTACGAAGTTTGACTTCGATTGATGATGAAGAGATGGACGCAAAATTCCATCTTCCGTCTTGTCGATTTGGCAGGCAAATAAAAGTAGGCAAACAAAAGCAGGCAAACAAAAGCGGGTAAGAAAAAGCAGGCAGAGAAAAGGAAGACAAAATATGAAGTTTTATAAAGGCATGGACCTCTCCACGATCAAAGAGGTGGAGAGCCTTGGCGGAAAATTTTATGACCACGGGGAAGAGAAGGACGTGTTTGAGATCCTGAAAAGCTACGGGATGAATGCGGTCAGGCTGCGGCTCTGGAATGATCCGTATGGGGCGGACGGCACGCCTTATGGGGCGGGAACGAACGACCTGCCCACGGCGATAGAGCTGGCGAAGCGGGCGAAGGCGCACGGGATGGAAGTGCTGCTCTGTATGCATTACAGCGATTTCTGGGCTGACCCGGGAAAGCAGCGGGTGCCGAAGGCGTGGCGCGGGATGAACGCGGAGCAGTTGACCGAAGCGGTCTGCACCTTTACGAGGGATACGCTGCTGACCATGCGGGATGCGGGGGCGTACCCGGATCTGATCCAGATCGGCAATGAGCTGACCAACGGGATGCTCTGGCCTCATGGAAAACTGTTGGAATGCGGCAATTACGACAATCTGGCGCAGTTTGTCAGCGCGGGCATAAAGGCGGTGCGCTCTCTGGACGGCGACATGCCGGTGATGATCCATCTGGACAACGGGGGCAATGCGCCCATGTACATTGACTGGTTTGATCATTATATGGAACGGGGAGAGGATTTCCAGATCATCGGGCTTTCCTACTACCCGTTCTGGCACGGGAGTCTTTCGGACCTGCAGAAGAATATGAACGATCTGGCGGTGCGCTATGGCAAGGAGCTGGTGATTGCGGAGGTTTCCATGGGTTACACGATTGAGGACTACGCGTCCTACGAGAAACTTGCGGACAATGAGCGCAAGGGCTATGCCACGAAACCCGCACTGGTGGAGAAACTGCCTTTTCCCATGACAAAAGAAGGACAGGCGGATTTTATGCGGGCGCTGTTTTCCGTGATCGATCAGGTGCCGGAGAAGAAGTGCAGGGGCTTTTTCTACTGGGAGCCTGCGTGGATCCCGGTGCCGGGATCGGGCTGGGCGAACGAGGAAGCGCTTAAATATATAGAAGAAAAAGGTCCGGGCGGCAACGAGTGGGCGAATCAAGCGCTATTTGACTATAATGGTCAAGCGCTGCCGGCATTGGAAGTGATCCGCGATTACCAGCCTGCGGCGGGGAAAGCATGAGAGAAACAGATCGGAGCAGTCGCTGAAACGCAACGATTAGCGGCTGTCCTTTCCCACCGGTCCGGTGGACTGCCGCACAATGAGCTGCGGACGCAGCATGGTACGGCAGATGGGAATGCGGTTGATCAGGGAATGCAGCGTATAAAATCCAGATCTGCCAAGTTCCGTGCGATCCTGCCGGATGGTGGTGAGCGGCGGGTCGAGTCTGGCGGCAGGCGGAATATCGTCAAAACCGATCACGCTGAGGTCGCCGGGGACTTTGACGCCGCGTTTGCGGCACTCATCGATCACGCCGGAGGCGAGCAGGTCGTTGCCGCAGAGGATGGCGGTGATGCCCATGGAAAGCAGGCGGTCTATATGGTCTTTGGCGGAGTCCGCCACATAGTAGCCGTAAGGCATGGTGCGCTCGTCAAAAGGAAGGTTGTGTGCCGTCATGCTGTCGATATACGCCTGCCGGCGCTGCTCGGTGATGCAGGAATGCCATGAACCGTTGATCAGGGCAATGTGACGGTGCCCGAGACTCATCAGATGAACGATGGCGTCGTCGATGCCTTCCGAAGTGTCGGAGCCGACGGAGGCTACGAGAGGGTTTTTTCGGATATAATTGTCAAAGAGGGCAGTCGGAATAGAGGTCGTGTTGAATTGATCCATCCAGTCATCCATAAGGGCGAAACCGACCATGAAGCCGCCGACGAACCCGTGCCGGAGCATAAAGGTATCGTACTTTTCCGCCGCCTGTATGTCGGGTGTGATCGGAAATATCGTGACGTCATAGTTTTCACGGAATGCGGACTGGCGGAAACCAAGAATAATATCGTAGCCGAACTGTTCCGGCGTTTCAAAATTCATGTTTTCTATGAAAATGCAGACTTTCCGGCGGTCTTTGCCGCGCATCTGCTTGGTGGTATAGCCGAGTTCTACGGCAGTATCGAGCACGGTCTGACGCAGGGATTCGCTGATGTCGCTTGCGCCGTTTAAGCCTTTGGACACGGTGCTTGTGGAAATGCCGAGGCGGTTGGCGATATCTTTGATTGTAACCATGATAACCTCCGTTGTCTTGTTTTGAAGCGCCGCATCTGTTATGGGCAGACCGGGTAAAATGTCCGGGATTTTTTACACCCGTGTCATGTGCCAGCAGCATGGCGACGTTTATGACACAAGCATATTAGAAATAGAATAAAAATGCAAGAGAGGGAGGCTTATTTGCATAAAAGGATTTAAAAAACGTTTTCCGTATTGACAGAGTGCATAGAAAAGTGGTAAATTTAACCTAACAAATACGAAATTTTACGAAAATTTTCGCAGAAAGGGCTAGCCCTTTCTCTATATCCTAACTTCATTAGGATATAAAAACTCTGACTGAACCTAAGAGCGGAGCGGCTTCCGGGTGGTGCGAAGCAGAGGAAATACAGTGATATGGAATGCGGAATTACGATAACTATGATATCGTGAAACAGCATTTTGTATAGAAACAAAACAATATGACTTTTTATGGAAGTCGAAAGGAGAGAGCAAATTATGAAAAAGAAAGTATTGGCAACATTACTGGCAACGGCGATGACAGTCGGCTGTCTGACAGGCTGCGGCGGCGGTGCTGCAGAACAGCCTGCGGCGGAAGCTCCGGCAGCGGAAGCGCCTGCGGCAGAGGAGCCTGCAGCGGAAACTCCGGCAGCAGAGGAGGCGCCTGCGGTAGAGGCTCCCGCAACTGCTGAGGAGGGCACAGACCCTGTTGCGAACCTGATTGCGGCGACGACAGGTACGGTGACACTGAAGGTATGGGCTTCTGAGGAGGATCAGGATCTCACAACCAAGCTGCTCGACGAGTTCAAGGCGGATTACCCGGACGTGACTTTTGACATTACCCTCGGTGCGGAGAGTGAGTCTACCGCGAAGGATACGGTTCTCACGGACGTAGAGGCAGCGGCTGATGTGTACGCATTTGCGGACGACCAGATCAACGATCTGGTGAACGCGGGTGCGCTGCAGGAAGTAGTGGCAAACTACACCTTTGATGTGGTAAATGAAAACGTAACCGGCTCTGTGGAGGCGGCTGCTGTAAACGGCAAGGTATATGCTTATCCGATGACGGCTGATAATGGTTACTTTATGTTCTACGATTCTTCCGTATTCTCCGAGAGCGACGTGCAGTCTCTGGAGAAGATGATTGAGGTAGCTGACGCGGCAGGCAAGAAGATCGCGATGGATATCTCCAACGGCTGGTATATTTACGCTTTCTTCCAGGGCGCAGGTCTTGAGCTGAAACTGAATGACGACGGCCTCACCAACACTTGTGCATGGAATGCAGCGGGTGGTACGGATGTGGCGCAGGCAATCCTTGACCTGACCGCTTCGGGCGTGCTTGTAGATATGGGCGATGAGGATATGGCTACCCAGATTGCAGAGGGCAACGTGGTTGCATGTGTGAACGGTACATGGAGAGCAGAGACGGCAGCAGAAGCATGGGGCGACAACTATGCGGCAACCAAGCTTCCTACCTTCAAGGCGGGCGGCAAGGACTATCAGATGTCCTCTTACTCCGGTTACAAGCTGATCGGTGTAAACCCTCACTCCGCTAACGTGGGCTGGGCAATGCTCCTTGCAGAGTTCCTGACCAACGAGGCGGCTCAGACAGCAAGATTTGAAGCGAGAGGCCTTGGTCCTTCCAACCTCAATGCGGCAGCATCTGACGCGGTACTGGCTAACCCGGCGATCTCCGCTCTGGCAGCGCAGGCAGCGTACGCTACGCCCCAGCGTGTAGGCGGCAACTTCTGGTCTCCCGCAGAGACGCTCGGACAGATCCTTGCATCCGGCAACTCTGACGGAACAGATTTGCAGGAGCTTCTGGATACGACGGTAGAAGGTATCACGGCGCCTGTCGAATAACCGGAGTAAAAATCTTCGATTTTAACTCCCGAGCATAGCTCAATTGCGAGGACTGCTCCGCAGCCTCGGTTCGGAGAGACGGAGGATGTAACTCCACGAGATTTGCTTCGCAGACTCGGCATGATATATGAGCAGTATGGAGAGGGTGGGTGGCGTTCACTCGCCCTCTTTTAAAAAGAGAAGGTTACTTCTGGCATGGAGGTTCATATGAAGAAGGCATTAAGCGCGATAGGAAATTATTTTAGGAATTTTGGAATTGCCTTTGTCAAGGGAGATGTATGGGTTAAACTGTCAGCGGTTCTGATGGGCGCGGGTTACCTTGCCAGAAAACAGGTAATTAACGGTATTATCATGTTTCTGGTGGAAGCGTTGTTTGTTGTCCTGTGCGTCGGTTATGCGGCGCCAAACCTTGCGAAGTTCGGAACGCTGGGCACGGTGCAGTTTGAGCAGGTGTTTGACCCGCTGACTATGACCAGCACAATCAACGATTACGATAACTCCTTCTTGATTTTGCTGAATTCCATTATTGCACTGTTTCTCATTGTTGTATTTGTCATGTTCTGGATCGCGAACATGAAAGCGGTTTACCGTCTGCAGATCCAGAAAGAAAACGGGGAGCACATCAATACCTTTAAGGAAGATGTGCAGTCATTATTCAATGAAAAATTTCATATTACGCTGCTGACGCTGCCGGCAATCGGTATTATCTTGATGAATATTCTGCCGATTCTCGTACTGGTGGCGGTTGCGTTTACCAACTATGACCAGCAGCATATGCCGCCAAGCGCCCTGTTTACATGGGTGGGGTGGTCAAACTTCAAGAGCCTGTTCACGGATTCCGTGACGGTGACTTTTGGTTATTCCTTTAAGAAAGTATTGACTTGGACACTGGAGTGGGCGGTGCTTGCCACCTTTACGACCTATATCGGCGGTATCCTGCTCGCCAAGTTTATTAATAATAAGAAGACAAAGATGCCGAAGATGTGGAGAACGCTCTTCATCATCGCGATTGCGGTGCCCCAGTTTGTGACGCTGCTTCTGGTGCGTAACTTCTTCGCTGACAGCGGTATCGTCAACACCTTCTGCACGAGCATCGGGCTGACGGATTTTCTGAAGAACGTGGGGCTTGTTCCTTCCAACTTAAGTTACATCCCGTTCCTGACCAATCCGGGCTGGGCAAAGGTGATGATCGTCATCATCAATATCTGGGTCGGCATTCCTTACCAGATGCTGATCGCGACGGGCGTTCTGATGAACATTCCCGAGGATCAGATCGAGAGTGCGAGGATCGACGGCGCGAACCCGTTACAGATCTTTATCAAGATCACAATGCCGTACATGCTTTTCGTAACAGGACCGAGCCTGATTACGGATTTTGTAAAGAACATCAACAACTTTAACGTGATTTATCTGCTGACGCAGGATGTATATGTCACAAGCGACCAGCTTCTGGCGAACTCCAATGCGAAGGAGCTTGACCTGCTGGTTACATGGCTGTTTAGGCTGACGAACGAGTATTACAACTATAAGATGGCATCCGTGATCGGTATCATTGTATTTATCATCTGCGCGGCGTTTACGCTCGTTACGTTTACAAGAACCATCAAGGGAGATAAGGAGGAGGAATTTCAATAATGAAAAAGACGATCCATTCTATTTTAAGACATCTTGTTTTGCTTCTCCTCGCGGTGGTGTGGCTGATACCGATTCTCTGGCTGTTTGTTACGTCGTTTAGCGCGTACAAGGGAATCAATACCTCCCACTTCTTCCCGGAGGATTGGACGATGGACAATTACGCGCAGTTATTCCTGCGGTCAGATTCCATCGTGCAGTACAATAAGTGGTTTCTGAACACGCTGGTGATCGCAATCTTTACCTGTCTGATCTCCACCATCCTTGTGCTGATGGTGAGTTATACCATGAGTAAACTGCGGTTCCCGGGCAGAAAGTCGCTGATGAGTTTCAGCATTATCCTGAATATGTTCCCGGGCGTGCTTTCCATGATCGCTATTTACTTTATTTTAAAGACGTTTAACCTGACCAACAGCCACATCGGTATGATTATCGTGTACTCCGCGGGCGCGGGTCTTGGTTTCCTGATCTGTAAGGGCTTTATGGACACGATTTCCATTTCCCTTAGCGAGGCGGCGAGACTGGAAGGCGCTTCCGAGGCGAAGATTTTCTGGAAGATTATCATCCCGCTTTCCAAGCCGATCATTGTGTACACGGTGATCAGTTCCTTCTTAGTGCCTTGGGGCGATTTCGTGTTCGCGAAGCTGATGCTTAATTCCGGCATCGCGACGGACTGGACGGTGGCGATCGGACTGTTCAACATGCTGGGCAAGTCCATGATCAACAAATACTTCTCCGTATTCTGCGCGGGCGGCGTGGTGATTTCCGTGCCGATCTCGATTCTGTTCCTGATTATGCAGAAGTTCTATGTGGAGGGTATTACGGGAGGTTCTGTGAAAGGATAAGGAGCAATGGATTTATTGGGGCGCGGACGGAACTTCATATCTCCGTCGCCGCGCTCTCGCTCCGCAAAACAATTGTGGGGCAAGCTGTACCTGTTAAAAGGTGCAGCTTGTTTGTGTTTATGGAAAATGATTTACATAATTTGAAAAATGGAAAAGAAATTAAAATGGAGCGTATGGAAATGAAAAGCAGATATGTAAGAACTCTGGCGGGGGTCATGGCGGCGGCTCTGGTGATTGGGGGCTGCGGGGGGACTGGGAATGGCGGGACTTTGCCTGATGCGGCGTCGGACGGGGCGGCTTTGGAGGAGCAGTCCGGGATAGGAGCGGACGGTTCTTCGGCAGACGGAGGGGCTGCGGCGGATGGCACGGCGGCAGGCGCAGATGCCGATGGAGAGAGTGCGCCTGCGGGCGGCGGTGACGCGGGGGAGCAGGCGGCGGAAGCATCTGCCAAGGAGCCGTGGGAGGATAACCCGCTGCAGGTCATCGACGACAATTACAGGACGTATTATGAGGTGTTCGTCTACTCCTTCTGCGACAGCGACGGGGATGGCGTGGGAGACTTGCAGGGGCTGATTTCCAAGCTGGACTACATCAACGACGGGGACGACGCCACGGACACGGATCTGGGATGCAACGGCATCTGGCTGATGCCCGTGAACCCTTCACCCACGTATCACAAGTATGACGTGGCGGATTACTATGCCATAGACGAGGAGTACGGCACGCTGGAGGATTTCAGGGAACTGCTTGCGGCTTGCGATGAGCGGGGCATCAAGGTTATCATGGATCTGGTGTTAAATCACAGCTCGTCGCAGAATCCATGGTTTCAGGAGGCGTGCGCGTATCTGAAAGGGCTGGACGGCGGCGAGCCGGACGCGGCGGAATGCCCCTATGTTGACTATTATCATTTTTCCAAGGAGCAGGGCGGCGGCTACTATCCCGTGGAGGGAACCGACTGGTTTTACGAGGCGCAGTTCTGGTCGGAGATGCCCGACTTCAATTTAGACTGTGAGCCCCTGCGGGAGGAGATTGCCAAAATCACGAAATACTGGCTTGACATGGGGGTGGGCGGTTTCCGTCTGGACGCGGTGAAAGAGTTTTATTCCGGCGCGCCCCAGTCCAATATTGACTTTCTGGCGTGGCTGACCGATGCGGTCAAAGAGCAGAAACAAGACGCTTACCTTGTGGGCGAGGCGTGGCTTGATATGGCGGACTACGCGCCCTATTACGGGAGCGGCATCGACAGCGTTTTCAACTTCGCCTTTGCGGACAAAGACGGCATTATTTCCAAGGTGTTAAACGGGGGTTCCGCGGCAAAATACGGCGCGGCGGTCAGCAGTCTGGAGGAGACGTTCGGTGCCTACAACGCGGATTATATTGACGCGCCTTTCTATACCAACCACGACATGGGAAGGAGCGCGGGCTACTATGCGGGGGACAATTCCGCTGCGCAGACGAAGATGGCGGGCGCCATGAACCTGTTTATGGGCGGGTCGGCATTCCTCTATTACGGGGAGGAGCTCGGCATGAAAGGCTCCGGCAAGGACGAGAACAAGCGCGCGCCCATGTACTGGAGCATGAATCCCGACGCGGCAGGCATGTGCGACGGTCCGGCGGATATGGAAGACGTGAAGATGAAGTTTGAGAGTCTGGAGGAGCAGGAGAAGGATGAGCTTTCCGTCTATCAGTTTTATAAAAAGGTTATCAAAATCCGCAACCAGAATCCGGAGATTGCCAGAGGGGATGCAAAATACGTCCTTGTGGGGGATTTTCTGGCGGATGATACGCGGGAAAGCGTCTGCGCCATCCAGAAGACTTACGGGGACTCGGAGCTTCTGCTCGTGTTCGTGACGGGGGCGGAGACGGAGGAACTGGATCTGACCGGCATTACCTTAAACGGTAAAAATATCGGCGCGGATACGCAGATCCGGGGTATGCTTGTCACCGGGGAGGAGAAGATCAGCTTTGAGAATGGAAAGGCTGTGATGCCCGGGTTTTCGGTATTGGTTCTTAAGTAAATGTAACGCAGGCTGTATTTGGCGGACGCAGGAGCATATTGCAGATGATGGGCATTGAAGTCTGGATTCGGACAACGATTCGGTAGTTTTGAATGGTCTTGAAATTCTAAAGAATATATTATAAAATTATTAAAGTTATTAAAAGTACTAATATTTAATAAATTAACGAAAGGATAACAGGTACTCAACATGAAAAGTCAAAACAAATGGGTGCGTGCCGCGATCCCGGCATTGCTCCTGCACTTCAGTATCGGTACGGTGTACTGCTGGTCTATCTTCAGTCAGGAGATCGCTGACTACATAGGATTTTCCAAGGCAGCCACAGAGTGGGCGTTCAGTTTCGCCATTTTCTTCCTCGGCATGTCCGCGGCGTTTCTGGGCAATGTGGTGGAGAAGGACATTCATAAGTCGTCCCTGATCGCCACGATCACGTTCGCCCTCGGTATGGCGGGCACAGGTTTCTTCATCTATTATGGAGGAAACAATCCCGGCAGCCCGCTGGCGCTGGTCGGCATTTATGTCTGCTACGGCTTTATCATGGGCGTGGGACTCGGAACAGGATATCTGTCCCCGGTAAAGACACTGATGCTCTGGTTTGAGGATAAGAAAGGTCTTGCGACAGGTCTTGCGGTGGCGGGCTTTGGCGGCGCCAAGGCGATTGCAAGCCCCATCATGCAGGCGCTCCTTGCAAATCTGGGCGAGGGCGGCATCTATAAGATGTTCTACATCCTCGCGGCGGTTTATTTTGTAATGATGTTTATCGGACATCTCCTTCTGGCGAAGCCCGCGGGCTGGCATGAGCCGCAGAAGAAGGAAAAGGGACAGGGCATCATGGCGACCATCAAAACCCGCCCGGTCAGCAATTATATCGGTATCTGGCTGATGTTCTATATCAATATCACCTGCGGTCTTGCGCTGATCTCGCAGGAGAAGATGATCGTGAAATGTATTGGTCTGGCAGGCGTGGTCGGTGTGATTTCCACGGTATCCGCGATCTTCAATGCGGGCGGACGTCTCGGCTTCTCCGCGTGGGCGGATCTGATGAAAGACAGAAATACGATTTATAAGCTGATCTTTGTGCTCTCCATTGTGTTTACCGGCGCGGTTATGCTTACCGGCGGTATCAAGAACGGAGAGGGCAATATGTTCCTGATTGTTCTGGTTCTGGCGCTGATCTTCATGGTAAATGCCGGATACGGCGGCGGTTTCTCCAATGTGCCGACCCTGCTTTCCGACCACTACGGCATGGGCAGCATCAGCGCGATCCACGGTATCACCCTCTCCGCATGGGCGTTTGCGGGTCTTACCGGCAACCAGATCGCAACCCTGATCGTGAGCAATACGGGCAGCTTTATCGAGGATTCCCACGGCAATATGGTCAATCCTGTCGGCTACCAGAACGTGCTGTACTTCACGATCGTGCTCTATGTGATCGCACTGTTAATCAGTCTGTTCCTTGTGAAACCCGCGAGTACGGACAAAAAATAATATCCGCGAAAGCAATGAGCATTGCGCAGACGGAGGAGAAGCGGAGCGGAGAGCTTGCTCACCGCTCCGCTTCTCCGAATGGATGCATAGGGCAACAGACCGCGAGCGAGGAAAACCGAAGGTTTTTCGAGCTTGTACTGCGGAGTATATTCATAAAGCAAGACCCCCGAAGGTGCTACCTCCGGGGGTCTTGCTTGTGTAAAAGGGGAATTCTTCGGAATTGCTATTGCCGACTTGACTTCCGTGATCAAGTCTGTAATTAATATACCGTGTTTTCCCCTTGGAGTCTATAATTATATTACAGAAGAATAACACTATATTAGCGAGAGGGCTTTACATGCACAGATACTCACGCTGCTTCTGAAGCTCTGTCGGGATCGGTGTCCCCGTGTTTTTCAGCTTCTGGAACACATTGTCATAGTGGTGTATCTTCTGTGCCAGTTTAATGTCGTAACGTGTCATAGTCTCCTTGTAGAGCGGGTTTGCCATCAGTTTTGTCCGGATCTCCTTCGAGAAAGGACAGTATGTGAAAATGATATTACGTGACACTTTATTCAGTCTGGGCGAACCGACACCCTCGTAGAGTACCCATGCCTCATAGTCCCTGATAAACATTTCTTTATAACTATTTTTCGCTTTCTGCATACTGAGCTTGATTTTGTCCTTCGCGTCAGCGGAAAGCTCGCGGTTCTTGCGGTAAAACTGGATGTAGTCGAAATATTCGCTCGTAAGGGAAGCCTCGGAAATATCGTTCCAACGCGCGCCCTGAATACGCTTGCACATTTCCCAACGGAAGTCGCCGGTCAGGCGGACCAGAATATTCGTCAGGTCTTCCATCTGGAAAATGGATACCATCATACGCGCCGGCGTGGTGCGCTTGCGCCCCTCGATCTCCTGCCATGCAATGCCGCGGGTTCCCACGTTTGGCATCAGGATAATGTCGGGCAGCACTTCCACGGAAACGGTCTCCTTGCCGATACCGATGTCGGGATTCGTGTAAATGACGTCGCGGTAGTAGGCGCTGAAGTCGATCGCGCGTATCTGCTGGAATGCCTCCGCCACCTTGTCCGCGGATACAAGCGTGCCGTCCAGATCCTTTAAGACGTTATGGTCCGAGAATGTCGGGCAGAAACTTAAAACGCGCCCAAAGGTAATCTTGTTGACGGTGGGGAACATATTGCGTATCTCAAAGAGCACTTTTTCCAACGGATCATTCTGCATACGCGCTTCGTCCGCAGCAGTAATATTGCCGGACATTTTCTGCTCGCGCAGAAATGTGGGGAAGTCCGAGTCAAATTCGTTACGGCTCGGCTCCTTCTGGCCTTTGTAGATGGCGGTAAACCATTCGTAGGCGGTGTAAACCTTGCGCTTGGGATCAGAAGGAATCTTGTCAACCATTTTGTACAGGTATGCGGCATTTTCAAGCCCCGCAAGATTTTCGTCCACATAGCCGAAGTTAAAGAACATCTTCACCACCTTGGGAACGGAAGACGGATCCTTCATGCTCTTGACAAAGGCTTTTTCATATATCTGATAGAAGAGCTTCGTGATGGACATACGCAGTTTCCTCGCCGCGTCGTCGGAAGCGTTCTTATCTGTCATATTGGCAAACTTATTCACAGCCTCGCGGAAGGAGACAGCGGTCTCGGTGCTTACCTCCGCATATGTGAGGATGGTATTCATGGAATTTTCCACATCAGCGACTTCATCTGCCGCAGCGGCAGTTTCTTCCGTGCCGTCTCCCAGATTTTCCAGTTTCGCGCGGTATTCGGCGGCTCTCTGCTGATACATTTCCCTGTCGATGGAGGGCAGATCCTCCAACTGGATCATCATGGTGGAGATCGTCGCGATGAGCGTGGTGGAATCCTTGTCATTTGCGCCGATCTTATATAAGAGACCCGCATAAAGGTCAAACAGGTCGAGGTGATTTTCGTTCATCAGCAGGTGCGCGATTTCCGCCTTGTAATCATAAAAAACGCGGCATATGGAAATGATACGGTGGATATCCTGATCTGCTTTCAGAACGACACCCGCAAGGAAATCGGTGCTGTGGAATTTGGAAGATTTTTCAGTGACCATAGCAGTCAATTGCTCGTAGTAGCCGTCGATCCAGCTTTCCATATCTTCTTCCAGTATAAGAGGCGACAAGTCGTCCATATCGGGCAGCGCCCTCGGAGCAATGCCATGCTTGACGCAGAAGGACTTATACTCTTCATAATGGTTCATCAGAAAATGGTAAATATTTTCACAGTCGAAACGCATCAGTTCGTACTGGTCATATATTTCGCGGAACTGCCTGAACAGGGAAGCGACAATCATATTCGCCAGATCCACACTTTTCTGCATCAGCGTGGAAAGCTGCAAAGCGGTACAAGGGTAGGAGGCGATTCCCGTAGGCTCCTCCGTTTCATAGGTGATAAAGTGAGAGCCGAAAAAGATCTCACAGACACCGATGACGTCCCCTTTTTTCAGATAAAAAGTGCCTCCCGGATAGGAGGCGCACACGCTCCCTTTTGCGATGACATGCAGGGCAGTCAGATTCTGTTCACTCTGGATTAAATGTGTACCCGCAGGAAATTCTTTTACTGCCATTTGAATACCCCCTCTTATGAGAATTATTACAAAAACCCTGTATCTATCTTATGCTTTTTTGGGGGAAAAGTCAATGAGAAGGACCGCCCCGGTGGGGACGGTCCTTTCAGTTGGTTTCTTAATAGTATACCTTTTTGACGGTGAAATATCCGACGGTAGTTACGGTTTTAGTATTTCCGTTTGCATCTTGATACTTTTTGGGGTAACAGATTGCGTATATATCGTTCGCCTTTGCGGTCAGATTGGAACCGTCTTTTAATTTTATCGTCAATGACATTTTTGCAAGTTCGCTGACTTTAAGCTTCTTTAATGCACCGGGGTCATCATCTAAATAAAGGCCGGTATAGTATTGGGGAATCGGGGGCAAAGGCTGGTATAGGGCACAACCTGTATTTTGATTAATATCTTTTATGACTCCCGAATTTTTAGGACCCGTTACGGTGGCAGTACAATAATCGGGCAGCATGACTGCGCGGCTCCAGTCCGGCTTTCCCTTTGCGTTTTTGTAGGCTGTAACGACTATGTAAAAATCTCCATTGTAGCTGTTTTTGGCGTATGAAAAACCAATCTGCGCTGCGATATAGTTAGGCCAGATATACACAAGATAAGTATTCGACTTTACGCCGCTGCCATCCTGCGCAACTGCCTGAATACCTACATAACGTTTGCTTCCAAGCGCTTCAAGATCTTCGGCTTTCAAACTCTTGTCTGCTGAAACCGTACCGTTATTCTTGTTAACGGATACTTTACCGTCCAGGCTGCTATCGCCATATCCAACAATCTGCCAGCTGATTTTCTTGTTGTTAGGCGTTCCATAATTGCTGTAGTATTTGGCCGCCATTTTAATGCTTTTACCGACGGCGACATCACCGTCATTTCCGTCTGTGGGACCGATCACCAGCTTGGACATAGGCACGGTGACGGTGACTGTACAGGTTGCCTTCTTGTTGCTGCCGTCGGTGGCGGCACAGGTGATGGTCGCCTTGCCGGGTCCGTTGGCGGTAACCTTACCTGTCTGATCCACAGAGGCGATGGAGGGCGCGCTGCTGGTCCACGCAATCAGAGGATTCGTTAAAGTGCTGACTGTGGTGCTGCTGCCCACCTTCCCCTCTACTTTAGCGGTTAGGGTAGCGGTCACTGTTTCCTTGGCTGCGCTCGTATTTGGCGGGAACAGGGTCAGCTTTTTCGAGCTGACAGTGATCTTTGTGATCTCTTCGGTTGCAATCTCGATCTCGTAAGTTGCGGGAGTGGCGGCAGGATTACCGCTCGCATCCAGAAGCCCATCTGCCGCACTGGCGGTCACCGTATATTTCCCGGTAGCGCCTTTTTTGGTTGTGATTTTGCCGTTGCCTTTATTGATGCTGACATTTTTACCATCACCGCTTACGGTCCAGACTAATTTTTTGTTGCTGGCGTTTGCGGGAGTCACCTTTGCTGTAAGCGCAATGCTCTTGCCGGCAGCTACCTTTTTGGGACCGTCTATTTTAATTTCCTCAACAGGTTGTACGACGGTCACGCTGTAGGAGGCGCTCTTGTTGAGGCCATCGTTGGAGGTGGCTTTGATGGTCGCCTTGCCGGGTGCGACAGCCGTTATCACGCCATCGGTGACGGTGGCAACCTTGGTGTTGCTGCTGGACCAGACAACTTCCGCGAGGGCGGCACTGCCTTTGATGACAGTATCGTCTTTGGCGGTGGCGCCTGCCTTTGTCACGGTGAGATAGTCTGCTAAATTGATGACCTTATTGTCGGCATCCGCTGTTCTACTGTCGCCTTTTTTGCCTGCCTTGATGCTCTTTTTCGCGGGCGCTTTGTTGGTAGCAGCGTCCAGAAAAGCGACTTTCTTTATGGTGGAAGCATCAATGACAGTAAATATGTATGGGTCGGATGACACGCCGTCAAATTTTTTGGGGTCGGTGCCGCCGACAGCCGTGGCGGTAACCTTGTAGGTTCCGGCAGGCGTTTTCAGTGTTTTTGAGGATGTTGTTTTTACCGTGCCGTTTGTTGCCACAGTGACACCCTTAGCGGCGGCATCCTTTCCGTCCGCATCGGTCACAGTCCATTTTACATTTTTTGAGATCGCATAGGGCTGTGTGACAGTGGCGGTAAATTTCAGGCTCTTTCCGGCTGCGATTCTTGTCACATTTCCCACAGGCTCTACGGTTACCTTGCTGGGGATCGGCGTTAAGGTAACGGTTTTGGACGCTACCTTGCTGACCTTCCCGGAAACCGGATTGACAGCGATGGCTTTGATGGTTTTACTCTTGGCGCCGGTCAACGGGATTGGTGCACCGAGAGTGTAAGGCACTGTGGTATCTGCATTTGTGACCACACCGTTTTTGTATGTCGGTGTTTTGCCGTTTGTTGCATAGTAAATATCAACGCCTACAGCGGTCGCGGAGGAAAGTTTCACGGAGATGCTTTCCGCTAAGTAATCTTTTTTATTGGTGCCTCTCTTATAGGTGCTTTCGTTGATCACTTCAATGACCGGGGTCTCCGGCGCAGTCATTTCCGTAGCGAGTTTCAGTACGCCGGGCAGATAGGTGGTGCCTGCTCCCATGCCGGAAGTGGAGCATTTGGTTGTGGAAGATTTCATGGCAGAGAGGAGCGCGTCCACTCTGGCTTTTCCTTCTTTATCGTAGATATCTTTTCTGGCGGAAAGGATGACTGCCGCCGTGCCGGCTGCCGCGGGGGAAGCCTGACTGGTGCCGTCCATTTTGCCATAACTGCCATTACTGATGGTAGAGAAAATTTCTACACCGGGGAAGGAAAGCGTTACCGTGCTGCCGTAGTTGGAAAAAGATGCCCTTGTGCCGTTCTCGTTTACGGCGCCTACAGAGATGGTGCTGGCGTAGGCGGCAGGGAAATTGTAACCGTCCGTGTCGTCATTGCCGGAGGAGGCGAAGATGGCTACGCCGTTCTCATACGCATTTTTTACAATCTTTTCATAGTCGGCGTTATATTGCGGACTTCCCAGACTCATGTTGATGATATCGTATTCGTTCGCAACGGCAGCCTGTATAGCACGTATAACATCCGCGGTCTGGGCGCCGCCCTGTGACGGGAACACACAGTATCCGCTTACCGTTGCGTCGGGCGCGATTCCTCTGCCGCCTACGTTGTTATCATCAGCGGCGATGATGCCCGCCACATGGGTGCCGTGTGTCTGGTTATCATCGGCATGGGATGTCCCTGTAGCGCCATTGACGAAATCTTTTCCGTCCTTGGCGTTCGCTGCTAAATCTTCGTGATCCGCGTCAATTCCGGTGTCGATGACAGCGACCTTGATGCCCTGCCCCTTAAACCCGGCTGCCCATGCGTAACGGGTGCCGATGTAGTCGTGCTGCCACTGGTCATCAAAGTTGGGATCGGAAGGATCCAGAGGATCGATGGTTGCGTTTGTGTCTTCGTGCAGATACTGGTAGTAGTTGGGCCACACAGCGGGCAGCTTGATTTCCGGCTCTGCCGCGGCGGCGATAGCCAGAGGTACAGTTGCTGCTTTGGGCAGACTGATTACGGCAACCTCGTAGGAGTAGCTGTCCAGCGTGCCGCCGAAAGCAGCAGCGACCTGCTCGGCCTCCGCCTTGGTCTCCGCCAGATACACGACTTCGCCGGAAACATAGCTGTCATCTGCATCCTGATAGTCCGCAATCGTAGCGGTTTCTACGGACTGAACCTGTACAATATCCCCCATATGGGAAGCAAGAACACGCTTGTCAGCCAACTGGCTGGAAGAAAAGACATAGTCTTCACCCAGCCCGGGGAAAATAGAGAAGATACTTCCTTCATCCTCGGGAAGTGTGTTCTCGGATATGGTATTCTCAGAAACTGTGTTTTCAGAGATGGAATCCTCATTTTCCACATCTTCCTGAGAGGTGTCTTTTTCTGTTTCTTCTTCATCGGAGATGTCTTCATCCTCTTCATCTTCAGCGGGCTGTTCGGGATTCTGGTCATCTTCGGAGGTGTCTTTATCTTCATCCTCTTCGCCTTCGGCGGGCTGTTCGGGATTCTGGCCGTCCTCGGAGGTGTCTTTGTCTTCATCCCCCTCGCCTTCGGCGGGCTGTTCGGGATTCTGGTCGTCCTCAGAGGTGTCTTTATCCTCATCCTCTTCGCCTTCAGCAGGCTGCCCGGGATTCTGGTCATTTTCGGAAGTGTCTTTGTTTTCCTCGTCTTCGGCAGGCTGTCCGGGATTGCTTTCTTCTTCTGAAGGTTGTTCAGAAAGATCGTCGCCGGTGTCTTCAGCAGTCTCGGTGATTGCAGCAGGTTCAGATGGGGCTGTCGCCATCGCATCGATTCCTGCCGTCTGGAACAGCAGGGAACCTGCTAAAAACAGGGATAATAATTTTGCTCTTTTCATTTCTCTCCTTCTCTTTCCTTTTGATAAACTGGTTTATTGTTCCATAAAGAGCTGCTGTTCGTAATTCGGGGTTAATTCGGGGTAATCATTTTCAAGCCCCAGATCCATAAGCTCTTTCAAGTTTTTGTCAGTCGTATAAGTGGCTACTCCATAGGAGTATGAACTTAACTCAATTCCATATAGCTCGGCGATTCTTTCCGCCTCTTCGTGGGTATCAGCCAGAGCAGTCAGTTCTGTGGTCGCGGATTCGTCATTTACTGGAGAATCGCCGGACGAATCGTCTTCGGCTGTCGGTTTCAGACTCTGCAGCTCGGGTATACTATCGTTGGTGGTTATTTTTGTTAATTCTTTTTCGCCGCCGCAGCCGCACAACCCAACCGCAACAAGCAGGACAAGTCCCAGTGCAAGGACAACTATTTTCATCTTCAATTTATCACCCCCTCTGATGTGTCGGTCGCCTCTATATCTATATCACCCTAACCTTATAATAAGTAGAAATAAAGTCTCAATAATAATTCTACTCTGAATATACAGAAAAACAATGGGACATATTGCATGAATTATTGGGGGGGGGGTAAAAGAAATTCGGCATTTTAACTGTGGTTTAAAAATAAGTGGAATAATTTGGAAAATATAAGGGAAAAAGTGATAGGATTTCCAACAGGTGTGTCTCGCTGTAAAAAAATACTTAACGAAATAACGATAGGCACATAAAGAAATCCAAGATGTGGTTGCGCGGAAAAGAAAAATAGGTAAATGACACAATATATAGTTTGTGCAGTTTTGCCAAACACCGTATTTTGCACACCGCTTTGTACTTTTGTTACAATAGACTTGCCATGTGGGCGATGTTATACTGTCCATGTCAGCGAGAGCTTCCATAAAATTATAAGGAGGAACATGAATGAATAATGATGAATTGTTGCTTGCGATGTCAGATATGCTCGACACGAAGTTGCAGCCGATTAAGGATGATATCCATGGGCTGAAGGAGGACGTCAGTGGGCTGAAAGAAGATGTCAGCGAACTGAAAGAAGATGTCGGCGAACTGAAAGAGGACGTCAGTGTCTTGAAAGAGGATGTCGGCGACTTGAAGGAAGACGTCAGTGTCTTGAAAGAGGATGTCAGCGGCTTGAAGGAAGACGTCAGTGTCTTGAAAGAGGATGTCAGCGGTTTGAAGGAAGACGTCAGTGTCCTAAAAGAAGATGTGCAGGGACTGAAGGAAGACGTTAGTGTCCTGAAGGAGGACGTCAGTGAGCTGAAAGAAGATGTCAGTGAACTGAAAGAGGACGTCAGTGTCCTAAAAGAAGATGTGCAGGGACTGAAGGAAGACGTTAGTGTCTTGAAAGAGGATGTCAGTGAATTGAAAGAGGACGTCAGTGTCCTAAAGAAAGATGTCGGTGTCTTAAAGGGCGATGTTTATACTCTGCAGGGTGAAATGAAAGAAGTCAAGGGCGAACTCCGCCTGGTGCAGGATAATATGTGCAATATACACGTGAAAACGGATCGGATGGAGAAAGAGATGTACGCTATGAGCGACAAGATGGATCAGATGGAGACGGAGATACATCTCGTGGGTCAAAGAACCGAGCAGGTAGGCGCAGAGCTGCATCAGGTGAAACTGGTTCAGGAAAATGTTGTGGTACCGCGTTTAAACAACATAGAGGAGGTTTATCTGAGCACCTATGCGCGCTATAAGAAGGGGGCGGAGAGAATGGAAGGCGCTTTCGACGATATAGACCTGCTCAAAAAGACGGTTATGAATCACAGTGCAAAATTACAAAAATTGGCATAGTTGCAGTTGGGATTGTCTGACAGAAGCAGCGTAGAGCCTCTGGAAAGTTCGGCTCTGCGCTTTGCTATATTGCACAAGAAGAATGGCTATTTTTGTGCTGTACTTTTCGGGAATTTGTGATAAAATTGAAAATGACAGGCTTGTCGGGACGGATAGTATGCGTCAAAAGTGATTTGGGAAACGGAAGTGAGTGGAGAACGATGGATAAGACACAGATGGAAAAAGAAGATATTGCCTACAGACAGCAGGTGGTGAACGAATACAGAGCGGATGTAGAAAAACTGGCGCGGTATGTGCCGTGGCTGGAGAGCAAGAATGGTATGAGCGTACAGCAGAGTTATGCCGGATCCGGGATTGCGGAGAATTCTATTTCATTCCCGGTGTATGACGGTACGCTGATGAGCTTCATCAAGGAAGCGCAGCGGACGAAGCTGATGGACCGGAATTACAAATATGTCTATTCCCGAAACAGGATTCGTGTTTTGGAGGATGAGCTTCTTGCCATCAAGCGGTCGGATATCAGGGAGATGGATGTGCTGAAAGGCATCCTTTCCAGATATGTGATGGAAGGCATGACAAAAGGCAGAAGATGGTCTGAGGCGGTGGAGAACGGTATTTTCCTTAAGGTGATTAAGAAGATGAAAGAGAATCTGGATTTCTGGGATCACCCTGTGCAGACCAGAGTAGTCAATGTCAAGAAAGAGGAAAAACAGGAATAGGGCGCAGGGACAGGCGGACCGAAGGGTACATATTTGCAGGGAGATTAAAGAAACGATGGGAGAAAAATCGGCACAGAAAAAGAAGTACATACTCGATACGGCTAGAAAGGTGTTTGTGGAAAAAGGCTTCAAGAATGTGACTATGAAAGATATTGTGGAGGCATGTGAGATCAGCCGCGGAGGTCTGTATCTGTATTTTGAAAGCACGGATCAGATTCTGATGGAAGTGCTGCAGATGGAGGCGGACGAGACGGATGATGTTTTCACGGAGCGGATTGCCAAAGAGGATACGGCTGCGGATATTCTGACGCTTTTTTTGAAGGAACAGAAAAAGGAACTTTTGCAAAATAAAGACAATTTGACTGTAGCGGTCTATGAATATTTTTTTGCACATAAATCGACCGATAAGAACAATATGCTGCGCAAGCAATTTGACGCAGGTGTCAGAGTGATAGAAAAGCTGATTGAGGCGGGTATTGCCAGCGGCGAGTTTTATTGTGAGAATCCAAAGGGGGCTGCGGCAAATATCATGTATGTGCTGGAGGGGCTGAAGATCAATGCCCAGACTTTCGGCATTACGGAAAAGATGGTGGATGAGCAGCTGCTCTATATTATGCAGGGGCTGATTACGGAGATATAGGGTCGTAAGAGCCTTAACGAGAAAGCGTTTGACGGAGTCAAACAGAGAGTGCGTAAGCACGGGCTTTTCAAGTCTGTGTGAAGCAGGGGGAGGAGAAACGATAATGGGAAATGTCAGACGAATTTATGTGGAAAAGAAGGAACCGTATGCGGTTAAGGCGAGGGAACTGAAAGAAGAGATCGAAAGTTTTCTGGGCATAAAGAGTGTGGAACAGGTGCGGGTTTTCATCCGCTATGATGTGGAAAATATTTCCGACGAAGTTTTCGATAGGGCATGTCTTACAGTTTTTTCGGAACCGCCTGTGGATATTTTATATCGGGAAAATATAGAGATTCCGGAAAACGGGTATGTCTTTTCCGTGGAGTTTCTGCCGGGGCAGTTTGACCAGAGGGCGGATTCCGCGGTACAGTGCGTGCAGTTTTTGAAAGAGGACGAGGAACCGATTATCAGAACGGCTGTGACTTATCTGGTCAACGGAAATGTCACAGAAGAGGAACTGGCGCGGATCAAGGCTTACTGTATCAATCCTGTGGATTCGAGAGAGACCGATATGGTGAAACCAGATACGCTTGCGCTTGTCTACGAGGAGCCGGCGGATGTAGCGGTACTGGAGAATCTCCCGGAGCGGGAGGACTTTGTGGACATGCCGCAGGTGGAACTGCAGGAACTGTATGACTCCCTCGGTCTGGCGATGACGTTCAAGGATTTTCTGCACATTCAGAATTATTTTGCGAAAGAGGAGAAGCGGAATCCCACGATGACGGAGATCCGGGTACTGGATACGTACTGGTCCGACCACTGTCGTCATACGACTTTTTCCACGGAACTTAAGAATGTGAGTTTCGGGGAAGGGCGTTACCGGGAGCCGATTGAGAAAACCTATCAGGATTATCTGCATGTGCGCGGGGAGATTTTTCAAGGCAGGGAGGACAAGTTTGTCTGTCTGATGGATCTGGCGCTGATGGCGATGCGGAAGTTAAAGAAGGACGGAAAACTGAACGATATGGAGGAGTCCGACGAGATTAACGCCTGCTCTGTGGTGGTGCCGGTGGAGATGGACTACGGCGATGGCCCCGTGACGGAGGAGTGGCTTGTATTTTTCAAGAATGAGACCCACAACCATCCCACGGAGATTGAGCCTTTCGGCGGTGCGGCAACGTGCCTCGGCGGCGCGATCCGCGATCCCCTTTCCGGCAGGGGGTATGTCTATCAGGCGATGCGCGTGACCGGCGCGGCGGATCCTACGGTGCCTGTGGCGGATACGCTGAAAGGAAAGCTGCCCCAGAAAAAGCTGGTGCGCGGCGCAGCCAACGGGTATTCTTCCTACGGTAACCAGATCGGTCTGGCGACCGGGTTGGTCAAAGAGATTTATCACCCGAATTATGTGGCGAAGCGCATGGAGATCGGCGCGGTGATGGGTGCGGCACCGAGAAAAAATGTGATCCGGGAAAATTCCGACCCGGACGATATCATTATCCTTCTGGGCGGCAGAACCGGGCGCGACGGCTGCGGCGGCGCCACAGGTTCCTCCAAGGTGCACACGGAGAAATCCATTGATACGTGCGGCGCGGAGGTGCAGAAAGGCAACGCGCCCACGGAGAGAAAAATACAGAGGCTGTTCAGACGTGAGGAAGTGAGCCGTCTGATCAAGAAATGTAACGACTTCGGCGCGGGCGGTGTGTCTGTGGCGATCGGTGAGCTGGCGGACGGGCTTGTTGTGGATCTGGACAAGGTGCCGAAAAAGTATGCGGGTCTGAACGGGACGGAGCTTGCGATCTCCGAGTCTCAGGAGCGTATGGCTGTGGTGGTAGCGCCGGAAGACGTAGATACATTCCTCGGTTATGCCGCGGAGGAAAATCTGGAGGCGGTGCCTGTGGCGGTAGTCACCAGGGAACCCCGTCTGGTGCTCAAATGGCGAGGAAAGAAAATCGTGGATCTGTCGAGGGCGTTTCTGGACACCAACGGCGCGCATCAGGAGACGGATGTTTTTGTGGAGATCCCCGATGAAAAGGAAGACTATCTGAAAAAGATCGCGACGCCCGCGGTGGCGGAGGCTGTGGCACGCAGGGATGTGAAGGCGGCGTGGCTTTCGCTTCTTGGTGATTTGAATGTCTGCTCCCAGAAGGGGCTTGTGGAAATGTTTGACGCGTCCATCGGTGCGGGCAGCGTGTATATGCCTTACGGCGGCAAGTATCAGTTGACGGAGACGCAGGCTATGGTGGCGAAACTTCCGACTTTGGAGGGAAAGACGGACACTGTAACCATGATGAGTTACGGCTTTGATCCGTACCTGTCAAGCTGGAGCCCGTACCACGGCGCGGTTTACGCGGTGACGGAGTCCATGGCGAAGATTGTGGCAAACGGCGGTGACTTTAGGAAGATCCGGTTTACTTTTCAGGAGTATTTCCGGCGCATGAGCGAGGAGCCGTCCCGCTGGAGCCAGCCGTTTGCGGCGCTGCTTGGCGCTTATGACGCCCAGATAAAGTACGGACTGCCTTCCATCGGCGGCAAGGATTCCATGTCCGGCACATTCAACGATATCGACGTGCCCCCTACACTGGTGTCCTTTGCGGTCAATGTAAATAAGGGCGGTAATATCGTTACCCCCGAATTGAAGTGTCCGGGTGATCGTCTCGTGCGGTTCCGTATACCGAGAGACGCCTATGATCTGCCGGTATATGATGAAGTTATGACACTTTATGACAAGATTATGACATTAATGTCAGAGTATACTGACACAGAAGTCATAAATGGAATGCCGGTTAAGTTTAAAAAGAGAAAGATTGTGGCGGCCTATGCGCTGGACGCAAAGGGCGTGGCGGCGGCTGTGAGCAAGATGGCGTTCGGAAACGGTCTCGGCGTGGCGGTGGATTCCTCCTATAAGATGGAGTACCTGTTCGATAACGGTCTCGGCGATATTGTGGCGGAGATGCCCGCGAAAGAGGTACATCGGTTAAAGCCGCTGGGGATTTCCTATGAGGAGATCGGTACGGTGACGGCGGATGGCGCGTTCACTTACGGCTCCATGAAAATTGACGGGAACGAGGCGGTGCAGGTATGGCGCGATAAGCTTGACAAGGTATTTCCCTATACGGCGGGCAGGGATAAGAGCCCGGTGGCATCGGAGCTGTACCGGGCGGAAAATATCTATGTGTGCAAAAATAAAGTGGCAAAGCCCACCGTATTCATTCCTGTGTTCCCGGGGACGAACTGCGAGTACGACAGCGCGAAGGCGTTTGAGAGAGCCGGGGCGGACACAGTGGTAAAGGTGTTCAAGAACCAGAACGCGGCGGATATCAGAGAGAGCGTGGAGGTTTTCGGGAAGGCGATCGAACAGGCACAGATCATTATGTTCCCGGGCGGTTTTTCCGCAGGCGACGAGCCGGACGGTTCCGCCAAGTTCTTTGCGACCGCTTTCCAGAATGAGAAAATCAAGGAAGCGGTGATGAAGCTTTTAAATGAGAGGGACGGTCTTGCGCTCGGTATCTGTAACGGTTTTCAGGCGCTGATCAAGCTGGGGCTCGTGCCTTACGGGGAGATCCGGGGGCAGGAGGCGGACTCGCCGACACTGACCTTCAATACGGTGAACCGCCATATTTCCAAGATGGCTTATTTGAAAGTGGTTTCCAACAAGTCGCCGTGGCTTGCGGGAGCGGAACTGGGTCAGACTTATGTAAACCCGGCATCCCACGGTGAGGGACGGTTTGTGGCACCGAAAGAGTGGATTGACCGGCTGTTTGCAAACGGACAGGTGGCAACCCAGTATGCGGACGCCGACGGCAATGTGTCCATGGACGAGGAGTGGAACATCAACGGTTCCTACGCGTCCATTGAGGGCATCACTTCACCGGACGGACGTATTCTGGGCAAGATGGCTCATGCGGAGAGAATAGGCGACTGTGTGGCGGTGAATATCTTCGGCGAACAGGATATGAAGATTTTTGAGAGCGGGGTAAAGTATTTCAAAGATTAATGAAAGTTCTTTTCACGAGAGGAACGACCTTGAAATGGGGCAGCATCTCCATTTTAAGGTCGTTTTTATTCTTTGATGTCAAAGCGCATTAGGCGTATCTTGTTACTCTGAGATTTGTTCAGAAAATCTATGCTTTTGAATCCAACAAACAGACAAAAGCAGGAGACGGACTGAACGGAAAAGGATGATTCTCCTGCGGAAAAGGAGAACGGAATGATGGGAAAAGTGCAGATGAAAGAAGAGACCACAAGAATTTACACAGTGAAGGACATCGAGGCGCTGCCGGAAGGGAAACGGGCGGAGCTGATCGACGGACGGATGTATGAGATGGCGAGTCCGAGCCGGGTGCATCAGCGACTTCTGGGCGCACTGTACAGGCTGATAGCCAATTACATTGAAGACGGCGGCGGTTCCTGCGAGGTGTACCTTGCGCCATTTGCAGTTTACATTAATAATGATGAATATAATTATGTGGAGCCGGATATCGTGGTAATCTGCAATGAGGACAAGCTGGATGAGAAGGGGTGTCACGGCGCGCCCGACTGGGCGGTCGAGATCGTGTCGCCAGACAGCGTGAAGATGGACCGAAAGATCAAGCTTTTTAAGTATCGGACTGCGGGCGTGCGGGAATACTGGATTGTGGATCCCGGGGAAAGAACGGTCGAAGTGTATCTTTTTGCAGAGAACGAGGAAAAGAAGTATACTTTTGAGGAAATGGTGCCGGTGGGTATCTATGAGGATTTCACGATTGACTTCCGTGCATTCCTGAAATTTTTCAAGACCGCTTGACAGATCTTTTTTCCAGTGGTATTCTATAGAAAATTTAACGAGTTAAACCGTTGAAGCGGAGATAACGGTGATGATGCCTTTACAGAGAGTCTGCGTTGCTGAGAGCAGGTAAGAAACAAGTCATCAAATGGACCGCTGAGGGTGCAGTCAAATGCGCGGATGCGCAGAGTATTCTGCAACGTGTGGCATACGTCAGTTGCCGGGGATATGTCAGTATCCTGCTAAGCGCACGGGGATTCCCGTGAATCAAGGTGGCACCGCGGATTGCATCGATTCGTCCTTGACAAGACTTAGGTTTTGTCAAGGACTTTTTGCGTCTAGGGGCAGAGTCTGAAAGGAATACCTATGAAAATTATTGTTTGATAAGGTGATTGCCTTTGACAATTTCAGACAGAAAATGATTCTGATCGTAAATATGTCTCTGGATGATGTGGAGTCCGGTTATGACAGGGCGGTCAGGGAATTACGGCAGATTGCGGACTGTCTGGGGCATTAGGCAATCTGTCTTGCCTGCGGCGCCACGATCACGTATGCCAAGGAACTGATGCACGGGAAACGGATGCTGGAGAATTTCATCCTGTCAGCAGAAAAGCAGGGGGGGATGAAGGAACATTTAATTTTCCCCGGTCTGCTGGCGAATCAGGAAGCGCGGTAGTGCGACAGACGCGAAGGGGCTGGATTTCCGAGTCTGTCATATCATAAAGGAGGACAGAAATTATGATCAAGGAAGCAATCGTCAAAATCGTAAACAAGGGGGACCTCACCTACGACGAGGCATACGCGGTGATGAACGAGATTATGAGCGGGAAGACATCCCCCACCCAGAATGCGGCGTTTCTGGCGGCGCTCTCCACCAAAAGCGCGAAGGCGGAGACGACGGACGAGATCGCCGGATGCGCGGCGGCGATGCGCGACCACGCGACTAAGGTGGAGACTGATATGGATGTTTTTGAGATTGTGGGGACAGGCGGAGATAACGCCCACAGTTTCAACATTTCCACCACCTCTGCGCTTGTGTGTGCGGCGGGCGGGATGAACGTGGCAAAGCACGGCAACCGTGCGGCTTCCTCCAAGTGCGGCACGGCGGACTGTCTGGAGGCGCTGGGCGTCAACATCGAGCAGAGCCCGGAACTTTGCGTAAAGCTTTTGCGGGAGGTTGGCATGTGTTTCTTCTTTGCCCAGAAGTATCATACTTCCATGAAATATGTGGGTGCGATCCGCAAGGAGCTGGGGTTCCGCACCGTGTTCAACATTCTCGGCCCGCTGACGAATCCGGGCAGCCCGAAGCGGCAGCTTCTGGGCGTGTACGATGAGTATCTGGTGGAGCCTCTGGCGCAGGTGTTGATCAATCTCGGGCTGGAGCGCGGCATGGTGGTATATGGGAAAGACAAGCTGGACGAAATCTCCATGAGCGCGCCCACTACGGTCTGTGAATTTAAGGACGGGTGGTTCAAAACTTACACGGTATGCCCGGAGGATTTCGGTTTTGAGAGATGCGCGAAGCAGGATCTGGAAGGCGGCATGCCGGAGGAAAACGCAAAAATAACACTTGCTATATTAAACGGGGAAAAGGGACACAAAAGGAACGCCGTGCTGCTGAACGCGGGCGCCGCCCTCTATGTGGGAGGCAAGGCGGAGAGCATGGCGGACGGCGTGAAACTGGCGGCGGAGATCATTGACTCCGGGAAGGCGGCGGAGACGCTGAAGAAGCTGGTTGCACTTAGCAACGAATAGCAGTCGGGAAAGGCTGGAAAAAGACAATGGCAAATATTTTGGAACAGTTGGCGGAACACGCGGCATACCGCACGGAGCAGGCAAAGAAGAATCTGCCGCCTGCGGAAATAAAAAACCAAGCGTTATCTATGAAAAAGGGAGATTTTGCTTTTGAGAAAGCGCTGCAGAAACCGGGGGTTTCTTTTATCTGCGAATGCAAGAAAGCGTCTCCGTCAAAGGGGCTGATCGCGCCGGAGTTCCCGTATCTGGAGATCGCACGAGGGTACGAGGATGCGGGAGCGGACGCGGTCTCCGTGCTGACGGAACCGAAGTGGTTTCTGGGGAGTGACACCTATCTGCGGGAAATTGCGGCGGCTGTATCTATTCCCTGCCTGCGCAAAGACTTTACGGTGGACGAATACATGATTTACGAGGCGAAGCTGCTCGGCGCTTCGGCGGTGCTTCTGATCTGTTCCATTTTAAGCGAGGCGCAGATCAGAGAATACCTCGCCGTCTGTGATACACTCGGCTTATCCGCTCTCGTGGAGGCGCACGATGAGGCGGAGGTGGATATGGCGCTGGCGGCGGGAGCACGGATAGTCGGTGTGAACAACCGCAATCTGAAAGACTTTACGGTGGACACGGAGAACAGCCGCAGGCTGCGGGAGCGGATTCCCCAGAAGGTGCTGTTTGTCTCCGAGAGCGGCGTGAGCGGGCCGGAGGACGTGAAGAAACTCGGGCAGATTGGGGCGGATGCGGTGCTTGTGGGGGAAGCGTTGATGCGGGCGCTAGATAAAAAGCGGATGTTATTAAAACTTCGTGGATGCTGAGAGTGTGGAAATGTCATAAGTAACGCAGACGCGCTTGTGCTCCGGTCCAAACGTAATGGTACTAAGCTCGTGAGTCGCAAAGATGGAAATAAATGGGAGAAAAAAGAAATGCAACAGAAAGAGAAAAATAAAATCAAGATTAAACTGTGTGGATTGATGCGTCCCAGCGATATTGAAGCGGCGAATTTGCTTCATCCTGATTTAGTCGGCTTTGTTTTTACGAAAAATAGCAGACGTTATGTATCGCTGGAGCGTGCCAGAACGTTAAAGGAACTTTTACACCCCGATATTCTGGCGGTGGGGGTGTTTGTGGATGAGGAGCCGGAGGAAGTGGCGGCGCTACTTTCGGCGGGTGTGATCGATCTGGCGCAGCTTCATGGAAAAGAGAGCGAGGCATATATCAGCAGACTGCGTGAGCTGACAGAAAAACCGCTTATCAAAGCCTTCTCCGTGAGGGAAGAGGGGGATATTGAGAAGGCATGTGAAAGCTCTGCGGACTTTGTGCTTCTGGATGCGGGAAGCGGCGGTACGGGCACGGCTTTCGACAGGGAACTTCTGGCGGGGATGAACCGCCCCTACTTCCTTGCCGGCGGGCTTGACGCTTCCAACGTTGGGGAGGCTGTGAAACGATGGCGGCCCTATGCGGTGGATGTGAGTTCGGGGATTGAGACGGACGGGGTGAAGGATGTGGAGAAGATGCAGGCGTTTGTGGAATGCGTGAGGAGGATTGAAAACTATGACAAATCATAACGGGCGTTTTGGAATACATGGCGGGCAGTATATTCCGGAGACGCTGATGAATGCGGTGATTGAACTTGAGGCAGCTTACAACCATTTTAAAGATGACGAGGATTTTAACAGGGAGCTCACAGCGTTATTTAACGATTACGCGGGCAGACCTTCCAGACTCTACTTTGCGAAGAAGATGACGGAGGATCTGGGCGGGGCGAAAATTTATCTGAAGCGGGAGGATTTAAACCATACGGGCGCCCACAAGATCAACAACGTGCTGGGGCAGGCGCTTCTGGCAAAGAAGATGGGAAAAACCCGTCTGATCGCGGAGACGGGAGCGGGGCAGCACGGCGTTGCCTCCGCCACGGCGGCTGCGCTGATGGGGATGGAGTGCGTGGTTTTTATGGGTGAGGAGGATACCGTCAGACAGGCATTGAACGTTTATCGGATGCGGCTTCTGGGGGCGGAGGTGGTTCCCGTAAAGACGGGGACAGCCACCTTGAAGGACGCGGTGTCCGAGGCGATGCGGGAATGGACTTCGCGGATTGCGGATACCCATTACTGCCTCGGCTCGGTGATGGGTCCCCATCCGTTCCCCACAATTGTCCGGGACTTTCAGGCGGTCATTTCCCGTGAGATCAAGGCGCAGCTTCTGGAGAAAGAGGGGCGGCTGCCGGCTGCGGTGATCGCCTGTGTGGGCGGCGGGTCCAACGCCATTGGCAGCTTCTACCATTTTATAGAGGATAAGGATGTGCGGCTGATCGGCTGTGAGGCGGCGGGCAGGGGTATTCATACCTTTGAGACGGCTGCCACTGTAAATACGGGGAGGCTTGGCATTTTCCACGGGATGAAGTCCTATTTCTGTCAGGACGAGTACGGGCAGATCGCGCCGGTGTACTCTATTTCCGCGGGACTTGACTATCCGGGAATCGGACCGGAGCACGCTTACCTTCACGATATCGGCAGGGCGGAGTACGTGCCGGTGACGGATGATGAGGCGGTGGAGGCTTTTGAGTATCTGGCAAGGACAGAGGGCATTATCCCTGCCATTGAATCGGCGCACGCGGTTGCCTATGCCAGAAAGATTGCGCCTGTTATGAAAAAGGAGCAGATTATTGTCATAACGATTTCCGGGAGAGGAGACAAGGACTGCGCTGCCATTGCGCGCTACAGAGGGGAGGATATCCATGAGTAAGATAGGAGAAGCTTTTGCAAGCGGAAAGGCGTTTATCGCCTTTGTGACATGTGGGGACCCGGATCTGGAAACGACCGCGGCATGTGTGTGCGCGGCAGTAGAAAACGGGGCGGATCTGATCGAGCTGGGGATTCCTTTTTCGGATCCGACGGCGGAAGGTCCTGTGATTCAAGGCGCCAATCTGCGGGCGTTGACCGGCGGAGTCACAACGGACAAGATTTTTGATATGGTGAGAAGCCTGCGGCGGGACGTACAGACGCCCATGGTGTTTATGACCTACGCCAATGTGATTTTTTCTTACGGAGCGGAGCGGTTTTTTTCTGTCTGCCGGGAGATCGGGATGGACGGGGTGATCCTGCCCGATCTGCCCTATGAGGAGAAGGAAGAGTTTCTGGATATCTGCCATACTTATGGGGTGGATCTGATTTCTCTGGTTGCGCCCACTTCCGCAAATCGTATCGCCATGATCGCGAGGGAGGCGGAAGGGTTTCTCTATGTGGTGTCCAGTCTCGGCGTTACCGGCACCAGAAGCGAGATCAGGACGGATTTAAAGTCCATTGTGGAAGTGATACGGCAGAATACGGATCTTCCCTGTGCCATCGGTTTCGGCATCTCCACGCCGGAGCAGGCGGCGAAGATGGCAGGCATTTCGGATGGGGCGGTTGTGGGTTCGGCAATCGTGAAAATCATTGAAAAGTACGGCAGGGAGGCAGCGCCTCATGTGGGGGCATATGTGCGGGAGATGAAGGCGGGGATAGCGTCCTGTTAAAATAGCACCTGTAATTATACGGCTGCTGCCAACCTGTGCGTACAGCAGCCGTATTTTTGCATGATTTGCAGTTGAAGCCGGATTCCGCCTGTGCTATAATTAGTCGATTAAGGACTTAGGAACAGTTAGAAGCCGGATGAATCGATGAAGGGACAGGGTAGAAGATGAAATCATTTTTAATACTGGAAGACGGCACGGTGTTTGCGGGGACGCATATAGGGGCGCGCAGGGAGATTGTCAGCGAGATTGTTTTTAACACTTCCATGGCAGGTTATCTGGAAGTGCTGACCGATCCGTCCTACGCGGGACAGGCAGTTTGTATGACGTATCCGCTGATCGGCAATTATGGAATATGCCGGGACGATATGGAGTCGAAGAAACCTTGGTGTGATGGTTTTATTGTGCGGGAGCTATCCCGCATTCCCAGCAATTTCCGATGTGATATGACAATTCAGCAATTCTTAGAGGACAATGGTGTGCCGGGGATCGCCGGGATCGACACCAGAGCCCTTACCAGAATCCTTCGCGAGAAGGGTACCATGAACGGTATGATCACCACCGACGAAACTTACAATCTTGACGAAATCATTCCCAAATTAAAAGCGTATACGACCGGCAAAGTAGTGGAGCGGGTAAGCTGTGCGGAGAAATACATGCTCACAGGGACAAAGGAGCTTGCCCAGAATGGGCCGCTTTCCGGCAGTTCCTCTTTTCAAAAGGAAGATTTTGAGGCGGGCATCCGGGAAAAGAAGCCAAGTCTTGTGCGGGAACTGACAGGCAGGGGGCTGCGGGTAGCGCTTCTTGATCTGGGAGCCAAGGATAACATCGCAAAGTCGCTGGCGGCGAGAGGGTGCGATGTGACGGTTTATCCGGCAACGACTACCGCAGCGGAGATTCTTTCGGATCAGCCGGACGGCATCATGCTCAGCAACGGTCCGGGCGACCCGAAGGAGTGCACTATTATAATAGAAGAAATCCGCAGGCTTTACGAGTCCGATGTCCCGATTTTTGCGATCTGTCTCGGGCATCAGCTCATGGCGCTTGCCACAGGCGCGGACACTTTCAAGATGAAATACGGGCACCGTGGCGGCAATCATCCTGTGAAGGATCTGTCCACGGGCAGGGTTTATATTTCGTCCCAGAATCACGGTTATGTGGTGGATATGGATAAGCTTGATCCGAAAGTGGCTGTTCCGGCGTTTGTCAATGTAAACGACGGCACGAACGAGGGGCTTTCCTACACGGGAAAGAACATCTTTACGGTGCAGTTCCACCCGGAGGCGTGTCCCGGACCGCAGGATTCTTCGTATCTGTTTGAGCGGTTTATTTCCATGATGAAAACGAAAAGCAATAAATAACGGAGGTTATATTATGCCAAAGAATCCTAATGTAAAAAGAGTGCTTGTAATCGGTTCGGGTCCGATTGTGATCGGACAGGCGGCGGAGTTTGACTATGCGGGGACGCAGGCGTGCCGTTCCTTGAAGGAGGAGGGAATGGAGGTCATTCTGGTGAACTCCAATCCTGCCACGATTATGACGGACGGCGATATCGCGGATAAAGTCTATATCGAGCCGCTGACGACGAAGGTACTGGAGCAGATTATCATAAAGGAAAAGCCGGACTCCCTGCTCCCCAATATGGGTGGTCAGGCGGGCTTAAATCTCGGCATGGAGCTGGATGAGTCGGGATTTCTCGCGGCGCACAATGTATTGCTTCTCGGCACCACGGCAAAGACTATCCGCAAGGCGGAGGATCGTCTGGAATTTAAGGAGACCATGGAAAAGATCGGGGAGCCATGTGCGCCCTCGCTGGTGGTGGAAAATATTGAGGACGGCGTGGCTTTTGCGAAGAAAATCGGTTACCCGGTGGTGCTCCGTCCTGCCTACACGCTGGGCGGCTCCGGCGGCGGCATCGCGCATAACCAGATCGAACTGGAAGAAATTCTGGCGAACGGTCTGCGCCTTTCCCGGGTGGGACAGGTGCTGGTGGAGCGGTGCATCGCGGGCTGGAAGGAAATTGAGTATGAGGTGATGCGCGACAGCGCGGGCAACTGCATCACGGTCTGCAATATGGAAAATATCGACCCGGTGGGCGTGCATACGGGCGACAGCATCGTGGTGGCGCCCTCCCAGACGCTGGGGGACAAGGAATACCAGATGCTCAGGAGCGCCGCTTTAAACATTATTAACGAATTGGAGATCACCGGCGGCTGTAACGTGCAGTTTGCCCTGCATCCCACCAGTTTTGAATACTGCGTGATCGAGGTAAATCCCCGTGTGAGCCGTTCTTCCGCGCTGGCGAGTAAGGCGACGGGCTACCCGATCGCCAAGGTGGCGGCGAAAATTGCGCTGGGATATACGTTAGATGAGATTAAAAACGCCATCACCGGCAAGACTTACGCCAGTTTCGAGCCCACGCTGGACTACTGTGTGGTGAAGATACCGAGACTGCCTTTCGATAAGTTTATTACGGCAAAACGTACTTTGACGACGCAGATGAAAGCCACCGGCGAGGTGATGAGCATCGCCAACAATTTCGAGGGCGCGCTGATGAAGGCGATCCGCTCTCTGGAACAGCATGTGGACTGCCTGCGCAGCTATGACTTTTCGGCGCTCACGGTGGAGGAACTGCTGGAGCGCATGGAGATTGTGGACGACCAGAGAATTTACATGATCGCGGAGGCGGTCCGCAAGGGCGTTGACTATGACACGATCCACAGGATTACCATGGTGGATCACTGGTTTATCGACAAGATCGCGATCCTGACGGAGATGGAGGAGCGGCTTGAAAAAGAGCCGCTGACGGTGGAGCTCTTAAAAGAGGCGAAGCGCATCGAGTTCCCCGACAATGTGATTGCGAGACTGACCGGAAAAACGGAAGAAGAGATAAAGAACATGCGTTATGAAAACGGGATTGTCGCCGCCTTCAAGATGGTGGACACCTGTGCGGCGGAGTTCGCGGCGAGCACGCCTTACTATTATTCCGTGTTCGGCTCCGAGACGGAGGTGGTGGAGAGCCATCCGAAAAAGAAAGTGCTGGTGCTCGGATCGGGGCCGATCCGCATCGGGCAGGGCATCGAGTTCGACTACTGCTCCGTACACGCCACATGGGCGTTTGCCAAAGAGGGGTATGAGACGATTATCATCAACAACAACCCGGAGACGGTGAGCACCGACTTTGACATTGCGGACAAGCTCTATTTCGAGCCGCTGACCCCGGAGGATGTGGAGAATATCGTCCATGTGGAAAAGCCCGACGGCGCGGTGGTGCAGTTTGGCGGGCAGACGGCGATCAAGCTGACGGAGAGCTTGATGAAGATGGGCGTGCCGATCCTTGGGACAAAGGCGGAGGATGTGGATGCTGCCGAGGACAGGGAACTTTTCGATCGGATTCTGGAGGAGACGGAGATTCCGCGGGCGGCGGGCGGCACGGTATATACCGCCGAGCAGGCGAGAGAGGTGGCAAACCGGCTGGGGTATCCCGTATTGGTGCGCCCTTCCTACGTGCTGGGCGGACAGGGGATGCAGATCGCCCTTTCCGATACGGAGATCGAGGAATTTATGGCGGTGATCAACCGTTATGAGCAGGACCACCCCATTCTGGTGGACAAGTATTTGCAGGGGAAAGAACTGGAGGTGGACGCGGTCTGCGACGGCACGGATATTCTGATTCCCGGCATTATGGAACATATCGAGCGCACGGGCGTGCACTCCGGCGACAGCATTTCCGTCTACCCCGCGCCCACGGTCAGCGATAAGGTGAAGGAGACCATTGCCGAGTATTCGAGAAGGCTGGCGAAGGCGCTCCATGTGATAGGCTTGATCAACATTCAGTTTATCGCCATGGGCGACGAGGTGTATGTGATCGAGGTCAATCCCCGCTCTTCCCGCACGGTGCCCTATATCAGCAAGGTGACGGGCATTCCGATCGTGGACTTGGCGACAGAGGTCATTATCGGGAAGAAGATACGGGATCTGGGTTACGAGCCGGGGTTACAGCCGGCGGCGGATTACTTTGCCGTGAAGATGCCGGTATTTTCCTTTGAAAAAATACGGGGTGCGGAGATCAGTCTGGGACCCGAGATGAAGTCCACCGGCGAGTGTCTCGGTATCGCAAAGACCTTCAACGAGGCACTCTACAAGGCATTCCTCGGCGCGGGCGTGAGCCTGCCGAAGCACAAGCAGATGATTATCACGGTAAAAGACGCGGACAAGGGCGAGGCGATCGAGGTGGCGCGCCGCTTTGAGAAGCTGGGCTACATCATCTACGCCACCAGAAGCACGGCGGATAGCTTAAATGAGGCGGGCGTGAAAGCGAGAAAGGTGAACAAGATTCATCAGGAATCCCCCACCGTCATGGATCTGATTCTGGGGCACAGGATCGATCTGGTCATCGACACGCCGACACAGGGACGGGACAAGAGCAGGGACGGTTTCTTGATCCGCCGGACTTCCATTGAGACGGGCGTCAACTGTATTACAGCTATGGACACGGCGTCGGCGCTTGTGACCAGTCTGGAAAATGCGGCGTCGCAGGAAGAAATGACGCTGATTGATATCGCGTCGATTGCGAAACGTGGGAATGACTGACGGCGGGCAGGGTTGATGGTTTAGTGATGAAAAGAGAGGGTCTCGTTGAAAGAGGAATACGGATTGCGCTGACGCTTGGTATGCTGCTTATGGTCAGTGCCGGCGGTATGCGCGGTGCCGGACACAGTTCTGTGACGGGAGAAAATGCGGGGGATGCCGGACATGGTCTTGCGGCGGGAGGCAATGAGGAAAACGCCGGGTCAGGTTCTGGGGCGGAAAAAAGCACAGGGATGACAGATGTGTCAGAAATGGCAGGAGCTGCGCTTTCCACAGATGATTTGGGAAAGGAAACCGCACGCGCGGCACTGACGCAGGACGAGCCGGAGGCCGGGCTGCAGGGAAATGTGCTGACCTACGGCGGTCTTTGCGTGGCATTCCCGGAAGGAATCGAGCCGGAGCGGATCGACGCGCAGGACAACGGCAATATTTTCGACAACGGGCGTTTTTTGTCGGACGGGAGCAAAGGGCGGATTCTGGATTTATGCGGCGCGCAGGAGGTGTATGCGGACCGGGTAGGGGGAGATGGCATTGAGGTGTACCTCGCCCTGCCGCCCAGAGTCCGTCTGATGCACTATAGGGCGGTATATGAAAGTGAGACGGCGCTTCTTTGCGCCCTTTTTGATCTGCTGCCGGAGGCGGTGGGACACCGCATGTATGCGGATGAGGAGAAGAGGGAGTACACTTACCGGCTGGAGCAGGACGGGTATCTGTATTTCTTTTTGGTGCAGGGCGATGCGGTCTGTCTGGTGCAGGAGATTGCGATAGAGGAAAGATGCAGCTTTGGAGAGCTGCTTGCAGATGGCATGGTGCACTGGAAGGACGGCGGCAGCGTCGGATACTGGAAGGAGCCCGATGCCTTTTCTTACCGCAGGCTCGCGCCGGAGGAGGGAATTTCCTTTCTCTACGCATGTGAAAGGCGGAGGGGAAACACGAAGCTGCGGCTGTACAGGGAAGGGTATTACGAAAGACCCTTTCAGGAGATTCCGGGAGATTTAGGAAGCGGCAGCGAAGGATGGATTCAGATAAAGGACGTAAACTTTGACGGATGCCCGGATTTGGCGGGATACAGGGAAACCTATCTGTGGAACCGCCAGACAAAGGTCTATGAGCCGGCACAGTGTGAGCTCTCTTTGTTGTATGAAAAGGGATTCCCTGAGACGGAAACCATTTGGAGCATTACCAACAATGACATTCCTGCCGAATGGGGGCCTGTAAGCGCGGCGGAGGCCATCTGGCAGTGGGAGGGGAATGCTCTGGTGAAAAAGAGGGAATGTGTCGTGTCCATCGTGGAAGACGGGTTAAAGGTCTGGGCCTATGAGGATGCGCCAAAACAGCTCCTCTTTGAGGAAACCTTTTCCCTGGATGCGTGGGAGCGGGAAGAACAGGGCAGAGTGCGGCTTCTGTATGAGCGGTTTTATGACGGTATGGCGCCGAAGGAAGTCTATGCCAGAATGCACAGGATGGAAGGAGAACGGAAACGGATTCCGCAGGCTCTTCTGGATGAGACCGCCAGTATGATGGCGGCTGGAAAGGACCCGGTTCTCTTAAGTGAAGTGGGAGATGGAGAGGAATCTGCGGTGCTTGGCACGGCAGATGGGAAATATGCGGACGGTCTGTGTACAACGGGAAGCGGCAGGGAACTGACGCAGGAGGAGATGCGTTTCCTCGCCGGAAGAGATATGGCTGTCCGGCAGCAGGTGCAGGAGGCCGCCCGCTATAACTATATGTATACGTTTCTGCAGGCAGACTGCGATAATGACGGCGCGGATGATCTGGTGGGGCGGCTGTACGGCCACTTTATTGGCGGCACTTCCGGCAATGCGGACTATATTTTTCTGAAAGGACAGCCGGACGGATTCTATGAGGAGACAGACAGCTTTTTTGAAGTGCAGGAGGAATTTGGCATCCTTACCTATGAGGGAAAGCAGTATCTGTGCCTCCTTGATTTTGACTATAGCAGTCTGTTCTATGAGGGCTATACATTGAGCTGCTATGAGGACGGGAAGAGAGTGGAGGAAGCATCGCTTTATCTGGTTCCGAAAGAGTATGAGATCCGGCAGATCTGGGCGGAGGCAGGTTATGAGAGTCTGGCACAGCGCATGACGAAAGAATGTGCTGCGGTAAAGGAGCGGCTTGACAAGGGCCGGGAGATAACAGGGAAAGCGGAGCGGATAGCAGACCAGGAGCCGGAGCAGTCAGAAGGGAACGAGGGGGATTACCAGTGTGACCTCGACAACGATGGGCAGGAGGAAAGCTACCACAAGGGCATACGGTATCTGGCGAACTTATATGCCAGAAATTATCTGGAGTTCACCTTGCAGAAGGACCATGTGTCAGGAGGGGAAGACGGGGAAGGAAAGGCGGCATACGAGGAAGCGGACAGGGGACTTGCCATGTTTGTGGAAGAAATGGAGAGCAGCGCTGACACACCTTTGGCGCTCTGGGCGGACCCGTACAGAGGAAAAAATATTGTCCATGTGCTCTACAGGACGGGGTTGGACGATTACAGGATCACAGGCTGTCTGGTGGAGGAGACGGATTACAGGAAAGTGTATGAAATCGCGGCTGATGCGGTCTATCAGGTGGAGCAGGAGAGAAGCGTTGTGTTTTGAAGCTGCGCGGCGTAACCGGCAGAGCAGGCGGAGAAGCGGAAGAGAACCGGCTTGGTCAACGGGCAGGATCCTTTGACGGAATGGCAGAGAAAAGCATGTAAAGTAAGGAATGGGAAAATATGAACACGGTCAGAAACTATCAGAAGGAACTGGATAAAATCATAGACGGTATCTGTGCGGCGGACGGGAGCGCTCCGACCCTGTTTCTGCACAGCTGCTGTGCGCCTTGCAGCAGTTATGTACTGGAATATCTGCGACAGTATTTCAGGATCACGGTCTTTTATTTCAATCCGAATATCACCGAGGATGCAGAGTACTGCAAGCGTGTGGAGGAGCAGAAACGGCTGATTGCCGCGTACAACGAGGAGTTGACTAAAAAAGTCAATAAAAACTCGGACGGTGTCATGGTGACTGACAGGGAGACAGCATATGGTGCAGAAGGGCAGCAGGCAGAAAGTGAAAGCGCGGCATATCGGATCGATGTGATCGAGGGGGACTATGAGCCGCAGCGGTTCTACGAGATGGCGAAAGGTCTGGAGCAGTGCCCGGAGGGCGGCGAGAGATGTTTTGCCTGCTATGAGCTGAGGCTCAGGGAGACAGCCCGGATGGCGCAGGCAGGGCGGTATGATTATTTCACCACGACCCTTTCCATCAGTCCTTTAAAGAATGCCGGGAAACTCAATGAAATCGGTGAGAAGCTTGGGAGGGAGTACGGCGTTGTCTGGCTGCCGTCGGATTTTAAGAAAAAGGACGGTTACAAGCGGTCGATTGAGCTGTCGAAGGAATATGGACTATACCGGCAGGATTACTGTGGGTGTGTGTATTCCAAAAGACAGATATCGGCGGGGACATGACAGCGGTGATTTTGTTCCATGTGGGAATTTCAGGCACCCATAAGATCAGTGCAATGACGGGTCTGCTGTCACAGTTTTATGTTATATAGGGAATTTAAATGACATCTGTGGGGATTTGTGGTAAAATTGCATTGCTTATGAGTCATAAACCGCGATTTCCCGGCGTATGTATGCGTGCAGACACGGCGGGGGACGCTTTGAAGTGGAGGGCGGTGTGAAAAATCACACGAAGCGCCGGAATGGAGATCAGAATGCAGAAAATATTGGACATGATATCGGAAGAAATGAAAAAGGCGTTTGCGGAGGCAGGGTATGATGCCGAACTTGGCAGGGTAACCTTGTCAAACAGGCCGGATCTGTGTGAATACCAGTGCAACGGCGCTATGGCGGGGGCGAAGAAATACCACAAGGCGCCTCTGATGATCGCGCAGGAGGTGGCGGAGAAACTGCAGGAGAATGCTGTGCTGTCAGAGGTTTGCGCCGTGGCTCCCGGTTTTTTGAATATGAAAGTGAAGGAGTCTTTTGTGCGGGATTACCTGCGGGAGATGTCCGGCGCGGAGAAGTTCGGGTTCCAGACGCCGGAGTCAAAAAAGATAATCATTGACTATGGCGGTCCCAATGTGGCGAAGCCGCTCCATGTGGGGCATCTGCGCTCCGGCATTATCGGTGAGAGCATCAAGCGGATCTGCCGCTACGCCGGACATGATGTGATCGGAGACATTCATCTGGGAGACTGGGGTCTGCAGATGGGGCTGATTATCACGGAACTGCAGAAAAGACAGCCCGGTCTGGTCTATTTCGACGATTCCTACGAGGGGGAATATCCGCAGGAGGCGCCTTTCACCATATCGGAACTGGAGGAAATCTACCCGACGGCAAGCGCAAAGTCCAAGGAGGACGAGGCGTATAAGGCGGATGCCATGGAGGCGACCTACAAGCTGCAGAGCGGCGTGCGCGGGTATCGCGCGCTCTGGGATCACATCATAGCCGTGTCGGTGGCGGATCTGAAGAAAAACTATGCCAATCTGAACGTGGAATTTGACCTGTGGAAAGGCGAGTCTGACGTGCATGACATGATCCCCGGTATGGTGGAGGAGATGAAAAAAGGCGGCTACGCTTACGAGAGCGACGGCGCGCTGGTGGTGGATGTGAAGGAGGAGACCGACACGAAGGAAGTGCCGCCCTGCATGATCTTAAAATCCGACGGTGCGTCCCTCTACAACACGACGGATCTGGCGACCATCATGGACCGCATGGCAAACTATCATCCTGACAGGCTCATTTACCTGACTGACAAGCGGCAGGACTTATATTTTGAACAGGTATTCCGCTGCGCGAGAAAGACCAAACTGGTCAATGACGATACGGAGCTGATACACATCGGTTTCGGCACCATGAACGGCAAGGACGGCAAGCCCTTTAAGACGAGAGAGGGCGGCGTCATGCGGCTGGAAAACCTGATCCGGGAAATCAACGAGGAGATGATCCGCAAGATCCGGGAGAACGCGGAGACGAAGGGGTACGAGATCGACATGGATCACGCTGTGGAGACAGCCGGAATCGTCGGACTGGCGGCGATCAAGTACGGCGATCTGTCCAATCAGGCGTCCAAGGATTATATCTTTGACATGGACAGGTTCACATCCTTTGAAGGCGATACCGGACCATACATTCTCTATACGATTGTACGGATCAAGTCAATTCTTGCCAAGTTTGAAGAGCAGGGAGGAAAATTGACTGACACAGTCGTCAATGAGGCGACAAATGTGTCGGAAAAAAGTCTGATGCTGGAACTTACGAAATACAACGCCATGATGGAGACGGTCTGCGACGAGATTGCGCCCCACAAGATCTGTGCCTATATCTACGATCTGGCAAATGCGTTCAACCACTTCTACCATGAGACGAAGATTCTCACGGAGGAGGACGGGCAGAAGAAGGCGGGATGGATCGCGCTGCTGGCGCTGACCAAGGATGTGCTGGAGACCTGCATTGACCTGCTCGGTTTTTCCGCTCCGGAGAGGATGTGAGAAACAGGGAGGACGCCCGGCAACTCATAAAGGGGCACGGCTGAACTGTTTTTGTAAAAATTGAAGAAACAATTCCGAAAAAAGGGTTGACAAGCAATAGGAATAAATTGTATACTAGCAGAGCGGGTTGCGTGAGTGACCCGCAAATAAACGGGGTCTTAGCTCAGCTGGGAGAGCATCTGCCTTACAAGCAGAGGGTCATAGGTTCGAGCCCTATAGGCCCCATTGGGGAAGCCGGAGACGGCTTCCCTGTGGTTCTACTAATTTCATATATGGCGAGATAGCTCAGCTGGCTAGAGCATACGGTTCATACCCGTAGTGTCGAGGGTTCAAGTCCCCCTCTCGCTATTCAAAAACACCGCGTTTCTGCGGTGTTTTACTTTTCTGTGTTGCATTTTGTGTTGCATAATCTGGAAAAATGATTGTTTGCAAGGTCAGCCATTTCCTTTTGCCTGTCGCTCATGGCATGCCGGTATACAGATTTCAGCACGGCGTCAGTTTTCCAGCCGCCTTCCTGCATGATGTAGGCATCCGGGATTCCCAGAGCGTGTCGGATGGACGCAGAATAGTGCCGGAGGTCGTGAAAACGGAAATGTGTTATATTAGCCCGTTTGAGCACCCTCTGGAACATGATGGTGATGGAGTGGGGATTGAGGGTGGTAATATGTCCAAGTTCGCGGATTCTGTCCGCCACAAATGCGGGTGCGCTGATATATCTGTCAGAACTGCCTGTCTTGGGAGCTTTCAAGTGCCATTCTTTATCGGTGCCGAGGACAAGGGCGTGATGGACGTGTATTACATCGCCTTGGATATCATCAAGAGTGAGGGCGCAAATCTCGCCACGCCGCATCATGCAGAACGCGCCGAGGAGAACAGGGATTTCCAGTTCCGTGCCCCTTACGGCATCAACCAAGGCTCTTATCTCGTCATCCGAGGGGATATAAAGCTCAGGACGTATTTTCTGTGGCATGGAGGTTCTGAGGGCTAAATCTGAGCCGATTACGGATGCTATGAGCCCATGGTAGTTGCGGACGGTCTTAGGGGATTTTGAGCGGCTAAGACTGTTTATCACCCTCTGTACATCATCCTGTGAGACTTTTCGGATTTCCATGTGGCAGAATGAGGCATAGTCGCGCAGGAGCATTTTTTGGATGTTGCGGTAGCCCCGGATCGTGGCAGGGGAAAGAACGGCTTCTTTGGAAGTGATATAGCTTTCCATGCGGTCAGAAAACAGGCTTTTATCCGAACTGCGTTTCTTCTGCTCCTTTTCTGCTGCATATTGAGCGGCAAGCGCTTCCGCCTTACGCTTTCCGGCAGGGGACGGATCGTCAGAAGTAAAAGAGCGGTATATGCGTTTTCCGTTTTCATCCGTGTAATCATAGACAAGGCACCGCCATGAGCCGGACGGGAGTTTCTTTGCTGTAGCCATAGTGTTGTCCTCTTTTTTGGGTATAAAAATAACAGCCCGTGAATGATCTGGAAAATCAGTCGGTTCACTTGCAAGCTGCGCCCGGGGATGATACACTATGTATTATGAGGGTTGGTGTATCCCCTCGGGGGTATATCTGAAACCGTTCCTGTTGGCGCAGGGGCGGTTTTGCTTTTGTAAAAATAGAAAATGGGTGCTGCTATATCAGTGGTTACCACACAGGCAACTTATGTTTAAAAATACACACGCTGATATAGGCTTACACACCCATCTGCATTATTATATGTCCTTATGCCTTTATAATACCATTAGGGTGTGATAAAATCAACATCTTAAATAAACTTTATTCATTTTCCAAATAATTTCCATGGAAATAGAAGCACAGAGCCAAGTTTATGCTTGAAACGGCTATAATATATGTTGTCGCCATATTCATAGTAACCATATAAAGCATTGGCAATATAATCTGCTGCTTGAACAATGTAAGCATTTTTATCATCTGAATCCATGTAGTTAATATTCAAATTGATATCGTATTCTTTTTCATATAACAGAAAGAGTTTTATATAATCGGAAAAAGAGTTCCCAGACGCTACTTTTGTGGAGTGTTTGTCGCAGATAATATTTATAGTAGTGCCATTATCTTTATCTGTTATTAGACGTTCTATCAATAATTTCATTAAAAAATTGTAAAGTATGTTTTTATCTATCAGTAATGATGGCTTTACATGGTTCAAATCCGCCACAATGTATGAAATCTGTAAATCTTTTTTTGCGATACATTCCAATATGTGATATTTAATACATGGATATGCTTCTTTTGCCTTGATCTCATTGGAATGGAGTATCGAAAGTTCGTGGAACATTTTCTTGGCTATGCCTAGTTTTTTGTGCATGATGTTATGGAGTGCTTTATAGTTATTGGTATCAATACATGCAATGACAAAATATCTTCCGCTGCTTCCAAGGTTGCCGGATTCATCAAAAATCAAATAGCGTTCATTCTTCTTTAGTATTTCTGATTTTTGAGCCATTTTTGTTGCCCTTTCAAGGTATTTTAAGGTAATTTTTTCGGTGCGTAAACTATTGGTATTGTGCGCCCTGTCCCGCCGGTTATTCTTGGGCTGGGGTGGTGGGCTTCTTATTATGTTTAATCTCATGTTTGGCTTGTCCACCGCCCGGATAATGGCGAGTTATAAAAATATCTCCTGTAAATGCGTCGACTGTTTTACTTTCATATTTTAAAACTATAGGAGTTTGATATTTTTCAAGTGCTTTTTCAACCCACAAATCGTACAATTCTTGATCTATTAACCCGTCTCTTTTTAATTGTTCCATATGCTCCGACTCTTTTGAAAATTTTTCCATTGTTTTAATAAATGATGAAGTAATTTCATGAATTGCTTTGGCTGGACTATTTATATGTTCAGTGTCAGAATAACAAAATCTAATAACATCAGCATACGACCACACTGATTCATTATCAATGTGTTCATTTTCACTAAGTCCACAAAGCCAGTCGATGGAGACCTCGCATTTTTTAGCAATATTTATAACATTTTCTAGAGAGGGATTTTTTGTTGCGTTTTCATAAGCGGATATTGTAGCAGCTGTGCTATTTACCATAGCAGCAAATGAAAATTGTGTAATCCCCAATCTTTCTCGAATTTTTTTTAAACGCGTTGCGAATATTTCTTTGTTTTCCATTTATCATATCCTCGCTTTTGATTGATATGATTATGATAACACTATATTATAATGAGTTCCATACAAAAGTCAATACAATACTAAATTATAATAGAATCAATTTATAGAAAAAATAATTCTTTACAGTAGAAGAATATGATGATAATATAAAAAAGTAGTAAAAAATACCAAAAGGAGGACGAAGGATGAGGATTGATAGAATAAAACTCGTGACAGAGCTTAAACGGCGTGATATGACGCAAAAACGGATTTCAGAATTATCTGGCGTATCAAGGACAACAATCAATTACATATGTGCTGGCAAGTCCTGCACTGATGAAGTCGGGCAGAGTATTGCCGAGGCTCTTGGCGTAGAAGTAACCGAAATTATTGAAGATTAAGGTATTTTCAGATCAGAGGGAGGTGAGGGAGTGTACTCATATAGTAAACTTAAGGGCAGGATTGTTGAACGGTATGGAACACAGGCGAATTTTGCCAGCAAACTTGGTATTTCCAAAAACTCAATGTCCAAGAAGCTGACCTGTAAGACTGAGTTTTCGCAGACTGACATCATAAGGTGGGCGGAACTTTTAGGCATTGAGAAGGGTGAATATGAAGAATATTTCTTTACTTGAGAAACATTTGTCCAGACGGAAAGAGCGGCACCCGAAAAGTTCAGATGCCGCAAATGGCTAGGACTGAGCACATGCAATTCCTTGGTTTGTCAGTTTGAACTCACCCAATATGTTTTCACGGACAAGTCCCATGGATGCAAGTTGCCTTCCTGCAGGAGTCTCAATGCTTTGCCAATCATTAACTCCTGTACGCATATATTCGTCATACAGACGCTTTAATGCTTTTTCAGCAATTTCAGTCATGATATGCGCTCCTTTCCTTTAGACTCGGCTCTGCAAAGCCTGTAAGGAGATCATAACATCAAGTAACAAAAATGTTGTACCAAATTAAACTACAAGATTAACAATGTGTAACTTTATATTCTATTTTTTATAGAAGTAACGGAGATTATTTAGGATTAGAGAGGAGAACAGACAATGGCAAAGAAAGTATTCAGAGACTATGCAGAGGTAAACGAAAGCATGATGGAAGGCTTCACGGTAGCAAAGGTATCTATCGGAATTAATGCAGAGGACAGCGGCATGATGCTGGAATTGGAGCGGCAGATTAACAACGTAACTATCGGCATTGATGTAATTTACAATCCCGTCTGTGAGGAGGGAGAAACGCCGTTTATGGTTTCGGAGGAATACGTGAAGTGCATTCAGTAGAAAAGGAAGGAGCGCAGAGTATGCCCCGGAGTTGGAGACCATCGACAGGGAGCTTGCAGGACTCAGGAAGATGGTGGATCGTGAGCATGAGAAGAAAAGGAGGGCGGCACAATTCCGTGCAGGCCTGTCTGATGGGGAGGATTATGAGGAAGAAAAAAGAGGTGATTGAAAAGTTGTGAAGAATAAAGATTTGGGATTTATTTGTCTGTTTAGAGATTTCTTGGGCTGGTCGTGGTATTTGGATATCAATACCAAAGTTTTATTTGTACATATGTTGTTAAAGGCGAACTGGAAGGAGGGAAAATTTAGGGATATAACAGTGCCGCGTGGGTCGTTTGTATCGTCATATCCACATTTGGCGGAGGAGTGTGGTCTTACAATCAACGAATTAAGGACTGCCTTAAATCATCTGAAAAGCACAGGCGAAATCACAGTCAAAGCAAGTAGTAAATATAGCGTATTTACGGTGAATAATTACTGTAAGTATCAAGATATTAACATTCAATATGATATCCAGAGCACAGGCGGAGCACATTCTATTAACAGACCATTAACAATAATCAAACCAAGGAACAAAGAAACCAAGGAACAAGATTTTAGAAATATTGCAGGCAATATTTCTTGCCCGGAGCCGGAATCCGCTCCGACCCCAAGCGGCATATTACTCCCGCTGAATGACAAATCATTTTACGATGTCCCGCAGGACAAGATTGCACTCTGGCGGGCAACATACCCGGCTGTGGATGTGGAGCAGGAATTGCGGCGCATGGTCGCGTGGCTGGATTCAAACCCTACTAAGCGGAAGACGCGGCGAGGAATCGAGAGGTTTATCAATAGCTGGCTTGCGAGGACGCAGGACAGTGGCGGCAGCAAGGGACAGAAGGAGGTGAGTGAGGAAAGTGGAAACAACGCATTCGATTCTGACGAGAGGTGGAAACAAATTTCGCGGGCGATTGATGAGGCAGGAGACTGTTTCGATAGACGAAATGACTTACCTTTTGGGTGAATATGATATCCAAGATTACGGAGAGGCAGTTTTTTCAAAAGAACCCGTTTCCGAGAATGGAAGGTTTAGAAGCGCCAGATCGATGATTCCGTTTGAGCAGCTGGACAAGCGGGCAAAGGACTTTGATTGGACCCTATATGGAGACAACAACCCGGATGCAGAAAAAGGTCGTAAGATGTCAAACGCGTTTGTTTTGAATTTTCAAAAATTCCGACGGGATGGCAAGGGGCTATACATACATTCCGCCACGAAAGGGACAGGTAAAACATATTTATCTTACTGTCTGGCTAATGAAGTTATGGCACGCTACGACGTGAATGTGAAGTTTACAAGCGTTCTGGAATATCTCGATCTGACCAAGAAGGGATATAGCAGCGCGGCAGACAAGGAGGAGAAAGACGGCATTATAAAAGCCACTGTTTTGCTTCTGGATGATATCGGGGTGGAAGTTAGCAAAGATTGGGTAAATACAACCCTCTATCAGCTAATTAACTATAGGTATTCCAACAAGCTAATAACTGTTTTTACCAGCAACAATCAGCTTGAACAGTTAAGGATTGATGATCGGATCAAGGACAGGATCAATTTCATGTGTTTGCCATTACATATCCCGGAAGTTCCTATTCGTTCGATGAAAACGGACAGGGCAAATAGCGAATTTGTCAACGAAATACTCAAAACATAAAATAATCCCTTATCGGAATTGCGGTCCGATAAGGGCATGTAACCCGTCAACCAAGCAAAGTGAGGGTATGCAGGAATTATAACATTCCTGCGGCTCCCTGTCAAAGAGAGGAGTTTTTATGGACAAGATAAAACGGTATGTCGAGAACTTTCTCAAGACCCACAAAATGAAAGAGGAAGACCAGCTGTATACAAACGAGATGGATGCGTGCAAAAAGGCGATGTCAGTTGACCCTTTTAGGACAATCTGCACGCTTTTCAATTATGGATATGCAAAGGGCTACCGTGCGGCGGTGGTTGAAATGGAGAAGGAAGGAGGTGCGGCAGTATGACGGTAAAAAGGGTTAATCCGAAAGAACTTCCGCAGGATATCATTTTTCAGATGAATTATCTGTTCAAGACCACTCTGGACGAATTTGTCATCATGGTCAGTAACAAAAAAGATATTGTGTATATAAACGATTTCGTTCCGCAAAGTGATGTGGATGACTTTATGAAGTACATTACTTTTGAGGGCGATTATGTCAATGATTATAAAGCGGGACTTGGCAAGATGATTGACCGTGTTTATGAAAAATACGGCGGGAATGTGTGCAGTGTCCTTGGCGATGCCTATGATTACCGCAGAAATAAGAGGCGGGAGCAGCAGGCAAAGGAGGCGGCGAAGGTTATCCTCCCGTTAATCAGAAAAGAAGTAAAGAAGAAGAGGTCTGCGGTCAGATATGACGAAAGACTCATGCATGAGATTTGGAGTGCCGGTTATGGACTCAAAGAAAAGACGCCAGAGAATATAACAAATTTCGGGAGTGTGTATGTGTTCTATCTGGGCTACCTTATGGGCGCAGGAAAGCTAGACAGCGGTACGGATATGAAGATGAAATACATAACGGACACCGAAAGGATGATGCGGCAGATAAAGGACGTGGAAAAACTTAAGAAGATTTATACTATGGCGAGAACACTTCTGGATATACAGCAGGAGAAAGGCGGTGCGGAATGAATTACAAAGAAAATATTATCCGAATGATAAGTGATATTCAGAATGTTGGAACTTTGGAGTACCTAAACCGATTTATTGAGTTGTTTTTGGAAAAATGGGGGCGGTAAAGTATGAAACGGGAGTATCTGAAAAAGATTTTCAAGGTTTTGTCACAAGTAAATGACGTGTGGATTCTGGAGCAGATATATAAATTTTCTGTCGGCATGACAAAAGACGAATAAGGAGGAGCAGCATAATGGCAAAAGATAAAGAGGAAATGAACTTTGCGACAGAAATTTTAAGCGATATGAAAAGACGGCTTATCAAGTGCAGGGCAGCGCTTATTGTCTCACTGTTTGGGAATATCGCTTTGGCAGCAATATTGATTTTCGGGTAAATGGAGCAATGTCAAGGAGGCATGGAAGATGGCAAAGGTGAAGCTTGGAACGTGGACGGATAAAAACGAAAAGTTTACGAAAAAGATTAGGGCGAAACGGATCGAGGAGGGCGTGGAGATAGATATCCTTGCCAAGAAAGCGGGGATTGAGAAGTCAACATATTTCAGCCATGTCAGGAACCCGGAAAAGATTACGCTAAGGGAACTCAGAGCCTACTGCAATACGTTAAAAATTCCGGCGGAAAGTCTTATCTCCGCGGTATATGAGGGAGGTGACTGAGGCATGTACATACACGGCTTTATTGACGGCATTCTGGTGGCGGTTGTGCTGGGTATGGCGGCGCTGATTACAGTAGCAGTCGTTTATTCCAGAAAAAAGAAGTAATGGCAGACGGGACGGGCGGCGGTATAGGCTGCCCGTTTCCTGTGCAGGGAATTTTTCATTTAAACTTGGTACAACGGTTAACTCGGAATGTTGGATAATGGAGAGAGGAGAGAAAGAAAAGGACTCGCGGGGTGTTGCAGATGGCGAAAAGTACAATCGCAGAATGGGAAGAGGCAGACAAACTTCTACTGCTGGAGGCGTGGGCGCGGGATGGTCTGACGGATGAACAGATCGCCGGGAACATGGGTATTACGGTGCGGTCGCTTTACAACTGGAAAAAGAAGAGTATTCCGATTTTTCATGCCCTAAAGACAGGGAAAGAGGTTGCGGACATTGAGGTGGAGAACGCCCTGCGGAAGAAAGCCCTCGGATTCCGGGAGAAGGAGCAGACAGTCACTACCAGAAGGACCGTTGAATATGCGAATGGCAGGCGGGTCAGAGAAGTGTCCGAGCCTGTTGTGACGGAGGTGGAAAAGTATTACCCGCCGGATACAACGGCGCAGATTTTCTGGCTGAAAAACAGGAAGCCCGGACAGTGGAGAGACAAGAGGGAGCAGGACATAGACGTAACGGAGGCGGTGAAGATCGTTGACAGCATCGGAGACAGTGATTGACTTTGGAAAACTGATAGCCCCGGTATTTTACACGGTTCACCGTGACATTGTGAAGGGCGGTCATACATATTATGACCTTTACGGCGGCAGGGGCGGCTTGAAGTCCTCGTTTATCTCATTGGAGATCGTTCTCGGGATGATGAAGGACAGACAGGCAAATGCGGTCATATTCCGTAAGTATGCGGTGACGCTTCGGGAAACCGTCTATGGGCAGATACTATGGGCGATTGAGGCGCTTGGCGTTTCCCATCTGTGGGAGGCAGGGGTAAACCCTATGCAATGCACTTACCGTCCTACCGGGCAGAAGATCATCTTCCGGGGGCTGGACAAGGCGAAGAAAACAAAGTCACTGAAAGCCAGCCACGGGTATTTTAAGTATCTCTGGTTTGAGGAACTGTAACGCGGCACTTTGTAGTAGACGGAAAAAGCATTTTATTTTCGACAGTATAAACACCATTACGGCACCCTCTTTTCGCTGACCGCACACTACTGTCAACGAAACTGTGCAGTCAAATCGAAACCTTCCAACCCAAATTGTATGTACAATGAGGCTGCTGGCAGCATATGGAACCAGATAAGCGGGACAGCCGGGAGGCAGGGCCTGAAATTGTCTGAAAAATATTCCAGACAGAAAAAAGCAGTTCCCGGGGAATTGTGCCACTTTCATACACAATTGTTAAGGAAACGGCCGCGTATACAGATGCACGCGGCCTTCTTCGGTTCTTTTTAAGAATTGTCCCCTGTATTAAAACACTTCATAAAACAGGCATTTAACGCATAGATGGTTGGATGCGCGGCTTCAAAGCTGCTGGTTATTGACAGCTGCCAGAATGGTTTCCGGGTCAATGACCTGTTTTTCTGTCTGCGCACCGATGATCAGGGCATCGGTCATCAGGTTGTCGATCATGCGGGCATTGCCCTGTGCATAGCCGTGGACGGCGGACAAAGCCGCTTCGCTTAAGATGGAAAGGCTGCCGCCTGCCGTCTGTATCTTGTGGGAGACATACTTGGCCACTTCCTCGTCTGAGAGGCCCCCAAAGTCATAATGGACAACGACCCGCTGGCGCAGCGCCT
>CAJUJK010000006.1:160870-164544 GCA_910586705.1 uncultured Lachnospiraceae bacterium | reverse complement strand
ATTTAATCTGCAGGAAAGCTACAGTAGATGGGTATTTTATTTCGCCGCGTTACACTAAACGGCGCTTAATTTTATAGGTGGGCGTCGGATTTGACCCTTACATAGGATATACAACTTAATTGTAAAAGGACAAGTAAAAAGGGTGCGCCGTGGATAAAACATTTAGTAAATATGGGATAAAATTAGCATTGTAAATCTTTTGTTGTGGAAAGATGATGTGGAACCATGGGGGTTTATTATTTGCCATGGTTCCAGATATGGTGAATACAATACATATTTTTAGTGAAATGTGTTTTGTGCTCAAAAAATACATATACTAATATTAAAAGTTGAGAGAAAAATGTTTTGAATTAAAAATTTGCAAAAAAGGTGCAAAAAACATTGACAAAACAAACTGGCTGAAATAGTATATAAATATAAAACGGGAGAGGTGACAAAGATGCTGCTGGAATTTAAGTGTTCAAATCATCGTTCTATTAAAGAAGAAGTGAAATTTTCTATGATTGCGGGAAGCGATAATACATCAGAAGAACTCTTAAAAGAATTTAGCAATATTAGGGTTTTGCGTTCTGCAATCATATATGGAGCAAATGGATCTGGAAAAAGTAATTTTATCAGTGCTTTGTCATTTATGCAAGGATTGGTAAGTAATAGTATTAACCATCAGCCGGGACAGGGAGTATTTCAGGCACCCCACAAATTGAGTGCGAAAAAAACACCAAGCGAATATAACATTCAGTTTGTAAGGAATGACATAAGATATGCATATGGTTTTTCCGTGAAGGAAAATTTGATACAGGATGAATATTTATACTTTTTTCCTAATGGAAGGCAGGTAAAGATTTTTGAACGGGATGGAATGGTGATCAAACCCGGTGACAGATACAAAAGCGTATTTGATGTGAGTCTTGGCATAGTGAAAGAAAACAGGCTGTTTTTATCCTGCGCAGCTAATTATAGCAATGTAAAAGAGGTGGAAGAAGCATTTCTTTTTTTTAACACAGATATTGTGGTGTACAATCCAGAGATTAATAACTGGACGGAGTACTCCATTGAGTTACTGCAGAATAATAAGTCGATTAAGCAGACTTTTGTGGATATCTTGCAGGCGCTAGGTACTGGAATCAAAGACGTAAAAGTAAAACTTGAAAAAATAAAGTTTGGGGAGTTAACACAGGAATTGCAGATACCTGATGTACTGAAAGGTCTGATAGGGGGGCAGGAAGGGAAACGGATTGAAGCAAAGGTGATTTACGACCAATTTGAAGTTGATTTGATGGCAGAGGAGTCAGCGGGAATAAAGCGTTTATTCCAGATGGTCTGCCCAATTCTTGATATTTTGAAGGAAGGAAAAATATTGATTTGTGATGAAATGGAGACCAGCCTGCATGAATCAGTAATTTTCGAAATTGTAAAATTATTTCAACATTACGAAAAGGATAAGTTTGCCCAATTAATTTTTTCAACACATGATACAAGTTTATTGGATACCGATTTGTTCAGGCGTGATCAGGTGTGGTTTACACAATTAAATATGGAACGTGCAACTGATTTATATTCTCTTGTCGAGATTAAGAATGTCCGTAAGTCTGAAAATCTGGAAAAAGGTTATGTATCTGGAAAGTATGGTGCGATACCTATGCTTAATAAAGCATTCTTTCAAGAATTGGAAGAAGGTATTTTAGGATAGGGGGTACTGTATGGAAGATAGAAATCTTGATTTAATGGAAAGAAATGAAGGTACAAGAGAAAAATTTCGCACGGAAGTTATAAGGTTTGAATTGGATCAGATAATGCAGCATTTTACAGAGACAATGCAGGCTATAAAGTCCCAGTTTTCCGTGGCAGACGAATTGATCGAATCTGGAAAAATCATTGAGGGAGAAAATATCTGGCGGGCGCAGATTATTTTTCTTGCAAGTGCTTTTGATTTCTATATGCATGAATTAACGAAATATGGGCTGTGTCAAATATATGAGGAAAATTGGGAGAGAACGGATAAGTATAATAATATTCAGGTGAACATGAAAGTAATAGAGATGGCGTTAAAGTCAGGAGAGGATATAGATTGGTTTCTTGAATATATTAATGGGCATTACAGAAAACTCACGATGGTTTCATATGACTCTGTGAAAGATCAGCTTAATTTATTGGGTATTAATCCGGCATCTGTTGCGGATAGAGTGTTCTATCAGAGAGGGGGAACAGAAAAGACGGGAGTGAAGCTGAAAAGACGTTTGGAGGAGTTGTACTTAAGAAGAAATGTGATTGCACATCAGACGGATAGGGCACATACCGATGCACAGCCTAACAGCATTACAAAAGGAATAGTACAAGATTTTATAAGCGATGTTGAAAAAATTGTAAGTGCTATCGATGTAGAAACAAGAAATATGTAATACTATATATTGTAGGAGGGTGAAAAATAAATACAATATGTAGTTGAACGAATGGAAAGAATATGATAAAATGTTAAAAGATTGCAGCATTGCTGTTATCATAAAAAGCTGCAAGGCTGGCACCTTGCAACTTTATATGGTTTAGTGAAAGGAAAAACCATCCACTAGTTATGTAGCATTTCTAGTATATCAAATCCTTTTGCTAAAATCAATTAAAAATCGCTTAAGGGCGAAATAAACGATGGAGGTGAATAGGGTATGAAAAAGAAGCTTGTAAAACAAAAGTATATTTTCAGACCATACATTACGAAAAACGGAAAAAGAATCTATCCGAAACATAGTAAAGTCTTTAAGATTCCGGTAGATTAAATGTTTTGTGAAAATGTTGGGATGGTTCATTTTCACTTTCCTGTAATTGATTTCTTTAGATTAAGGGAGGAAAATGAAATGGGAAAAGATCAATTTGTTGTAAGACATGGTGATGAGTGGGCTGTTAAAGGTGCTAACAATAAGCGGGCTACACGTGTTGTAGATACGCAAAAGCAGGCTATGAGTATAGCAAGAAGCATTGCAATTAATCAGCAGTCTGAAATGCGTGTTCAGGATCAACACGGAAAGTGGCGCGTATGTAACAGCTATGGTAAAGACACCTGTCCGCCTAAAGATAAGAATTATTAATATGCTGTTATTTGAGCGTCGGTAAATAAAGAACCATTTATTAAAAAGAAAGAGGATGCAAAAGCGGTGAAAAGCTGTGCATCCTTTTTTTGTTTCTAAAATGATTGGAGGTGGTGCGGATGGGAATGTTTTCGTTTCAAGATTTGATTCTGTTTGCGACGTTTCTAATTACACTGCTTGCCTACATAGATAGGAACAACAAGTGAAAATAAATAAGCCTACCTTCAACTTGACCGGTTCAGGTAGGCTTATTGTCTAATCATGGAGGTCAACCACTTTGTGGGCGGTTGCTTTCCTCATTTGTATCTATAATATACCATATGGTTGTAATGTGTTCAAGAACTAATTTTTCTTTATCTGATAAATACCGCACGGAGCAGGGCGTGGCTGTTACGCTGTGCCCCGTTTTTTATTGTTAGAAATCAGAATGGGTTGATGTTCTGTAAACTAAAACACACAAGGTATACCCCAAAAACGACAATCTGTGCCAAAAGATTGAAAAAAATCTGCTTTTCAAGTATAATTAGCGCACTTCAAATAAAATAAAGAAAAAACGGAGTTGACAAAAAATGATGCGAAAGGATATACTGATTAGCC
>CAJUJK010000006.1:0-160770 GCA_910586705.1 uncultured Lachnospiraceae bacterium | reverse complement strand
AAGCCAAGCCAAGCCAAGCCAAGCCAAGCCAAGCCAAGCCAAGCCAAGCCAAGCCAAGCCTTAGGTGATCTGCGCCCGTTTTTCGAGCCGTTTTATAGGTATATAATAATATAGCCATTATTTTCACGGAACATGAATGGAATGTTCCTGTGGAGATAGCGGCTTTTTTGCGTTGCGTTTCGAGGAAACTTTATCGATATTTTATCAAATTGGTTAAAAGGACGAGGAGGTACATTATGGATGAACAACGTGCATGGTTGAAAGCAAGGAGAAAAAGGCGTCTGCGCATACTGGCGGTGATGCTCAGCGCTTGTGTGCTGTTTACTACCTATCCGGATATGCTGGAGACCCTCTCTGCCTTTGCATCGGAGGAATCGGCGCAGTCAGAAACGCGGCATATCACCGATTTTACCTCGCTGCCCGATGAGGTTAGAGAACAGACTGTCCCGGTAGGGACTCCGCTTTCGGAACTGACGCTTCCCGACGCGCTGGAAGCGGTTGTGACGGAGCGTCAACCGAAAGATGGCGCAGAGAAACCAGAGGATGACGGTAAAGAGGATTCCGAAGAAAATGACAGCAAAGAGCCGGACGGGGACACGGACGGTACGGAGGATGAGGACGGCAGTACCGGGGAGACGGAAGAAGGCGAGCCGTCCGACACGGAACAGGACGATACAGGTGTTCTCAAAGGAGAGGATGCTTGCCATTAGATATGACAGTCTGACGACGCCGGATACCGTTATCAGGAGTAAAGAAGTCCTACCGGGTCATTTAATCTATTAACTTTTTCAGCTTTTCGGATATAATATAAGCAGAGGCATACAGAATTCTTTAGATTTCAAGAATCTTATAGTGATAGTACAGTTGTTATGAAGGAGCGCCCCTATGATTGATAAACAAACCTTTCACCCCTTGAATTACATAAAAAAGGAAGAATACTCCGGCAGCATGGACGGGATGCGTTACCTTTTAAAAAAGGTGAAGTGCGGGGAGGAGGACGTGATCCGGGTGACCGTCTGGCCGGAACCGCTCGGGATTTACCGCACGCCCGATGAAAAGAAAACTTCCACGGAGGTGCCGCTCACCGCGGAGGGCGTGGAGCAGGCGGCGGACTGGATCAACGAGCAGTACGAAACGAGGAAAGATTACTGGCTCGAAAACCTGCATAAGCCGTGGACGGAGGTGTGATTTTCCACAAGATTTACATAAATATTTGGTCATATTGTGGAAAATGTAGAAAAATCTTGCTTTTTGGCAGAATAGCGTTATATAATGTGTAAAGGTAGTTAACATAAAGCTTGATCGCGGCGTAAGAGAATGAGGGGCTTGGAGGTGGCGATATGGCGGCACTGAATCTGAACGCATTATTTTTCAATCACGAAATATCTTTCTGCAAAGTGTATAACGAGGAGAGCAAGGACCAGTTGGAAAAGCTGCTGGTGTCCAACCGCATTTCCTTTTTTGTGGAATGGCAGGAGCACAGTATCTGGGAGCGTCTGCTCGGAACCATAGGCAACAGGCAGGAAGTGTTTACGATACATATCAATGAGGCGGACACGACTCTTGCCAGAGATCTGGCGGCAGGGATTGAGAGCGTGCAGATTGCGTCGGCTTAGGCTGTTAAAAAGACGGAGAATATGATAAAATGACCCCGGGAGTTTTCCCGGGGTCTTGTTTTGGAAACCACTTTTATCTGGATGTGGGTATGCAGAGGAGAATGGATTAGAGATGGAAAAGAAAATAGAAAAGAAAATAGAAAAGAAAATAGAAAAGAAAATAGAAAAGAAAATAGAAAGGAAGGGGGAGCGCGGTCACAGGGCGTCGAAGGAAAGGGGAGAAAAGCGGCAGAGCCTGTGTCCGGTTTCGGGGAAATGCGGCGGGTGTCAGTATGTGGACATGCCTTATAAAGCGCAGTTAAAGAGAAAGCAGAAACAGGCGGAACTGCTTTTAAAGGAATATGGAAGAGTGATGCCGATCATCGGCATGGAGGAGCCGGCTCACTACAGAAATAAGGTACATGCGGTTTTCGATTTCCAGAGGGGAAAAGGAATGGTATCCGGGATTTATGAGCAGAAGAGTCACCGGGTGGTGCCTGTGGATAACTGCCTTCTGGAAAACCAGAAGGCGGGAGAAATCATTCGGTCCGTGCGGGAACTTGCGAAGTCCTTTAAGCTGAAATCCTACGACGAGGACAGTGGTTACGGTCTGCTCCGCCATGTGCTTGTGCGCGTGGGACATAGCACAGGGGAAATCATGGTGGTTCTGGTGCTGGGATCGCCGATCCTGCCGTCCAAAAAGAATTTTGTTAATGAGTTATGTAAACTTCACCCGGAAATTACTACGATTCTGGTTAATGTGAATGATAAGAAAACGAGTATGGTGCTTGGTGAGAAGGAACAGGTGATTTACGGCAAGGGTTACATTGAGGACGAGCTTTGCGGCAGACGGTTCAAGATATCTGCGAAATCCTTTTATCAGGTCAATTCCGTACAGACGGAGGCACTTTACGAAAAGGCGGCAGAGTACGCGCAGCTTACGGGCAAAGAGACGGTGGTGGACGCTTACTGCGGCATCGGTACCATTGCCCTCGCGGTGGCGGGGCAGGCAGGCAAAGTGATCGGCGTGGAGTTAAACAAAGACGCGGTGAGGGACGCCGTCACAAACGCAAAAATCAATCAGATCAAAAACGTGCATTTTTACCAGAACGACGCGGGGCGCTTCCTGACCCAGATGGCGGATGCCGGGGAGAAGGTGGATGTGGTCTTTCTGGATCCGCCCAGAAGCGGCAGTACGGAGGAGTTTCTCGACGCCCTGCTTTGCATCCGTCCGAAGCGGGTGGTCTATATTTCCTGCGAGCCTGAGACGCTGGCGAGGGATTTAAAGTATCTGACGGGGAAGAGCAGCTACCGGGTGCGGGAGATCACGCCGGTGGATATGTTTCCTTTTACGGGGAATATTGAGGCGGTGTGTCTGTTGAGCAACTGATAACCGAAAAAGCATATCAATTTCGTAAATCAAGTAATTTGATAATGGAATAGACTTTGCTTACTTTACACTTTTTCAGTCTTGGAGGAGTAATGGCAGAATCTTATTTTGACGAGAGCCAGAAAGATCTGATTTCGGAAGAGGAAAGGGAAGAACGGGAGTACCGCCTCCGCTATGAGAGAAGGCAGCGTATGCGGCGCGAGAGACAGCGTCGCATGAGGCGGCGGCAGATGATGCAGCGTGTTCTGCTTTTTATTATAATTGGTGTGATCACGGTCCTGATCGCTGCATCCGTAAAGCACGGCAAAAAAGCGGAGGAAGAAGGCGCGCAGGATCAGGCGGTAGAAGCGGTGGAACAGCCGGACAGGCTGGAAATAGAAAAAATCAAGGAAAGCATAATCGAAGAGGAACCGGGGGAAGCTGAGACAGAGGAAACGGAAGTGGAAGAGGAGCTTCCCGTCTGCCGCTTTGAGGAGACGGAGGATACAGTGCCCATTGCCGCGGAGGAGGTCATCAGCACACATGCCATTCTGGTGGACGAGGGCACGGATCAGATCATTGCGGCAAAGGGAGCCAGAGAGAGAATCATGCCAGCCTCCATGACGAAGGTTCTGACGATATTGGTGGCGGCGGAACACATCCCGGAGGAGAAGCTTGACGATACCTTTGAGATGACGCTGGAGATTACGGATTATGCCTATGTGAACGACTGCAGTTCCGTGGGTTTTCTGGACGGGGAAAAGGTGCCGGTCCGGGATCTGTTTTACGGGACGGCGATGCACTCCGGCGGTGACGCGGCGCTGGGGCTTGCCTTCTATGTGTCGGGTTCCCACGAGGCCTTTGTGGAACTGATGAACGAGAAACTGAAGGAACTGGGCATTGCGGACAGCACGCATTTTACCAACTGTGTCGGGATTTATGATGAGGCGCATTACAGCACGGTCTACGATATGGCGGTTATTATGAAGGCGGCGCTGCAAAACGACCTGTGCCGGGAAGTGATGTCGAAGCACATTTACACCACAAAGTCTACCGTGGAGCACCCGGACGGCATTGAGATTTCCAACTGGTTTCTGCGCAAGATCGAGGACAAGGACACGGGCGGCGAGGTGCTCTGCGCCAAAACAGGGTATATTGTCCAGTCCAAAAACTGCGCCGTAAGCTATGAGATTTCTGCGGACGAAACGCCGTACATCTGTGTGACGGCGGGCTCCACGAGCAACTGGCGGTGTATCTACGACCATGTGGAAATCTATAACAGGTATATTCCGTCAGAGTGAAAGGTGCGCCGGAGGGAAAGGCGAAGCAATGCTGAAACTTTTTAAGATTGCCGTCGGAAGTGCGGCGGCTATTTTCCTCGCCGATTTGCTGGGATTAAGCTACAGCACGTCGGCGGGCATCATAACGCTCCTGACGATACAGGACACGAGCCGGGAGACGATCGTGATTTCCGCGAAGAGAATCGGCGCTTTTCTTGTGGCGACGGTTCTTTCCTATGCGGTTTTTCATCTTTTCGGATATCATGTATTTTCTTACGGGATTTTTCTGTTCCTCTTTATCGCCGGCTGCAGTCCACTCCGTCTCGCGAACGCTGTCTCCACTAATGCGGTGCTCGTCACGCACTATCTTCTGGAGCAGGATATGACGCCTGCGTTTATCGGAAACGAGGCGCTGCTTTTGCTGACCGGGGCGGGGATCGGCACGCTGTTAAACCTGTATATGCCGGGGAAGGGAAAGGAGATCCGCGTGATGCAGTACCGGCTGGAGGAGGATTTGCGGGCGGTGCTTTTGCGGATGTCGGAATATATCGGGAGGGAGGACAGGTCGGATTACACGGGAAGCTGTTTTGACAAATTGCAGGCGGATATCGGTGCCGGAAAGAAACAGGCTTTTGCCTATATGAATAATACATTTTTTCAGGAATCCAAGTATTTCATAGACTATATGAACATGCGGGAGCAGCAGACGGTTGTCCTTAGGGATATTTATAAGAAGATTATGAGTATGCGCACCGTTCTGCCGCAGACCGGGCAGGTGGCGGAGCTGCTTCGGGAAACCGCCGTGACCTTCGGGGAATCCAACAATGCGAGGGAACTGCTTGTCAGACTGGACGAAACGTTTATGTGGATGAGAGAATCTGAACTGCCGGTCACGAGGCAGGAGTTTGAGGACCGGGCGGTGCTTTATGGCATTATGACAGACTTGGAATACTTTTTGCAGTTGAAGAAGGAGTTTGCCGACTCGCTGACACAGGAGCAGGTCCTGCTATACTGGAGTGGCGGAGAAAGCGGTGAGCGGTAAAATCTGTATGCGGCATAAGAGCGGGTGATTAAAGACACATTGTGACAGGGAAATTTTTAGTTGACATTCCTTTGTACAAAGTGTATAATTTTTACATAGCGTACACGAGTACGCAAAAGAAAAATGCACATAGAGGAGAAGACGGATCGTTATATTTTGCAGTTAAAAAAACGAAAATGATACCTGTGTTGTGGGAGGAACACAAAAAAATACCCCAACCGCTATAGTCCCCGCGAAAGAACTGATAGACCGTTAGGATATTTTTTACATTCGTTATTTTAAAGCATTTCTGCATAAATGTAAAGTGTCTGTCACAAAGCGGCAGGAAAGCGGTAACAGTTCAGTATTGAACTATTATGGAAAGCTTAGGGCAGTCCTGTCGAAACAAGCAACCACAGACAGGAGGTTTATGATGAGAAAGAAATGGATAAGTGTACTTTTGAGTGCGGTGATGTGTGTGTCGGTATTGACAGGATGCGGTCAAAATGGGGCAGGAGGGCAGACCGCGCCCAGTGACGCGCCGGAAACGATGCAGGAGCAGCAGCCGGCAGATGCGCAGGCGGACGGGCAGGATGCGGAGAAGACAGCGTCCGGTGAAAAGATCACGTTACAGTTCTGGAATGTGTTTACCGGCTCTGACGGGGATATCCTGCGGGAGATCGTAGATAACTACAATAAGACGAATACGGACAACATAGAGATCCAGATGGACATTATGCCAAACGACCAGCTTCAGCAGAAGCTTCCGGCGGCTATCGCCACAGGGACTGCGCCCGATTTCGTGCTGTTTGGCGTAGAAAATATTGCGCCCTATGTGAGCAACGATTCGCTGGAGGATATCAGTGATTTCTGGGATGTGACGGGCGTTGACAAGAGCAACATTCTGGAGAATGTGCTGGAACTTTCCCATGTGGACGGCAAGCTGTACGGGGCGCCGATGCAGTATAACGTGAGCTATTTATATTGGAACAAAGATCTGTTTGCGGAAGCGGGATTAGATCCGGAGAAGGCGCCAGCCACTATGGATGAACTGGCAGAGTATGCGGTGAAGCTGACGGACCCGGAGAAGAACCAGTATGGACTCGCGCTGCCCACCAGTGTTACATACATGCAGTTTTTGTGGGCAAACGGCGGCGATGCGGACGACCCGTCCACCAATACCAATCTTCTGGATTCAGAAGAAAACGTAAAGACACTGGAATGGCTGCAGGATCTGATGGTAAATAAAAAGGTTTCCCCAGCCAGCATCACAGGCCCGGAGGCGGATACGATGCTTCAGGCAGGGCAGATCGGTATGTATATGAGCGGCCCGTGGCAGATCAACGGACTGCGTGCACAGGGCATCAACTTTGGCATTGCGCCCTGTGTGGCGGGCAGCGCAGGCGCCTTTTCACCGGCAGGCGGATGCAGCTATGTAATTCCAAAGGGTACAGAGGAGAGCCATAAGCTGGCAGCGTATAAGTTCATGCAGTACTGGCTGACGGATGATATCCTGAAAGAGTGGTCACAGAGAAACGGGTTCCCGGTATGGTCAAAGACGTTGATGGAGGATCCCGAGATACAGAATGATGAGGTCCTGAGCGCCATCTCCAAAGCGACAGAAATCGGCCGCTCCTATAATCTGGGTTACTCTCTGGCAAGCCAGATTGACAACGATGTGATGATACCGTTATTTGAGAAGGTTATGACTGGTGCGGCGGTGCCGGAGGATGCGCTGAAAGAAGCGTCTGAGGCAATGGACAGGGTACTTGCACAGTAATCGGGATCAGGAAAAGGCAACCGAAGAACCGTCGTTTTCGGCGGTTCTTTTCTATAACAGGGCAGTTTCTGGACAGACTGCTCTGACATGGAGGTAAAGATGACAGAAAGTAAGGTGAAAAAAAGAAGGTATGCGGCGCAGAATCAGAAGAGCGCGTATCTTTTTATATTACCATCTATGACAATTTTATCGGTGTTTGTGTTTATCCCGCTGATTGCTTCCTTTGTAATCAGCCTTACCGATATGAATATTTTTATGAAAGATGTCAGCTTTGTGGGGGTTACAAATTTCACCCGGCTGTTTTCGGACAGCAGGGTGTCGAACGCCACGATTAACAGTCTCTATTTCACGTTGCTAGAGGTGCCGCTGCAGGTGGGGCTTGCCCTGTTTTTGACGGTATGCCTTGCAAAGAACAGCAGATACTGTAAGATGCTCCGCTCCATCTACTACCTGCCCTTTGTCTGTTCCATGACGGCAATCGGCATCGTGTGGTCCATGCTGCTTGATCCCAATATGGGGCTGGTCGCCTACTGGCTGAAGCAGGCAGGGTTTCAGACAGTGTCATTCTTAAAGGACCCGGACCTTGCCATGCCAACGGTGATTGTCGTGACAGCATGGAAGGGCTTTGGCTACACACTGACGCTTCTTGCGGCGGCAGTATTAAACATTCCCCAATCGCTTTATGAGGCGGCGCAGATGGATGGGGCGGGCAGTTTTCAGAAGTTTCTCCATATTACGATACCGGGAATCTGGCCAACCATCAGCTTTTGTATTGTCACCACAACGATAGGCGCCATGCAGATGTTTGATCAGGCATATGTGATGACGCAGGGCGGACCGCTCAACAGGACAGAGACAGTGGTACAGTATATTTACGACAGGGGATTTCAGACGGCTCCTTATGATCTCGGATATGCGTCGGCGATCTCCGTGTACCTGTTTGTGATCGTAGCGGTGATGACTTTTGTGCTTCGCAGGTTCGTGCTGAAGGGAGGGGAGGATGCAGATGCGTAAGAAAATTGGGAAGTTAACGTTGTCTGCGGCACTCGGATATCTTTTTACATTTCTGATTGCCGTTACGGTGCTGATACCCATCTTATGGCTGTTTGTCTCATCTTTTAAGACCGACGTGGGTGTGATTAAGTTTCCACCCCGGTTTTTCCCGGAAGAGTGGACGCTGCACCAGTATCTGTATGTGGGAGACAGCATACCGATCTTTGAAATGACAAAGAATACGGTGATTTTTGCGGGCGGTGTGACGGTAATCAGTCTGCTGTTTGACTCCATGGCAGGGTATGCCTTTGCAAGGATGCGTTTTAAAGGTTCCAGAATCCTGTTTTCCATCATCCTTCTGACCATGATGGTGCCATTCCAGATCATTATGACGCCGCTCTATATTGAAGTGTATAAGCTGCGTCTTCTGGACAGTTATCTGGGACTGATCCTGCCGCGGGCAACAAGCGCCTTTGGCATTTATATGATGAGTTCCTTCTTCCAGGGGTTGCCGAAGTCATTGGAGGAATCGGGAAGGATAGACGGCATGAGCGAATTTCGGATCTTTTGGTCCATTATGATGCCGTTATGTAAACCAGCGCTGGTGAGTCTGGGCATCTTCCATTTTATGAATAACTGGAACGATCTGCTCTATCCGCTGATGCTCACCAGTTCCCAGAATAAGCGGACGCTTTCGGCGGGACTTGCGGTTCTGGTGGGAAATAAGGTGATCAAGTACGGCCCCACGCTGGCGGCTACGATGATTTCGCTGACACCGCTTCTGGTGCTGTATATTTTCTGCCAGAAGTATTTTATTGAAGGGGTGGCAACGGCCGGTGTGAAGGAATAAAGGAATGTTGTAACGATATTTACGGCAGCAGCTTGTATGATAAGGAAAGAAAAATATAAAATCGGGACAGGAGAAGATATGGAGAAAATAAATGCAAGTATCACTGTGAACAGGGAATTTGTAAAAGGAGAGATTGACAGGAGAATTTACGGCTCTTTCGTGGAGCATATGGGACGTGTGGTGTACTCGGGAATTTATGAGCCCGGGCATGAGACGGCGGACGAGGATGGATTCCGGCAGGACGTTCTGGAGAAAGTAAAACAGATGGGCGTCACGGCGGTCCGTTATCCCGGTGGAAATTTTGTGTCCTGCTATGACTGGCGTGACGGCGTAGGACCGGCAGAGGCACGCCCTCGCAGGCTGGAGATTGCATGGCGTGCCATCGAGACCAATGAGATCGGGACCAATGAATTTATGCGGTGGGCAGAGAAAGCGGGGATTGAGCCGGTGTTCGCCGTAAATCTGGGGACGAAAGGAATTGAGAACGCGGTGTCTCTTGTGGAGTACTGCAACATCAAAGGGGGAACTGCTTACAGTGACTGGAGAAGGGAACATGGGGTGGAAAACCCATACGGTATCAAGACATGGTGTCTTGGGAATGAGATGGACGGGGACTGGCAGATCGGGCATAAGACGGCACAGGAGTACGGCAGGCTGGCACAGGAGACGGCAAAGGCAATGAAGCAGGTGGACAGCAGCATCGAACTGGTTTCCTGCGGCAGTTCCAAATCCGATATGAAGACGTATCCCGACTGGGAGGCGGAAACGCTGAAATATACATATCCCTATGTGGACTATGTTTCCCTGCACCAGTATTATGGCGGGCAGGAACTTGGGACGGAAAATTTCCTTTCCCAGTCTCTTGACATGGAACAGTATATCAGAACGGTGATCGGAACCTGTGACTATGTCAAGGCATGGCACAGATCGGATAAGACGCTGTACATCAGTTTTGACGAGTGGGGCGTATGGTCGGTGCCGGATCAGGTGGTGGCGGCATCGGTGGATGAAAGCCCGTGGCAGGTGGCGCCTCATCTGAGTGAACAAATTTACACGATGGAGGATTCGCTGCTGTTCGCCTCAATGATGATGAATTTCTTAAAGTATGCGGACCGCATCAAGATTGCGTGCCAGTCCCTGCTGACCAATATCAGCGCGGCGATTATGACCGAGCGCGGCGGGGAGGTGTGGGTGCAGCCCATCTATTATCCCTTTATGCACATGGCAAATTACGGGGTCGGAAAGACGATGCTTGCGGTGGATGAAATACCGTGCTATGACTGCGACATGAGAAAGAACGTGCCTTGTGTGGATTATGCGGCGGTTTATAATGAGGAGGGCAGGGAAGTGGTATTGTTTGCCGTAAACCGCACGGAGAAGGAAGCAGAGGTGGAACTGAATCTGCAGGGATTTCAAGTGGTCCGTGTGACGGAACACGTAACCATGCACTGTGATGACAGGAAGACGACCAATCTGGAAACCCATGATGCGGTAACGCCGCGGCAGACGGACCAGAGCAGTCTTCAGCATAACAGGGTAAAAAGTATTCTTCCGCCTTTTTCATGGAATATGGTACGAATCGAAATTTTATGATAAAATAAAATGAAAGTTTTCCATAAAAGGGGGATAAGCGGTGGCGATAACAGCGAAGGAACTTGCCGAGATGTGTGGCGTGTCGAGGATGACCGTACATCGGGCGCTCACGGATACGGGAAGGATCAACCCCCAGACGAAGGAACTAATCCAGACCAAGGCGAAAGAGTGCGGATACCGGCCGGATCTGCTGGCGAGAGGGCTGGTAAAAGGACAGACTTTTTACATAGGCGTGGTGGTGCTGGATGTGAACAACAGGTATTTTTCACAGATGCTCAGCGCCATTGGCACAGAAGCGCGCAAGCGGGGATATTTTGTCAATATCACGCTCCATGAAGAGAATAAAGAGATGGAGAAGGAACAGCTGGAGAGGCTGGTGGATTATCATGTGGATGGCATCATCCTCTCCTCGGTCAATCAGGGAAAGGAGTACCGGGACTTTCTTAGAAGTCTTGATACACCCATCGTTACCATAGGCAACAGAATCGCTGACGGCATCCCTTTTGTGAGCATAGAGGAGAAGAAGGCGGCAAGGGAAGCCACGGAGACGATTCTGGGAAAGGGGTACGAAAAAATAGTCTTTGTGTGCCCGCCGCTGGAACAGACAGAGGGTAATACTTATGTGCACAGACAGCGTCTGGAAGGCTTTACTGAGGCGGTAGAGCTGTGGAAACAGACCGGGAAGCCGGTCGTGGAGAGCCTCGTGATCAGTGAAAAGGTGTCGTATGAAAAGCGTGCCTGCGAGGAACTGCAGAAAACGAAAAAGCGGACAGCTTTTTTTTGCGCAGGAGATATTTTTGCACTGGATATCATGAAATATATGGCGGAAAAGGGAAAAAAGGCCGGCGTGGATTATGGCATTGTCGGATTTGACGGCATTGATATTTTGGATTATGTGACCCCCCGGCTGTGTACGATCTATAATCCGGTAGAGCCTGTGGCAAAGGAGGCTGTGAAGCTTCTGTTTAAGCTGATGAACGGGGAAGCGGCAGGAGATGAGACGGTGATACTGGACTGCGAAATGCTGGCGGGTGACACGTTGTGAGAAACGCGAAAAGTACATCTGGTTGAGGTGAGGAGGGGCGCATATGGCGACGACAAAGGAGTTTCACGATTATGTAGTGGGCAATTTACAACGGGTGGGCGACGTGACCACCAGAAAGATGATGGGGGAATACTGTGTCTACTTTCAGGGGAAACTCATCGGCGATATCTGCGACAACTGTCTGTTCTTAAAACCGACGGAAACGGTGCTGCGCCTGCTGCCGGAGGCGGACAGGGATTATCCCTATGAGGGCTCCAAAACGCAGATGGTCATCGTGGAGGACGTGGAGAACGAGGCGCTGATGGCGGAAATCTTACAGGAAATGTATAAGGAACTGCCGGAGCCGAAGAAGAAAGCGAAAAAGGGCTGACAGACTGTTTCCCGTTCCGGTAAAGGAATGGGGCGGATCGGGACAGTGCCGGAGAGCTGCCGGTCGGGAGAATGACGGGGAAGGAGAACACGATGCCGAATACAAACGCGACGAAAATTGCGCTGGGGGAGTCCCTAAAAAAGCTGGTTCTGACAAAGCGGCTGGAGAAGATAACGATCAACGATCTCACTTCGGACTGCGGCATCAGCAGGATGGCGTTCTACTACCATTTCAAAGATATTTATGATCTGGTGGAATGGGTCTGCGTGGAGGACGGCAGGAAAGCGCTGCAGGGCAAAAAGACTTACGATACATGGCAGGAAGGGATGGGGCAGGTTTTTGACGCCGTTCTGGAAAATAAGGACTTTATCCTAAATGTGTACCGCAGTATCGGCAGGGAAAAAATAGAAAGCTACCTCTATAAATTTACATACGATATGATAAAAGAGGTGGTGGAGGAAAAGTGCCGTGGCATTGCACTTGCGGCGGATCACAAGGCGTTTATCGCGGATTTTTATAAGTATGGCTTTGTGGGGATTATGCTTGACTGGATCGGACACGGCATGAAGGCGGACTATGCGGAGATTGTGGAAAATATGGGCGTGATGCTGCACGGCAATATTGCCCGCTCCATTGAAAACTTTGAGAGAGCGGACAGCGCAGGATAAATGGTTTACATAATGTTGTTACGGCGCTGCTTTTTTAATCAAGCAAGGCGGAATGATAAGTTTTTTATCATTTCGCCTTTTTTGTAAATTGGTAAAAGGGGGAAGAATGGGTATGATAGCTTTAGTAATCAAAAAGAAAGCAGCGGCGGATGGGAAACCGCCGGAATCAGGAAAGGTGGAACATATATGGCAAACAAGAAGAGCATCGGACTTGGTATGGCGGCAGTAGCGGCAGCTGGAGCGGGAGCGGCGCTGGCGGCGAAAACCTTACAGAAAAAAGCGAACGTGGGATTGGAGCCGGGTGAGACGGTGGAAGAAGGAGAACAGAACGGGGCGGAGGTTTCCGGGGACGGAAAGCGTCACGGCAGAAAATACACGGAACTGGATTACCGCAACACAGAGCTTGGGCGGTACGACAAAAACAGCAAGGGTATCTACTACAGCAACGGCAACTATGAAGCGTTTGCGACGCCGAAGAAACCGGAAGGGGTGGATGAGAAAAACGCCTACATCGTTGGCAGCGGACTCGCCTCTCTGGCGGCGGCGTGCTTCCTTGTACGCGATGGACAGATGCCCGGCAGCCACATCCATATTTTGGAGTCCATGGACATTGCGGGCGGCGCCTGCGACGGCATCGACGATCCCACCAGAGGGTATGTGATGCGCGGCGGCAGGGAGATGGAGAATCATTTCGAGTGTCTGTGGGACTTGTTCCGCAGCATTCCTTCCATCGAGACGCCGGGCGTGTCGGTGCTTGACGAATACTACTGGCTGAACAAGGAGGATCCGAACTACTCCCTCTGCCGTGCCACCGTAAACAGAGGGCAGGACGCCCACACGGACGGCAGGTTCAATCTGAGCCAGAAGGGCTGCATGGAGATTATGAAACTCTTTATGACGAAGGATGAGGATCTCTATGACAAGACCATCGAGGATGTGTTCGACGAGGAAGTGTTTGACTCCACGTTCTGGCTTTACTGGCGCACCATGTTCGCCTTTGAGAACTGGCACAGCGCACTGGAGATGAAGCTGTATTTCCAGCGCTTTATCCATCATATCGCGGGACTGCCGGATTTCAGCGCACTGAAATTTACGAAATACAACCAGTACGAATCCTTGATTCTGCCCATGCAGAAGTATCTGGAGGCAGCGGGCGTTGACTTCCAGTTTAACACCGAAGTGACCAACGTCATCTTCGGATTTGAGGGGGATAAAAAGATCGCCAAGGCGATCGAGTGCAAGGTAAAAGGCGTGGAAAAAGGTATTATGTTAACCGAGAACGACCTTGTATTCGTGACCAACGGAAGCTGCACGGAAGGGACCATCTACGGCGACCAGAACCACGCGCCCAACGGGGATGCGGAGGTGCGCACAAGCGGCTGCTGGAGCCTCTGGAAAAATATTGCGAAGCAGGATCCTTCCTTCGGCCGTCCCGAGAAGTTCTGCTCCGATGTGGCAAAGACAAACTGGGAGTCTGCCACCGTTACCACGCTGGACGACAAGATTCTCCCCTATATCGAGGCAATCTGCAAGCGTGACCCGAGAAGCGGCAAGGTGGTGACCGGCGGCATCGTGAGCTGTCAGGATTCCTCGTGGCTCTTAAGCTGGACCATCAACAGGCAGGGACAGTTTAAAGAGCAGGATAAGAAGAAAGTCTGCGTCTGGGTGTACGGTCTGTTCACGGATGTGGAGGGCGATTATGTGAAGAAACCCATGAAGGACTGCACCGGCAAGGAGATCACACAGGAGTGGCTCTACCATCTGGGCGTGCCTGTGGAGGAGATCGACGAGCTCGCCGAGAAGAGCGCGGTCTGCGTGCCGACCATGATGCCGTATATCACCGCCTTCTTCATGCCCAGAACAGCAGGTGACAGACCCGACGTGATTCCCGACGGCTGTGTGAACTTCGCATTCCTCGGTCAGTTTGCCCAGACCCCGAGAGACACCGTGTTCACCACAGAGTATTCTGTCAGAACCGCTATGGAAGCTGTTTACGGACTGCTCGGCGTAGACAGGGGCGTGCCGGAAGTGTGGGGCAGCGTTTACGATATCAGGGAGCTTCTCTCCAGCAGCGTGAAGCTGATGGACGGCAAGTCCCCGCTGGAAATCAACTTAGGACCGCTGAACCCGGTGAAGAAGCTGCTGCTTAAGTTCGTGAAGGGCACGGTAGTTGAGAAGGTGATGCGGGATCAAGGTGTTTTGAAGGAAGGGATGTAAAACTATACTATAATGGCAGAGTTTTACCATAAAGAAAAGGAAGCAGGCGGCGCGGTTGTGCCGCCGCTTTCGATAGAGGAGATCATCCATGGCGAGGATTGAGCATTTAGACGTGTTTTGCGTGAGGGGGATGCTGGGGTTTCTCTACTGAAATGATTTATGCTTATTTCTTTGCGAGATAACCAAAACGAATAACAACGATAAAATATTGGATAAGGTTATTCTGATTATCATCAATTCATCTGCGCCTGTTTCTGTCACTGTATGTAAGGAATTGCTTATGAAATTGTTAAATAAATGTTCTGACGCACCTACCCAGAGCGTTCCGGACAAAGCGGCGCACATGCCCCATTCATATGCTAAAATTCCAGACAATAATATGTATCCGGTGCCCATAAAAACTGCCATAGCAATATGCATGGAACCGTCAAGCAGAGGATTTATGACATTGGTAATGTGCCATATTCCAAAAAGCAGAGCCTGTATAATATTCGTTGTCTTTTGAGAATAGCATTGTATGCCGATTTTACAAAACAGTCCTCGGAACAGTCCCTCTTCTGCCCAGACGTTTATTAGGTTACCGATTATGCACACGATCACGGCTAACAGGGAGCTGCCATTTGTATGTGTCTGTGTCAGTGAAAAATTTGTAATATAAAATCGCAAAGACGGGTGTTTTCCCATTACGGACAACACAATAAACTCCGTAGCGTAAGAGAGAAAAAAGGTGCTTATGCCAAGAGCAAAACCGTATTTCAAACCGGTAAACAATCCCCTTTTTGAAAATCCCAGATCACTCCAATGAGACTTAATCATGCTTAGTGCAATCCATATCAGCAAAATGCAGCAGATTTTATGTAAGATATTCTCTCCAACCCATGTCTGATCGGTTTTTACAAAAATAATTTCCAACGTTCGGATGATCATCAACAAAATGAACATCATACCCATAATGCTTATTGCTCTTCTTTTTTCCATGTCTCTTTTCCTCTGCTATTGATTTTAGCACAGATATGCCCGGTTTTCTTTACCGAAATGAAATTTTATCATAATACTTCTAATAATTCATACAAATTGTTAATGCTATCCGTTTCCTTTCTTGCGTGCTGTACCCTGATAAATTTACAATTAGCATTGTAAGCTGTTTTTCTATCCTTTTCTTCATCCCCAATAAAAATCAATTCCGTGATTGGAATGGTGAATTTTTCGGCAATCATTTGTAATCCTCTGCAGTTCGGCTTTCGATACCCCGAAACAGAAGAGGAGACATAATAATCAAAATAACCCAATAATTCTAAAATATCCCGTTTAAAAATTTCATCGGGCATGGCGCTGGGCAGATCAGTCAATGCGGCTATCGCATAGCCCCTTTCCTTAAGCGTATGCAATATTTGTATTGTTTCCGGATATATTTCTGCCTTTAACTGTAATCCACTCCAAAAAATATCTATACAGTTTTGAAGTGATATATCCATATGCCACGGTTCCAATACTTTTGTGAAAATATATTCTGCGGAATACTCAATCTCCCGACCACTAATACGCGGGTTAAATTCCTTTAACATCTGCACTGATTTTTCGATAACCTCTTGTGAGATGTTGAGATTGTATCTCTGGATAATTGATTCAAATCCCTTGTAGTAGAAATCCACCCACGAATAAGGCATTCCGACATACTGCATTAATGTTCCACCCAAATCAAAAACTACTGTTTTCATAGTTATTTGGTTTCTCCCATTCACAATTTCAGATTATCAGTCAGAATTTTTACAGCCTGTTTTACATTCTCAGGCGTAAGGCCTACTGTCGGATCCGTTTTCACCTGATGCCGTTTGATCTGGTCATTATGCAAATCAAGATCGTCAAGAACGACCCATCCCGTAACGTTGTTATGTAAACTTATCCACAACAGAATCTCGTCGGCTTTTACCAGACTAAACTTCTTTGTTTTTCTGATTTCTTCTGTGGTCAAATCGGGGGTCATCCCGTTGATATACAGATTTTCCTTTTTCAATAACTCTGCCAGTTTCACGGCTTCCGTGCATAGCGGCTTTAATTCGGCGTTAAACCAAAAGCGCCAGCCGGAATGAAGAATGATTTCCGCACCTGTCTCTTTTACCAGAACCGCCAACAGTTTGATCTTTTCCTCGTCGATCAATGTGCCGTCGCTGATTTCTTTCTGGTGGCTGTCATTCCAGAAATTGGAATTGAGCACACCGTCTATATCCAGAAATAGAACCTTTGACATTATTCACCTCCCTGGATCAAGCAAATATGCTTCTCCTTTACAGAAAGTAGCTATATTAATCTGTATTTACAGTACTAAAAAAGTCTTCTTATGGCAATTGTTTTTGAAAAAATAAGATATCTATGTAAAGGATTGACTTTTAGCGACTGCATGCTATAATAAACTTACCTAAACGGTAAGTCTGTAAGAGGGGGGGGGTGCAACTGTACTGTACGTTGAATTTGAAGATGACAGAGTCAAAGAATTATTTGACGATTTGAATGATGTACGTAAGTCTGAAAACTTGATGAGGAAAGAAATTGGCGCGGAATTAACGAGGTCGGTAAAAAAACGATACAATCAAATCGCTGCATTCTCTTCGTTTTCAAGCCTTCAACAGTCTGGAATAGGAAAAATGGAGTCTCTTGAAGGAGAACGAAAGGGAACGTATTCATTAAGAGTATCTGCCAATTATCGTTTGATTGTCAAACCGAAGGCAAAAGACCTGAGTGCAGAAAGTTTGAAAAATTGTGACACACTAATTATCGAAGGGGTGATTGATTATCATGGCAAAGGAAAAAAATTCAGTTGGATTATCCCGTGAATACATTATTCATCCGGGCGAGACATTAGCAGAAGTGATAGAAGACAGAGAAATGACACAAAGGGAGTTGGCGGTCAGAACGGGAATGACTGAGAAACACATTAGTACGGTTATACATGGTCAAAAAAATATTTCAGCCGCATTTGCAAAAAAACTGGAATATGCTTTGGGAATAGAAGCTTCTTTTTGGATGAACCTGCAGGCTGATTATGATCGTGAGATTCTTGAGTTTGAGGAAATAAACAATATTACTGAGAAAGAGCTTGAGATCCTTAAAAATCTTAAGGAAGTAATAGACGCATGGATATCTTTTGGATGGCTTGATCGTGAGGCAAATGCTCCGGCGATGATTTTGGATTTACGAAGAATATTTGGAATCAGTAATCTGCTGGATACGCCTAAAATTTCATATGCAGCAGCCTACCGTGCTCAAAGTAAAAATGCGAATGTAGACCCATATGTGTTATTTGCGTGGCAGAGAATGTGTGAGCTGCTCACGAAAAAGGTTGAAGTTGCAGATAGGATAGATGTTGAGAAGCTTAAGAATAGGATTCCGGATATTAAGCGTGTCATGTTCATGGGGGCAGATCAGATACAAAAGAAGTTGTCGGATATTTTCTCTGCGTGCGGCATTGCTTTTCGGATTGTTCCTAATTTTACAGGAGCACCGGTACAGGGATTCATTAAGGAGACAGAGGATGGGGCGTTAATCCTCTGTATGACATTGAGACAAAAATTTGCCGATATTTTCTGGTTTACTTTGTTTCATGAGATTGCGCATATTCTAAATGGCGATACAAAGCGCAAATTTATAGACTTTGATTCGGTATCGGGAGACGTGGAAGCGAAAGCCGACAGCATGGCTGGAGAATTTTTGATTGACGCAAAGGCATATCAGGTGTTTGTCGCTTCGGAAGGGTACAAGCGAATAAGCGGAATTGAGCGTTTTGCGGATTCGCAGAATGTAAAAGACTATATTGTGCAGGGAAGGCTGATGAAGGAGAATTTAATTCCGTGGAAAGCCCGACCGAGATACGAGTGGGCATAGATAATCAATTCATAGGTACAGGGGCGGGAAACCCGCCCCATAGATAATTCCGAAGGAATTTTCTCCGATTATAGGTCGTAATACATCATAAACTCCGCCGGCGTAGGAATCTGTCCGGCTTCTTTTGATTCTGCGCGCTTTCTTGCAATCCACACGTCGATCAGCCGCTCCGGGAACACGCCGTCCTTTGTGAGATAGTCGTGATCCTTCTCCAGCGCATCCAGCGCCTCGTCCAACGACTTGGGCAGACCTTTTATTTTCTTCTGCTCTTCCGGGGAGAGGGTGTAGAGGTTAAAGTCGTAAGGACCCCAGCCGTTTGCCGCGGGAACGATCTTCTTCTCGATGCCGTCCAGGCCCGCCATCAGGATCGCCGCGTAAGCGTAGTAGGGATTGGCGGTGGCGTCAGGGTTTCGCAGCTCGAAACGCTTTGCCTCCGGGGATTTCGCGTAGGCGGGAATACGGATGACCGCGCTGCGGTTGGATGTGGCGTAGCCCACCGTCACGGGAGCCTCATAACCGGGCACCAGTCTCTTGAAAGAGTTGGTGGAAGGGTTGGTGAAAGCGCACAGGGACGCGATGTGGGAGAGAAGTCCGCCGATAAAGTAGTGGGCGGTCTGGCTTAAGCCGGAGTAGCCGTTCTCGTCGTAGAAGACGGGATTGCCGTCCTTCTTAAGCAGCATATGTACATGGAGCCCGTTGCCCGCTTCCTTGTAGATGGGTTTGGGCAGGAAGGTAGCTGTCTTGCCGTCCCGTGCCGCCATATTTTTGATGATATATTTGATGATCATGGTGTTGTCCGCCATGGTGGGCATATCGGCAAGCTCCACCTCGATCTCCATCTGACCGGGACCGCCGACTTCGTGGTGGTGGTATTTCACTTTGATGCCCCAGTTTTCCATTTCCACGCACATGCGGCTTCTAAGGTCGTAGCCCACATCCTGCGGTGCGGCGATGTGGTAACCGCCGTGGGTCACCTCGTAGCCGTTGTTGCCGGGCGTATCCAGCTTACAGTTCCAGTCCGCCTGTCTCGTGTCAATGCTGTAAGCGCACTGTCTTTTCGACACTTCGTAGCGGGCGGAGTCGAACAGATAAAATTCAAACTCGGGTCCGATCACCATCTCGTCCGCAACGCCGGTCTTTTTCATGTAGTCCATGGCGCGCAGGCTGACATTTTTCGGGTACTGGTCAAAGGGTGTGTTCTCCCCCTTTCCGATTACACAGACGTTGCCGCACATGGTCAGCGTGGGCACTTCCGCGAAAGGATCCACATAGGCGGTATCGGGGTCGGGTAAAAAGACCATGTCGCTCTTCTCAACGGGCGCGTACCCGTAGTTGGAACCGTCGAAGCCGATCCCGTAGACGAAGACGTTCTCATCAAACCGCTCCACCGGTATGGTGATGTGACGCCAGCGTCCGTCGATGTCGGTCATTTTGAAGTCGATCATGCGGATCTCTTTCTCCTGACACAGTTTTCTGATTTCTGCACTTTTGTCCATAAATATATCCCCCTGTTTCGTTGTTCAGCGGTGTGCCGGCGAAGACGGCAGGCGCCGAATTGTATGTATAATAACACTATACTATAGAAGAAGTGCGACGGTAAAGATGAAATATAAAAATTGAAGGAATTGTGCAGCAGATTGTGCTGCGTTGGAAAAATGTGATACGTTGCGGAGGTGTGTATGGTGGGAAAAGTCGTTGAAAATGCGGCTGTGGAAGTGGTATACTGGAAACACTGGGGTGAAAGACTGAAAATCATATCGCAGACGGAAGGAAGTCTTAAGGTAACGATGACGACAAGAGAAGAGGCGCTGCAGTACGGCATGACGTTTCCAGACGTCTATCAGGATATGCCTTTTCACGATGCCAACTGGGTGCTGGTGAGATGCAGTGGAAACAGAAAAGCTTTTTTATGGACGTATGAATATCAGGGTTCCATGCGGATCAATATCAAGGTGGATCCGGCGTGGCGTGATTTCTGGCGGCAGACTTATTCGTCCGTGCTGCCGGGTTATCATCAGAACAAAGAACATTGGAATACGGTGATTTTGGACGGTACGATACCAGATGAGGATGTCAGGCGCATGATTGCGGAGAGTTATGATCTGGTGACCGGAGGGAAAAGAAGAGGAACGCGTGTTGATCATACAAAGAATGGGAAATAGAAAAAAATGGAAAAGAACGCTGCCGGTTCTGCTGGCGGCGCTGCTGTGGGCAGAGGGGACGCTGGGGACGGTCTGCGCGTCGGAACCCGCTTTGCGGGAGCTGTCCGCGGAGATAGAGAAGCCGGAAGACGGGGACGGGTCTGCGTCTGTCAGAGGAGAGGGGACTGCGCCGGAGGAGCCGGAAAAGGCGGCAGGGGAAGAAGTGTCTGCGCCGGGTGGAACGGGGAAACCGACGGCGGGAGAGAACCCCGCGCCGGAGGAGTCAGAAAATCCTGCAGCGGGCGAGGAACCTGCGCCGGAGGAGCCGGAGAATCCGTCGGCGGGGGAAGAACCTGCGCCGGAGGAGCCGGAGAATCCGCCGACAGGCGAGGAACCTGTGCCGGAGGAGCCGGAGAATCCGCCGACAGGCGAGGAACCTGCGCCGGAGGAGCCGGAGAATCCGCCGGCAGGCGAGGAACCTGCGCCGGAGGAGCCGGAGAATCCGTCGGCGGGTGAGGAACCTGCGCCGGAGCCGGAAAACCCTGCGGAGGAAGAGGAACCCGACGTCTCCGGGGAAGAGCCGACGGTGTCGGAGAATACGATCTCAGAAAACACGGCAGAGGAAGTCCCGGAAGACTGGAGCGGGGAGCCTACGGTGGGGGAACCGCCCCTTATGACGGAAGCGGAAGGCGGATACGGGACATATTCCTATGACGGCGTGTCGTCCAGAACGGCGGGGAGCAGGCACCAGACGCCGGGCGTGGGGGAGATCATTGATCGCTATGAAGCCTACCCATGGAATCTGGATGTGCCAAACAGCTACAGCGTGGAGCCTTCTGTCAAAGCGCCTTACCTTGCCGGACATCTCACGGACAACAGTCTGGAAAATGCCCGGAATCTCTTGAATTTCATCCGCTATGTGGCGGGTGTCCCGGCGGACGTGACGCTGAACGAGGACTATACGGAGAAAGCGCAGGCGGGCGCGCTGTTAAACCGCGTCAATGGCAAACTGGACCATAAGCCGGAAAAACCCGAGGGGTTTCCGGAGGAGCTTTACCAGACGGGATATGAGGGGTGCTCTAAAGGCAATCTTGCGGCGGGCAGTAATTATAGTAATATTGCAAAGAGCCTGTTAAACGGCTGGATGTTTGATGGGGATGCCTCCAATATCACTACAATGGGTCACAGGCGATGGGTATTAAACCCCTCCATGACGCAGACAGGCTTCGGGGCGGTCGATTCCTACTCGGCGATGTACGCCCTTGACAGCAAGGGAAGCGGGATTACGGATTATGTGGCGTGGCCCGCGCAGAATATGCCCATCGAGCTGATGAACGGCTCCGGGACGCCGTGGACGCTGAGTCTTGGCAGCGATTACGGGAAGGCAAACTTTCAGGATGTAAATGTGACGCTGAAGGATATTACCAACAATAAGAGCTGGAATTTCTCGGGTTCCAACGCGAACGGCGCTTTCAAGGTGAATATCGAGGCTTACGGGATGAAAAACTGCATAATTTTCCGTCCCAACAGTATCAGTTACAGTAAAGATTCCCAGTTTCGGGTGACTGTCACAGGGATCAAAGATAAAGACGGCAATGCGGCGCCCATCAACTATAACGTGGACTTCTTTTCTCTGGAGGAGAAACCGGCTGAGGTGTCGGAGATCATCCTGAATAGGGATACGCTTCATCTGCTGAAAGGGGTGGAGGGAAAGCAGGAGGAAACGCTGCTTGTCACGGTGAAGCCCGGCAATGCAAGGGATAAGAAGCTGGTCTGGAAGAGCAAGGACGAGTCGGTTGCCACCGTGGATGCAACCGGTAAGGTCATGGCTGTGGGCGTGGGCACGACGGAAATTTCAGCCACGGCTACAAACGGCGTACAGGGGGTATGTACCGTCAAGGTGTCGGATTATTCCCTGCAGTCGGATGCGGCGGGATTTTCCTTTGACGAGGAGACGAAAACATACAGTCTGTCCTTTGATCTGACGATGAATGCAGCACCGGGGCGTCTCACTGTTATGGATGGTGATCCTGAAGGGACCGGCGGCGCGGCGACAGATACGATCACATGGATCTGCGAAAATGAAAGTGTGGCTGCGGTAGATGTGGACGGCAATGTCACGCCCCTTTCGGTGGGGGAGACGTTGGTCTGGGCTGATGTGGACGACGGGCTGGCTGTGCTGAAATGCACGGTGAAGGTGGAGGATTCCAAGCTGCCGCAGATAGAGCTGCGGGAACAGGCATATACGCTGACCATAAGGAGGGACGCTGCCGGGAATCCGCAGGGAGAAAGCAGACAGCTTCGGTTATACTTCACGCCGCCGGACAGCAATTTTGTGAACGAGGAACCGAATTTTGTGAAATGGACGTCCGCGGATCCCACGGTGGCAGCGTTCAGGACGGATGATACGCCGGGAACAGAAGAAGAGCCGGGCACGGATGTCGGCACGGAAGAAGGACCGGGTACTAAGACCGGGCAGGGCACTGTGGCTGAGACGATCAGCGGCAATACGGTTACAGTGACTGCCGTCGGCGCAGGTGAAACGAAGATTTCGGCGGTGATTGTAAACGAGAAAGGACAGCCTGTGGCGGACAGCGACGGAAAGAGGGCGGAGACGTCCTGCACAGTGACGGCGCGGGCGGAGGCTGTACCTGCGGACGATGCCATGCCAAGACCTGTTGCTTTGACAAATATACAGAGCACTTTGCGGGATGTGGAGCTGCCGGAAGGCTGGAGCTGGGAGGAGCCGGACACGGCGCTGGCACAGTTCACAGGAGGAAAGACGAAAAAATTTGCGGCGCATTACCTGCCGGCGGACGCAGGGGAGAATGTTCTGCCTGCCAGACGGTTTCTGGAAGTGTATTTCCTGACGGTGGAAAACATTTCCATGGATGTGCGGACGGGGGAAGGAAAAGAAGCGGAGAATGCCACGCTCGCCATCGGACAGAATGCGAAATGTTATGTAAACTATTCCTTCGCGGAAGCGCTGGAGCAGCTTGGAGAGAAGGACGAATATAAAAACAATCAATGGTTCAAAGAGCAGAAAAAAGACATCCTAAAGATACTAAGTGATGCCACCACATGGAGCAACAGTAATGTGAATGCGGTTTCCGTGGAGGAAACGGCGGACGGCGTGAAGCTGACGGCAAAAAGTGCGGGCAGCGCCACGGTGAAGGCAAGCCTCAGGCTCGGCAGGAAAACATTTAACGCCAGTGTGAAGTTCACGGTGAAGGAGGCGGACGGCACGCTGACGGTAAAGCGTGTGGAGCATTTTACCCATGTCAGCGGTACGGGCGGCGCAGACCGGGCGGTTGATAAATACACAGGGCTGCTCAGCGATTTTCAGACGCAGAAGGCTGGTCAGGTCAACAGCAAAATTGTGGTGACGCTGTCTGGCACCACCAGAGTGACGGCGAAGAGCGGCAACGCGAAAGTGGTGGCGGTAAAGTCGGCGGCGGCAGAGGAGGACGGCTTCGTGGTATCCCTGATCGTCAAGGCGGCGGGCACGGCGGAGATTACGCTGACCGGGAACGATGCAGCGAAAACATCAAAGACGATCTGTCTGGCTGTAGGCGACGCGGAGCCGGGCTTAAGCGCCGAGAGCATTACGGTGAACCTCATGCAGACACCAGCCAAAGGAGAAGAAATATCCCTTTACCCGGCGAAACGCCCGGAGGGGGCAGAAAGATATGAAATAACATATGTTACCATGGGCTCCGACGAAAAGAGCGCAAAGTTTACACTGACGCCCGGAACGCTGAAGAACAGCTATATCATAAAGGCGAAGAGCGGCACAAAAACGGGAACCTACAAGGTGAAAATCCGTGCGGCGGCGGGGGGAAAGACCCATGAACTGCCCCTCACGGTCAAGGTGGTGTCTAAGAACCCGGTCTATAAAGTGAAGCAGGCGCGAAAGCTGAATCTCTTCTATAAAAACGACGAGAGTCTGCTGCAGGTCGAAACGGACGAGATACTGACACGGATGGAATGTACCGGTCTGGCGGATTACAGCGTAGAACGGGATGAAGAAAACGGATGTTATTATATCAAGGCGAAGGACAGTGCGACTATAAACAGCGTTAAGAAGGGAAAGCTGACGCTCCATTTTTCGGGATGGCAGGGATCTTACACCACGTCCTTTACGGCAGGTGTGGAGAAAAAGGCGCCTAAGATTATGTGGGATACCACCAGTGTGACGCTGTATCCCAAGGCGGGGATTCAGCGTCTGTATATCGGTATCAGAAATCCGGGGACTGTGTTCTGGGATTCGGTGAAAGCCGAGAAGACAAGCGGAGCAGGCAAAGGAAATTATACGGTGGAAGTGGACCGGGAAAAGGGCGGTCTGGTTCTGAGTGGAAAAAACCTGAATCAGGTGGACAGTTTTTCCATGCAGATTCGTCTGAGCGATACAAAGAACTGGGCGCAGGGTGAGACGGTCACTTATACGCCGCGGGTCAAAGTGAACATGGGACAGCCGGCAATCGCTCTGGAAAACAAAACCTTACAGCTCAACGCGAACGGGGCATTCAAAGGTTACGATGCGGCTTCCACCGCGGTGAAATGGAAGGACGGCGGCGTGGTGACAACCGATCAGGGCGTGCGGGTGAGTGTCTACTGCGATCCGAAGGATGCCAAGGCAAAGGCGTTGGTGGAAGGCAGCAGCGTGGTCTTTTCCGTGGGGAAGGATAACGGATGTTATCAAGTGAAGGCATGTCTGAATAACAAGACGGTTGCAAAGGGAACTTACAAATATATGGTGCAGGCGGCGAAGGACGGAAAGATCTGGAAAACGCCGCTGACCCTGAAGGTGGTGGACACCGAGCCGGAAATGGCGGTGAAACTGACGGCGAAGGGTAGTATCGATGTGCTCAACCGGGAAGGCAGCTATATGACGCTGACGCCCTCCTTAAAAGCGGTTGGCGGTGCGTTTCTCATTCCCGAAAGCAGGGAGGTCAGACTGACAGGCAGGGATGCGCATCTGTTCCGGGCGGTGTGGAGCGCGGACGGGAGCACGATCGAACTGCGGGCACGGGAAAAGGAAACACTTGTCACGAAATATCAGTATACGGTCACGCCGCTCCTTACGCTGAGAAATGTAAATGGCGAGACGGAGGAGGTGAAAGCGCCCGCCGTGAAGTTTAAGGTGAAACAGGGCAGCGTGAAGGTAACCGCCATGCCGAAAACCGCCCTTATGTACAGCGGCGCTTACAATTCTGTGGAGATCGACATGAATGCGGTCTTAAAGGGCGCGCCGGCGCCGGAAATAGAGCGTGTGGTCCTTTCGGGAAACACGGATGCCTTTACTTATGTATATAATAAGGATGGAGAGGGGACGCTTACCATGAGGGATACGGGACGCGCCGTCAAGGGAAAGACCTATTCCCTAAAGCTTCAGGTCTATTTTACGGAACAGGCGGATAATGGGAAGCCTGTTACCGTCAGATATAAAGTAAAGGTGAAATAAGGAAGGACAGACGGAATATGCAGTTGCTTGCGGGACTACTGATTCCCTTTGCGGGAACGGCCCTTGGGTCAGCCATGGTATTTTTTATGAGAGGAATGCATAAGGAGATAGAGAGGCTTCTTCTCGGATTCGCTTCGGGGGTGATGATCGCCGCCTCGGTGTGGTCGCTCCTGATTCCGGCGATTGATATGGCGGGCGAGATGGGGCAGGTCGCGTGGATTCCGGCAGCGGGGGGCTTTTTGGGCGGCATGGCGTTTCTGCTCGTGCTGGACAGTCTGATTCCCCATCTGCATCTGGAGAGCACAGAGCCGGAAGGCGTGGAAACCACGTTAAAAAAAACGACCATGCTTGTCCTTGCGGTGACGCTGCATAACATTCCTGAGGGCATGTCCGTGGGCGTAACCTTTGCGGGGGCGATGATCGGGGACGCCGGCATCACCATGGCGGGCGCTTTTGCCCTTGCGGTGGGCATCGCCATCCAGAATTTCCCGGAGGGGGCGATCATCTCCATGCCTCTTCGCAGCGAGGGCGTTTCCCGGACGCGTTCTTTTGTCTACGGGGCGTTGTCGGGCATTGTGGAACCGATCGGCGCGTTTGTCACGATTCTGCTGGCGGAGCAGATCGTCTCGGCATTGCCCGTGTTTCTGGCATTTGCCGCGGGCGCGATGATCTATGTGGTGGTGGAGGAACTGATTCCCGAAGCGCAGGCGGGGGCGCACAGCAATATCGGCACCGTGGGCGTTGCCATTGGGTTTGTGATTATGATGATTTTGGACGTGGCGCTCGGTTAAGGGTGAAACGAGCCGATTGTGATTGAAACGGCACAAATGAGATAACTAACACAGACGAGACTGTGCTCCATTCCAGACACGGCAGGAGCGCAGTTATCTGATAAATGAAGAAAAGAGGAGACGAGTATGGAAACAAAAAAACTGGGATTTGGCTTGATGCGTTTGCCATTACATAATCCGGACGACGCGACGAGCATTGATCTGGAAACGACGAATAAGATGGTGGATACTTTTATCGAGAGGGGGTTTACCTACTTCGATACGGCGTGGATGTACTGCGGGTTTAAGAGCGAGGAAGCGGCGAAGGCGTGTCTGGTGGACAGACATCCGCGGGACAGCTATACGCTGGCGACAAAGCTGCACGCAAGTTTTATCAGGACGAAAGAGGACCGGGATAAGATCTTTGAGGAACAGCTTAGAAAAACAGGTGTTACGTTTTTTGATTACTACCTGCTTCACGATATCGGGTTCGGTCACTATAAGATTTACACAGATCTTGACTGCTTCAACTGGCTGGCGGAGAAGAAAAAGCAGGGGCTTGTGAAGCATATGGGCTTTTCCTTCCACGACAATGCGGAATTTCTGGATCAGGTGCTGACGGAGCACCCGGAGATGGAGTTTGTGCAGCTCCAGCTCAACTATCTCGATTGGGAGAGCAGCGCGATCCAGTCAAAGCTCTGCTATGAGGTGGCGACGAAGCACGGTGTGCCGGTGTGGGTGATGGAGCCGGTCAAGGGCGGCACGCTCGCCAAAGTGCCGGGAGCGGTGGAGGAGATGTTTAAAAACCATGACCCGAATATGTCGGTTCCCTCATGGGCGATCCGCTTTGCGGCAAGTCTGGACAATGTAAAGATGGTGTTAAGCGGTATGAGCAATATGGAGCAGCTTTTAGATAACACCAGTTATATGGGTGACTTCAAGCCTCTCACGGAGGAGGAGAAGCGCATGGTGTACCGCGCGGCGGCGATGATCAACGGCAATATCGCGATTCCCTGCACGGGATGTTCCTACTGCACGGAAGGGTGTCCGAAAAAGATAGCGATCCCGAAATATTTCTCCCTCTATAATGCGGAGATGCAGGAAGTGGAGGGGAAGGGATGGACGCCTCAGGGTGAGTATTACGACCGTCTGACGGGCACATTCGGAAAGGCGGGGGACTGTATCGCCTGCGGACAGTGCGAGAATGCCTGTCCCCAGCATCTGCCTGTAATTGAGCACTTAAAGACGGTGGCGGGGTATTTCGGGAAGTAAGGTACGGATGATGAGAGAAAATAGTCTGACGGAGGGGAGCGTGGGAAAAAACCTGATACGGTTTGCGCTCCCGTATCTTTTGGCATGTTTTATGCAGACCTTCTATGGTATGGCGGATCTGTTTGTGGTGGGACTGTACAACGGCTCCCAGACCACCACGGCGGTGGCGATCGGCAGTCAGGTGATGCATATGCTCACGGTGATTATCGTGGGTTTCGCCATGGGCGCCACCGTGCGGATCGGCAGATATGTGGGCGCGGGGGATGAGCGCGCGGCGGCAAAGACGGTGGGCGCGTCCGTGGCTTTTTTTGTGATGTTCGCGGCGGCGCTCACGGTGGGACTGCTGCTTTGCACTAATTTAATTACAAGTGTTATGCTTACGCCCGCGGAGGCGGTGGAGGAGACGAGGCTGTATCTGGGCATCTGTTTTGCCGGGGTGCCCTTTATCACGGCATACAATGTGATCAGCAGCATTTTCCGCGGGGCGGGCGATTCTAAGAGACCCATGTATTTCGTGGCGGTGGCATGTGCGGTGAATATCGTGCTCGATTTTATTCTCGTAGGCGGCGGGATGGGCGCGGCGGGTGCGGCGCTTGCCACGGTATTCGGGCAGGCGGTGAGCGTGGCGTTCGCACTTTTTATGCTCCGCAGACGGGATCTGGGGTTCCGGGTGACAAAGGCGGATATCCGCGTAGACAGGGAGATATTCGCACAGATTCTCAAGGTGGGCGCGCCCATTGCCTGTCAGGACGGGCTGATTCAGGTGGCGTTTATCGTGATCACGGTGATCGCCAACAGCAGGGGACTTGTGGTCTCCGCGGCTGTGGGGATCGTGGAGAAACTGATCGGCTTCCTGTTTCTGGTGCCCTCGGCATTCCTCTCCGCGATTTCCGCGATCACGGCGCAGAATATGGGGGCGGACAAGCCGGAGCGCGCAAGGGCTTCGCTGGGTTACGGTCTGCTGATCACCATGAGCTGGGGCGCGTTCTGTGCGCTCTACAGCCAGTTCCTGCCGCAGACGCTGGTGGGGCTGTTTACGAGGGATGCGGCGGTGCTGGCGGCGGGCTGCGCCTATCTGCGCTCCTACTCCTTTGACACGCTCTTTGCGGCGGTGCATTTCTGCTTCAGCGGGTATTTCTGCGGAGACCAGAAGGCGGGGATATCCTTTATCCATAATATCATTGCGATTGTGCTGATCCGCATACCGGGCGCCTACCTGGCGGGTGTGTACTTCCCGGACAGCCTTTATCCCATGGGATGGGCAGCGCCCCTCGGGTCGCTGCTGTCGGCGCTGATCTGCGTGGGATTCTACATCTACTTCCGGAATGCGAAAAGCGCTTCTAAAGACGCCCTGCCATAGGACAGGACGCCAGAAAGTGCTAAGTTTCGCATGGGAGAATGCCAAAAGAGGCATTCTCCGCTCAAAGCGTCAAGATTTGATTTCCCGCCGCAGCGCCCACAGCGCGAGGAGGTTTGGCAGCGCCATGATGCCGTTGATCAGATCGGTGCATTCCCAGACAAGGTGCATGGGAATGATGGCGCCCAGATAGATCATCACGATGTAGCAGAGTTTGTAGAGCGGTACGCTGCGGTTCCCGCCCAGATACTCCGCCGCCTTCTCCCCGAAGTAGGACCAGCCGATCAGGGTGGTCACGGCGAAGGCGCACAGGGAGATCGTGAGAAACGCATCTCCCACATAGGGCAGATGGGAGAAGGCGGCTGCGGTCAGGTCCGTCTCGGCGGCGCCAGTGGTGGATGCAGGGTCGTAGAGCATGTTGCACACCACCACAAGCCCGGTCAGCAGGCACATCACTACGGTGTCCCAGAAAACGGCGGTCATGGACACATACGCCTGTATTTTGGGATCGTCGGTGTGGGAGGCGGCTGCGGCGATGGCGGAAGTGCCGATCCCTGCCTCGTTGGTGAACAGCCCTCTGGCAATGCCGTACCGCATGGCGCTCTGCAAGCCGGCGCCCGCCACGCCCCCGGCAAGACTGGTGAAGGAAAATGCGTCCTTTACGATCCAGACCACGGCTGTGACAAGCTGGTGACGGTAGAGGAGGAGAAGAACCGCGCAGCCAGTCAGGTACAGAAAGGTGATGGCAGGTACAGTCCGCTCGCAGAGGTTTCCGATGCTGCGGATGCCGCCGATGATGACTGCGGCTGTGACCACGGCGAGGGCAACGCCGACCGGATGGGGGGAAATCCCGAAACTCAGGGATGTCGCTCTTGTGACGGAGTTTGCCTGCGTGGTGCAGCCCACGCCGAAAGCGGCTGCTAAGGTGCACAGTGCGTACAAACTGCCGAGTTTTTTATTATGTAAACCATTTTTTAATACATACATAGGTCCCCCGACGTAGAGTCCGTCCTTGTTCCGCTGGCGGTGGAGGACGCTTAAGTAGCATTCGCCGTAGGCGGTTGCCATGCCGAGAATCCCGGTGATCCAGCACCAGAAGATGGCGCCGGGTCCGCCGAGGGCGACGGCGGTGGAGACGCCGATGATGTTTCCCGTGCCCAGTGTGGCGGCAAGGGTGGTGGAGAGCGCCGAGAAGGGGGAGAGATTCCGGGCGGTCCCCGGCACGGCGGAATGGTTCCCGGCAGCGGCTGCATTTTTTGAGGAAAGAGATGCCTCATTAGGGGGCATCTCTTCCGCGGAAAACAAGGAAAGACGGATGGCGCGGAAAAGATTTCTCTGGGGAAACCGCAGCTTGCAGGTGAAATAAATATGTGTGCCCATAAGCAGGAGAATCAGGGGAAGACCCCATAAAAGATTGTTGATCTGTTCTAAGAGAGCCATAGAAAACACGTCCCGAAGTTACTTAGGACATTTTATGTGGTGGGACGGAGAAAAAGAACAGGCTGGGGCGGATGCGGGATGTGGGAAACAGAAGAAAGGGGATCAGAAGGAGGGGCGGCAATGAACAGTGAGGAGAAAACGAGAGCATATGCATGGGCGCGCGCGCTGTGCTGCTACGCCGGGGAGGACGAGGCGTTTCTGGCGCGTTTTTTTGAGATGCTGACGGCATCGGAGGGCGTGTCTAAGGAGTTTCTGTACTATCTGGAGCATGAGAATTTTCTCTGTGAGTACAAGGTGGCGGGTTACAGTCTGGTGGATATCATGGTGTGGCAGATGGACCACTTCAAGGCGCAGCTTGACAGGGACCGCACGCAGATGAAGAGCAACGGGGACAAGATGCTGCTGGAGGCGTTTCATACGATGCTTCTGATGGAACGGGATCCGCTATATTATGTAAATCTAATGCAGACCGAGACCGGGACGGACTACGTTGGAAAATACAATTAAAAAGGTGATTACGAAGGAGAAACAGAATGAACAAAGAGGACATCAGAATCAAGCATGTGATCGTACATATCTTAGACCCCACCATCGGGATGCCGGTGCTCTCCGACACGGAGCTGGAGTTCGGCTCGGAGGTGGCGGAGTTTGTGCGGGAGCATATCGGGAAAATCTGCGCCGGGGACGACGCGAAGGAGTGCCGCTTTTACGAGAGGGAGTCGGAGGTGTGCAAGCTGCTGACCGGGTATGAGGACGAAAATTTCGTCGCCATCAGTCAGGAGATTGCGGGGCTTCTGTTTGAGATTATGAGCGGCAATATTGATATTCCGCCGGCGGATCTGATGGTGGTGCGGTTCAGGGAGGGCGAGGAAGAGTATCTGGCGCTCCTCAAAATGAATTACAAGACCCTTTATACCCACAGGACGATGCCCCTTTCGGAGGGGGAGGGAAACAGCAACGAGCTGATCCGGCACAAGTCGATCCTGCCTTCCCAGACCCAGCGGCTGACGGAGGCGGCGGTGATCTGCCTTTCGGATCTCTCGGTGCAGGTGGTGGAAAAGAAGTACGAGGTGAACGGGGAAAAGGCGGACTATTTTTCCTTCCTGTTCTTGAAGTGCAGTTCCCATCTCTCCCACAAATCGAAGCTGTCCATCGTGGGACGCGCCGTGGAGAGCGTGCAGAAGGAGGGCTTTGCGGAGAACGAGCGGTTTGAGAGACAGATGCGCGCCAAGAGCATCATGCAGGAGGAGATGGAGGAGAAGGGCGGCTTCGTGGTGGAGGAGATCGCGGAGAAGATCTTTGAGGGTGAGCCGGAATTAAGGACAGCGTTTCAGGATAAAATGGAAAAGTACAACATGGTGAAGGAGACCATAGAACCGCAGAGCGAAAATACAACGCGGAAGTTCCAGAGCCAGCATCTTTTCACGGACACGGGCATTGAGATCAAAATACCCATGGAGCAGTACAAGAATCCAAAATGTGTGGAATTTATCACGAATCCCGACGGGACGGTGAGCGTGCTGATCAAGAATATCGAACATCTGGAAGCAAAAATATAGATTCGTGAAACACGGGGGATTCCGGCGAATGGGAGACAAAGGTATGATGAGAGTACAGCCGGAAGATCTGACGGCAGACGGGGCGTTTTCGGAGTGTAAATAATGGGGACGATTTTAGACTATCTGAGAGAATACGGGGATTACAGTCTGGCGGAAAAACCATTCTGCGATGTGGACAGTCTGGTGATCAGCCAGCTCTCCTATCTGAAATTTGACGGCATCGTGCCGGGACCGGGGGAGGAGCGCGCGCCGGTAAGCCTTCAGGAGATCGCCGTCCACGCGGCGTATGACCATCTCTACGCGGATGAACGTTACCGGAAGGACAATACCGCGCTTTTTACGGGAGTCTTAAACAGCAGGCGTTTCGGACAGATGTGGTTGTGGAATTATGTAAACCTAATTGAGCCGGAGAAGGAAAGCCAGTTTTCCGCCGTGGTGTGCGGTCTGCCAGAGGGAATTTCCTATGTGGTGTTCCGGGGAACGGATGAGAATATCGTGGGCTGGAAGGAGGACTTAAATCTTGCCTTTTCTGAGCCGGTGCCCGGGCAGCTTCACAGCGTGCCTTTTCTGGAGCGGGCGGCGCGGACGATGGAGGGCAGTTTTTATGTGGGCGGTCACTCCAAAGGGGGAAATCTGGCGGTCTATGCGGCAATGCACTGTGATCCGGCGGTGAGAAAGCGGATAGAGAGAATCTATGACCACGACGGACCGGGGTTCCGGCCGGAGGTCAGAGTGCAGGGGGCATGGCAGGAAATCGAGGGGCGCATCCACAAGACGGTGCCGCGCTCTTCGCTTGTGGGGATGCTTTTATACACCGAGGGCGATTACCGGGTGGTGGAGAGCAAGACCCTAGGGCTTGCACAGCACAATCCGTACACGTGGCTGGTGAAGGACGGGGATTTCCGCATCGTGGACGAGATCCGTCCGGGGCGGCGGTTTATCGACCAGACGCTCAATGAGTGGATCCTGTCGCTGGATCAGGCACAGATGCGCATTTTTGTGGATACGCTGTACCGGGTGGCGCAGGCGTCGGAGACGGACAATCTGATCGACTTTACGGCGCACTGGTTTCAGAGCCTTCAAAAAATCAGCAGGGCGATAGGGGAGGTCGATGAGGAGACCGCAGGGGTGGTGATGCAGATCATGCGCGCCCTGTTTGAGATGGTTTCGCTTCATGCGAGGGAGCAGGCGCAGAGCAGGCGTGGAAGCAGGCAGGGCAGACGCGCAGGGCGGAAAAATAAGTGGGAGACGCAGCGGGAGAAGTTCGAGGAGGGTATGTCACAGCTGGAAAGCCGCCTGCAACATCAGCCCAGCGAGAAAAAATAGGAAAACAGCGGTTCGCCCGCACCGTCGGGCAGCCGTTCCGGGTGCCACTGTACGGCAAGGATGGGGAGCAAACTGTGGACAAGCCCCTCAATCACGTTATCCCCGGCGCGGCATACCGGGATAAGCCCCTCGCCTGTGCGGTTTATCGCCTGATGGTGGGCGGAGTTTACTTTGGCGCTGCTGCCGTAGAGCTGGTAAAAGAAATCGCGCCGTCCGAGATCACAGTGAAAAACATAGTGAAACTGGTCGCGCCCGACCCATTTGTGGGTCTCGGCGGTATCGATATGCTGCGTGATGTCGCCGCCGAAATGGACGTTGATGAGCTGGAGCCCTTTGCAGATGCCGAGCACGGGCTTTTTTTGTGCCGTGAAACGGGCAAGGATCTCAAGCTGCAGGATATCCAGTTCTGTGTCGATGTGGCGGGAGCCGTGGTCGGTCTGACCGAAAAAGGCGGGCGTGATGTCGCCGCCGCCGGGGAGCAGAAGGTGTGTGGCATCGTCCGTCTGGGCGGGATCCATGCTGACAAAGCAGGAAACACCCATCCTTCTTATGATAGCTTCATAGTTTCTGGTGTCCTCGGGACGACCGGCGATCAGTACGGTGGGAGCTGACATGGCGGATTCCTTCCTGCGGGGGAGTGACTTTATGTTATATTTTATGCGGAGGTGGGGCGGGGGTTCAGCCTGCGCCCATTCGCAAAAATTAGGGTTGCTTTCTGTGGAGAAACCTTGTATAATTTTAGATACAATTAAAATAGTTTATGTAAATAAAAAATGGCTTTCGGGGTGAAGCCGGAAATGGGGGATAAAGATGAGCGAACTATTATACAACAAGCCGTGGATATTACAGCGGGCTGATCCTTATGTGTACAGGCATACGGACGGCACCTATTACTTCACGGCTTCCGTGCCTGCCTATGACGGCATTGTACTGCGCAGATCCGATACGCTTGCGGGGCTGGCTGACGCGCCCGAGACGGAAGTCTGGCACAAGCACGAGTCGGGGATTATGAGCTGCCATATCTGGGCGCCCGAGCTGCATTACATAGACGGGGCATGGTACATTTACTATGCGGGCGGTGACAAGGACGATGTCTGGCAGATCAGACCCTATGTGCTGGAGTGCAAGGATGAAGATCCCATAACCGGCACATGGACGGAAAAGGGAAAGATGGGAAGGGCGGACGACGACGAATTTTCCTTCATGGCGTTTTCGCTGGACGGCACCGTGTTCGAGAACAAGGGCAGATGGTATTATATCTGGGCGGAAAAGGTGGGCATCGGAAAGCAGGTGTCTAACCTTTACATAGGAGAACTGGAGACGCCTTACAAGTTAAAGACCGTGCAGGTGCTTCTGACCACCCCGGATTACGACTGGGAGCGGGTTGGTTTCTGGGTGAACGAGGGTCCGGCGGTTCTCAAACGGAACGGGAAGATTTTCGTGACCTACTCCGCGTCTGAGACGGGCATCGCCTACTGCATGGGGATGCTGACGGCGGATGAAGACGCGGATATGTTAGACCCCCTGTCATGGAAGAAGGAGCGTTACCCGGTGCTTAAATCCGACGAGACGCTGGGCGTTTACGGACCGGGGCACAACAGCTTTACCGTGGACGAGGAGGGCAACGACATTCTGGTCTACCACGCGAGGACAGAGACGGAGATCGTGGGCGACCCGCTCTACAATCCGAACCGTCACGCGATGCTGATGAAGTTCGGCTGGGAGGACGGCAGACCGGTATTCAAATTCAATTAGAAAGGGAGAGGGTATGGCAAAATTATTTATCAATGAGAAGAACAAAAAGGGGCACATCAACCCGGAAATCTACGGGCATTTCTCGGAGCATCTGGGCAGATGTATCTACGAGGGGTTATATGTGGGAGAAAATTCCGACATTCCCAACGTGAACGGGATGCGCAAGGATGTGGTGGACGCCCTGAAGGAGATGCAGATTCCCGTGCTGCGCTGGCCGGGCGGCTGTTTTGCGGACGAGTACCACTGGAAGGACGGCATCGGTCCGAAGGAAACCCGCAAGAAGATGATCAACACCCACTGGGGCGGCGTGGTGGAGGACAACAGCTTCGGCACGCACGAGTTTTTCGAGCTCTGCGAGCAGCTTGGCTGTAAGACTTATGTAAACGGGAACGTGGGCAGCGGTACGGTGCAGGAGATGAGTGAGTGGGTGGAGTACATCACTTTTGACGGCGTCTCCCCCATGGCGGACCTGCGCAAAGAAAACGGGCATGAAAAGCCGTGGAAGATCGACTATTTCGGCGTGGGCAATGAAAACTGGGGCTGCGGCGGCAGCATGACGCCGGAGTATTACGCGAACCTGTACAGAAGATACCAGACTTATGTGCGGCACTATGACAATGCGGCGCCCATCAAGAAGATTTGCGGCGGTCCCAACGTGGCGGATTATTTCTGGACGGAGGGCGTGTTAAAGACCTGTTTTGCGCTGCCGCAGCCGAACAACATCCCCAACGGTTACATGGACGGCTTGTCCCTCCATTACTATGTGCATCCGGGCGGATGGGAGAACAAGGGCAGCGCCACGGAGTTTGACGAGGCGACATGGTATCAGACGATGGCGAAGGCGCTCTATATGGAAGAACTGGTGGAACGGCACGGCGCGATCATGGATCAGTACGATCCCGACAAGAAGATCGGCATGATCGTTGACGAGTGGGGCTGCTGGTTTGACGTGGAGCCGGGCACGAATCCGGGATTCCTCTATCAGCAGAACACCATGCGCGACGCGCTTGTGGCGGGCGTGACCTTAAATATTTTCAACAAGCACTGTGACCGGGTGAAGATGGCGTGTATCGCACAGATGGTCAATGTGCTGCAGTCCGTGATTCTGACGGAGGGGCCGAAGATGATTCTGACGCCCACCTATCATATTTTCCACATGTACAAGCATCATCAGGATGCGGAACTTGTGGAGAGCTGCATCGAAGGCAATCGGATGATCGGTGTGGATGACGCCTGCAAGGTGCCGTTCCTTGACGAGTCCGTCTCTGTGGACAAGGACGGCTATGTGAACGTGACGCTGGCAAACCTCTCCACGGATGAGGACGCGCCTGTGGAAATGTCCTTTATGGAACTTGCGCCGAAGGAGATTACCGCCGCAATCCTGAAAGGCGAGATGCACGCGCACAACACCTTTGACGATCCCGAGAAGGTGAAGGAGGAGAACTTTACCGCTTATGAGGTGAAGGACGGCATGATCAGTTTCACCGCGCCTGCGGGCAGCGTGATCAGTTTCCGCGTTCGTTAAGTGAAGGGGAAGATATGCAGAGAAAGAGGGGAATGGCTCAGACTGTGCCCCTCTTGTCCCGTCGGATACAGGGATGCGGGCGGATTTGCGGGGTGGTGACAGGATTGGGGAGGAAGCTTTGATATGGAGATCGAAAACAGACGGATCTGCCGCAAATGTCTCACAAGAGATATGGATCAGGCGGCGTATTTTCAAAATCTGCATGACTACATAGCCAATCTGGATGAAGATGTAAAGGTCGGGGAGCCGCTTTATGAGAAGCGGCTCTCTCTTTGTAAGGAGTGTGACCTGCTTCTGGACGGCATGTGCAGGGCGTGCGGATGCTTTGTGGAGCTGCGTGCGGCGATCAGAAAAAACCACTGTCCTTACGATAAATGGGGTATTTCAGATGAATGACATAACATGAATGAATTTATGCAACTTTAAATAATTCAAAAAAAACTAAAATAATTCAAAAAGCTATTGACGTATTCTTCCTGCTATTGTACAATATGAACATAAGATAACCGCAAAAAAAAAAAAAGTGTACAGGTTGCTTAATTTTTAAAAATCGAAAAAAGGCACCTGTCACAAAAAAAAGGCGAGAGACACCTGTTTTGGTAAAATATAGCATATCGCCTAAAGTATTTTAGACAAACTGTAGTGCGGTTGTCGAACAGCATATTCATAATAAGGAGGAAAAAGAATGAAAAAGAAAGTATTGGCTACCTTGATGACAGCAGCTATGCTTGCTACCACACTGGTAGGATGCGGCGGCGGTGACGCAGGTTCCGCTCCGGCAGCAGACGGCGGCGCGGCTGAGGAAGCTCCCGCGGCAGACGCTGGTTCCGACGACGCAGCGGCAGCAGACGACGGTGCGGCGGCTGAGGAAGCTCCCGCAGAGGATGCGGCGGCAGCAGAGGAAGAGATTCCTACCGCTACCTTCGGTGATCCCAACGGTACACATATGGAGATGTGGACATTCGTAGAAATACACGGACAGCACTACGGCAACATGGTTGAGAAGTGGAACGAGCAGAATCCCGACAGAACCATCGAGATTACCTGCACTACATATCCTTACGCAGACATGCATACAAAACTGTTGACTTCCCTGAACGCAGGCACGGGCGCTCCCGACATCTGTGACGTGGAGATCGGTCAGTTCCCGAACGTGGTAGCAGGTCTTGACACATGGCTTGTTCCCCAGAACGATGCGGCAGCTCCTTACCTTGACACCATGGTTCCTGCGAGAATGGCTGTCTACTCCGGTTCTGACGGAAACAACTACGGTATTCCTTACCACGTAGGCGCTACGGTTATGTACTATAACATGGCTGCCCTTGAGGAGGCAGGTCTTTCTCAGGCAGACGTGGACGCGGTTGTTACCTGGGATGACTATGCAGCACTTGGACAGAAATATCTGGATGCAATCGGCAATCCCGAAGATAAACACTGGACTTCCGTTGATACCGCAGGCTGTGACTGGTTATGGATCGCTATGGCTGAGTACGGCGAGGACTGGACCGGCGGTATGGGCGGCACGGCAAACGTACAGCTTGATTCCGTAAAGAAGATGCTCACCATGCAGCAGGAGTGGGTTAACAGCGGTCTCGCAATGGTATCTCCCGACGGTCACGTTGACTTAGAGGCAGGTTTCCAGAACATTCTGGATCACAACATCGTTTCCTTCCCGAAGGCGATGTGGTACATGAGCCGTTTCACCAACTACATGCCCGAGGAGAAGGGCAACTGGTACATCGCTAAGTGTCCTGTATTCGAGGCAGGTCAGAAGTGCTCCGTAGGTATCGGCGGTACCGGTACTGTTGTGACACAGCAGGCTGTTGACAAAGATCTGGCTTCCGAGTTCCTCTGCTGGGCTAAGATGTCCGAGGAAGGTGAGCAGCTGATCTGGGATAACCTTGGTTTCGACGTATGTAACACCGTTCTGTGGAACGACGACGCATTCGCACATGACGAAAACAACCAGTACAACCAGTTCTTCCGTAACTTCCCTTACGATGTGCTCTACGGCATCAAGGATGATATCGGAACGGTTTACACGACTTCCATCAGCCCGACCATCAACGAGCAGATGTGTAACGTAACTCTGAATGACGTTCTCGAGAACGGCGTGGATGTAGAAGAGGCGCTGCAGGCAGCTCAGGATGTGGTTGATCTCGAGCAGTAGTAAATTTAATAGAGGGGATTGTGAATGCAATCCCCTCTTTGTTGTAGGATGGGTGTATAGTAGACAAAGATTGGGAGTGTGTGCGTATGAATAAATTTAAAAAATTTTTCTATTCACAAAAGGCGGCGCCCTATGTGTTCGTGCTTCCTTTTATTATCAGTTTTCTTTTATTCTGGATTTATCCGTTATGCAGTACCATCACCATGAGTTTTCAGGATATCAAACCTACCGGTACGGAATGGGTGGGAATCAGTAATTTCCAGAAACTCTTAAAAGATAAAATATTTCACACGGCAATTAAAAACAGTTTTCAATACATGGTTCTGACACTGGTTCTGCTGATTCCGTTCCCGATGTTCTTTGCGGTGCTGATGGATTCCAGACTGGTGAAGGCGAAAGGCTTCTGGAAGGCATGTCTGTATGTGCCGGCGCTTACGTCGGTCGTTATCTCTGGTACGCTTTTCAGACTGATGTTTTCCGAGTATCCGACCGGTCAGATGAATGTGATCACGACGGCTCTCGGACTTGGCACTTTTAAATGGCTGAAAATGAAAGCAACCGGTCTCGGCGCCCTTTTACTTGTGGCGTGCTGGAGATGGACCGGTGTAAATATGCTCTACTTTATTTCCGGATTGAAGGCGATTGACACCGCCATGTATGAGGCGGCAGATATTGACGGCGCGACCGCCTGGCAGAAATTCCGGTATGTTACCATTCCTCTTTTGAAACCGACCACCGTTTATGTGCTGACGATCAGCGTGTACGCAGGTCTGGCGATGTTCATGGAATCCTACATGTTGTGGGCAGGTCCCGATTCACCGAACAACATCGGTCTGACCATCGTGGGATATCTGTACAAGCGCGGTATCACCAAGAACCAGCTCGGATACGGCAGCGCGGTAGGTATCGTCCTGCTCGTGATAGCGCTGGCGATCAATATCGTACAGCTTGTCGTGAACGGCACATTAGGGAAGGAGGAAAAGTAATATGGCAGAAACAACCTCTGTAAAAGGCGAAGAAACTATGGGAATGAGAACTAAGAGAAATATTTTGACCGTGTTCGCTACGGCACTGTTTGCGGTTCTCTCCTTCTTGATCGTATATCCGCTGTTTGCCGGTTTGATTGCATCCTTCCGACCCGGCACGGAGCTGATCCGCCGGGGTCTTAGTATCAATCTGGATTTCAGCACCATGACACTTAACAACTACACGTACCTGTTTGGCAACAATGTGGATGGTCACAAGTACTTTATGTGGTACAAGAACAGTTTGGTACTGATGCTCGTCACGGTATTCCTGACGCTGCTTGTGTGCTATATCGTGGCTTACGGTCTGACGATGTATAATTACCCGCTGAAAAACTTCCTGTTTTTCCTCGTAATCGCAACCATGATGGTTCCCTTCGAGATCTTGATTCTCCCGCTCTACAAGGAGATGATCAACCTGAAGCTGGTTGACACCATCTGGGGCGTGATGCTGCCGGGTATCTGCGGTGCGTCCACGATCTTCTTCTTCAGGCAGTATATGTCGGGACTGCCAAAAGACCTGCTGGATGCGGGGCGTATCGACGGCGCCACCGAGTACGGTATCTGCTTCAAGATTATGATGCCGATCACGAAGCCCGCGTTTGCGGCTATGGCGATTCTGTGCGCGATGGGTTCATGGAATAACGTGCTCTGGCCGATGCTTGTATACAGAAGCGCAGAGAAGTTTACGCTTCCGATTGGTTTGAACACCCTGCTTACACCCTACGGAAACAACTACGATGTACTGATTGCAGGATCCATGTTTGGTATCCTCCCGGTATTCATTATCTTCCTCTGTTTCCAGAGATACTTCATCGAGGGTATGACGGCTGGAGCGGTCAAAGGCTAGGGAAATTACTTTAGGGCATACACTCCATTGCCAACGGGCTGCTGTGATACCGTTTTCGGTTGAAACAGCGGCCCGTTTTCTATATAATGAAACTGTAGCGTTTGTGTATGTGGGGGATAACATATGAAAAGCTTATTCGGCGACCTGATCGATCGGGCGGGCGGTGAAAAAAATACCGACTATCTGACGGGACTGACGAACAGGAGAGGGCTCCATGAGATATGGGACGGACTGCCAGAAGGCGCGCGCGTCCACTGTCTCTATATGGATGTGGATAATTTTAAACTGGTAAACGATGTGTACGGCCATGCAAAGGGCGACGAACTTCTGCTGTTTGTGAGCGACCTTTTGCAGGATGCGTTTCCCGGACAGCTTGTGGTGCGGCTGGGCGGTGACGAGTTTGTGGTACTCTGCGACGCAGCCGCGTTTGCGGAGGAGCCGGAAGAAGAGTTTGCGCTGCTGCAGCACAGACTGAAGGAGGACTTTGACGAATCCCTGCGGGAGGTTCTCTCTTTCAGCATCGGTTTTGTGGCGGGATGCCGCGTTTCCGAAAACCTGTCCGTGATTCTGGATCAGGGCGACGAGGCGATGTACTTTGTCAAGAAAAACGGCAAAGGGAGTTATGTAAACTATGAAGTTATACGGGAACAGCTCGCTGAACAGAAAGCGATGAAGGACAGGGCGCTCACCGCGTTCCGTGAGGAGGAGTTTGAACTGCGTTTCCAGCCCATGATCTATCTGCAGAACTCCGACGTGTATGCGGTGAAGGCGGTGCTGTACTGGCATTTTCCGGGGAAGGAAATTCTGGAGGAGGAAACCTTTATTCCCGTGCTGGAGCAGTACGGTGTGATTACCCGGCTGGATAAGATGATATTTGAACAGATCTGCCGTTGGAAACAGAAGTGGCAGGATACTGTTTTTAAGGAACTGCAGATTTATGTCCGTCTCTCCGCCAGAACGATTTTGCAGGCGGACGGTCTGGATCATATCAGAAAATGTCTGGAAACCTATCAGGTCAGACCGGAGGAGATCAAGCTCTGCATCGAGGAGGAGAGTTTCCTCGGGCGGGGAGAGAAGATTGTATGCGCGGTGGAAGTCCTGTCTGAGATGGGCTTTGAGATAGCGATTGAAAACTTTGGCTCCGCTTCTTCCTTCAAGGTATTGCAGCAGGTTCCGGCAAGCATTCTGAAGCTGGACCCCAGACTTCTCAAGTCGGATAAAGGCAATGACAGACGTCCGCTTCTTCTGTTCCGCAATCTCATAGGTCTCGGCAGGGATCTGCAGTTTATGATCGTGGCGCAGGGCATTGAAAATACCGTGCAGGCGGGAGCGCTGGCAAACTACGGCGCACAGCTGGGGCTGGGTGACTTTTACGGGAAGCCGCAGCCGCCGGCGCGCTTTTTTGAAATGTATAACGACCGCTATTTCTTTGTCAGCAACCGCATTCCCACGGTCTATTCTTTCGACCACCATCTGAAGGATGCGGAGGGAAAGAACGAAGGGGAAATCCGGGGAGAGGGCATTACCTATGACACCGGCGTGGTGGCGGGGCAGATGGCGCTTTCCTTCCCGGGAGGCAAGGTGGGAGAAAATATCGTTGTGCTGCCGAAATCCGTCATGTACAGCGAGAGCTATACGATCTGTCTGTGGGTCAACACGGCGGAAATGCAGGCATGGACGAGTGTATTTTACGTCACTTATCTGGACGGTTTCATCAGTCTGGTGCCCTCGGATGCGATCTGCAGCTGTGTGTTCCGCATGAAGGACGACAGGGAAGTGAACGAGTGGTTCGATATTTTCGGCAGACACGCGGTGCCGGGAGAGTGGTCCTATATGTGCGTCTCCTGCGATGTGATCACGGGACTGGTCAGACTGTATTTTAACGGTATGCTGATCGGCAGCAAGGACCGCGCGCCGAACCTGAAGGTGCCGGAGCGGGTGGTCATAGGCGGGGACGAGTACCAGAAGTCCTTCCACGGCAAGATTGCCGGGCTGGAGATTTATCACTGTGTACTGCCCGAGGCGGACATTGCGCGTAAGTTTAAGGCGTTTCAGAGCGATCCGACGTTTCTGGGAACGAAAGGGAAAAAATAGAGAACTCTCCCGCAATGGGAGAGTTCTTGCTCTTTTCTTAGGTTTAAGAGCAGGTTAACCGGCATTATAGTCGTCAATAATGGGGGGAATCTGCGCCATCATATTGTCGATATCCTCGTACATCGCGCTTTTGGTCGTCCCCATGCTGCTGACCCGGTTGATGTGCTGCATAACCGTATCATAGTGGTTTTTCATCTTTTCAAAGAAACTGCTTAGGGTATGTAATTTGCTCTTTGAGTCGTCGATGACTCCCGAGATTTCTGTCTGCACGGATTCCGCGCCGCCCGCCGCCTGCGTGATCTTGTCAAACATGGCATAGGTTTCATCCACTTTCGTGAGACTTTCCTCCAGCGCCTGATGCGAGGTCTGGATGCTGGCGTGGAGCTGGTCGGTTCCGCTCTCCACCTCACCCACACTGGAATCCACCATGGACACAAGGTTTTTGATCTCCTCAGACAGGCTCTTGATCTCGCCCGCCACCGTGGCAAAGCCCTTTCCCTGTTCCCCTGCCCTTGCCGCCTCGATGGAAGCGTTGAGGGAGAGAATGTTTGTCTGGTCTGCGATGGACACGATCCTGCCCATACATTTGCGGATCTCATTTAAGGAGAGCTGGAAGGTGTCGAAGGTGCTCTGCATCTCCTCAAAGTGGTTTGCGACCTGAAGGGAACTGCTTTTGAGTGTCTCGACCTTGCCCTGTACCTGACTGACGGACTCGAAAATATTGTCTTTTACGGATGCAAACTGTGCGGACACGGTATTGATGCTGGAAAAAGTCTGCTCGAAGTCTGAGAGGGATTCTCTCAGCGATTCGGAGTCGTGCAGCACATTGCCGAAGGAATGACGGACCATGCTCAGTTCGTGCAGGGAGTCCACCTCGCTCTGGATCAGGGCGCTGCGGTAGCCCTGAAGGCTCTCCACCACATAGACGATCGGATCAAGGGTTTTTTCTTCCTGCTGGGATTTTTTTCTGAATTTCATCTCTACGCCTCCCTTACTCAAATACCACACATGTCATGGACTGGTTGACAAAGCGGTTGTTGTAGTGTTCGCCATATCCGACCAGACCGGCATGGTGTCCAAGAGTGCTCATGTCCATCAGATAATCCTTCATGTAATGGTGGTCGGTGAAGAGCAGATAACGGAACAGGCAGTTTACAGAGAACACAGCCGATATTCTCTGGAAATCATTTTTGATCGTCTGTATGGTGTCCCGCACAATCTGTCGGTAGTCGCCCAGTTCCAGAAGAATCAGCACATCGGAGTCGTTTACCTGCCGGAAACACGTCAGCGAGTTACCGCTGACCTCTTTGATGGAGATAATACATGTGTCGTTTCCGTTGATTTTTCCGAAAGGATTTTTGAACGTCTGGGTGGAAATCTGTTCCTCCGTCACATGGAGAATGTTCTGGTATACCTGTTTGGCGGGCTTCCCGTTCAGCTGCCCGAGCCGGTAGTTAGCCTTGTCCGTTCCCGACGCCACAAAGCGGTAATTACCAAGCTGGTGGTAAATGTTTTCCTTGTATGCCTTCACCTTGCCGTTCAGGTTTTTGATCAGCGCGTAGGCAACGGCATCTTCATAGACCTTTCCGTTTGCCGAGACCTTTCCCCCGTCGCCGGTACCGCCGACCAGCGAGATGTTGCTGCGCTGTAAAGCGCTGTAGATGGTAGTCAATACACAGGCGTCGTTTCCAGAACAGAAATCGATGCACACCGTATCTCTGCCGGAACTCTTAATGCTATGTATGTCTTTCTGCAGCCGCCCGATGTATTTTACAGGCATGACTGACACATGCTCCAGTACGTTTGCCACGGCGTTTATGCCGTCATAATAGGCGATGACGCCCACACCCTTCTCGACGACCCGGACATCGTAGCTCATGCCGATACAGCCGATACTGGGGACGCCGGGGAAAAGGGATTCTAATTTTTTTACATGATCCTCAAACTGTTCATTGTTGGACAAAAGCATAATCAACTGTGGGTCTTTCAGACCGTGGAGCGCCTCCTCCAGATTGCCGCTTGGGCTCATACCAAAAAACTGTCTCAAAATGTTGACCTCGCTTCCTTATGTATTTTCTTTATGCTGTACAGATAAAATTATACTTGATGTGAAAACAGTACGTCAACAGTTATTCTTTAAATGGAAGGTCTGTTTTCCGTGCGCCATTGTCTTGGCGAAATTCCATACACATTTTTGAAGGCTCTGGAGAAATGGAGCTGGTTAGGGTACCCCACCGCGTTTCCGATATCTGCCACGGAAAGTTCGGTCAGCTTCAACAGCTCCGCCGCCTTGGTCATGCGGTAGGAGATCAGAAATGCCTGAGGTGATTTCCCTGTGTTTTCGTGAAAAATTTTCCCGAAATAGCTCCGGTTTAAGCCGCAGGAGGCAGCGATATCTTCTACGGTAATGTCGTTCTGGAAGTTCTGTTCGATAAAGGTGAACGCCTCTTTGATATAGAAGTCGCGCAGGCTGTTTCCCTTGCCGATCTGCGTGGAGGTGGAGGCGCGGACAAAACTGTCTATGAACAGGTACAGATGTCCGATCAGATGGAACGGAGATTCGTTCCTGTGGTTTACGATGTAGAGCATTTCGTCCTTCATCGTCTCGGCAATGTCTTTATAGCGCGCTTTGTAGACCGGCTGGTCAGTCGTAAGCCCTGCCAGCTGCACGGTCTCTCTGGCGCGCAGGCCGTCAAATTCAATCCATGTATATTCCCATGGGATATCATAATCTGCAATGTACATGCATACTTGATTAGGGAAGAGCATAAAGCCCTGTCCGCTTTTGATCTGGTAGCGCACCGATTCGCCGTGGGAATTATCGGCAAACAAAGTGCCCGTGCCGGAGAGACAGTAGTGGAACAGATAATGGTTTCTCGCCGCCGGACCAAAGGAGTGGGAGGGCGTGCACTGTTCCCACCCAAACTGATACAATCCCAGATCCACAAAATTTTCACTTGGAAAAACCGAGAAGATAACTTCGCTCATGGGTACCCTCCATTCTCACATTAGTATATACCAAAATGCGTGGTCACTTCAACATATGGGCGAAAAACGTGCATAAAGATATAAAACGAGCAAAATGACGCTATTTTTGCAAGCATTATGGCATGTTACAATGAGTGAAACGAATCAACTTAGATCTGCTTTTGACACGTTATATTCCAAAAAGGAAGGAGAAGGGCAATGAAGAGAAAGGGATTTAGGAGTCTGGCGCTGACAGCATGTATGACTGCGATGGTGCCATTCGTCTGGGGATGCGGTGATTCCACGGACGGAAAGATTGAAGTTGAGATTGTGCAGTATAAGCCGGAGGCGGCGAACTATTTTAAGACGGTGGAGGATGCGTTCAACGCCACCCATGATGACATCCATCTGACCATCAGTTCGCCTAACGACGCGATGGCGATTCTGAAGACAAGGTTTATCAGGGAGGACTACCCGGACATCATCGGAATCGGCGGGGACATCAACTATTCCTACTTTGTGGATGCCGACATACTGGCGGACATCTCCGGGTATGAGGGGATGAAGGATGTCAACGAAGGGTATCTGGAAATTGCCGAGGCGCTGGAACTTGTCCCTGTGGACGGCACTTACATTTTGCCCTATGCGGCGAACGCGGCGGGCGTTCTCTACAACAGGGAAATGTTTGAACAGCACGGCTGGCAGATCCCGGAAACATGGGATGAACTGACGGCGCTGTGCGATGAGATTGCGGCGGAAGGCATCCTGCCGTTCTACTTTGGCTTCAAGGACACATGGACCTGTCTGGCGCCTTGGAACGCGATGGCGGTGGAACTTGCGCCGTCTGACACGACCAAGCAGGTGAATAAGGGGCTGACTACATTTACCGACGAGTACGGCGAGCTTGCGGAAAAGTATATGGCGCTTCTGCCTTACGGGCCGGACGATCCATTTGCCTACAACTATAATGACGCCTGCACCGCTTTTGCCAGAGGGGAATCCGCCATGTACCCGATCGGAAGTTACGCGGCGCCCCAGATCCTGTCAGGGAATCCGGATCTGAAGATGGATTCCTTCGTTATGCCGGCAAGCGACGGGAAGGAAGACAGGACGCTGAATTCAGGAATCGATCTGGGTTTCTGTGTGACCAAGGACTGCAAAAACAAGGAAGCGGCATACGAGGTGTTAAACTTCCTGTATGAGGATGACACCCTGCAGAAATACATTGACGCACAGACATCTGTTCCGTGTAAAAAGGGAAGCTTTACGTTACCTGTCATTCTGGACGGCATGACAGAATTTATCGCAAGCGGCAACATGACAGACTATCAGGATCACTATTATCCGTCCGAGATGTCGGTGGATGCGCTCCTGCAGACGTTCCTCATCGAAAAGGACCGGGACGCGTTCTTAAAAAATTTCGATACGAGCTGGCAGAGATACAACAGGGATATCATCCGCATGGTACAAGAGTATGAAGCCGCACATGGAAGTGCACAGTAGGAAGGGGGTAAAAGTGATGACGAAACATGAAAATGAGAGAAAGAGAACGTTTTTACTGATTACAATACCGATTCTGGCGCTGTTTATCTGCTTTAACACGATTCCACTGATCCGGGGCGCCATGTACAGCTTCACCAATTCCAGAGGGTTCGGAAGCCACGACTGGGTGGGGCTTAGAAACTATATTGACCTGTTTTCGGACACGCGTGTAGGAAAGTCCTACCTGTTCACGATCAAGCTGGCGCTTGTGACCACGATCGTGGTAAACGTGCTCAGTCTGATTCTGGCTCTGGGACTCAACAGCAAGATTAGGGCGAAGGGATTTTTCCGGGGCGCCTATTTCCTGCCGAACATACTCGGGGCTCTGGTAGTGGGCTACATTTTTAACTACTTCTTTACTTATATCGTTCCGGCGCTTGCGGATATGACCGGCATGGAGGGATTGCGCTCCAGCATACTGTCCAGTCCGAGCAAAGCCTGGATCGGCGTTATGATTGTCTGCGCATGGCAGGCGATCGCGATGAACACGATCATTTATATATCGGGATTACAGACGGTGCCGGAAGACGTCTATGAGGCGGGCGGTCTGGACGGCGCCACTGGCTGGAAACAGTTTAAGCACCTGACATTTCCGCTGATTATACCGTTTTTCTCCATCAACATGGTGTTGTGCGTGAAAAACTTCCTGATGGTGTTTGACCAGATCATCGCATTGACAAAGGGCGGTCCCGCGCAGAGCACGGAGTCCATTTCCTACCTGATTTACAATAACGGTATGTCGGGCGGACAGTTCGGTTTCCAGAGCGCCAACGCGGTTGTATTCTTTATTGTCATTGTAGTGATCTCTGTTGCGCAGATGAAATTTTCCAGTTCAAAGGAGGAGCAGTTATGAAGCAAACATCGACAGTCGGAAAATCAAACAAAACCGTTATGGTGCTGCTTATTCTCGGGCTTTCCACGATTATCTTTCCTCTGTATATGACTGTGGTGATCGCGTTCAAACAGCCCTCTGAGATGACAAACAGCATAAGCGGTATCCTGTCGCTTCCCAAGGTGTGGAGCCTGCAGAATTTCAGGGAGGCAATGGAGGTGACGGATTTCTGGAACTCTTTGAAAAACAGCCTGTTAATCTCCGGGCTGACAGTGGGACTTTCCATCCTGATCCACTCCCTGATGGGATATACACTGGGACGGAATAAGTCCAGCAAGTTTTACAATTTTGTTTATCTCTTTATCGTCAGCGGTATGTTTGTACCTTTTGCGATCCTGATGATGCCGCTGGCAAAGCAGACGGCGGAGATGGGTCTCGCAAACTGGGTTGGCGTGATTCTTCTGTATGTGGTATTCTATATGCCGATGAATATCATGCTGTACTCGGGTTATCTGACGAACATTCCGTTGGCGCTGGAGGAGGCGGCGAGAGTAGACGGTGCTTCCACATGGCTGACTTACTGGAAAATCATTTTTCCGATTATGAAGCCGATGCATGCTACGGTTGCGGTTATTACTGCGCTGGCAGTATGGAATGATGTAATGACGCCGTTGATCATCATGGCGGGTTCTTCCGAGAACACGCTTCCCCTAGCCCAGTTGAACTTCCAGTCACAGTTTGGAACCAACTATAATCTGGCGTTTGCATCATATCTGCTGTCTCTGATCCCGATTCTGGTGTTTTATGTGATCTGTCAGAAACAGATCCTGAACGGTGTGGTAAACGGCGCGGTTAAATAACAATGTGAGAAGGAGTTGCAGGCAACTCCTTCTCAGATGGGAGAATGCCTGAAAAGAGGCATTCTCCGAAGAAATTGGATTTAGGAAGAGGTATGGAACATGGCAATTGGATTTCGGCAGGAAGGTCGCATTTTTACTTTGGATACAAAGCATACGTCTTACCGGATGAAGGTGGATGAGTACGGATTTTTGCTGCATCTGTATTATGGCGGGCGTGTGTACGGAAATATGGATTATCTGCTCACCTGTTATGACAGGGGATTTTCGGGAAACCCGTGGGATGTGGGGAACGACAGAACCTACTCTCTGGATGTGCTGCCTCAGGAATATCCTGTTATGGGCGTCGGGGATTTCAGAAACAGCGCCCTGATCGTCCGGAATGCGGACGGCTCTGATTGTTGTGATTTACGCTATATCGGACATGAGATCAAAAAAGGAAAGTATGGGCTGCCGGGACTACCGGCAGTCTATGATGACTCGGGGGAGGCACAGACACTGGAAATCACTCTGGGCGATAAAGTGAGCGGTATGCGGGTGACGCTTCTGTACGGCGTGCTGGAGGAAGCGGATATCATTACCAGAAGTGTTATTCTGGAAAACAGGGGAAACAAGGGCGTGACGGTCGAGAAGGCGGCGTCCGCCTGTCTGGATTTTGTCACGGGCAGCTTTGACATGCTCAGTTTTTACGGCAGACATACCATGGAGAGGAATTTACAGCGGGAAGCGCTGCGGCACGGCACTTACGCCATCGGCAGCCGCAGAGGCACGTCAAGCCACCAGTACAATCCGGCGGTGATTCTGGCGGACAGGAGCGCCACGGAGGATGCGGGAAACTGCTACGGCATGTTGTTTGTCTACAGCGGCAATTTCCTCTGCGAGGCGGAGCGGGACCAGTACGACCAGACAAGGCTGCTGATGGGGCTGCAGAGCGACGTGTTCCATTATACGTTAGAGCAGGGTGAGAAACTGACGGTTCCCGAGACGATCCTCTGTTATTCTGACAGGGGGCTTGGATTGCTGTCCGCCCGTTTCCACGCCTGCATCGGGGAACATCTGTGCAGGGGGAAATTCAGGGACGCACCCCGCCCCGTGCTGCTAAACAGCTGGGAGGCGGCATACTTTACCTTCGACGGACAGACCATATTAAAACTGGCGAAGAGCACGGCGGCGCTTGGCATCGATATGATCGTCATGGATGACGGCTGGTTTGGGAAAAGAGAGGACGACAACAGCGGTCTCGGCGACTGGCAGGTCAACGAGAAAAAGCTGGGGTGCACTCTGCGGGAGCTGATTGACAAGGTCAACAGTGAAGGTGTAAAATTCGGTATCTGGATTGAGCCGGAGATGGTGTCGGAGGACAGCGAACTGTACAGGAAACACCCCGACTGGGCGCTGCGGATACCGGGCAGGGAGCCTGTCAGGGGGCGGAACCAGCTTGTGCTCGATTTTACCAGAAAAGACGTCAGGGACTATATTTTTGAACAGATCTGCGGGATTCTTGATCAGGGAAAGATTGAGTACGTCAAGTGGGATATGAACCGCAGCATTGTGGATGTGTTTTCGGGAGAAACCGCGCAGGGGAAGGTGACCTACCAGTATGTGCTGGGGGTATATGAGTTTCTGGAGAGACTCCTGCAAAGGTACCCGGATATTCTGCTGGAGGGCTGCAGCGGCGGCGGCGGCAGATTTGACGCGGGTATGCTTTACTATACGCCCCAGATCTGGTGCAGCGACAATACGGACGCACTGGACAGGCTGCGCATCCAGTACGGCACTTCCTTTTTCTATCCGGCGTCCACCGTCTGCTCCCATGTGTCGGCTGTGCCGAACCACCAGACCGGCAGGAGCGTGAGCCTGCACACGAGAGGCGTGGTGGCAATGGCGGGCGCTTTCGGCTATGAGCTTGACCCGGAGAAACTGACGGAGGAGGAGAAAGCGTCTGTCAGGGAACAGATCAGGAAGTATAAGGGCTGGGAGGCGCTGATACGCCGGGGCAGCTATTACCGGCTTTCCGATCCGTTTGCGGCGGCTTACACGGCGTGGATGTTTGTGTCAAAGGACAGGAGCCGCGCGCTGCTCAGCGTGGTGATGTTGGAAATGCACGGCAATATGACGGTGAGCTATGTGAAGCTTAAGGGGCTTGACGATACTTCGGTGTACCGGGATACGGAGAGCGGCAGGCGTTATTACGGGGCTGATCTGATGAAGGCAGGGCTTCCCATGCCGGTGGAGCAGAAGGAGTATCCGGCGTATCAGATCGAGTTAATAAGAGAAACATGAGATTTCTCAGGAGGCTTATATGAGAGGGAAGAAGGCAGAAACAGCGAAGATGAAGAAAGCGGCGCCGCAGGCGGAGACAGTGCAGACGAAGGAAAAGGGATCCCGGGCGGAGGCGGTTTACCGCAAGCGTTTTGAGAGGCATCTGGAGGAACTGAAATGGCTGTACATGGAGCTTTACGACAACGGATCCATGTTTGCGGAGCTGTGTGATTTTCTCCACCAGTTTTACGAGGAGCGGGGAAAAGATCTGAAAAAGAAAGACATCGAGCGGGAAAAGCATCCCGACTGGTACAAGGGCAACGATATGCTCGGCATGATGCTCTACATTGACAATTTTGCGGGGAACATGCAGGGCGTGCAGGAGAAACTTTCCTATATCAAAAGCTGTAATGTCAACTACATTCATCTGATGCCTTTTCTGGATACGCCGAAGGGAAGGTCGGACGGCGGCTACGCGGTGGCGGATTTTCGGAAAGTGCAGCCCGCGCTCGGAGACATGGACGATCTGGAGAGCCTGACGGCGGCGTGCCGGAAGGAGGGGATCAGCGTCTGCATGGATTTCGTGATGAACCACACTTCCGAGGACCACGAGTGGGCGAAGCGGGCGAGAGCGGGTGAGGGCGAGTACATGAGCCGTTACTTCTTCTTTGACAACGACGCCATTCCCGCGGAGTACGAGAAGACGGTGCCGCAGGTGTTTCCCACCACCGCGCCGGGCAATTTCACATGGCTTCCCGAAGTGGGGCATTATGTGATGACTTCCTTTTATCCTTACCAGTGGGATCTGAATTATCAGAATCCGCGGGTGTTTAACGAGATGATGTACAATTTCCTGTTTCTTGCGAACAAGGGCATCGACATAATGCGCATCGACGCTGTGCCCTATATCTGGAAGGAACTGCATACCCAGTGCCGCAATTTGAAGCAGGTACATACGATTGTGCGCATGATGCGCATGATCGGGGAGATTGTATGCCCGGGCGTGCTTTTGCTCGGCGAGGTGGTGATGGAGCCGGAGAAGGTGGTTCCCTATTTCGGTACGGTGGAAAAGCCCGAGTGCCATATGCTCTACAACGTGACCACCATGGCTACCACATGGCACACCGTGGCGACGCGGGACGTGCGGCTTCTGAAGAGACAGCTTGACATTGTGAACAGCCTGCCAAAGGAGTATGTATTTTTAAATTATCTGCGCTGCCATGATGATATCGGCTGGGGACTGGATTACGATACCCTGCGTCTCTGGGGCTTTGAGGAGCGTTCCCACAAGCAGTATCTGAACAATTATTTTCAGGGCTATGAGGGGGAAAGCGTAAGCCGCGGCGAACTTTACAATGCCGATCCCGTTTCGGGAGACGCCAGATTCTGCGGCACCACGGCTTCCATGTGCGGCATCGAGAAGGCTGGCTTCGAGCAGGATGACGAGGCAATGGAGCGGGCTATCAGACGGGACGTGACCCTTCACGCATACATGTTCATGCAGTCCGGGATTCCCGTGCTCTACAGCGGGGACGAGGTGGGGCAGGTGAATGATTACAGCTATAAGGACGACCCGGACAAGGCGGCGGATTCCCGCTATCTGCACCGGGGAAAGCTGGACTGGAAGCTGGCAGAGCAGGTCTCTGACAAAAAGAGCGTGGCGGGACAGATTTTCGGGCAGCTTGACCGTTTGGAAAAGATCAGAAGATCCAGCCGGGCGTTCACGGTGGAGGCGGACGCGAGGACGCTTACGACCGGGGATGAAAACGTGCTCGGAATCGGCAGAGTATTTGAAGAGGAAGAAATCCTTGGCATCTTTAATTTCAGCGAGTATAATAAGGAGGTATCCGTAGACGGCGTGAATGGAACGTACACGGATCTGATCACGGGTGAGCAGGTCTCCCCGGAGAAAATACCGCTTCCGGCGTATGGATTCTGTTATCTTGCCGGGAAGAAGAAATAAAGAAAAAGTCTGGGAGGAGAAAAACAGGCGTTTGCCCGTGGGTTTTTCGGGAAACGCCTGTTTTGGTGCAAAAAATGGAAGCAGAACTGAAATTCAGACCGGCACGGCAGACGGATATAGATGGGATTTGCGCGCTGGTGGCATCCGCCATCACACATATGCAGGAACAGAAGATTTTTCAGTGGGATGAAAAGTATCCTACTAGGGACGACTTTCTTGGAGATTTGCAGGAAAATACATTATCTGTGGGGACGATACAAGGGAAGATAGCCGTCACTTTCACCGTGAACCAGACCTGCGATCCCGAGTACGAGGATGGGGACTGGCAGTATCCGAAGGAAACATACCGCATCATCCACAGGCTCTGTGTGAATCCCGAATTTCAGGGCAGGGGCGTGGCAGGGCGCACGCTGCGGCATATAGAGAAAGAACTGCGCAGACAGAAGATCGGTGCCGTGCGGCTGGACGCATTTACCCAGAATCCGACAGCTGTCGCGCTGTATACAAGGAACGGCTATGAAAAGAGAGGTTTCGCGGACTGGCGGATGGGAAGGTTTTATCTGATGGAGAAGAGGTTGTGAAGGGGAGAGAAGGTTAGTGCTCCCGAAATAGTTGTAAATGGATGCGAAATTTGGCGTTGGAGCCGGAAGAGTCATTTAGTCAGATTCCTTTCCGACGGGACGTGGAAGCGGCTGCATGGAATGTACAGGGATGAAGCCGTCCACACGGCGATAGACACTTACATTGAGAAAGGAATGCTTGAAGATATCCTGATCAAACAGAAAGCGGAGGTGCTGCATATGACTTTGACAGAATATGATGAGAAAAAGCATTTCAGGACACTTTTTCGCGAGGGGAAGGAAGAAGGCATAAAAGAAGGGATGGAGATCGGACTGAGCAGAGGTTTTGAACAGGGACGGGAAGCGCTGTTGCAGGAACAGGTGCAAAAGAAGTTGTCCAGAGGAAAATCTGTTTTGCAAATCGCGGAAGAACTGGAGGAAGAGTTGACAACCATCGAACAGATTGTCCTTAATCAAAACGCAAAATAGGACGAAAAACACTCCTATTATGGTAGGTTTTTCTTGCATTTTGTCGAAAATCCGAGGTACAAAGCGTCTGTTGGGCACACGTCCACACAGGCACCGCATCGGATGCACTCGGCGGAGTCCGGCGTTTTTACGGGATCCACTTCCATGCCGCACACCGTTTTGCACTTCCCGCAGCCGACGCACCGGTGACTGTCCACTTCCAGATGGAACATGCTGATTTTGTTGAACAGCCCGTAAATCGCCCCCAAAGGGCAGAGCGTCCGGCAGAAAAAGCGATAGAAAAAGACACAGCCGATCAGTGTCAAAACAAGAATCGCCATTTTCAGGGAGAACAGTGCGCCTATTGCTTTTCGGAGACTTTCGTGTGCCGCCAGAAGAAAAAGTCCGCCCTCTAATGTTCCTGCCGGGCAGATATACTGGCAGAAGGCAGGTTTGCCCATGCCTATGTAGTCTGTGACTGCGACAGGCAGGATCAGGACAAAGACCACAAGGACAACATATTTGATATACAGAAATCCTTTTTTGAGTTTCCGTTTTGGCGAGGGGATTTTGTGGATCAGTTCCTGCAGCAGACCGAAAGGACAAAGCCACCCGCAGACTGCCCTGCCAAGCAGCACCCCGAAGGCGAGGAGCAGCCCTGTCACGTAGAAGCTGAATGAAAACTGTCTGGAACCGTTCACAGCCTGCAAAGCGCCGATGGGACAGGCAAAGCCCGCCGCCGGGCAGGAGTAGCAGTTGAGTCCCGGATTGCAGAACTGCTTCCATTTTCCCGTATAGATTTTTCCGCCCTTAAAGTTCAGAAGATGCGCGTTGGAACAGCCAAAGGCGATGAATTGGAGCAATTTTCGTTTGATTGCATAGGTGATTTTCATATGTTATCTCATTTCTGCTCGATTTATCCAAGTCCGATACATTCCAGACAGATGTTGACGGCTTTATTTAGAACCACGCCTGCCTCGCCGCGCATCAAGCCATATATGATGAAAGAGAAGGCGGTGAGAAGTCCCGCTATTCTAAGTTTTGTTTTCATTCTGCCCTCCATGTCACAGCTCTGCTATGAGTCAAATTGGGATGAAAATGCTGTATTTCTGGCATTTGTATCGCTTTTTTGAAGCTGCTTTGAGGAATTTTGCACCCGTGTTATTGTTCACTCAGGTAATTCTCCACAAAGGAAATATAGCCGTCCACATCCGCGCCCACAATCGGGTCGCCCACGATATTGCCGTCACCGTCGATAAACAGGGTGGTAGGGACGCCGATCACGTCTTTTAAGATGGGGGCAAAGTCCGCGTTGGCAATCAGGTTGGTAAAGTCGACGCCCGCCTGCTGTGTTATGTCAACCGCAAGATCGCGGTGCTCGGTGTCCTCCTCCCCGTTGATGTCGATAATCAGACCGACGATCTGCACGTTGTCCGGCATTTCTTTCGCCCATTCTCCAAGTTTCGGCATTTCCCCGATGCAGGGACCGCAGAAGGTGCCCCAGATATTGAGAACAGTTAGGTCTTTTTCGCTGAAAATGCTTTCCGTGACTGTGCTGCCGTCCAGAGCAGTCGCCGTGAAAGCGGGAAATGCGGCGGGATCTGTCTGCTGTGTCTGTGTGTCTCCGTTTGCAGCGTTTTCGGTGGCGGGAGAAGACGTCGCGCTGCCCGTGCTATTTTTGCCGTCGGCGGATGAGTTTGCGCAGCCCGCCATGACTGCCATGGAAAGCAGGGCAGCGCACAGGGCGGCATATTTTTTGGTGCGGTTTGTTTTTTGATTCATGGTTACCTCCATATCAGAATGTTTTCCTATTATTTTTGCGGCGTCTGCGCAGGACTGACAGGGATAAACGATTCCATTTTCTGGAGCATCGTTCTCATCATATAAGCCATAATAAATGCTGTCTCTATAACAGTAAAAACCCTCTTTCATAAGAGTGTCTCCTTTTTCCGCCGGATAAATCCGGGCGCAGATATCAGCAACACCAGAATTATATCATATCTTCGGACGGGTTCACAATGATAGGTTTTATTCCCGCGTGGTATTTGACTGGAAAGATTAACAGATTGGGGGGACAAATTTTTTATGGCGGGAAAGGGTGTGCCATGATACTATGGAAAAGGAGGCACGGTGATGGAAAAGATAGGGGTATTATTTCTGACATTTTTTAAGATTGGCGCTTTTACCTTTGGGGGCGGATACGCCATGATTGCCCTGCTGAAAAATGAATTTGTAGTAAGAAAACGCTGGATGAAAGAAGACATGTTTTTTGACATGGTTGCTATTGCCGAATCCACGCCGGGACCGGTCGCAATCAACAGCGCCACCTATATCGGGTATCATGTCGCCGGATTCCGGGGTGCGCTCGCGTCAACAGTCGCTGTCTGCATCCCGTCATTTGCAATTATCTTTCTAATCTCGCTGTATTTTGAAAAGTTTTTAAAACTGACATATGTCAGTTATGCCCTCGAGGGCATACAGGCATGCGTGATTTATTTGATCGGTTCTGCAGGGGTACAGATGGTCAGAACGGTTTGCGGCAGTCTGCGGGATAAAACGGTGGCAGCCATTGTCTTTTCGTCTATGATTGTGTTTTCACTGCTTTCGTTTCATGTTTCGGCGGTACTTTATATTGTTATTTGCGGTCTGGCTGGCGTTGTGGCGTATCTCTACAAGAAAATGCGGGACGGGAGGGATAGACGATGATTTATATGCAACTGTTTCTTGCATTCTTGAAAATCGGCGCAGTTTCCTTTGGCGGGGGTTATGGCATGATTTCCCTGATCAGGGAAACGGTTCTTGATAACAACTGGCTGACGGAAAAGGAATTTATGGCTTTTGTGGCTGTTTCAGAATCTACGCCGGGACCGCTTGCCGTGAATATGGCAACTTTTGTAGGGGCATCGCAGGGAGGGATCCTCGGGGCATTTCTGGCGACTCTCGGCGTGATACTGCCGGCTTTTATCCTGATTTTGCTGATCGTTGCCTGTCTGAAAAATTTGATGCAATACGAGGGTGTCAAGGTTTTCCTCGGGGCGGTCCGCCCATGCGTCGCTGCCTTGATTCTGGCGACGGCAGTCATAATGGGACTGGATGTTTTTTTCGGGATCAAACGCTTGGAGGATGCCTTTGCCCCTCATCTTGGCAGAATTTTTGTGTTTCTGGCATTGTCGGTCTGGGGCGTGCTCGCCAGAAAAGCGAGACGGAAAGCGCCATCGCCCGTCTGGATGATCGTGGTGTCCGCAGGGCTTGGGATTTTGATAAAATGTATTTAAACGGATATCATAAAAATCTGATGTCCGGGAGAGGAACGGTTAAGGAGCAACTATGTTTTGGGATAACGTGTCGGGATTATATGATTTGTTTGAAACGGTTTATAACGGAAAGGTGTATCGTGGGCTTGGCAGAAAAGTGGCGGAGGAAATCGAGCCGGATGACGTGGTGTTGGAGTGTGCCTGCGGGACGGGCGCGATCAGCAGAACCATCGCCCCAAAATGCCGGAAACTCATGGCAACGGACTTTTCCGTGGGGATGTTAAAGCAGGCGGCAAGAAAATGCCGCACCTGTGACAATGTCAGAGTAAGGCGCGCGGATATGACACATCTGCAATGCCGCGACAACAGATTTGACAAGGTCGTTGCGGGAAATGTGATACATCTGCTGGACGACCCCTGCGTTGCCTTGAAGGAGCTGGAACGGGTCTGCAGGCCTGGCGGCAAAATTATCGTTCCGACTTATATCAACGCGTCGGCGGGCGTGAACAGGATGGCGGTTCGCCTGCTTGAAATGGCGGGAGTAACCTTTAAGAGGCAGTATGATTTGCAGTCCTATCGGAAGTTTTTTTCGGACGCAGGCTATGAGAATGTCTCATATTTTGTGGTTGACGGTAGGATGCCCTGCGCGGTGGCGGTGATTACCAAGCAGGGGTAAAAGAGAAATAACAGGTTTTCCATTACACCCGCTTCTGCACCAGCGTGTATTCAAAGCGTGTGGTGAGATAGTAGGAGGTAAAAATCTCTATGGGGATTTCCGCGTCCTGACAGATCCCGTAAGTCAGCCCGTTTGAGTAAAGCAAGGGCGTGCTTTCCGCCACATCCAGATATTCTGCCACATTGTCAGGACCGGAAACCGCCTTTAGCTTTAAGGAAGTGTTGGTGATGGTGACGCCGTAATCCGCTTCCAGAACATGGTAGAGGGAAAGTTCCTTGAAATCATGGGTTTCGATGTCCAGAAAAATCCGGTAAGGCAGCGTCGTCTGCGTAAAGCACAGGGGAAGACCGTCCGCATAGTAGACACGGTCCATGTGAAAGACAGGGTCGGCTTTCGGGAGCTTTAAAAGCTCACTTTCCTCCTGTGTGCAGATACGGATCTGCGCAGAGATCACCTTGCGCCCCGGCGTCATGCCGTGCCGTAAAATTTCCTCGGTGTAACTGTATACGGATGTAAGCTCCTGCAGGGGTGCGCAGCCTTTGACTCTGGTGCGCTTTCCCTGCATTTTTTCGATGTAACCATGATGGTAGAGCTCGTCAATTGCGCGCCGTGCGGTGACGCGGCTCACCCGATACAGGTTCATCAGGTCGGACTCGCTGGGAAGTTCCGAACCGCAAGGCAGTTCGCCGGATTCTATTTTTTCTGCCAGATCCTGCTCGATCACAGCATATTTGGGCAGGTGTTTTTCTGTGTTATGGTTCATGCTTTCCATACTTCCTCACACAATGTTTTTTTCCATGTTTCCTTCGTTCATTATAAAATATTTGTCTGCTCTGCGCAACGCGTATTTGAAGAATAACCATAAAAGGGTGGGGATTATAAACTTGTTTTGTGAAAATTGCATAACAATAGTGCTTTCGGTTTTGATAAAATTCCAAGTTGATATAATATATAAAATAACTTATTATAATAAGTGAAAGGAGATATTGCGATATGAAAGAAAGAGTGTTGGGGGTTTTATACGGAATGGCGATCGGGGATGCCATGGGGATGCCGCCGGAGCTTTGGAGCAGAGAGCGGGTGAAGGCGCACTATGGGAAGATCACGGATTTTCTTGACGGGTGTCCCGAGAATGCGATTTCTTACCAGTATAAGGCGGGGCAGTTTACGGACGACACAGGACAGGCGCTGGCGATTCTGGACAGCCTTATAGAGACGGATTTTGTCCCTTCGGGAAAGAATATAGCGCAGCATATATTGGAGTGGGCGAAAAGGGAGAACGCGTTTGAGAATAACATTCTCGGTCCTACCTCTAAGGTTGCTTTGAAACTTTTTGAGGAGGGAAAGAGCGCGAGGGAGTTCTCGGACGAGGCGGTCTCCAACGGCGCGGCAATGAGAATCGCACCTGTGGGGGCGTTGTTTATGCCGGAACAGAGGGAGGCGCTGTGCAGATATGTGGCTTCGGTATCGCAGGTGACACACACCAGTGACGTGACGGTTGCGGGGGCGTCGATGATTGCCATGGCTGTGTCGTCGGCTGTCACTTACGGGGACAGGGAGCGCATGATTGCGGACGCGCTCTCGGTGGAAGCGTATGCCCTGTCCCTTGGGGCATCCACGGTCAGCCCGTCTCTGGGGGCGAGGACGAAGCTTGGCATCAGACTGGCGCAGGCTTACGCCTCAGATGAGGAGAAGTTTCTGGAAACGCTCTATCAACTGGTGGGGGCGGGCGTCAATACGTCGGAATCCGTACCGGCGGCGCTGTCTATCGCTTACTACAGTTTCGACGTAAAAAGATGTGCGCTGCTCTGTGCCAATCTGGGCGGGGATACGGACACGATCGGCGCCATGGCGACGGCAGTCTGCGGCGGCGCCCAGGGATTCCGGGCGATCCCGGAAGCGTATGTGGAACAGATTAATAAGGCAAACGAAGCAGATTTAAAAAGGTATGCGGAAGTCATTGCAGAAAAAAGAGGGAGGGTATAAATGAGGAAAGGATGTCTGGTGATCGGCGCCGCCATGTTAGATATTATCATGGAAATCGACAGGCTGCCCCTGTCCGGCGAGGACATGTATGCCAAAACGCAGAGTATGACGGTGGGAGGCTGCGCCTATAACGTGGCGGGCATATTGAAACACTTTCGGGCAGCGTACACGCTGTTTGCCCCGGTGGGAACCGGCATGTATGCGAGCTTTATCGAAAAGGAACTGAAAAGGAGCGGACATGAAAGCCCGGTGAAATCCGAGACGTCGGACAACGGATACTGCCTGTGTCTGGTGGAGGCGGACGGGGAGAGAACGTTTCTCACGCTGCCGGGGATTGAGTGTCGTTTTGAGAAAGAATGGTTTGCGCGTCTGGACACTGACAGGTATGATTCCGCGTATGTTTCCGGCTACGAACTGGAAGGAGAAGGGGGGAGTGTGATTCTGGATTTTCTGGAGAGCCACCCGGAGTTCACGGTATATTATGCGCCCGGCCCGCGGATCACCTATATTTCGGAAGAAAAGACAAACAGAATGATGGCGCTTGCTCCGGTGATGCATCTGAATGAGAGGGAGGCGTTGGCATTTACCGGGAAAGGGACGGCAGAGGAGGCGGCTGTAGAACTTACGGAGCAGACCCGGAACACGGTTCTGATTACGCTCGGCGAAAGAGGCGTATATCTGTGGGAAAACGGTAAGGGAAGAGTCATTCCCGCGGAGAAAGCAGAGGTGATCGATACCATCGGCGCGGGGGATTCCCACATCGGTGCAGTGATTGCCCTGCGGCAGTCGGGAGAGGGCTGGGAGGAGACGCTTCGCGCGGCGAACCGGGTGTCCGCTATGGTAGTCAGTGTGAAGGGACCGGCTTTAACGGAGGAAGAGTTTGAAAAAGGGAGGAAGATTGATGGATAAAGTGAAAAAATTTTTTGAAGGATGGAGTAAATTTGAGATAAGCTGGCTGCTATTGTCAACGGTTATTATGGTGGCGCTCAGTATTATCTGGGGAGACAATCTGCTTGCGCTGATCAGCGGCATTACAGGGATTCTGGGCGTGGTGCTGGCGGCGAAAGGAAAGGTCAGCACCTACGTGTTTGCAACAGTCAATGTGGCAATCTATGCCTTCCTGACTTTCAATAACCATCTGTACGGGGAATTTATGCTGAACGCCTTTTATTATATCCCGATGAACTTTGTGGGATTTTATCTGTGGTCCAGACATAAGGATCAGGACAGCGGGGAAGTGGAGGGCAAGACGCTTTCCTTAAAGCAGACCATTATCTTGCTGATCACAGTGGCGGTCGTGGTGGTGGTCTACTGGCAGATTTTGAGCCGGATCGGCGGGCAGCTTGCCCTGATCGACGCGATGTCCACCGTGTTTTCCGTGGTGGCGCTTATCATGCAGGTGGCCAGATACGCGGAACAGTGGCTGCTGTGGATTATCGTGAACGTGGTGTCCGTCGTCATGTGGGTGCTTCTGATCGGGCAGGACTCCTCGGCGGTTACTATGGTGGTGATGTGGGTTGCTTACCTGTTCAACTCCGTGTACGGATATTATAACTGGAAAAAGCTTGCCGCGAAATAGGGGTAAAATGGAGAGGGCTGTTGCGAAAGCAGAGGAATGTTCGCTGCTTTTGTAACAGCCTTCCCTTCCTTAGTTTAGTGAAATGTAATTCTTAAAAGACAAAAATCAAACCCTTGTCGTATACTTTGTAAAATTTCTGCATCGACTGACCTTTCAAAAACAATTTCAAAAAATTTTTTGTTATATCCTGCCGTACAATGACACCATGTTAACGAATTTGAAATTTCTGCTGCCTCTAACATGGGGCATGAGCACATAATTTCTCAACCCACTCTGCACGGTTTTCCGGTGTTGAATTTATAGATAATGGAAGTTCCGTCATTATGGCTTCTGTCATTTCTTTGGAAACGTTTTCTTCCAGACTATGTTTTAGCCTTTCCAATTCATCCAATTCTAATGTTGGAGAAATTTGATCCGGCATAGCAAAATTTTTCATACTCATATTACCACTCCTTTATATTACGTTTCCACAAATTGGTCCGCATCTGGTATACTCTGGGAAATCTCCAGTTTTCCCGAAGCGTTCTTTGCAGATTGAAAAATCAGTGCATCAGTGTGATTTTTCAATCTTCCTCCGCTCTTGTATTTAATTTAGCATATATATAGGTATCTTTCCAGATCGCATTTCCGGCTTCGTCTTTCCAGAAGTATACATTTTTCCTGAAATGGGCTTCCCGCTGAAATCCTAACGCTTCAAGCAAGTTCCACGAGTTCTTATTGTCGGGGTCACATTCCGCATAGATTCTGTGTACGCCGTTTGCAAATGCCTGCCGGATTAAAGCCTTGCAGCTCTCGGCGGCATAGCCGTTTCCCCAGTAATGCCGGTTAAATACATATCCCATTTCCAGCGTTTCAAAGTCGCGTTTTCCTATATATACATTGCCGATCATTTTGTGAGAGCTTTTCAATTCAACAGCAATCATTTCCTCTGTACTTATGCGCCATTCCAGATTTTCTTCTGTCTCTTCAAAAGTCAGTGGTTTATAGGGTTCGTATTTCACCACTTCCGGGTCGGACAAATATTCAAATAAGTCCTGTATATCTTCTTCTCTGTATCTTCTTAAAATCAACCGTTCGGACTCTGCTGCGATTATTTTGTTTTCCATGTCATTCTCCTTATACCATAAATGATTTTATGCTGTAAAGCCTTTTATATTTTTTACACATCAAAGTGATATGAAATATCTCCGCTTCTTCATACGGCGTCTGTTAACGTTTCTATAAAATATTATAATCTATAATGAATGCCGGCGGGGGAACATTTTGCATTTATAATAAAAGATGTGCCGATGTGTCAGACATGTTTTTCCTTCCTTGTGCTCTGCCCTGTTATGAAGTAAAATAAATGCAGTTATTGCGAAACCGGACAGAAGGGGAAAAACATGCAGATTGAAAACATAACCATATCACACCATAACAGAACAGTAGATGCAACGTACTATAAGCCGGATGGGGAGGGCAGCTTTCCGCTGGTGATTTTCAGCCATGGTTATAACGGGCACAAGGAGGATTTTGCGGTTTCGGCATCGTATTTTGCAAAAAGCGGGATCGGTGCGGTCTGCTTTACTTTTTGCGGTGGCAGCACGAGGGATTTAAGCGGTTTTCCGACCACGGAGATGACCTTGTTTACGGAGAGGGAAGATCTGCTTGCCGTTTTAGTTGAAGCGAAACAGTGGTCGTGGGTGGACAGCAGCCAGATTTATCTGTTCGGCGCCAGTCAGGGCGGTATGGTTTCCGCGCTGGCGGCGGAGGAAAGAGGGCGGGATTTTCGTGCGCTTATTTTGCTGTATCCGGCTTTCTGTATTGCGGATAACTGGAACGAGCGCTTTCAAAAGCCGGAGGATATTCCCGATACGGAAGTTTTGTGGGATATGACGCTGGGGCGCAGGTTTTTTGAATCCATCCGCGATTTCCGAATCAGAGAGCAGATCGGGAAATTCGGCGGACGGGTCCTTCTGATGCACGGGACAGAGGATGAGGTTGTGGGTCTGGAATACGCAAAATGGGCGTCCGAAAAATATCCGAATGCCCGACTGGAACTGTTTCACGGAGAACCGCACGGGTTTTCGGAGGACGGGAACCGGCGTATGGAGGCAATGGCGCTGTATTTCATCCATGAGTGTATGGTGGACAGAGGATAAGCTGCGGTGACTGCGACGCAATCACGCCGTTCAGTTTCTGGAAGTAGTTTAAGAGGATGACTGAAGCAAGCGGTTTAAAACATCATCTTCCTCTCGTTTATTGGCAAGAGCCGGTCAGCAGAAATCGGGATTTAGGAGACACAGGAATGAAATTAAAGAATGTATTGATCGTTGTGAAAGATATGGAAAAGGCAAAACAGTTTTACCATGATCTGTTCGGGCTTGATGTGGTGCTTGACAATGACGACAACGTAATTTTGACGGAAGGGCTTGTGCTTCAGGACGAGGAAATCTGGAAGCAGTTTCTGGGAAGAGACATTACTGCACAAAGCAACGCCAGCGAATTATATTTTGAGGAACGTGATCTGGAAGCGTTTATCGAGAAACTGGAACGGTTATATCCAGAAATCCAGTATGTCAATCGGCTTATGATACATAGCTGGGGACAGAAAGGCGTTCGCTTTTTTGATCCGGACGGCAATCTGATCGAAGTGGGAACACCGATGTAGTATAAGGAAGGGAAACATGGATAACTGTTTAATCTGTGAGAGAATCGGGTGGATAAGGGAAAACAGAAATCCCTATTTTGTCCGGGAACTTCATACGGGATATGTCGTCTTAGGCGACAGCCAGAGGTTCAAGGGGTACACGCTGTTTTTGTGCAAACAGCACGCCTATGAACTGCACGAACTGGAACCGCATTTCCGGGACGAATTTCTGCATGAGATGGCGGTCGTGGCGGAGGCGGTTTATCACGCTTTTTTGCCGGATAAACTGAACTACGCGCTGCTGGGCGTGGGGCGCGGATTACATATGCACTGGCATATCTATCCTAGAAGGGAGGGCGACACGCCAACCCCCGGTCCCGTGTGGCAGCTTGGAAAAGAACTAAATGACGAAAAGTACCGGCCGACGGGGGAGGAGCTTGCAATATTAAAGTCCAAATTGAATGAAGCGCTGGACAAATTGTTATAAAAGCTTTTGGTTTGACAGGAGATTATTTACAGAATGCACACAGTCAGAAAGTGAAAGTTGAGGGTTGGCGGTTTGGAAGAAAGGGAAATCGGAGACTGTTGCTTAGAGGGAGTAAAATAATGAGAGATATGATTAGGCTGACTGACTTGCAGGCAGACGATATTTATGAAATATTTCAGATTGCGGATGAAATCAGCGCGGGAAAATATAGTGGTTTTCTTGGCAGAAAAAGTGTCGTCCTCTTTTTCCCTGCTACAAGCATCAGGACGCGGATTACTTTTGAAAAGGGAATCTGGATGTTGGGCGGTCAGCCGATCCTGTTTCCCAGTGACGCTTTGGATAAAAAGGAAGAGATAAAGGACGTTTTTGGCTACTTAAATAACTGGGCTGATTTGCTTGTTATCCGTCATAAAGATATACGGTTATTGGAAGAAGCTGCCAAGTACACAGAGGTTCCGATTATCAACGCCATGACCGATGTGAATCATCCCTGTGAAATTCTGTCAGACCTGTATGCCCTGTCAAAACGCAGGGAGGATTTTATCCATGATAAATATCTGTTTTGCGGTAAAAGCGGCAATATCGGTCTTGCGTGGAAGGAAGCCTCCGAAGTGCTGGGATTTGAACTGTCACAGTGCTGCGGCGCGGGCTATGAGATGGACGGCGTGCAGGTGTACCATGAGATAGAAACGGCGGTCAGAGGAAAGGATATTATATGTACGGATTCTCTGTCGGCAGACGGGTTAAAGGATTTTAAGAACTGTCAGGTAACAAGGAAAGTGATGGATATGGCGAACAAAAACGCGCTCTTAAATCCATGCCCGCCTTTTTACCGCGGAGAGGAAGTCTCTGCCGACGCGATAGAGTCGGAGTATTTTGCCGGATATGGATTTAAGAAAAGCCTGCTGGAGGTTCAACAGGCTGTGATGGTGTGGTGTCTGAAAAATCTGTAAGATAAAACAGGGCGATCGGCAAACATAGAATATAGAGGAGAATGGGTGAATGAATATTGATACCTATAAAACATATATTTCGGCGGAAACGATGATGGGACCAAACAGTGTCAGGATATTGGCGGAATTGCTTGGCAAGTATCCTTTGTGGCCTGCTCCGGACGATGCGGTTCTTGATCTGGGATGCGGGACGGGACTGACAAGCCTGATTATTGCCAGAGAGACAGGGGCGAAAGTCTTTGCGAACGATTTATGGGTGAGCGCGGAAGAAAATGGGAGACGGTTTGCCGGGTGGGGCGTTGGAGAGCAGATAACGCCCGTCTGTGAGGATGCGAACGACCTTCACTTTGAAAAGAAACAGTTTTGTGCGCTGGTCAGTATCGACTCCTATCATTATTTTGCGGGAAACGAGGGCTTTTTTCAGGAAAAGATTTTGCCGTTTCTGAAAGATGGTGGAGAGGTTCTGATCGGAATCCCCGGTTTAAAAGATGCCTATGCAGACTGCGCCGAGGAACTGCTTTCTGACTGGCTCGGAGATGACGCTTATATGTTCAAAAGCCCGAAACGCTGGAAAGAACTGATCGGCGGCGGCGACAGAATCGAAGTGGTGGAAACATGGGAGATGGATTGCTTCAGTCAGGCATGGGCGGAGTGGCTTGCGACAGATAATGAATACGCGCGCGGGGACAGGAAATATTATGAAACGCTCATTAAGCCTTATACTTGTTTTGTTGGGATTTACATCAAGTTAAAATAAAATTCTCCGCACTTTGAAGTTGCGCGAATCAAAAAATAGCGCCTACAGATTGGTTGAAGCCTGCCCGGGAAAAACATATACTGGTTATGCGGCACTGCGTAAGAAAAAGAAAAGGAGAATACTTTGATAGGCGATAGAGCTTTGCGTTTTTTCAACTGTACGCTGGACGATCTGTTCCGCGGGGATATGGCGGCATACGGCGAAACGTATACCAATCTGCGCGTCGAGACCGTTCCCGCTTTCCGCTATATCAAACATGCCGTTATCAGCCCAGACCCGGAGGGGGATGCTGTCAACAATGTGATTGCCATCGCCCGCAGCTGCGGTGTGGATCCTCCCCGCGTCATCGAATATATGCGCGTGAATGGTCTGGAGCACACGGAGAAGGACGTGATCCCCTGCTTTGAAACCGACGGGGAGAGTATGGATATTTATATTGCATGTAAGTAGTGTATGGGAGGGAAGGATATAAGATGATAGAGATTTGGAATCCATTTGTACTATTGGAAAGTGAGGGATAATTATGATTGCGAGAAATAATAAAAAGGAAACCCTGTCATTCCCAAGGTTTCCTTTTTCTGACTGCGGAAGATGGGACTTGAAGTATTGTTACTTTCAAAAATACTGATAGAAAGGGGCTTTCCGACACATCATCTGCAAGGTGTAACCAAAGTGTAACTAAAAGTTCCGCTTTCGCATTTATGATAAACAAAAAATAATCTGATATAATAAATAAAATTTTTTTTTAATTCAATAATGAGAGGTGTATTTAGATGCAAGAAATCATACAAAAGATATTGAAAAATGAAATTATGTACTATGTAGTTGTACCTGTTTCTCTACCAATGTTGGGGTGGATAAAAAACTGGCATGATATTAAAGTAAAAAATAGAACAATGGGATATTGGAAAATTAAATATAGAAGAAGTGATTCATTTTATGATATTGCACTGAAAACATATATATACATGATGATAAATATTTTTGTTATGGGAGTAATAAGAATATTGATTTCTTTTTGGTTAGAAAAGAGATTAACATATATTATTTGTGGATTTATATGTAGTATAGTTAATAGTGTAATAGTAATTTGTGTAGTGAAAAAGCCAAAGACAAAGATTGAACTTTACACAGATGGGCGAACTAAGCAGTTATTATTATTTATGCTAAACCTTATTTTTAGTATTGGATTTTGGGTAATGTCTTTCAAAAAATATCAATATATTCTATCGTTTGCGTTTGGTATGTCGCTGTTTCTTTGGGCTTTACTATTAGTCAAATGTATGGATATGGTTTATATTTTGGATAAATCATGTGCTGATATTTATGTCAATGGTACAGAAACAGTTAAGTGTGTTTATGCCGGAAGTATAAGGAAAAACGGGAACTGGATATATGTTGACAGATACATAGAGGATTATTATGAAGAAATACGCATAAAGGAAAGTGAGATAGTACGAATTGACTATTATGGAGAACCTCTTATTGATGTTCGAAAGTTAAGTTTAAGAAGAAATTAATGAAATCAAGTATTATGCCATCAGTTTTAACTTGGATAATAGTACCCTTCTGATAAAAGTAAAAATCTTTCTTACTCATGCAAGATGATTTGTTTATACCATTATACAAATTGATGTTGATTGAAAAACCAAGAAGATGTAAGATTTGTATAGAGGAAACAATGTGGACAGAATTTTGGAGGTATTATGCAAAAATTAAAGGTATATTTAGATACATCGGTTATCAGTCATCTATTACAAGAAGATGCACCTGAGAAAATGGCTGATACCCGGCAATTATGGGAAATGTTTAAGAATGAAAAATTTGATGTTTATTTGTCAACGGTGACATTAGAGGAAGTTTCAGATTGTCCAGAGCCTAAAAAGAGCAAAATGTATGATTATCTGGAACAGATAAATTATACACCTATTAGAATAACAGATGATATGTCAGATATTGCACAACAGATTGTCGACATGGGTATTCTAACAAAGAAAAGCTTTGATGATTGCCAACGTATTGCAGCTGCAGTTATTTTTGGATGTGATTGTATCATATCTTGGAATTTTAGGCATATTGTCAATATCAAAACAATCAGAGGTGTAAGAGCTATCACCAATTTGAAAGGCTATAAACCTATTGAAATTCTAAATCCATCTGTATTGTTAGAAAGTGAGGTATAAATATGGAAAAGCCTATTTTAAGTCCGGATTTTTCGATTGAGGATATTCATAAGCTAAGAGAGTATAATTACTATCTTACTAAAGATATGAATCCACAGGAAAGACAAAATTATTATAATGAACGTGGTATGGAAGTACACAGGCAGATACAGGAAAGAAAATTACAGAAAGCATCCACATAAAATAAATTTATGGTAAATAAAAAAGGAAACCTTATCCTCCCAAGGTTTCCTTTTTCTGACTGCGGAAGATGGGACTTGAACGAATTTCCCCACACCGTAAACCCTCATAGAAAGGAGCTTTCCGCACATCAGCTAATCAAGTGTAACCCAAAGTGTAACCAACTTGTCAACTGCCTGTTTTTTCTGAAAGAAAAAATTTGCGAAGCAAACAGTTTACAAGTTTTCACAAAAGATAATTGTTGTAGAGGTTGTTAGACAGTCTTTTTCTAAGAGTGTGTGAAGAAAACTCTGTAAATAACCAGATCTTCTATGATAATGAAATGGCGGAAGGCTCATGTTAAAGCTTTCCGCCTTGCTTTATATATAACAGTGAAAAGATTGTATGTCAAGAGCGCAGCTTATTGTTTGCCTGCAGCTTTTATCAAATAGTTTCCTATTCGGGAAGCCGTCCCTCATACATAATACTTAATTCCCCGTAAACCTGAGCCCAGTTTCGGATGGTTGTGGTCCATTTTTTCGTGGCCTCAAACGTGGAAAGGTACAGTGCTTTTAGCAGGGCTGTATCACTCGGAAATACGCTCCTTTGACGGTTCAGCTTGCGGTAAGTGGCATTCAGTGATTCTATGGAATTCGTCGTATATATGACCTTCCTGACGACTGCTGAAAACTTAAAAATAGGGGAAACAGCATCCCAGTTATCATACCAGCGTTTCATCGAATTGGGGTATCTGGAAATCCATTTTTCATTGACCCTGTCCAGTGCCTCCCTGGCTTTTGCCTCATCAGGTGCATGATAGATTGTTTTAAGATCTGCTGCAAAAGCCTTCCTGTCCTTGTCAGGAACATATTTCAAAGTATTTCTTACCTGATGTACAATGCACCGCTGATATTCAGTTTTAGGGAACGCTGTGGAGATCGCCTCCCTGATCCCTGTAAGACCATCTGCGCAGATGATAAGGATATCTTTTACTCCTCGGTTCTTTAATTCGTTTAATACAGAAAGCCAGTACTTGGCACTCTCATTATCTCCAACACTGATAGAGAGCACTTCTTTTCTGCCTTCTGTATTGATTCCCAGAATCACATATGCGGCCAGTTTCCTGATCACACCATTGTCACGGACAGAGTAATGGATTGCATCGATGTAAAGGATGGGATAAGTCTCATCCAATGGCCGGTTCTGCCAGTCTTCAATCTGGGGCAGGAGTTTATCTGTCACATCAGATATAAACCCTTCTGATGTCTCGAAGCCATAGATATCTTCAATCGTTTCCGAGATCTGGCGGGTGGTCATGCCTTTTGCGTACATGGAGATAATCTTCTGGTCAATGTCAGAAATATCTTTCTGGCGCTTTCGTACTACCTTAGGTTCAAAAGTAGATTTACGATCCTGTGGTACTTCGATCTCCATTGGTCCATAACTGCTGTTAACACGTTTCGGCTTATAACCATTCCGATAATCGTCACTGTCAGAGCGCTCCGATTTTTCATAACCAAGATGATCATCCATCTCTGCTTCCATCATTTCCTTGATGGTGCCACCCAGCAGGTCTTTCAGGGCATCCTGAATATCTTCGGCTGTCTGGATATCGTATTCTTCCAAAAGCTGATGGATAATGTTCCTCTTTCCTTCGGTCATTTGTACTTTGTGAACGGGTTTCTTTTCTCTTGCCATAATAATAGGCCTCCTATGATTTAGATTTTATCATAGAAGACCTGCTGTCTAATACTTGTTTACAGAAAATTTTTCACAGACTCGTTTTCTAACAACCTCTTGTTTATGCTTTTATTCTACAAACTTGAATTTATCTATTCATCAATTCAAGAGTTTTTTCAAATGAAATACATTCTGCGTATCTTCCATTCCACATGAACTCATTATAATATCTATAAGATTTTTCTGCTGTCATATACGCATTATCAAGCGTACTGTTTGTATTTGCTGGAACAATCATTTTAAGTCCATGCTCAAAACCACATTTCACTGTTGCATCTATACAATAATCTGTTTGTAGCCCTACAATAATAATTGTATCTTCATTTTTTTCATGTAGGTAGTCCAACAACCCCGTATCTTTGAAAGCACTGTTTACATTTTTATCAAAAACACGCTCATTTGGCATTGGCTGAAATTCTTCGTATATTTCATAGCCTAATGCGCCTTTCGTTAATTTCTGTCCAGCACCATCATCATGTCTAACATAAATAACTTCTATACCATTATTGCGCGCCTCTTTGATTAGTGTTTTAATACGATATACAAAAATCTCAAATTCGTATAAGTCATTAGTCATAATTAAATTTTGAGTATCAACAATTAACAATATCATTCTATTATCTCCCAAATTCCGATTTATCGAATCAATGAATCCCGATTTGATTATATCATATCTTTATATGGAATCATACAATTTTTATGAATACATTTCTCAACTCAATCTAAAGTATAGTATATCATTAAGATATAAAGGACAGTTATATTTTTGTGACTGTAATTAACAGGGTAAATTGATAAACAGGGAAGTCTGGTTTATGAATTGCCAATCCATTTTATTTCTTCATTCATAGAATAAAGTGTTATACAAGGCAATTCAAATTGTATAACACCCATAAAGAGACAGACTGATCCTTTACAGGACGGTCTGTTTCTTTATATGGGTGGTATGGGTATTATACGGAAAGGGGTGGTATACAAATTTTGTCCTCTGTAAAGGGGAATGAATCCTATCGTATTGTCGGGGATTCCTTTTAGGCTGTGCCTGTGTTGGTGCGGCAGAAGTAGTCTGAAAATGTGCGGAGCGAATTGCTCATTATTTTTATCATATATGTGTAGGGTGTAAGCATTAAGGAGCGGAACGCTCCTTAATGCTTATGCAGAAAGGGAGAAAATGGCAAGAAGAAATTTAAAATATCAGTTTTTGCAAGCAATTAACAATAGTTTCAAAGAAAATATGGATAAACATGCAGACAAAGCAAACGGTATCAGAAATACCGATAAAATATATTCTTATTCATCAAGAAGTAATCTATTAGATTTATCTGCTAATTTTGCAAATTATATGCGAGAGGTATATCCAGAAGTACATAAAGTAAGCGACATTCAAGCAGAGCATATACAATGTTTTTTGAACTCAAAGACAGAAACATGTAGCCAATTATCTTTAAATCAATATGGCGCTATGTTTCGGAAATTAGAAAAATGTGTTAATGCAAAATATCATTGTGATGTTAAGTATGGCTGTGCGGTTGTTCCTGCAAGTTCTAAAAATGGCGGTGGAAAAATAAGAAATGTTATGTTATCACAAAATGACTTTAAAACACTTATAAAAAGCACAAGCAACCAAAACTTGAAAAAAGCACTTACCCTATCTTATCATTTCGGGTTGAGGGCGGCGGAATGTGCAAAACTGAAATATGAAGATATCAAAAATAACGGTATTTCTATTATAGACAGTAAGGGAAAAAGAAGCCGCTTTATTCCTGCGGAATCAGAAAAGCAAAAACAAATTTTGATGCAATTCAAGGAAAAGGAACGAGGAAGAGTCTGCCCTGTGCAACATCAATCACTGGAGCAGGCTTTTCGTAGAGAACTGAAAAAGAATGGTATTGCAATTCAAAACGGTGCTTTCCACACTTGCAGAAAGGCATATGCGACACGAAAATATAAGGAATATCGTGAAAACAGTTCTATTAAAGAATCTTTATCAAAAGTTTCTGTAAATCTTGGGCATGGTGCAAATCGCTTTGAACTGATGAAAGAATATATTTGTACTGCTTTGGTTTGATCGTTCCATTTTTCAAAATATCTGTAGAAAACAAAATCTATCATAATGTAAATCACTGGAAATGCTGACTACCGCTCTAAGGTCAGTATTACCTTAGGGCGGTCACCAAAAGTTCCGCACCACTCTTTTAAAGATCAAGCATTTTCAAGGGTTGAGCAAGCAAATAGAGGTAGCGGTCTGGTGGTACTTTTTTTAAAAAGTACCACCGGGACCGCAGAAGTACCATTCTTGCTTGAATGATAAAAGAAGAAAGGAAAGAAATAATATGGAGAAAATTGAAACTAAAGAAGTATTAACTTCTACAACATTAGAAAATGAACTGGCGAAAGGACACAATTATGGTTCTGGCTATCGTTCTAAATCTTGGTTTATAGTGATTGGCGAAAAAGCTATGACAGATTTAAACTTAAATTATGAAAACATAGCGGATTTCATACAAAAAGAATTTAAAATATTATATGCCTGTTGGGATGAAGAAATAAGCGACAATAACAAAAAGCACATACACCTTTACATGGAATTGGATAATAAAGTTAGGTTCAGCACAATTCAAAAGAGGCTGACAGGGGCGCATATAGACAGGCGGTATGGCTCTCCTGCGGAAGCAAGGCAGTACATAGAAAAGCCTGTTGGTATGTTGTTTAAAGGGAAAGAAAAGTCGCATACAGTAGTAAAGCCTATGCAGGAATTAGGTAGTTTTGAACCATTCAAGCATTTAAAAGGTTATAGAAAAGAAATTGAATTTAATATGTCCTCACAAGATAAACTGGACTATGTTTTAGAGAATTTTGATTCGTGGGAAGAAGTGATAGCATGGGATATTCATTTCGCAACAACACATAAGGCAGCATTGTTATCCGCTTTCGAGCAGAAACGATATAATGAATTTATAAACAGTGATTCGGTCGTTAAACATACCAATGCACAAGGAAAGACAAGTATCTCTGTCAATCGACAGGTATATTATTTGTGCGGACCTGCAGGTTGTGGGAAAACAGAAGGAATTAAAAGGAAATTTGGGGATGATGAAGTATCCCAAATCACAAATTTAAAAAGTGATATGAAATTTGATGATTACAGAAATAACAGTGTTCTTCTGTTTGATGAATTTTACAGCCAGCTAACCATACAGCAAATGTTGAATCTATTAGATAACAAGATTACAAAGTTGCCATGCCGATACGAAAATAAATTTAACATATCGAATACTATTATTTTGACAAGTAATAACCGATTTGAACAGCAGTATGTAGACGAGCAAACAGACAATCCTGAAACATATACCGCATTTTGTAGACGATTTACAGGCGGAATTTGGGAAATGTATCAATGTGCTGCGAGCGATGAAGAAGCACTTTTACCTGTGTATCAGCATACGGGTAAAAGATTTATTGCAATGAAACAAGGGCCTGTTGGTGTAAAACCGCCTGTTGAAACAGATTCTTCCGTGCAGTGGGTTTCCTATGTACAACTGTGGAATCTAAAAGGATTTGACAATTTAAGAGGTAAACTTGCTATTCCTGTACCATTCTAAAATAAAAATTTTTAGGTAGTGCAATTTTTATTGAGGTAGTGCAGTTTTTCTATTGCACTATCTCTCTATTATAGTAAAATGCATATTATCGAATGGAGAAGTCTATTCAATTTTTTATGCACAACATGTGCGGAGAGGAGTTTGCTATGAAGTTTGAGTTTAAGTATTCAAGAAAAACTGGCCTTTGAAGAGGCTGTTAAGCATGGTATAATAAATTTAGCTGATGTGTTGGAAAAAAATGAAATTATGAAGAATAAAGAAATTTTAGAACAACACGAACAATTCTGTAAGATATGGCATGCAACAGACGGACGGTATAAAACAAAACTGCCCGATGAAAGTAAACCTAATGGTAAAAAGATTATTGCCAAAACATGCAGAGAGGACCTTGAAAAGTGCATAATTAAATATTATAAAGGCATACAGGAGCAAAAAGAGAATCCTCGAACAATGAAAGCCTTATATCCAGAGTGGCTAAAATATAAGGCGGTCGATACCTCAAAGGCGAATGCAACCAAACTACAGTGGGTATGGAATACTTATTATGCTGATTCAGAAATTGTGAACATGGACATATCAAGCATTGATGTAATCATTATTAAAGAATGGTTTCTTAAAGTGATTAAAAAGCATGAACTTTCCAGTAGGAAGTATAAGGAAATGAAATCTGTGGCAAATATGCTGTTGGATTATGCGGTGGAAAAACGATTAGTTTCTACTAATGTATCAAGGTGTGTTCATGGAATATCCAGTAAAAAGTTTACTGAACCACCTAAAAAAGAAGTAACAGAGCAAGTATATATTGATGATGAAGCGAAATTGCTTATTGAAGAAGCAGAGCGACACTACAAAAAAACTCATAATGTTGCTTGTTTAGCGATTTGCCTGAACTTCTCACTTGCTTTAAGAGTTGGTGAACTCGTTGCTTTACGGACAAATGATTTTACGGATTCCTCTGTAAAAATAGACAGACAGGAAGTAAAAACCTATTATGTTGATGAAAATAATATTTGTCGTAGGAATGGGTATGAAATTTCTAGCCATACAAAAACAAAAATGGGGAAACGGGAATTATATTTATCAGCAGATGCAAAGAGATATCTTGCTATGATTTTGGAGCATAACCAAAATAGCGGTTTTAAAAGCGAATATTTGCTGTTAGATGAGAATGGAGAACGAATCCATGAATTTGCTATTAACAATGTACTGAGAGAGTTAAATAGAAAAATCGGAACTGCTCAAAAATCTAATCATAAAATCAGAAAAACCTGTATTTCTTTTCTGATTTCTTCTGGTCAATTAACAAATGAGGAAATCCGAGTCTTTGCAGGACATGAAGATTTTGCCACAACGGAAAAATACTATGAGTTTCCGACTAATTCTATGGATAAGAGGGCAGATGCCTATGAAAAAGCACTTTCTTATACTAAGAAAGTGTAACCAAATGTAACCAATTATTTTAACAATAAAAAATGGGGAAACCTTAGTAAAATCAAGGTTTCCCACACTTTTAACCAATGCGGAAGATGGGACTTGAACCCACACGTCGTTTCCAACACTAGATCCTTAGTCTAGCCTGTCTGCCAATTCCAGCACTTCCGCATACGTTACACAACGCATTTAATATAATAATGTTTGACAGGAAAAAAGTCAAGTGCTTTTGGCAAAAAAAAAATGTTTTAAAAGATTTTGAGATAAGGGGTTGACATGCGACATAAAAAAAGATAAAATAACATTTGTTCGCAGGAATGGCGGAATTGGCAGACGCGCACGGTTCAGGTCCGTGTGGTAGCAATACCATGAGAGTTCAAGTCTCTTTTCCTGCACGCGCAGAGGACATCGCTTCGGCGGTGTCCTTTCACGTTCGACCGCCACTGTCCACCATCACAAGAAAAGGCAAATTATCACATCTTAATCTATTTCCAAGAAAACATTTCCTCCCTATAATGGAAGATAAGAAGGCGCAAGGACGGATATTAGCGCCACAAACGGGGAGGGATTACATGAAATACGGACATTTTGACAATGAAAACAGGGAGTATGTCATTGACAGGGTGGATCTGCCCTGTTCATGGACGAACTATCTCGGCGTGGAGGATATGGCGGCAGTGGTGAACCACACGGCAGGCGGCTATCTTTTCTACAAGACGCCGGAGTACCACAGGATCAGCCGTTTCCGCGGCAATTCGGTGCCCATGGACAGGCCGGGCTTCTATGTGTATCTGCGGGACAATGACAGCGCAGACTACTGGTCGGTATCTTGGCAGCCGGTGGGCAAGCCTCTGGATCAGGCAAAGTACAGCTGCCGTCACGGCATGTCCTACACGGTCTATGAGTGCGAGTATGAGGGGATACAGGCGTCTCAGACCATGTTTATTCCCAGAGGCGAGGCGGTACAGCTCTGGGACGTGAAAGTGAAGAACACGGGGGATAAGGCGAGAAACTTAAGCCTGTTCTCCTATCTGGAATTTTCGTTCCACCATATTATGATCGACAACCAGAATTTTCAGATGAGTCTGTACTGCGCGGGCGCGTCCTACGAGGACGGGATCATCGAAGAAGATTTATTTTACGAGGAAGAGGGGTATCAGTATTTTGTGGCGGACTTTACGCCGGACGGTTTCGACTGTATGCGGGACAAATTCCTCGGTACATACAATACGGAGACGAATCCGGCGGCGGTGATCGCGGGCAGGTGTTCCTCTTCTTACGAAAAGGGCGGAAACCATTGCGGCAGCCTGCAGAAAAATCTGACATTGCAGCCGGGCGAGGAAGTTCGTCTTGTCTTCATGCTCGGGGAGGGCAGAAGGGACGAGGGCAGGCGCATCCGCGCAAAGTATGCCGATCACACGGCGGTGGATGCGGCGCGCGAGGATCTTAAGAATTTCTGGGAGGAGAAATGCTCCAAACTACAGGTGCAGACGCCAAATGATGGGATGAACGCCCTGCTCAACACATGGACGCTGTACCAGTCGGAGATCAATGTGATGTTTTCCCGGTTTGCCTCCTTCATCGAGGTGGGCGGCAGAGTGGGACTGGGTTACCGGGACACGGCGCAGGATGCCATGACGATTCCCCACTCGAATCCCGGCAAGTGCAGGGAGCGGATCGAGCAGCTTCTCAGGGGGCTTACGAGCGCGGGTTACGGGCTGCACCTGTTCCAGCCGGAATGGTTTATGGAAGACACGGGCGTAAAGCCTTTTAAATCCCCGACGGTGATTCCGGAGCCGGATAAAGACAGCATTATACATGGACTGAAGGATGCTTGCTCAGACGACGCCCTTTGGCTTGTGGCTGCGGTGGCGGAGTATATCAAGGAGACGGGGGATCAGGATTTTGCTTCTTTGCAGCTGCCTTATGCGGACACGTTTCTGGAAGGGAAAAAGGAGACGGAGTCGGTCTATGAGCATCTGAAACGGATTCTGGACTTCTCCACGGAGCAGGTGGGGCAGACGGGCATCTGCAAGGGGCTTCGCGCCGACTGGAACGATTGTCTCAATCTGGGCGGCGGCGAGAGCGCCATGGTAAGTTTCCTGCATTACTGGGCGCTGACGCAGTTCGTCGGTCTCGCAAGGCGCTTGGGCAGGGACGAAGATGCAGACAAATACGCGCAGATTGCGGCGCGGGTGCAGGAAGTGTGCAATACACAGCTCTGGGACAGCGCGTGGTTTATCCGCGGCATCACGGCGAAAGGGAAAAAGATCGGCACGCAGGCGGACACAGAGGGCAGGGTGCATCTGGAGTCAAACGCGTGGGCGGTTCTGTCGGGCGCGGCGGATGAGGAGAAAGCGGATAAGGCGCTTGACGCCATCGACCAGTATCTCTACACGCCTTACGGACTGCTGCTGAACACCCCGTCTTATACCGTGCCGGATGACGATATCGGTTTTGTCACCAGAGTGTATCCGGGGGTAAAGGAGAATGGAGCGATCTTCTCCCATCCGAACCCTTGGGCATGGGCGGCGGCATGTATGAGAGGCAGGGGCGATCTGGCGATGAAATTTTACGATGCGCTTTGTCCCTATCACCAGAATGACCAGATAGAGATGAGAGAGTCGGAGCCGTATTCCTACTGCCAGTTTGTCATGGGCAAGGACCACAGCGCATTCGGCAGGGCGAGACATCCCTTTATGACAGGTTCCGGCGGCTGGTCCTATTTCTCGGCGACAAGGTTCATGCTGGGAATACGCCCCGACTATGACAGCCTGACCATTGACCCTTGTATTCCGGCGGACTGGAAGGGGTTTGACGCGGTCCGTGAATGGAGGGGCGCGGTCTACGAGATCCGGGTGAGCAACCCGGACGGCGTGATGAAGGGCGTGAAGGAAATCAAGGTGGACGGCGTGAATACAGATCAGATTCTTCCCATGGAGGCTGGCAGCAGGCATGTTGTGGAAGTGATCATGGGAGCCTGAAAAAAAGTGTCTGCGGCATGGAGACAGGACAGGCAAAGACGGACAGGCAAGAAAATAAGGATAAGCAGGCGGAAAGTGCGGAGAGATAAGGAGGGTATACAATGATTCAATTTGGGACGGGCGGCTGGAGAGCCGTGATCGGAGATGAATTTACGAAGGAGAACATCCAGATTTTATCGAGGGCGATCTGCGATAAGATGCGGGAGGAGAAGGTGGAGAAGGAGGGCATTGTGCTCGGCTATGACAGGCGTTTCCTCTCCAAGGAGGCGATGCAGTGGGCAGCGCAGGTTTTTGCCGCGGAAGGGATCAAGGCAAGCCTCATCAACAAATCGGCGCCCACGCCGCTCGTCATGTTCTATGTGATGAAGCATGAGTACCACTACGGCATGATGATCACTGCGAGCCACAACCCGGCGATTTACAACGGCATCAAGGTGTTTACCTTCGGCGGACGGGATGCGGACGAGGTGCAGACGGCGGATATCGAGCGCTACATCAACGAGGTGACGGATATCCCTGTGGACGAGATGAACTACGCGGAAGGTATTGAGAAGGGGCTGATTGAGGAAATCTATCCGCTCAACGAGTATTTGGACAGTATCATCGACACGGTGGATATGGACAAGATCAAGACGAGGGGGCTTCGCATTGCGCTTGACCCGATGTACGGGGTGAGTGAGACTTCCTTAAAAACAATACTGATGACGGCAAGATGCGAGGTGGAGACCATCCATGAGAGGCACGATACGCTTTTCGGGGGCAAGCTTCCCGCGCCCACGGCGGAGACGCTTCGCGCGCTGCAGAACTATGTGATTGACAGACGCTGCGATCTGGGACTGGCGACGGACGGTGACGCGGACCGGATCGGCGTGATCGACGATCAGGGGAATTTCCTGCATCCCAACGACATTCTGGTGTTGCTGTACTACTATCTGGTGAAATATAAGGGCTGGCACGGTCCGGCAGTCAGAAATATCTGTACTACCCACCTGCTCGACAGGGTGGCGGAGAGTTTCGGGGAGAAGTGTTACGAGGTGCCTGTGGGATTCAAGCACATTTCCGCAAAGATGTTTGCCACGGACGCCATCATCGGCGGCGAGTCCTCCGGCGGTATGGCGGTGAGAGGGCACATTAAGGGCAAGGACGGCATCTACGCCTCCGCGCTTCTGGTGGAGATGATCGCGGTGACCGGCATGAAGCTTTCCGAGATCATGGAGACGATCCGAAAGGAGTTCGGCGGCATGGCGCTGGAGGAGCGGGACTACCGTTTCAGTCCCCAGAAAAAGGAGGCGATCCAGAAGCAGCTTTTGCAGGATAAGGAACTGCCGCAGATTCCCTATGAGGTGGAGAACGTTTCCTATCTGGACGGCTTAAAGATTTATCTGAAGGACGGCGGCTGGATCTCCGTCAGATTCTCCGGCACGGAGCCGCTTCTGCGCATCTTCTGCGAGATGAAGGAAAAGCAGGATGCGGCGGCGTTCTGCAAGGTGTTTGAGGATTATTTGGGTTTATGATAAGATAAGAAAAACGGAGGTTATCATAAACAGTATGACAAATAAGGCTGTGGAAAAACACAGACGGAAAAAATCACTCAGATGGAGCATGGTAAGGCGGCTCATGTTTGGGTGGTTTTTGCCGTTGCTTCTTATGATTTGTGTGGTGATTGTACTGATGACGAAAAATGTGCTCAGTCAGGTGGAGCAGACGATCCAGTCGTCCGTCGAAAAGACAGTGGAGATCATGCAGATCCAGTTAAAAGACTGCGAGACGGCATCCAAGAACGCCTCCTATATGGCGATGATCTCTAAATACTACAGGCAGTATTACGGGCAGCAGGACCGCACGGAATTTGAGAAAAGTGTGGAGGAGTTTTTAAGGCAGCAGTATGCCTATGACGATAACTGCAGGACGGCGGAGCTGGTGGTGTTAAATGAGCCGGGGAGCTGTTATTATGCCCTGAATGAGAGCAATGGCGGCTCATATCAGGATATCCGTTTCTTTCAGACGAAGGCGAGGGAGAAAATACTGGAGGTGGCAGAGACGCTTGATACGGCCACGACCCTTGTGGGGATCGACGGGAAAATTTACATGGTCAGAAATCTGGTGACCCCCAAGTTCGTCCCTTACGCGGTGCTTGCCCTGGAGCTGGATCAGGATTCCCTGATGAAGAGCTACACGGGTATCTGGGGCTATGCGGACGCCTCGCTGTACTGGAACGGGGAACTGCTTGTGCCGGGCTTGAAGGAGCACGGGGATCACCCGGAACACAACTATGTTTACATGATGAACGCGCTGGGGGAGCGTGACGCGCTGTATGAGTACAAGGGCGGCGGCTATTCCCACGCATACCGCAGAATCAAAACCTACGGCGGAACCATGGTGCTTCTGGTCAGTCTGGACAACAGCGTGACCTATGCGGAGATGAAAGTCATGCGGTACTTTTTCCTGCTTTTGTTCCTTTTTATGATACCACTGGTGGTGCAGATGATGCGATTCTTCCATAACAAGGTGACGGTGCCGCTGGGGGAAATCATTGTCGCGGCAGATGCGGTCAGAGAGGGGAATCTGGGCATAGAGATTGTGAACGAGGAGGACAATGAAGAGTTCTATCAGGTGAAGGATTCCTTCAATCATATGTCCAGACAGCTCAAGAACCAGTTTGACAAAATTTATCTGGAGGAGGTTGCGCTCAGGGATGCAAAGATCATGGCGCTGCAGTCCCAGATCAACCCGCATTTCCTGAACAACACGCTGGAGATCATCAACTGGGAGGCGCGCTTAAATGGCAACTATAAGGTGAGCGGCATGATCGAGGCGCTCTCCACCATGCTGGGGGAGACCATGAACAGGAGGGAAGCGCAGTTTCATACCGTGGCGGAGGAGATGGCATATGCGGACGCTTACCTCTATATCATATCCCAGCGTTTCGGGGCGAAATTCCGATGCGAGGAAAAGATCGACGAGCGGCTTCTGAACGTGCAGGTGCCAAGGCTGATTATCCAGCCCATTGTGGAGAACGCGGTGGAGCACGGCATAGATATCACCGAGCAGGGCAGGCTGGAAGTCCGGCTGTTTGAACGAGAGGACGGGTATCTTTGCATCGAGGTGGAGGATAACGGACATCTGACAGAGGAGGACAGGAAACGGATCGACAGAATCCTGTCACAGGACATTGAGCTGGCAAAAGAGAAGCGTGTCAGCCTCGGGATTCGTAATGTTGACCAGAGACTCAAGATGATATACGGGGCGGATTGTGGACTATTTATAGAAAGCAATGAGGAGGATCATACGGTCAGCACAATTTTGCTCAAAACGGAGGTGCCAAGCGAACAATAAAAGGCAAAAAAGAACAAACCCAACAATTTGCTGATTCTCCCTTACGGAGTATGATAAGTACAGAAACAAAACAACAGACAAAAAGATCTGTAAACGAAAGGGAGGATAAGGGTATGATGAAAAAAAGAATGATGGCAGCAATGCTGGCCGGCGCCATGGTATTATCCATGACGGCATGTGGAAACAGCGGTGACGCAGGAAGCGCTGCAAGCACAGGAGGGGACGCGGCAGCAGAGACTCCGGCAGCTGAAGCAGAGGCTCCGGCGGCAGACGCAGGAGAGGCGGCGGAAGCGCCCGCAGCAGAGTCAGCAGGATCGGTAGAGCTGGTTGTAACCACCACCTTCGCAGGTGAGGATTCCAACGCACAGAACTACAAGGACGCGGTAAAGGCATGGGAGGCAGAGACAGGCAACGCGGTAGTTGACACTTCCGCAACCGCGGACGAGACCTTCAAGACAAGAGTGGCAACAGACTTTGAGACAGGTTCCGAGCCGGATGTGCTGTTCTTCTTCAATGGGGCAGACTCAAACAGCTTCATCGAGGCGGGCAAGGTGGTTTCCATCGACGAGATCCGCGCAGAGTATCCGGACTACGCGTCCAACATGAACGAGGATCTGATCACAGCTTCTCTGGTAGACAACAAGAAATACGCGGTACCCGCAAACGGTTACTGGGAGGCAATGTTCGTAAACACCGAGATTCTTGAGGCAGCAGGCGTGGCAATGCCCGGCGCTGACTACACCATGGATCAGTTCAAGGCAGACTGCGAGAAGATCAAGGCGGCAGGTTACGCACCGATCGCGGCAGCGCTTGGCAACATCCCTCATTACTGGTGGGAGTTCGCAATCTTCAACAACCAGTCTCCTGCAACCCATCTGGAAATCCCGGAGAATGCGGGCGACGAGAACGGTCAGGCATGGGTACAGGGCATGAACGATATCAAGGAGCTGTATGAGCTGGGATACTTCCCGGAGAACACGCTCTCCGCAACAGACGACGAGACCTTCGCAATGTTCACGGAAGGCAAGGCTGCATTCCTGATCGACGGTTCCTGGAAAGTGGGCGGTATTGTAGGCGCATGTCAGTCCGACCCTAACGATCCGGCAACTCTGGATTCCGCAAAGTTAGATAAGTTTGACGTAACCTATGTACCCGGCAAGGGCAGCAGAAAGGCAACCGATCTGATAGGCGGTCTGTCCTCTGGATACTTTATCACAAGAAAGGCATGGGATGATCCGGCTAAGAGAGCTGCGGCAGTCAGCTTTGTAGAGTACCTGACTTCTGACGAGCAGGTTCCCAAGTTTGCACAGCACGGCGCATCCGCACTGAAAAATGCACCGGAGGTTGACTCCTCACAGTTCAACTCTCTGCAGATTAAGGCAATGAACATGATGGCAGGCACCACGTCTCTTACGGGTGCGGTACAGGATCTGTTCGCAGGCGACTGCCGCGTATCCACTTTCGACGGCATGCCCGAGATCGTGACAGGCAGAGTGGCAGCAGAAGATGCGGTAGCAGAAGGCTTAGACGCATATCACAATCAGTAAAAACACATAGGGGAGTATTTGAAGGGGCAGGGGATTACCCTGCCCTTTCCTTAAAAAACTTTTGGAAAAGTGTGGAGGTGGCTTATGGGAGCTAATATATATCGCAATAAAAAGCCGGCACTGGCGTTTCTTCTTCCGGCGTTTCTGTTCATGGTGCTGTTCCTCTATTATCCGTTTTTTAAAACAATCATTAACAGTTTCATGCACCTGAAACAGCTTGGCGCGACGGCGACAGAGTTTAACGCGCCCTGGTATACAAACTATGAGGAGATGCTGCACGATCCGAACGTGTGGACCTCCGTAAAGAATACGATCATTATGATGGTTGTCACGCTGGTGGGGCAGGTGGGAATCGCCATCGTGTTGGCGCTGATGGTGGACAATATCGGCAGGGGAAAACAGATTTTCAGAACGCTCTTTTTCTTCCCCATCGTGATTTCCGCCACGGCATTAGGTCTGATGTTCAACCTGATTTTCCTTTACGACAAAGGCATGATCAACCAGTTGTTAGAAGCGTTGGGGAAACAGGACCTGACGGACTGGAAGGCGGAGGGTATCGCTCTCTTTACGATGATGGCGCCTGTTATGTGGCAGTATGTAGGATTCTATTTTGTCATTCTGGTCACAGGGCTTAACAATATTTCGGATGAGCTGTATGAGGCGGCTACCATCGACGGTGCGACGGCATTGCAGCGGGTGCGCTACATATCGGTTCCGATGCTCCACAATGTGATCTGTACCTGCAGCGTTCTGGCGGTTACCGGCGCGCTCAAGGTGTTCGACCTGCCGTGGGTAATGTTCCCCAAGGGGATGCCCCTTAAGACGACTTTCCTGACCGGCACGTACATGTACTATCAGACGATGGAGACGAAGAACGTGGACTACGGCGCGGCGCTGGCGGTTCTGATCGTGGTGCTGGGCGTGGTGCTCTCCAAGGTGGTCAACGCCATTTTCAGAGAGAAAGATTACTAGGAGGAGGGATAGACTATGACAAAGAGAAAAAAGATGTCACCCGGACTGATCGTGGTGTATGTGATTTTGATTATTTGGGCGCTGACAACGGTTTATCCCATCATCTGGGTCATACAGAACTCATTTAAGGCGAAGAACAAGATTCTGGAAAACTCCTTCGCGCTTCCGATGGGAGATTTATTCACGACGGCGAACTTTAGAAAAGCTTTTGATACGACGGATATTTTCGGGGCATACAAGAGCAGCCTGTTTATTTCCACGATGGTTGCGCTGTTTGTGGTACTGCTTGCGGGTATGGGCGCTTACGCCCTCGCCAGATACAAGTTTCGCGGCTCCAATCTGGTCAATTCCCTTGTGGTAGGGGCGATGATGTTCCCGGCTTTCGCAACGGTCATTTCCGTGTACCAGATGGAGTTCAAATGGGGCATCGCCAGCACGGGAAGCTGGTTCCTCAATATGCTGTCGGTAATCCTGCCGCAGATCGCCGGAAACATGGCATTTGCGATGGTGGTTCTGACCGGCTATATCAAGGGACTGCCCATAGAGCTTGAGGAGGCGGCATACATGGAGGGCTGCAACGCGTTCCAGATCTACTTTAAGGTGATTATGCCTCTGACAAAGCCCTCTTTCGCGACGGTGGCAATCTTCTCCTTCCTGTGGAGCTACAACGATCTGTTCACCCAGTCCTTCTTCCTGAGAAGGCCGGATATGTACAGCATCACCATGATGCTCAACAGCATCAGCGCCAAGGAGGGCACCGACTACGGTCTGATGGCGGCTGTGGTAGCGCTGATCATCGTTCCCGTCATCATCGTGTACTGCTGTCTGCAGAAGCAGATCATCAAGGGTATGACCGCGGGAGCTGTCAAAGGCTAGAGTGAAAAGGACTTCTAAAGCTCAGCAGCATAGGCTGCTTCGCTAAGAAGTGCTATGTTTCACTCGGGAGAATGCTTGAAAAGAAGCATTCTCCGCAGTGGATGAAGATTATAATATATGGAAGTAGGATAAAAGAACGAATGGACATTTGTAAGAAATTTGGGTATCATTAAAATAGTGATACCATGTGGGGGATGGTCATGTACAAAGTGGCAATTATCGATGATGAACCGTTGATCGTGGAGGGATTGTCGAAGACAATTGCGTGGGACAAGTGGAATTGTCAGGTGACAGGAACTGCAGGTGACGGGAAGGAAGGGATGGAGCTGATCCGCGAAAAGAGGCCGGATATCGTGATTACGGATATCTGTATGCCGAAGATGGACGGACTGAAGATGATCGCGGGTCTGAAATCAGAATTTCCCGAAATGCAGCTTATCATCCTGACGGGTTATCGGGAATTTGAGTACGCGAGACAGGCGATCGAGCTGGGCGTGGCAAGATTCCTGCTGAAACCTTCTAAAATGAATGAACTGGAAGAAGCAATAGCCGCTGTGACAGCGCGTCTGGATCTGACAGGTCTGCCTGCGGCTTCGCCAGAGGAAGTATATGAGCAGGCGGACGGGACCGGGACGGTTCCAGAGACGGAGGACGAAAACGGTGAGGCAAACAGCTTTATCGTGAAAAACGCGCTGGAGTACATCCGGGAAAATTCGAGGGAGAAGCTGCGTCTGTCCGATGTGGCGGATCAGGTGTACGTCAGCCAGTGGCATTTGTCGAAACTATTAAATAAGCATACCGGGAAGACATTTTCCGATATCTTAAACGGCGCCCGCATGGATCAATCGAAGGAACTGTTAAAGGATCCGTCCCTGAGAATCTGCGACGTGGCGGAACAGGTGGGATTTCAGGATCTGGCGCATTTCTCCCGTGTATTTAAGAAGATGGAGGGAATGTCCGCCGGGGAATATCGGAACACCCACTGGGGAACGGAACAGAATGGAGGTAACAAAGAATGAGAGTTTATTGTGCAAAGGATTACGACCATGCGAGCCGCATAGCGGCGAACATCATTTCGGCGCAGGTGATTATGAAGCCCGACTGTGTGCTTGGGCTGGCGACGGGGTCTACGCCCATCGGCACCTACGAGGAACTGATCAGACGGTATGAGCAGGGGGATCTGGATTTTTCCAAGGTGCACAGCATCAATCTGGATGAGTACAAAGGGCTTTCCCCGGAAAATGACCAGAGCTACCGGTATTTTATGAATACGCATCTGTTTGACAAAATAAATATTGACAAGAAAAACACCTATGTGCCGGACGGTCTGGAACCCGACAAGGAGAAGGCGTGCCGGGACTATGAGGAGATCATTAGGGTTCACGGCGGGGTTGACCTGCAGGTTCTGGGTCTGGGACACAACGGGCATATCGGCTTTAACGAGCCGGGCAGCGTTTTTGAGAAGGAGACCCACTGTGTGACCCTCTCGGATACCACGAGAGAAGCCAACGCGCGGTTTTTCAGTTCTATGGATGAAGTGCCCACGGAAGCGTATACTATGGGTATCGGATCCATTATGCAGGCGAAGAAGATCATTGTGATCGTCACAGGGGAAGGCAAACGTGAGATCGTGAAGAAGGCGTTTCAGGGTCCGATTACCCCCGAAGTGCAGGCATCTGTGTTACAGCTTCACAAGGATGTGATTCTGGTAGGGGATGAGGCGGCTCTTGCGGGCTTCTAAAGATTAAGTGTAGTATTTTATGATCTGCTTATGAAAAAGCAGGATCAGGAACTGACAGAGGCAGGATACATGCGGTACTGCCTCTGTTTGTAGCATGAAAAATTGGGAAAGGAGTGGGTGGAATGCGTGTACTAAGAGGGATGGTGTATACGGACAGGATGTGTTTTGAGCCGGGAGAGATTACGGTAGAGGGGGAACGGATTGAGAAGGTAGAGCATGTCGAAGCTGGCGTGCTTTCAGAGAAGGAGGCGCAGACTTACATCCTTCCGGGACTGGTTGATATTCATTTCCACGGCTGTGCGGGCTACGACTTCTGCGACGGCACGACGGAGGCGGTACGCGCCATCGCATCCTATGAGATGACTCACGGCACTACCACGATCTGCCCGGCAACGATGACGCTTTCCGAGGAGCAGCTTCTGGGCATCTGTGCGGCAGGCGCAGAGGCAGCGGAGACGGAAGTTCTGGAGGAGGGTATTCCCTTAAAGGATGTCCTGCGGGGCATTTATCTGGAAGGGCCTTTTATCTCCGAGGAGAAAAAGGGTGCGCAGAATCCGGCTTATATCAGAACGCCGGACAGACAGATGCTTGAGAAGCTGCAGCAGGCGGCGAAGGGGATGATCCGCATGGTGGCGATCGCGCCGGAGACCGAGGGCGCCATGGACTGTATCCGGGACTGCCGGGATGCCTTCCGGTTTTCCATCGCGCACACCTGCGCGGACTATGAGACCGCGAAGGAGGCAATGGAGGCGGGGGCGCATCATGTGACCCATCTCTACAATGCGATGCCGCCATTCACCCACAGGAAACCGGGTGTGATCGGCGCGGCGGCGGAGAACGAAGAGACCAGAGTGGAGCTGATCTGCGACGGTATCCACATTCATCCGTGTGTGGTGAAGAGCACGTTCAAACTTTTCGGGGCAGAGCGGATGGTTTTAGTCAGCGACAGCATGATGGCGACAGGCATGGAGGACGGAGAGTACGCGCTGGGCGGACAGCCGGTGACCGTGAAAGGCAACCGGGCGTTATTGAAAGATGGCACCATTGCGGGCAGCGCCACCAACCTGTATGACTGCATGAGAACGGCGATCCGGATGGGCGTTCCCAAGGAGGCGGCAGTCAGGGCTGCCACGCACAATCCGGCGCAGGCAGTCGGACTTTCTGAAGAGTGTGGTGTTCTCTGTCCGGGCAGACGTGCGGATATCCTGATTGCGGACGGCGATTTTTCGCTGCTCGAAGTGATGAAGTCCGGGCGCACGGTAAAGGAATAAATAGCTAATTTACTTTTCGGATGCGGTGTGATAAAATAAAGCGATTCAGAGGTTTTGCATTCGGGGAGGAAAATTATGAAAAAGCGTAACATGGCGGCGCTTGCGCTTCTGGCTGTCATGCTGTTGACGGCTTGCGGCAGGGTGTCGGACGTGACGGTGACGACGAAAGAGATCGTCGTGCCGGAGATGTCATCAAAGGATATACTTGTCAACTCTTTGGAATATTTATTGGAAGAAGAGCCGGAAGAGGAAACCGTAAAAGAGCGGGAAGGAGAGGAAGCAGCGCAGGATAAGGAGCCGGAAACAGCGGCGGATAACGGGACAGTGGAGATGGATAATGCACGGGAGAAGGCGGTGATCTGCTACGGAAAAAATGTGGATTCCGATCTGATGCAGGAGGAAATCACAGCGGAGGAGATTACGCCGGACGTGCTTTTGAATGCGTTGGCAAAACACAATATTGTGCCCTTGCTTAACACGAAGGCGCTCTCCATGGTGGAGAGGGAAGAAGAGGGGAAAAAGCTCTTGTATCTGGATATCTCGGGGAGCTTTCGCGAGTATCTGCTGACCATGTCCACGGAGGCGGAGTGCATTATCATCTCTTCCATTGTCAATACATTTTTAGCAAACTATGATGCTGATGCGGTTTACATAACAGTGGAGGGAGAGACCCTTGTCACCTCCAGCGCGTCGTATGCGGAGGCGCTTTCCGGCGGTACGCCGAGAGAGATCATGGCATATCTGACGGCGGCTGAAGAGGAAACGGCGGACAGCATTGCAGAGCCGGAAGAATAGAGACCGGCTGAAAGGGGACAGCGTATCATGGCACAGGTCAGCGAACGGGAACAGTTGATATTTGACATAGCGCAGATGGAGTGGGAATTGTTCCAGCAGGTCTACAATACGGGCGGCAGGGCGTCCTGTCAGGACGATCCCGACACCTTTTTTAAGATGCGCATGAGCCAGTGGATGGTTTACTCTGACGAGGTGCTTCTGAGCTATCAGGCGGACTGCCGTGCGGCGGCAGAGGAGGGCAGAAACCCGGTTTTTGAGAAATACGGGTGGATGATGGAGAGCACCTACCCGGAGGAATTTGAGGAGATTAAGGGGCATCTACCCGACGTGTCCGAGAAGAAGGAGATCGTGGAACGGATTATAGCAGTCAATCTGGAGTGGGACGCAAGGATGGCAAAGGAGTATCCGAATCTGCGAAAGCGGGGCAGGGTGGCGACTACCGCGGAGGACGGCATTATGGCAGGTTCCTCCATGGAGAGTTATCTCCGCGGCGAGCTTTACACCTATTCCATGAGGACGCTCTCGCTGATCTTAAAGGAGACGGAGGAGGCAAAAGAAAAGGGCGAGAGTCTGTTAAAACAGACCATCGCCAATGAAACCGCGTTTTACGGCTACCAGTCTTTAGAGGACGCGGAAGCAAGGTACAGCAAATAAACACTCAGAAGTGAAGGCGTCTGCGCACCTCGTTGCGCAGGCGTTTTTTTACGAGGATCGTGACGAGCGCCACGTCGATGATGACGCAGACGGTCAGTACCACGGCGGACCATGTGAGCCTGAGCGGCGACTGGATCATGCGGCGGATCATCAGTTCCAGAGCGGTGCAGAACAGGGGAATCTCGATAAACAGGCACAGGGCGCCCGAAAGAATCGTGAAGGGCACCTTTTTTGCGAGCAGGGTAAAGACTTCCATGCCCAGCGTGACAAGCGCAACGATGGGCAGTCCCAGTTCCCAGAACCATGCGGTGGAGGGGGTCAGATAGGCGATCATGTACAGATATACCGCGACTGCCATCCCGTCCGCAAAAAGCGAGATAAAGAACGGCATTTTGCTGTAGAATACCACCGGGAAGGTGAATACAAACAGGCAGATGCAGATGCCGATCACCAGAAGGGACCAGAGGGAGCGATAGAATACGAGCAGATTCAACAGCAGGCAGGTGCCGCCCGTGGCGATCAGGACAACCGAGAGCAGGATGCCGAGATCCTTTCTCTTGACGACCTCCACCTGTCCTTTGTTGACGGGATAGGGGGAAGGCGGGAACTCTTTTCCTGCTTCGACCGGGTTTACAACAGGCGTGTGGCACAGCGGGCATTCCCGCAGGGAAGCTTCCAGTTCCACACCGCAGTTTACACAGTATGACATAGATTATCCTTTCTTAAATCGAGATTTAATTGTATGCGACACGACGCCGGAAGGTTCATAACGGGTGTTATAATGTTTCCGACGAACGGTTGCTCTCTATCTTTACATGGATGCCGTCCTGCACCAGTTTGCGGAAGAAATGCCGTTCCACGTCGCTCTCCACGATACTGCTGGCGAAGTTGATGGTCAGGATATCCCCGAAGCTGATGATGGCGCAGTTGGTGCGGGAGGAAAAGGGCTGTCCCATGTAGATATCGAAACGGTCGATAAACGGTTTCATATCCTCCGGGACTGCCAGCGCGCCCATGTTGGTGAGCCCGGCGGAGGAATTTTTGTCCTGCACGCGGGTGTAGAAGGTGCGCACTACAAAATCCTTGATAAAAAGGGGCACAATGCGTATCAGAAAGTTGTGCTTGGTGGCGGCGTTGGTGGTGATATCGCCGCACAGGAATTTCGCGTTTATATAATAACGCATGAAATTGTGTACCTCGGTCACGATCTCCTCAAAGGTGTAGTCGCCGAGGCGGGGGTCGATGGATGGATATACCATGGTGATAAAATTGCGCAAGGTTCTGGAAGGAAAGAAACGGCGCAGATTTACGGGCATGGCAATCCTGACGGGTTTGTATGTCAGGTGAAATTCCTGCTGCTGCTTCTGCAGCAGGGCGTAGAGCAGTACGGCGTTTAAATATTCCGTGATGGTTGCGCCGTATTTCTTAGCCGCAGCCATGACTTCCCGGACAGACAAAACCCCGTTTATGATGTTCAGGGTGTAGAAGGGCTCCTTCGTGCCCCGGACGCGGTAGGTTTTTTCCGCCGGGCGCGGCGGTTTGACTTTCGCCGTGGCATAGCGCATGTAGGAGTCTTCCAGCTCGCCCGGGTCAGGCTCCTCGTCCAGCTTTAACACGAAGCCGGAGGGGGCTATTTTGTGCCCCTGCAGCCCCAGATATACGGCGGTCAGCGTCTGCAAAAGGCTCATGCCGCCGGTGCCGTCGCCGAGACAGTGGTGCGCCTCAAGGGAGATGCGGCAGCCGAAGTAGTATATTCTGATAAGATAACGATTGTTACTCTTAAAGTGCATGGGCATACACGGGTTTTTGATATCTTCCTGCACGAAGGGACCGGGTCTGTTGTTCGGCTCAAGATAACGCCAGAACAGTCCTTTGCGGATCGCCACTTTGTAGGTGGGGAAACGGGGCAGCGTAAGATCCAGCGCCTGCTGTAAAAGGACAGGATCCACCGCTTCCTTTAATTTTACGCTGAGACGGTATACCGAGGAGAAATCCCGCCTTTGCAGGGTGGGATAAACGGTGGCCGACAGATCCAGCTTATACCAGACGTCCTTCCTGTTCCGGACGGCAGGTTTATTCACTTGCTTTTTCGTTTCTTGTCTGTGCATGGAATAAGTATACCACAAATTCCCAAATTTATGGTAAAATTGTTGCATATTAAGGAGCGCGCGGAAAAACGGACGCAGCACCGGGAAACGGAGAAGAGCGGAGGAACTATGGGAAAAACAGACAGGATAGAGAAAAAGAACGCCGGGTTGATGAATTTGATCAAGCGGATGCACGGTGTGGTGGAGAACGTGGATATCGAGAAGCACCGCCAGTCGCAGGATCATTTCGGCGCTCTTTTAGGGAACAGCCGGGATGTGATTGTGGAGGATGTGGAGATTGCCGCGCGCAGGGAGGAGGGCGGCACGATTCATGGGGAGTGGATTACCGTAAACCGGGCGCACATGAAGAAATATATCATTCTGTATTGTCACGGCGGCGGCTATTCCACGGGCAGCAGTCTGTACGCCAGAACGCTGACGACGAAACTGGCGTCCTCCACCTCCATGGATGTGCTCAGCTTTGATTACAGACTGGCGCCCGAAAATCCTTATCCGGCGGCGACGCAGGACGCCATGCAGGTCTGGGATTATCTGATGCTTCTGGGGTACGGTGCGAGGGATGTGATTCTGGCGGGAGATTCCGCGGGAGGCAATCTGGCGCTCTCCCTCTGTCTCAAGCTGAAAAGCGAGGGACGGCTGATGCCGAGGGGACTTGTGCTCATGTCGCCGTGGACGGATCTGACGGCTTCCGGCAAGTCCCATATGACCAAGGCGGAGATCGACCCTGTCCTGAACGCAGCTTATCTGGAGCAGATGATACAGAACTACGCGGCGGGGCAGGAGCTGACAGACCCGTTGATTTCGCCCCTGTTCGGGGATTATGAGGGATTTCCGCCCACGTATATTCAGGTGGGGAGCAATGAGATCCTGCACGACGATTCAGCGATGCTCTACAAAAAACTCTTAAAAGATAATGTCAGTGTGAAGATGGACGTGTTCAAGGGGATGTGGCATGTGTTCCAGATGTCGCCCCTTAAGACCGCCTACGAGGCGATGGACAAGAATGCGGAGTTTATTTACGATATTTGCAGATAAGGAATTGCGAAAGCATTCCACGGATATTGATATTACACAAATAAGCCGACAAAATGAGAAAGAAGTGGCATTGACCGCCCGATAGCAGAGGACAATCCTGTTACCGGGCGGTCTTTTTAGTCCGCCGGACATTTCTTAAATATATTTTCGGATATTTACATTTTTACCAGATATTGCTCTTTTGTAATAAAGGGGGAATTTAATATGGCAATAGGAATTAATTGCGGTCATACTTTGGAAGGACCGGGAATAGGTGCAGTCGGAGTAATCAGAGAATCGGAACATACGAGGCTTGTCGGGAATATTTTGATGAAAATGCTTACGGATGCGGGCGTCAGCGTGGTAAACTGTACCGTTGAAAGGGCGGCATCGCAGGAAGCATATCTTGAAAAAACAGTGGAAATAGCAAATCAGTCGTCTTTGGACCTGTTTATCAGTATTCACTTTAATGCGTCGAAAGAGCATAGGGCACAGGGAACCGAAGTTTATACATACGAAGGGAAAAAGCATTCCGTCGCGACGGCAATATGTACAAATTTTGAAAAGCTGGGGTTTTCAAATCGTGGTGTGAAAGATGGGAGCGGGCTCTATGTGATACGCAGGACAAAAGCAAAAGCTTTGTTGATCGAAGTATGTTTCTGTGATAGTGAAAGAGATGTGGAAATTTACGAACGTATGGGGGCACAGGAGACAGTAGCACATGTGATTTATGAGGCGATCCGTGAAACTATGCTCGAAAAAGGCAAAAAGACTGAGCACGAAAAAGAAAGGTTTATGAAGCTTGTAGGTAAAACAGCATGTGAGGACTGGCAGCAGCGCAGGATTATACTGCCGTCTGTGGTAGTTGCGCAGGCGATCAAGGAGTCGGCTTGGGGAACTTTAGAGCTGGCGAGGAAGGCGAATGCCCTGTTCGGCATCAAAAAGAACGGGTGGGGAGGCATGATCTATGTGAAAGACGCACTGGAGCAGAATGCGGACGGAAGTTATTATACGGTGGAACAGACACAGTGGCGTGCGTATGACAGTTGGGAAGAGTCTGTTTTGGATCATAACACTTACATCGCGGAAAGAAGCACAGACGGGGGAAGAACATTGAGGTATGCACCGGTAATCGGATGCACGGATTATACTCTTGCGGCACGGTATTTGCAGGAATGCGGCTATGCGACGGCACAGGGTTATGCGGAATCCCTGATACATGATTATATCGAAAAGTATGACCCTATAAAACTTGACAGATAAGCAGATTTTCATGTTTACAAAGAAAGAGAAATCTCCTTTTTATAAGATAGCCGGCTAAATACTATCAAAATGAAAAGGAGATTTTATTATGTCAGTGATACCGAATAATGATATTAAGTTGAATTTAACGCTGAATGACGATGGATCTATTACGGCTAACTGGATTATTCTTCCGGGTGTGGAAAAGCAGAAAGTGTATGTCACAACGGTGGGATTAAGTTATGCTGTCGAAAGGAATGATGACTGGCACGGGGATTCATATACAACCATGGCAAATCTGCCTGCGGGTAAACAGTATGATGTTCTGGTTACTGAGATTGGTGGAAATATCAAAATTGGAGGAGACGCAAAACGAATTCTGATCCCCTACGACTTCTATGACAACAAACCGCTGGATGTTCCACAGAACGTTAAAATTACAGCGGAATCTACGCGGATTATTGTGAATTTCAGCGCTGTTGCACGCGCCAGGAGCTATGACATTCTGTTTGACAACAAGGTTTACAATGTAACCACATTGTCCAAGACTTTTACCGGGCTTACGCCAAAGACAAGCCATACGATAGCGGTAAGGGCGAGGGGAGCAAAACAGACAAGCCCGTACAGCGCGACGCAGACCGTTAAGACTCCGCCCGTCGCTCCGGCGATACCTATGGGAATTAAAAAGAAGGCGACAGAGACATCTGCGACCATTAGTTGGAATAAAGTGAGCGGCGCAGTCGGATATGATGTCCTGTTTAATGGGAAAACCTACAGCACGACAGCCAATTCCAAGGAAATTACGGGGCTGACTGCCGGAAGAAGCTATACTTTTCAGGTTCGCGCCAGAAATGCGGATGTGGCAGGCGCCTACACAGACCAGATAACGGTGGCTACGCCGCCCAAAGCGCCCGCTTCCGTGACGGCTTCGAGTACCGGGGATTCTGTAACCGTCAGTTGGAACAAGGTGACAGGAGCGATCGGGTATCTGATCCGTTTGAACGACGATGAGGTATACGGGCTCGAGAACACCACTTCCACGACATATGGAGGGTTGAAGCCGAAGACAACTTATACTTATCAGGTTGCTTCTAGGAGTTTGGACGGCGTTGGCAGCTATAGTGCGGCTAAAACAATCAAAACATTGGCGAAAATGCCGGATATTCCGAACAATATGCTGGGGGAGACAACAGAAAATACTGTTACCGTGAAATGGGACGCTGTCAGTGACGCAACAGGCTACGATATTCAGTTTAACGGAAGTACTTACGGTACAACAGCACCTTCCAGAACATTTACCGGACTGAGGGAAAATACGGAATATGCGTACAGGGTTCGGTCGAAAAATGCAGACGGTGTCAGCGAGTATGGACCAGAGAAAAAAGTACGGACAACTCCGAAGGCGCCCACTAATCCGATAGCTTCTTCGGATGAGGAATCGGTCACTGTGAGTTGGGCGTCGGTGGCAGGAGCGACCAGCTATGATCTGGAGATTGATGGCAAGGTTTATCGCGTAAATGGCACTTCCCACAGAGTGACAGGGCTGAAACCGAACACTTCCTACAGCTATCGGATCCGTGCCAATAACGCGGACGGTTCCAGCTCTTACAGCCGTGCGAAGACGCTTAGGACGACATCTATGCCGCCGGAAACCGTAAAGGAAACGCGGTCGCAAACGACTATCACATTGAAATGGGATATGGTCAGCGGAGCATCCAATTACGATCTCCTGTTTAACGGGACAACCTACCGGGTGACGGGTACAAGTAAGACGATTTCAGGATTGACGGCGAATACATCTTATAACTACCAGATCCGCGTGAACACTACAGACGGCTCCAGCTCCTACAGCCCGGTTAAGACAGTAAAGACATTGCCCTATGCGCCTGCCACATACCCGACGGCTAAGGCGACTGCTGCTGCGGATGCGGTTACGCTTACATGGAATGCGGTGCCGGGTGCAACGGAATATGAACTCTATTTCGACGGCAAGACATATACGGTGACAGGGACATCCCATAAGGTGACAGGGCTTAAGGACGATACCAGCTACAGATATCAGATACGTTCTGTCAATGAGGGAGGACGCAGCAGCTATTCTCCGTATATGACGGTGAAAACCTTATTGAAGGCGCCGGATGTACCGACAGACATCAGCTTCAGAGCTGATTCCACCAGTGTCACCGTGAGTTGGAAGTATATGTCGAAGGTGAAGAGCTACGACCTGTTATTTAACGGAACTGTATATAATACGACAGGGACATCAAAGACAGTTTCGGGGCTGCGCCCGGAGACCACCTATAAATGTCAGGTGCGTGCCAAAAATGACGCGGGAACCAGCGCCTACTCCCCGGTATATTCCGTGAAAACGACGATGGCGCCGCCGGAAAAACCTGCGAATGTGCAGGCAACAGCGACTACCGACTCCGTGACGGTTTCGTGGGGGAGCGTGAGCAGGGCTGACGGCTACAGACTCCGTTTTAACGGCGCAACCCAAAGCGTAACGGGTACCTCCAAAACCGTGACCGGATTGGAGCCTGATACGGATTATGAATACAGCGTATGTGCGTACAATGCCGGTGGAAACAGTGCATACACGGCGAGAAAGACTATCACCACGGTTGCCGTTGGACCTGCCGTCCCTTCGGATGTCACGGCGCAGACCGGATTCAACAGTGTGATCGTGAGTTTCCCGCCGGTAGCGGATGCGGCGGATTATGACATTACATTTGACGGAACCGTTTATCACGTGTCCGGGGAAGATCCCGTGGCAGCAGGTCGGATTTGTAAGGTATTCTCAGGTTTAAGACCGAATACGGAGCATACATACCGTGCGAGGGCAAATAACGCGGAGGGGTCCAGCCGTTACAGTGCGCCGGGAAGCGTAAGGACGGATATCAGTAAAAAGAATGGTCTGGCGGACAGGGCTTCCGAAAGCGCCTATACGGATGGCAGGATTTCCTATACGGGGAACGACCCTGTCAATGCGCTGACCGGCGCTTTCCTTTGGAGTTACACATGTCTGGAGGATTACGGAAAGGATAAGCTGCACCTCACGCTTATGTATGATTCCGACAGGGACGCGTTTGACACCGCACTGGGAGCAGGATGGACGCATGAACTGAATTATTTGCTGTATATGGATGCGGAGTATGCGTATTTCAGCACGCCTTATGGAGCGGTGATTCCTTTCCTGAAGGAAGAAGACGCCTCCTTCCGCGCGGCAGACGGCGCCGGAACCATCTACGCCATGGAACAGAGGGAGGATGCCTCTTATGTGGTCGGGAAACAGGACGGCACGGAGTATGTGTTTGACAGTGACCTCGTTCTTGCGCAGATCGTGGAAAACGGGCTGGTGAAATATCGATTTGAGAAAAATCAGACAGGACAGATTACACAGATTAAGGGAAGGCATGGAAGCAGCCTGACTCTTTCCTATACAGGAGGACATCTGTCTGAGGCGACGGACAGCCATGGGAATACAGCAGCCTTCACCTATCGGGAAGGTCATCTGACAGCGATCGGTAACTCTGCGGGCAAATCCATATCCTTTGTCTATGAGGCAGGTCTTCTTTCGACCATTGCAGATTTTGCGGGACAGGTTTATCTGACAAATACGTATGATGCGTATGGCAGAGTGGTCCGGCAGAACACGGCTGGCAGGGGTGAAAGCGCTGTAACGTATGACTGGGAAAACAAAAAAACGGTATTTATCGACGAGACGGGAAACAGCACAACCTATCTGTATGATGTGAATGGACGCATCACGGATGTGGAACTGGCAGGAGCCGGGATACATAACGGTTATGATGAGAACGGCAGGCTGACAGAGCAGACAGATGCGCTCGGGAACAGCACGAAGATGTCCTATGATGCGTGCGGACGCATGAACTGTGTCACTTACCCCGATGGAACGAAGGAGCAGGTTTCTTATAATGACAGAGGGCTGCCTGTCAGGATCGTAAACCGGGACGGCACCGAAAGCCGGTATACATATGACGACAGAAATAATCTGATCAGCGTGCAGGACGAGCGCGGAAACAGCGGCTCCTACACTTATGACGAGGAGGATAACCTGATCACATGGACTGACAGGATCGGGAATGTATGGAGCTATGCTTACGACGAGGCAGGACATCTGAAAGAGGCAGGCGATCCGGCTGGCAATGTCAGCAGATATGTCCATGATGCCATCGGCAGACTTGTTTCCTACACTTCTCCTGCAGGAAAGACCGTATCTTATCAGTACTCCGCAGCCGGGGATCTGCTCAAGATTGCGGACGCGGACGGCGAGGTTCTCTTTTCCTACGACGAGAATGGCAATCGTACAGGTATCACGGACAGACGGGGCAACAGCCAGCGTATGGAATACAACGGGATGGGACAGCTTTCACTGGTAACAGACTTTGTGGGGAACGCCTATCAGTTTGTATATGATGAGCGCGGTTATCTGGTTGGAGAAAAGAATCCCATGGATGAGGAAGTGGCTTATACCTATGACGTGAGAGGTAATACCACAACCCGGACAGACGGAAACGGCAATGTGACGGCATATGCCTATGACGCGGCGGACCGGCTGACGCGGGTTACCGATGCGGCAGGTGGTATTCTGCAGTATGTCTATGACACCATGGGGCATGTAAAGACCGTCACCGATCCGTTAGAACGTCAGACTACCTATACCTATGATGCGCAGGGGCGCGTCATCAGCGTGACGGACGCTCTGGGAAACAGCGTGAGTTTCACTTACGATCAGGCGGGCAATCTGCTGACCAGAACAGACGAGGACGGGAACGTTACAACCTATACCTATGATGAGGAAAACAGGCTGCTTACGGAGACAACGGCGGCAGGAATCACCCGTTATACGTATGACGGGACGGGGCAGGTCATTGCGGTGGAGGCGCCGGATGAGTCAGTGCAGGAGGCGGTCTATGACGCGGACGGCAATCTGACGGAAGTGACCGACCCGGAAAACAACAGGACCGTCTGTGTTTACAATGAAGCCGGTCACATGACGGAGGTTACTTCGCCGGACGGCGGAAAAACCCTCTACCAGTATGATGCGAACGGCAACTGCACGAAAATCACGGATGCGGAAGGAAACAGTAGGAGCTTTGTGTTTGACGCCAACAACCGCCTCACGGCAGTGACTGATGCGCTGGGACAGACTACGACCTGCGAATATGACGCGGCAGGGAGGATGACAGCTGTCACGGATGCCAGAGGAGGAAGAAGTACGCTGTGCTATGATGCAAACGGCAATCTGGTCAGCGAAACCGATCCTCTGGGTGGCGTTAAGTCGTACACTTACGACAGCCTGAACCGTATCATAAAGAGTGTGGACGAGGAGGGGCATGTGAAAAGCTGCGGCTATGATGCGGCAGGCAACATGATTTCCTTCACCGATGCCAACGGCAACAACTGGAGCTACGATTATGATGCCCTCAACCGTATGACAGGCGTTACGGACCAGAATGGCGACAGTCTGACACTTGCGTATACCAACACGGGAAAAGTCTCGAAGGTTACGGACAAGGAGGGTGCGCAGACAACTTACCAGTATGATGATATGGGGCGGCTGTTAAAGATGACAGACGCGTCGGAGCACAGTCTGGAATTTACCTATGACAACATGGGAAGAGTGCTGACGCAGACAGACGCGGCAGGCAATGTGACTGTATATACCTATTCTCCTGCGGGCAATCTGACCGGCAGAAAAGATCCGGAGGGCAATACGGTTACTTATACCTATAATGCGGCAGGACAGGTGACGAAGGTGACGGATGCGCTGGGCGGCGATATGACCTATACTCGTGATGCGCTGGGGCAGGTGACGAAGGTCACAAATCCGGAAGGGGACAGCATAACATTCACCTACACGCCGAACGGACAGATCGGGACAGTGACAGACGCCTGTGGAAATGTGACTACATATGCCTATGACGCCTGCGGCAATCTGGTTCGGGTGACAGATCCGCTTGGAAATATCACTGTCTATGAATATGACGCCATGAACCGGCAGATTAAGGAATGCGTATCAGAGGACGGGGAAGTGTCCCATGCAGCCATCTATCAGTATGATAAGAGGGGATGCATGATCCGTATGATAAACCCTGTGGAGGAGGAGAGAAGCTATACCTACGATGGTAACGGCAACCCGGTCGGGATCACGGATGAGGACGGCAATGTAACAACCGTGACATACGACCTCAACGACCAGCCCCTGCAGATGACTTACCATGACGGCAGACAGGCAGCTTTCCGTTACAATAAGCGCGGTGAGCTGGTGGAGATGCAGGACTGGAACGGCGTCATGACCATGGAGCGCGATGTGTTGGGAAGACTGACCGGTGTGACCGACCACAATGGGCGTACAGTCGGCTATACATATGATTCCGCTGGGAACAGAACTGCCATTCGCTATCCCGACGAAAGTGTGGTAAACTATACCTATGACGGGAATCACCGTCTGACCGGCGTGACGGATGCGGAAGGCAGGGGCACGCAGTACACCTATGACGCGGCGGGGAATCTCCTTTCCATGGTGCAGCCGGGCAGCAAAGCCACTTACCGCTATCGCCTTGATGGGATGCCGTCTATGGCAAAATATATGGCAGACGACGGCGCAGTCATGGATGTGGATTTTGCCTATGACCCGATGGGGCGTATGCTCGGTCTGCGCAGACAGAGCGGCGTGGACGCGCCCGTATACAATACTGTGTACACCTACGATCCCGCAGGACGCCTGCTTTCCTGCACAGAGGGAACGACACGGGAGAGCTACAGCTATGACCCGCTGGGGAACCGTACAGCGTGGTCAGTCAACAATGACGGGAAGGCAGTGTACACCTACGACGCCATGAACAGACTTGTCTCCATGGAGCAGGACGGCGCGGCTTACAGCTACACCTATGATAAAAGGGGGAATCTGACAGAAGAAAGACAGGGAGATGCCTTGATCCGGCAGTATGTCTACGACACCGCAAACCGTATGGCGACGGGCAAAAATCTTCTTACCGGGGCACAGACAGACTATACCTACAATGCTCTGAACATGCGGATTGCCCATACTGTCACCCTTCCGGGGACAGAAGCGCCACAGGTAAAGACAACTGCCTATGTGCCCGATTTTCTGGGAGGCACAAACAATGACCTGATGGCATACCACGACGGCGGCAGCGTCACCAAAGCCGTATACGGCAGAACCTATGAACGCCTTGGCTATACTACCGCGGCAGGGCATATGTACGAAATGCCCGATCTCTGGGGAAGTCCCTTATACACTGCGGATGCGCAGGGCAATGCCGACTGGCGCACGGGACACGACGCATGGGGCAGGGTGGAGACACAGCCTTCCCCGGAAGCAGCTACAGACATACGTTTTGCAAACTACATCTACGATCCCGTAATCGGTAAGTACTTTGCGCAGGCAAGATTCTACGACAGTGCGCAGGGCAGGATGCTCTCGCCCGACCCGGTTAAGAGAAGCATAAACCCTTATCCGTACTGCGATAATGACCCGGTCAACTACAACGATCCCACAGGAGAGATCGCAAATATCCTCGTGGGAGCAGGACTCGGCGGTTTCTTCGGCGGTGCGGCGGGATTCCTCGGAAACGCGGCATCCCAGCTCATGGACGGCGGGAAGTTTAACTGGCGAAAAGCCGCAGGTGCGGCGGCAAACGGCGCAGTGGTAGGCGCGGCGAAGGGCGCGCTGGTAGGAAGCGGCGTGGGCGTACTTGGAGCCTTCGCCACAGATTTCGCGGCGGGAACCGTTGGAAGCGCCTTAGAGCAGGGAATCAGCAGAGGACGTGTAGACATCGGCGAGAGCCTTTTAAGCGGGGCAGGGAATGCCTTAAGCGAGGTTCTGTATGGAACAGGCGAACTCAAGGGAGTAAAGGACGCCTTCCTCAGAGGAGCCAGAACCGGCGCGGTGATGTCGGGGCTTGAGAATCTCACGGGACATGTCGGCTCTTACGGAGTGGCAGGAGAGCGGATATTCGGGAAAAAGGCAGACAGAGCCGTAATACCCACAAATGCAGGACGCGACCCGAAGGGCATGTGCGGCGCATCCGATCCCTTTGATCTGTCCGGCGGACTGGGGAGCGGAAGAGGATATCGTAGCGGAGCAGGACATGACAGCGGAACGGGCGGCTTTAGTCTCGGCGGTTTCGTGAGGGATGTGCTGACAGGCGCGGTAGCAGGCGGCCTTGGCAGTGCAGGGTTCTATGGAGCCGGGAAGGCTGTGGAGGTGCTCAGGGGGAGTGTTGCTGGGCGTAGAAGGAAAAAATTGTCTGTTGGAGACGCAACTTTTATGGATGCAAATGACAGCTTTGCTAAGTATATTAGTCGTAGAGAAGACGTGGATGTCAGAGGATACTATGATGTTATTGCTCATGGTCAAACCGACGGAATACTGATTACTCATAATGGACAGCACATGTTGGTAAATCACAGAACTGCAGCTCGCTTAATTCAACAAGCAGATGGTTATAAAGGTCAGGATATTAGATTGCTATCTTGTAATACTGGAGCAGCAAATGATGGATTCGCACAAAATTTAGCCAATAGGCTGAATGTGAAAGTCTACGCGCCTACAAACTATTTGTGGGCAACTCCGAGTGGTGAGTATTTTGTTGCGGGAATGAACAAATTTGCGTTGCCCAATAGAAAAAATATTGGAAAATTCAAGCTATTTATGCCGGGAGGAAATCAGAATGGTATGTGAAAAATGTGGAGGAAAAATGATTAGAACTATTGATGCTGAACATTTTACACAGGGATGGGCATGTCCTACTTGTGGATGGGGTGTCGTCACAACATACTTTCCTGAAATAGATGTTGATGCTACAGAGTACAGCCTTTACATAAGAAACATCTCGATAATAAATGTAGAGAGAATAAGAGTGATAGCAGAACTTGCTAGTGTTAATTTTCTCAGAGCGAAAGAAATGCTTGAAAAAAAAGAAGTATGTATACTAAAAGCGAAAGCGCCAAAAATTAAAGAGGGGATTGATAAGCTAAAAGAATTGAATGTGGACTTTATCGTAAAGCCTTTCTTTAAATATCAGTAAACATTTGGAGTATTATCTCTCAGCAAGAATCGGAGTGTTCTATAGACTAAAATGGTCAGAGAATGCCTCCGATTTTTGTTATATTTATACCCAGCTCAGACAGGGCACATATCTTAAGGAACGCCTTGGAAAGCGTCAGTGCTTAACGAGGTTCTGAGTTGCGAAGCAACTCACGAGTTTAGCATCTGCTACGCTTGGAACGGAGCGGGAGCGCGGCGACGTAGATATGTGCCTTGTTTGGGCGTCAGATTGTATCATACACTTGTAGGGATAAAGTTTTTAGCGGTTCGCCATCATTATGAAAATGTGGTAAACTATATTTTGACAGCGTGGATCGAAGGGCGCGCTGGTAGGAAGCGGCGTGGGCGTACTGGGAGCCTTCGCCACAGATTTCGCGGCGGGAACCGTTGGAAGCGCCTTAGAGCAGGGAATCAGCAGAGGACGTGTAGACATCGGCGAGAGCCTTTTAAGCGGGGCAGGGAATGCCTTAAGCGAGGTTCTGTATGGAACAGGCGAACTCAAGGGAGTAAAGGACGCCTTCCTCAGAGGAGCCAGAACCGGCGCGGTGATGTCGGGGCTTGAGAATCTCACGGGACATGTCGGCTCTTACGGAGTGGCAGGAGAGCGGATATTCGGGAAAAAGGCAGACAGAGCCGTAATACCCACAAATGCAGGACGCGACCCGAAGGGCATGTGCGGCGCATCCGATCCCTTTGATCTGTCCGGCGGACTGGGGAGCGGAAGAGGATATCGTAGCGGAGCAGGACATGACAGCGGAACGGGCGGCTTTAGTCTCGGCGGTTTCGTGAGGGATGTGCTGACAGGCGCGGTAGCAGGCGGCCTTGGCAGTGCAGGGTTCTATGGAGCCGGGAAGGCTGTGGAGGTGCTCAGGGGGAGTGTTGTTGGGCGCGGTGTAAGGCGTGGAAGTGGCGAGATACCCGTCAGCGGCAGAAGACCAGATTTTTATGTCGCACCTAATGGGGTAGCAGTACCAGCTACGGGTTATAGATATATGTCATCTTGGGGTGCGACAGATGCATTAAATACGGGAAGACAGTATACAACATATTTTGGTTTTGACAAATTTGATTCTGCAAAGGAAGCACGCGAGGCTTTTCAGATTTTAGGCAATTGGAGTGACTGTAAGATAAGGGGAGCATTTGATACCTTACAGGTAATTGATGATATGTATATTCCAACAACATTGGGGAATACAACTACAGTTCCAGAGCCTTTTGCAGTTAGCTATCCAGAATATGGCGAAGGGGGTGCGCAACAATTTCGCATAGATAAAGTTATTGAGTTTTTGGAGGTGAAGATAATTGGAGATTGATTCCAAGGCTATAGTACAACGTGTGGAAGAAATGTATAGATACTATGAGGTGGATTTAGCATTTCTTGAAACGTTGGATGATGAGCAAAAAATCAAAGGGCTGAAAGGAGTATTGGCGGAATTAGACTTGAAGAAAAAAGTGAGTTATACACCAGATGATTTAAGTTTTATCAAGCAAATATATTCTTTGCTTTGTTAAGGTTTATAAATGGTCAAAATGTGGTTAGGGGATGGTTGTCCCCTAACCATGCATTTATGGAGGAACTAAAAATGGCTTTTAAGGAATTGATTGCAATGAAGAAGTCGTTAAAATACCCGGAGGAGGGAGATGTGTTTGTTTTGCAACCTCTAAAAAATCTGTTCTATTTCGGAAAAGTTATACGGACAAATTTAAAAAGTACAGATTCTTTTATTAATGGTATGACGCTTATATATATATGACGGTACTTGCAATGAAAAAGTGGTACCAAGGCATTTTGATGAGGGAGAGTTATTGATTGCACCAATAATTGTCAATAATCAACCATGGATTAAGGGCTATTTTGAGTTTGTGGAGAACATATCCGTATCTGAAAGAGAGAGAAATTTGGAGTTTGGTTTTTGGGATGTACTTAGGCAGGAGTATGTTGATATTCAAGGAAAGAAAATAAGGGAAAAACCTAAATACTGTGGTATTTATGGTTTGGGAAGTTATGGAATTGTAGGAAAAGAAGTTCGAGAAGCCATTCAACAAAAACAATAACGTTTATAAATACTTGGTGTCTGGTCTATATCAAAGTTTCTTAGCGACTGAGGACGCGTAGACATCGGCGAGAGCCTTTTAAGCGGGGCAGGAAATGCCTTAAGCGAGGTTCTGTATGGAACGGGTGAACTCAAGGGAGTAAAGGACGCCTTCCTCAGAGGAGCCAGAACCGGCGCGGTGATGTCGGGGCTTGAGAATCTCACGGGACATGTCGGCTCTTACGGAGTGGCAGGAGAGCGGATATTCGGGAAAAAGGCAGACAGAGCCGTAATACCCACAAATGCAGGACGCGACCCGAAGGGCATGTGCGGCGCATCCGATCCCTTTGATCTGTCCGGCGGACTGGGGAGCGGAAGAGGATATCGTAGCGGAGCAGGACATGACAGCGGAACGGGCGGCTTTAGTCTCGGCGGTTTCGTGAGGGATGTGCTGACAGGCGCGGTAGCAGGCGGCCTTGGCAGTGCAGGGTTCTATGGAGCCGGGAAGGCTGTGGAGGTGCTCAGGGGGAGTGTTGTTGGGCGCGGTGTAAGGCGTGGAAGTGGCGAGATACCCGTCAGCGGCAGAAGACCAGATTTTTATGTCGCACCTAATGGGGATGTGATACCGGCAACAGGATATAGATATATGACAAGAAAAGCAAAATACATCTCAAAATTAAGGAAAACAATGGTAATACCTAGTAATGAAGGTGATACATATATTACATTTGACAGGTTTGATATACCATCACCAAGAAGGCTTCAAGTACCACACGATGCGTCGATAAGAGGAACATTTGATACCTTACAGCTTGCAGATGATCTTAGGATACCTCATGGAGAATGGGGACAGGCGGATTGGTTAGAGCCGGTTGCAAAAGATTTTCCAGAATATGGTGAAGGTGGAGCAACACAAGCGGTTACAAATCAGAGGATTGTGTTAGATAGTCTGGAAGATTTGTTGGAGTAAGGGAGGAAGGGATGCAGTTTTCAAAGAGAGATGACTTTAACAGATGTTCTGAAATTGTCAGGAAAAAATTGCAAGGGAAAAATATTGTTGTAAAAGATGCCGAATTAAAAAGAATTACGGAAGATATTATGAATATTTCCTATGCAAAGGGAGGTGATTATTCTAGGGAAATTATCGGTAGCTTTGCTGATACGTATATAGAGCATGGATTATATAAAACTATCTTAGCTAAAACAGATTAGACTAAGAAAATCGGAGGTTTCTGAAAACTGTTAGCGGTCAAAGGAAACCTCCGATTTTTGATATATCAAGACCTGTCTGGATGTCGAATTGTATCATATACCTGTCAAGGATAAAATTTTAGCGGTTCGCCATCATTATGAAAATGTGGTAAACTATATTCTGACAGCGCGAATCAAAGTGAGCGGTACGGGTGGTTTCTTCGGCGGGGCAGGGAATGCCTTAAGCGAGGTTCTGTATGGAACGGGCGAACTCAAGGGCGTAAAGGACGCCTTCCTCAGAGGAGCCAGAACCGGCGCGGTGATGTCGGGGCTTGAGAATCTCACGGGACATGTCGGCTCTTACGGAGTGGCAGGAGAGCGGATATTCGGGAAAAAGGCAGACAGAGCCGTAATACCCACAAATGCAGGACGCGACCCGAAGGGCATGTGCGGCGCATCCGATCCCTTTGATCTGTCCGGCGGACTGGGGAGCGGAAGAGGATATCGTAGCGGAGCAGGACATGACAGCGGAACGGGCGGCTTTAGTCTCGGCGGTTTCGTGAGGGATGTGCTGACAGGCGCGGTAGCAGGCGGCCTTGGCAGTGCAGGGTTCTATGGAGCCGGGAAGGCTGTGGGGGAGCTTAGGGGGATAAGGAGTATTCTGTATGGCGGAATACTCCTTATTTATTTCGCAAAATAAATTGCTTAAATATAGGTTTTTTATAAATAAAAGAAGGATTTTTGAAATTTGGGGCGAATAATAAGAATAGGAAGGTTGTTTTTTTAGGAGAAGGAAAGGCACAGCCATGAATATACGGGAAAGTTTGGAACAGTGGGAGAAGGAGTATCTGAGTCCCTATGCCATGCTCAGCATGAATTCCCAAGGAAGGCTTAAGGAGGAAGAACAGTGCGATATCCGCCCTGTGTTTCAGAGGGACAGGGACAGGATCATACATAGCAAGTCCTTCCGCCGGCTGAAGGATAAGACGCAGGTGTTCCTGACGCCTGAGGGAGACCACTACAGGACAAGGCTCACGCATACGCTGGAGGTAAGCCAGACGGCGCGGACCATTGCCAAGGCGCTTAAACTGAACGAGGATCTGGTGGAGGCGATCGCCCTCGGGCATGATCTGGGACATACGCCCTTCGGACATGCGGGGGAACGGGCGCTTGACCGGGTGTGCCCTTACGGCTTTAAGCACAACGAGCAGAGTGTGCGCACCGTGGATATTCTGGAGAAGGACGGGAGAGGCATCAATCTGACGATAGAGGTGCGGGACGGGATCTTAAACCACCAGACTTCCGGTATGCCGCAGACGCTGGAGGGAAGGATCGTCCGGCTGGCGGACAAGATTGCCTACATTCACCACGACATGGATGACGCGGTGCGCGCCGGGATATTGAAGGAAGCGGATGTGCCGAAGGAGATCGGAAGCGTGATCGGCTATAGCTGCGGACAGCGTCTGGACTTCTTCATCCATAATATTGTGACAAACAGCCGTGACCGGGACGATATCTGCATGTCGCCAGAGGTGGCGGAGGCAATGCAGAAAATGCGGGAGTTTATGTTCCGCAATGTATACAGAAATCCCATCGCGAAGAGCGAGGAGGGCAAGGCGGAAAATCTGATTATCACGCTCTACGAGCATTATCTGGTGCACACGGAGCAGCTGCCGAACTTCCTGTTTAAGCTTCTGGACGCGGGGGAACCGCTTGAGAAGATCGTGTGCGATTATATCAGCTCCATGACAGACCGTTTTGCCATCGCGCAGTATGAGAGGCTGTTTATTCCGAAGACATGGCACGGCTAACAAAGCGAAAAGAACTTTAGAATTGGGAAAGGGGATAACATGCGTTATCCGGAGGAACTGATCGAGGAGGTCAGAACGAAAAACGATATCGTCGAAGTGATCTCGGGCTATGTGCGTATGCAGAAGAAGGGGAGCAGCTATTTCGGGCTTTGCCCGTTCCACAATGAAAAATCCCCTTCTTTCTCAGTCTCACCGGGCAAGCAGATGTATTACTGTTTTGGCTGCGGGGCTGGCGGCAATGTGATTACCTTTTTGATGGAATATGAGAACGCCACCTTTCAGGAGGCGCTTAAAATGCTTGCCGACCGTGCGGGCGTGGCGCTGCCGGAAGTGGAGTACAGCGAGGAGATGCGCCGCAAGGAGAGCAGGCGTGCTAAGCTGCTGGAGGTCAACAAGCAGGCGGCGAAATACTATTATTATCTGCTGCGCTCCCCCAGAGGACAGACGGGTTACCGCTATCTTTCGGGGCGGGAACTGACGGACGGGACCATGAAAAAGTTCGGTCTGGGGTATGCGGACGGTGCCGGCTCCGATCTGACGGCTTATCTGCGGTCGAAAGGATATGCGGACGATCTGATCACAGAGGCGGGGCTGACAGGGTTTGACGAGAAGCGTGGTGTCCACGATAAATTCTGGAACCGGGTGATGTTTCCGATTCAGGACGGCAATCACCGGGTGATCGGTTTTGGCGGCAGGGTGATGGGGGATGCCAAGCCGAAATATCTGAACTCCCCGGAGACGACGATTTTTGACAAAAGCCGCAATCTCTACGGTCTGAATTTTGCCAGAACGGCGAGAACGGGGAATTTGATTTTGTGCGAGGGCTACATGGATGTGATCGCCCTGCATCAGGCGGGCTTCGGACAGGCTGTGGCGTCGCTCGGCACGGCTTTCACGGCGGGACAGGCAGGACTGGTAAAGCGCTTCGGCGAGGAGGTGCTGTTGGCGTACGACAGTGACGGCGCGGGCACGAGCGCGGCGCTGCGGGCACTCGGCATTCTGAAGGAGGCAGGGCTCAGGGGGCGGGTGATTGATATGCAGCCCTACAAAGACCCCGATGAATTTATAAAGAATCTCGGCGCCGAAGCGTTTCAGGAACGGATCGATCAGGCGCAGAACGGTTTTTTCTTTGAACTGAAGGTGCTGGAACGAAATTATCATATGGAAGACCCGGAGTCAAAGACCGCCTTTCACAGGGAGATCGCGAAGAGGCTCTGCGGTTTTGAGGAAGAGGTGGAGCGGGAAAACTATATCGAGTCGGTAGCGGGACGGTACCACATCGGCTACGAGAACCTTCGGAAACTGGTGAACGGCTACGCGGCGCGCACAGGGCTTGTTAAGCCTGTGGAGAGACCGAAATCCACGACTGCGGGCAGGCCTACGCCGGAGGACCATATCAGAAAGTCGCAGCGTTTACTCCTGACATGGCTCGCGGAAGAGCCGGAAATCTACCCAAAGATCAAGGCGTACGTCTCTGCGGCTGACTTTACGCAGGGACTGTACCGGCAGGTGGCGGACAAGCTGTTTGCAGGACTGGAGCAGGGGTCCTTTTCCCCGGCGTCCGTTGTCAGCGCTTTCGAGGAGGAAGAGGAGCAGCGGGAAGTGGCGGCGATCTTCAACACGAAACCGGAGCGGCTTGACACGAAACAGGAGAGGGAAAAGGCGCTTCACGATGTGGTGGTGGCTGTGAAGAACAACAGTTTCAATTACTATTCGGCGAGAATGGGATCGGATATGGAGGCGCTAAATCAGGTCATATCCGGCAAAAAGGCGCTGGAGGAACTGCGGAAGGCGCATATTTCCCTGTGATCAGGGTAAGCTAATCGAAAAAAGGCACGTTTACAATCGGACAGAGGTTAAACATAGGAAGGATGGAGCAATTCATGGATGAAAATGTACAGGCAAAGTTTGAGGAGCGTTTAAAAGATCTCCTTGCTGTTGCAAAGAAGAAGAAAAATGTTCTGGAGTATCAGGAGATCAACGACTTTTTCTCTGACCTTACGCTGGAGGAGGAGCAGTTTGACAAAATTTTAGAGACGCTGGAACAGAATAATGTAGATGTGCTGCGCATCACAGAGGAAGACGACGTGGATGACGAGGAGATCATCCTGACGGAGGAGGACGAGGTGGATGTGGAGGAAATCGACCTCACCGTGCCCGACGGCATCAGCATTGAGGATCCCGTCAGAATGTACCTGAAGGAGATCGGCAAGGTGCCGCTCCTGTCCGCGGAGGAAGAGATCGAACTGGCAAAGAAAATGGAGATGGGAGATCTGGAAGCAAAGCAGCGTCTGGCGGAGGCGAACCTTCGTCTGGTGGTCAGCATTGCAAAACGGTACGTGGGGCGCGGTATGCTCTTTCTTGACTTGATTCAGGAGGGGAATCTGGGTCTGATTAAGGCTGTGGAAAAATTCGATTACCGTAAGGGATATAAGTTTTCCACCTACGCGACGTGGTGGATCAGACAGGCGATCACGAGAGCCATTGCGGATCAGGCGAGAACCATCCGCATCCCTGTGCATATGGTGGAAACCATCAACAAACTGATCCGGGTGAGCCGTCAGCTCTTGCAGGAGCTGGGGCGGGAACCTACCCCGGAGGAGATCGCTGTGCAGATGAATATGCCGGTGGAACGGGTGCGTGAGATCCTGAAGATTTCACAGGAGCCGGTATCTCTCGAGACACCCATCGGCGAGGAGGAAGACAGCCATCTGGGAGATTTCATTCAGGACGACAACGTGCCCGTCCCTGCGGACGCGGCGGCGTTTACGCTCTTAAAGGAGCAGCTTGTGGAGGTGCTTGGCACCCTGACGGAGAGGGAACAGAAGGTGCTGAGGCTCCGTTTCGGGCTGGATGACGGCAGAGCGAGGACCCTTGAGGAAGTGGGAAAAGAGTTTAACGTGACCCGTGAACGTATCAGACAGATTGAGGCGAAGGCGCTCAGAAAACTGCGCCATCCGAGCAGAAGCCGGAAACTCAAGGATTATCTGGACTGATGCGGCAGGTGGTTTTGTCCAGACGGCTTCGCACCGTGGCAGGTATGGTGACGAGAGGGCACCGGGTCTGCGATGTGGGCTGTGACCATGGTTTTGTGCCAGTTTATCTCGTACAGCAGGGTATCAGCCCCGGCGTTCTGGCGATGGACTTGAGGGAAGGACCCTTACGCGCGGCGAGAGAGCATGTGTCGGCATACGGACTGGAAGGACAGATTGAGACCAGATTGTCAGATGGTTTACATAATTATAAGGCGGGTGAGGCGGACACGCTGATCTGCGCCGGTATGGGCGGCGGGCTGATGATGCGGATTCTGGAGGCGGAGCGGGAAAAGACGGATTCCTTCCGGGAACTGGTTTTGCAGCCCCAGTCGGAGATCGAGCGTTTCAGACGTTTCCTGCGGGAGAGAGGCAGCGTGATTCTCGACGAGGAGATGGTCGAGGAGGACGGCAAGTTTTATCAGGTGATCCGGGCGGGGCGCGGTGGGAAGGAAGACCGTGGCACGGTACGTTGTGGCGGGATCGAAGTGTCTGCGTCACCGGCTGGGAGCGTGCAGGAAACGGCGGCATTTTCGGAATCTGGCATCGACATATCGGAAGAAGAGTTATGTAAACTTGAGGACAGATATGGTCCCGTACTGCTGCGAAAAAAAACACCCGTATTTTTATCCTTTCTGGAACATGAGAAAGCTGTTTATGAGGAAATTCTCGCAAATTTGCGAGCGCAGGGGCTGACGGAGGAAAAGAGAAAGACAAGATACGCGCAGGTGGAGGCATTGCTTGCGGACAACCACCTTGCGGGAAGTGCCATGTGGGCGGTGAAGTGATTCCGGCTCGGACTGGTGTCTGGGCGGTCAGGAGACGGAACCGTTACAGATAGTTTACATAAGATATATCGTAGTGGAATCGAAAGATCCCGTGTATACTGCGATCATCATACAAAAAAGGAGGGGGAAAGTCTATGGCTACGATTATGATCGGAGGAAAAGAGAAACGTTACGAGGACGGTATCAAGTACGAGATCATCGCGGAGGCGCACCAGAATGACTTTGTCAGCCAGATCGCCCTGGTGACGGTGGACGGCAAGATTCAGGAGCTGATGAAACGTGTGGACAGGGACTGCGAGCTTGATTTTATCACCTATGCGGACGCGATCGGTCATAAGACCTATGTGCGGACAGCGATCATGCTTATGTTAAAGTCCATCAAGGATGTGGCGGGCATGGAGGCTGCTGCCAACGTGAAAGTGGAGTTTGCCATTGGCGCGGGTTACTACTGTGCGTTCCGGAACGGTCTGAGTCTGGATGAAAAGACGATCGGGAGGGTGAAGGACCGCATGGGCGAACTGGTGGACATGGATCTTCTTGTGACAAAAAAGGCTTACCCGGCGGCGGAGGCGGTGGCGCTCTTTGCGGAGAACGGCATGACGGATAAGGTTTCCCTGTTCCGCTACCGCAGAAGTTCCAATATCAACGTGTACTGCATGGGGGATTACTACGACTATTTTTACGGTTATATGCTGCCAAGTACGGGCTATATCAGACTGTTTGACCTTTTCGCCTACGAGGGCGGGATGATTCTGCTGCTTCCCGAACAGGAGGATCCGGAGGTGCTGCCGGAGTTTAAGCCGCGCAAAAAGCTGTTCCAGACGCTTCTCGCCACGGGAGAGTGGGGGCGTGACATCGGCATCGACACGGTGGGCGATCTGAATAACCAGATCTGCGACGGCAATATCGCGGATATGATTCTGGTGCAGGAGGCGCTGCAGGAGAGGCGCATCGGTGAGATTGCCAGAGACATTGCGAGGCGTGAGGGTGTGAAATTTGTTATGATTGCAGGCCCCTCCTCCTCCGGCAAGACGACCTTTTCCCACAGGCTTTCGATCCAGCTTCGCACCTACGGATTAAGACCCCATCCGATCGGGCTTGACAATTATTATGTGGATCACGACAGTACGCCGCTTGACGAGAATGGCGAGCCGGACTACGAGTGCATCGAGGCGCTGGACGTGGAGCAGTTTAACAAGGACATGACGGCGCTTCTGCAGGGGGAGAGAGTGGAGCTTCCTACCTTCAATTTCAAGACCGGGAAGCGGGAGTACAGCGGAAAGATCGCGCAGCTTGGCGAGAACGACATTCTTGTGATCGAGGGCATACACGGGCTGAACGAGAAGATGTCCTATTCGCTGCCGACGGAGAGTAAGTACAAAATATATATCAGCGCATTGACGACCCTGAACGTGGATGAGCACAACAGGATTCCCACCACGGACAACCGGCTGCTGCGCCGTCTTGTGCGGGACGCGCGGACAAGGGGCGCTTCCGCCGGAAAAACAATTTCCATGTGGCCTTCGGTCAGAAGAGGGGAAGAAAAATATATTTTCCCGTTTCAGGAGGAGGCGGACGCCATGTTCAATTCGGCGATGCTCTATGAGCTTTCGGTGATTAAACAGTATGCGGAACCGCTGCTCTTTAGCATACAGAAGGGGGAGCCGGGATACCATGAGGCGAAACGGCTGCTCAAGTTTCTGGAATATTTCCTCGGCATCAGCAGCGAGGAACTGCCGAAAAATTCCCTCTGCAGGGAGTTTGTAGGCGGGAGTTGTTTTGAAGTCTAAAGCGAAAAGGTGAGTGGAACAAATGATCGCGGCTGCACAGACGAAAGGGTGCAGGTGAGGAAAGTCCGGGCTCCACAGGGCAGGATGCCGGATAACATCCGGTGGAGGCGACTCCAAGGCTAGTGCAACAGAAAAGAAACTGCTCAGCATATTGCTGAGTGAGGGTGGAATGGTAGTGTAAGAGACTACCGCCGTCACGGTAACGGGACGGGCTGTGTAAACCCCATCCGGAGCAAGACCAAGCAGAGAGCAATGACCGGCCCGGTTCGCTCTCAGGTAGGTTGCTGGAGGGTTTCGGCGACGAAACTCCTAGATAGATGATCATTCACGACATAACCCGGCTTATCGTTCCGCTCCCAAAGAAAAAAGAACTTCCAGTCACTCGCAGCAAGGGCTGCCTCGTGGAGAAGTTCTATGTTTCGCTTAAGAGAATGCCAGAAGCGGCATTCTCTGCACATATTTAGTATGACCAGATCAGAGCAGGGGCACGGGGAGGGATGTGCAGTCCTCCCCGTGCCCCTGTGAAAAGTATGGCTGGCGAGGAGAGGCGTGTGGCGAAGGGCGGAAGAGTAAATAAAATAGCTGCTGTTATTATATTTTTTACGGGCTGCCTTTTTCAGACGCTGCCTGCGAAGGCGGGGGAACCGTCCCTGCCGCCCCATCTGATTCAGAGCGTGAGCGAGGCGGATATTTATGAAGGAATGCTCGCGCTCGACCTGTTTCACTGTCCCGTGCTGGAAGAGCCGGATCTGGAAACGGCATATGAAAATGTGAGGGACTGTGTGGTGCGGATTGATATGGGGAAGGCGTACGGCAGCGGCGTGATCTGCTGGATGACAGAGGAAGGCGCGGTGATTGCCACCAACGGGCATGTGCTGTCCTACTGGCAGGACGAGTCGGGGGTGGTCCGCTTTTCGCAAGGGTATTATGCAAACGCCCGTATGCTTGGCAGTTCGGAAAACTGTGACGTGGGCTTTCTGCTGGTGGAAAAGGAAGAGATCGGTCTGCAGGCGGCTTCTAGGCTGCGCTGCGTCTTTGCGGACGGGGGCATTTATGGCGGTCTGCGGGTTGACGAGGAGATTTTCTGTCTGGGGGCGGGCAGGGAGGAAGAGGAACTGATCTTTGAAAAGGCTGTTCTGGAGGAGACCGATAAATATATCGAGACATTCGGAAGTGAAATGCTTTACGGGCACGGCTTTGCCAGAGAGGGCATGAGCGGCGGCGGCATGTTCGACGGCTGCGGACGGCTGATCGGGCTGCTGACCGGGGGAACTTATCAGAATGAGATCGCGGGGGTGCCTGTGGATCAGGTAGTAAGTGCGTACCGGGAGATCGCAGGGGATTAAAAGATACCCTTTTTCGGGAAGCTGTGTTACAATGGTCGAAGACGGGGCATTTTCAGTATGGTTGGGGTTTTCGCATGATTTGGAGCAGAAAAGGAGGAGGCTATGGCGTTATTTCAGATCAGTAATGACAAAATTACGATACAGGTGGACAGCCTGGGGGCGGAGCTTAAGTCGTTAAAAAGCGTGTCCGGGCAGACAGAGTACATGTGGCACGGGGATCCCGCCTACTGGGGGCGGACGTCGCCGGTACTCTTTCCCATCGTGGGCGGTTTAAAGGACGGGAAATACCGGGTGGACGGCAGAGAGTATGCCATGGGGCAGCACGGATTTGCCAGAGATATGGAGTTCCAGTTAAAGAGTCAGGTGGCTACGGAAATATGGTTTACATTAAGCTCCAACGAGGAGACGCTGAAGAAATATCCCTACCCTTTTCTTTTAGAAATCGGATATGAACTTGCCGGGCACACGGTGGTAGTGAAGTGGCGGGTGGCTAATCAGGGCGTGGAACCGATCTGGTTTTCCATAGGCGGGCATCCCGGATTTATGTGTCCCATTGATCCGGGGACGGACCAGACCCAGTACAAACTGCTTTTTGACAGGAAGGATCAGATCGTATCCACATGTATTGACGGGGGGCTTGCAGGGAAGGAGAAAAAGACATACGCGCTGCAAAACGGCGCGCTGCCTGTTACAGCTGACCTTTTTGACAATGACGCGCTGGTGATTGAAAACGATCAGGCGCACAGCGTGGCGCTTGCGAGGCCCGATGGAACGCCGTATCTGACGGTTGCGTTTGACGCGCCGCTTTTCGGCATCTGGTCACCGCCGAAGAAGAAAGCGCCGTTTATCTGTATCGAACCGTGGTACGGCAGATGTGACAGTACGGATTTTGCAGGAGACTTTAAAGAACGGGAGTGGGGACAAAAGCTTACCGGGGCGGCTTTCGAGGCGTCCTATCGGATCACGGTTTCGTGAGTCCGGGAAAGGAAGGAAAACTATGGCGCCAGTGGTACAGTGTATGGGTCTGACGAAGACTTACGGAAGAAAGATTGCGTTGAATCAGGTGTATCTGAATTTGGAGCGCGGCAGGATTATCGGCCTGCTGGGCCCTAACGGCAGCGGGAAAACAACGCTTATCAAGATTATGAACGGGCTTTTGAAGCCGACGGCGGGGGAGGTGCTGATTAACGGGCAGCGTCCGGGGATCGACACGAAGATGCGGATTTCCTATCTGCCGGAGCGGACCTATCTGCAGCCGGGCATGAAGGTGATGGAACTGGTGCAGTATTTTCAGGATTTTTATCCGGATTTCCGGGTGGACAGAGCTTTTGACATGCTGGCGAGACTGCAGATCCCGCCGCAGGAGAGACTGAAAAACCTTTCCAAGGGCACGAAGGAGAAAGTGCAGCTTATCATGGTGATGAGCCGGGACGCGGATCTCTACATTCTGGACGAGCCGATCGCCGGCGTGGATCCTGCCGCCAGAGACTACATTCTCCACACCATTGTGAGCAACTATAACCGCTGCGGTTCCATTCTGCTTTCCACCCATTTGATCTCGGATGTGGAAAACATTCTGGATGAGGTGGTGTTTATCAAGTACGGCAGTATCGTGCTGCAGGCAGGGGCGGAGCAGATAAGGCAAAACGAGCGCAAGTCCGTGGACCAGTTTTTCAGGGAGGTGTTCGCATGTTAGGAAAATTGATGAAGTATGAGTGGAAGGCGACATGGAAGCTGCTTCTGTCCGCGAACATTCTCACAGTGGTGATGACGGGACTTGCAAGGTGGATGGTATATCTGATGGAGGAGGCGCCTTATTCCAGCGATTTCCAGATGGTGGATTTCGTGGCGGTCATGGTGCTCTTTACCTATGTGGCGAGTATGTTTGCGGTTTATGTGGGCACGGCGATCTATCTGATCCACCGTTTTTATACGTCCACTTACGGCGATCAGGGCTATCTTCTGCATACGCTGCCGGTGGACACGCATCATATCATTATCGCCAAGGTGCTGGTCAGCGTGCTGTGGGTGATGATGAACTCGCTGATTATCTATTTTTCGGTTATTTTTTTGTTTGCCTCCTCGACGGAGATGATCAAATCCATGATGGAAGGGCTGATAAATACCATCGAGTATCTGGGAGCGGAGGAGATCTCCGTGTTTATGGTGATTATGACCGTTGTCGCGTATATTTTCACGCTTTTTGCGAAAGTGCTAAAGGTGGGGGCGTGTATTTCTCTCGGGCAGCTCTCAGCCAATTACAAGCTGCTGCTGTCCTTTGTATGGTATGTGGGTATTTATATTGTGGAGAGCATGTTTCAGGGACTGTATTTTGCCATTCGGTCAGCAGTCCACAGGCAGGTGTCCCCCATGGATTACCTGTCCAGTTTCGGCACCAGCTGGGAGACGACGCTGATATCGGGCATTTTCAGCTGTGTGATTTTCTATATTCTCACATGGTATGTGATGGATAAAAAATTAAATTTAGATTAGATTGAAAAGAGAGAAAGGAAGGATGTAACATGACGAAGATTGATATTTTCTCGGGGTTTCTGGGAGCCGGGAAAACCACATTGATCAGTAAGCTCTTAAAGGAGGCGCTGGCGGATACGAAGGTGGTGCTGATTGAGAATGAGTTCGGCGAGATCGGCATAGACGGTGGCTTTTTGCAGGAGTCCGGCATCGAGATCAAGGAGATGAATTCCGGCTGTATCTGCTGCTCACTGGTGGGCGATTTCGGCACGTCCCTAAAGGAAGTGTTGGACACCTATGCGCCGGAGCGCATTCTGATCGAGCCTTCGGGCGTGGGCAAACTATCTGACGTCATGAAGGCGGTGCAGGACGCCATGACCGACAGGGACGTGCAGCTTAGCAGCGCCGTCGCCGTGGTGGATGCCTGCAAATGTAAGATGTATATCAAAAATTTCGGGGAATTTTTTGTCAATCAGATCGAGCACGCCGGGACGATTGTCCTTAGCAGGACGGACAAGATCAGCGAGGAGAGGCTTTCCGCCTGTGTGGCGATGATCAGGGAGCACAACGCGAAGGCGACGATCATCACCACGCCGTGGGATGCGCTTGAGGGGAAGGATATTCTGGAAACCATCGAGGGCGCGAAGGATCTGGAGGCGGAACTGATGCGGGAAGTGATGGAGATGCAGGAGGAGCACCATCACCACGGGCATGGGCATTGCTGTCACGACGAGGAGCACGAAGGGCACGGACACGGGCACTGTCATCACGACGAGGAGCACGAGGGGCATGGGCATTGCTGTCACGACGAGGAGCACGAAGGGCACGGACACGGGCACTGTCATCACGACCATGAGCACGAGGAGCACGGACATGACCATGAGGGACACGACCACCACCATCATGCGGACGAGGTGTTCACAAGCTGGGGACTTGAGACGCCGGCGGTGTACACGAAAGAGGAGATCTCGCATATTCTGGCGGAACTCGATAAGGAGGAGTACGGTCTGGTGCTCCGCGCGAAAGGTATGGTTGCCGGCGCAGAGGGCGGCTGGATTTATTTTGACTATGTGCCGGAGGAGAGCAATGTCAGGGACGGCAAACCCGGCGTGACGGGAAAATTCTGCGTGATCGGCTCCAAGCTGAATGAAGAGAAGCTGGCAGCGCTGTTTGGGAAATAGATAGCGTGTGTTATCTATGCGCAGGAAGAAATGAGAAAGGAATGAGGAGAAATTGAAACCGGTCTATATGATTAACGGCTTTTTGGAGAGCGGCAAGACAGAGTTTATCACCTATACACTGGCGCAGCCTTATTTTCAGGTGCGGGGGAAAACCCTGCTTATCCTCTGCGAGGAGGGGGAGAACGAGTATGATCCCGCACTTCTCAGGCAGAGCCGCACGGTGCTTGAGCTGATTGACGGGGAGGAGGAATTTACGCCAAACCGCTTGATCGAGCTGGAGAAAAAACATAAGCCGGAGCGCATCATAATCGAGTTCAACGGCATGTGGAATTACAAGGAGATGAAACTTCCGTGGCACTGGAAGATCGAGCAGCAGATCACCACCATCGACGCCTCCACGTTTCCCATGTATTTTACAAATATGAAGTCTCTGCTTGCGGAACAGATCAGGAAGTCCGAGCTGATTATCTTCAACCGCTGCGACGGGGTGGAGGACCTTGGCAGCTACAAACGGAACGTGAAAGCGATCAATCCAAAGGCGGAGATCGTGTTTGAGGATTCCAATGGGGAGATCAATGAGATTATGGAGGAGGATCTGCCCTACGATCTGAAAGCGCCGGTGCTAGAACTGGATAACGAATGTTATGGAATCTGGTATCTGGATACCATGGACCACCCCGAGCGCTATGAGGGCAAGACGGTCTCCTTTGTGGGGATGGTGCTAAAGCCGAAACAGTTCCCGAAGAATTACTTTGTGCCGGGGCGCATGGCGATGACCTGCTGCGCGGAGGACATGGCGTTTCTCGGATATGCCTGTGAGTACGGGCAGGCGGCAGAGCTTGAGGAACAGAAGTGGGTGAAAGTCACGGCGCGGGTGGAGACGTCATATTTTGAGCAGTATCAGGGGGAAGGCCCGGTGCTGCGTGCCCTCAGCGTGGAGCACACGAGGGCGCCGAAAGAGGAAATCATCAGCTTTGTCTGATGGATGAAAGGTTAAAAGGTTATGTTTGGTTACACAGGATTTCAATGGTTGTTTTTGTTTTATTTTTACTGTTTCGGGGGCTGGTGCTTCGAGTCAGTATTCGTGTCACTCAAATCCCGGAAATGGGTAAACAGGGGCTTTATGAGAGGCCCCTTTTTGCCGCTGTACGGGACAGGGGCGATTATGATGCTGGTGGTATCCATGCCCTTTGCGGATAACATACTGCTCACCTATTTTGCGGGTGTGGTCGGCGCGACGGCGCTGGAGTATGTGACGGGAGTCGCCATGGAGGCGCTCTTCAAGATGAGGTACTGGGATTATTCGGGAAGGTTTATGAATTACAAGGGACATATCTGCCTGCGTTCGTCGATTGCATGGGGATTCTTTACCATCCTGATGACAAGGGTGATACACAGACCCATCGAACAGTTGATGTTTTCCATGCCGGACAAGGCGATGCATCATGTGACGGTGCTTCTTACAGTTTATATCGTGGCGGATTTCACGCTGTCCTTCAAGGCGGCGCTGGATCTGCGGGATCTCATGGTCAGGCTCGTGGGGATCAAGGAGGAACTGCTGCGTATGCAGAAGCGTCTGGATGTGCTGATTGCATTCAGCAATGACGAGAAAGAGCAGAAACGTCTCGACAGGGAGGAACGCAGGGGCACCCGCGTAAAGGATCTGACCGTCGGGCTGGAGCAGGGGTTTGCCATGATAAAGGAGGCGCTTCTGAGCAGACCGTCGGCATACGGGGAGAGCGTCCGGGAGGAAATTGCCGAACTGCGCGGCAAATTCAGCCTCTATCTGGAGCGGGAGACCGGCTATGGCAGGCTGCTGGATTTTTACAAGCGTGACATGATACGGAACAATCCGACCATGCGAAGCGAGGAATATGAGAGCGAGTTTGAAGAGTTGAAAGAGATGGCGAACAATAAGGCAGAGAGATGACGCTTCTGCCTTATTCGTCTCCCAGTGGAATATAGCGGGGATCCTTGCGTTTCCCGGCGCGGATGGAGTCGAGAAGCTGGTTTTCCATCAGCTCGAAATTGCGCGCCTTGCGGCGGAACAGCGCGAGGAACTTGTTGTAGAGCCAGAATGAGTATACCAGTACACTGTTCGCTCTTCCCAGTTTGGCTTTCGTGGTGTGCATGTAGTGGTGTCCGCCGATCATGGTGGGTTTGCCGGAACGGATGTAGTGGATCAGCTCCGTCTCGGAGGCAATGTCTTCCTGCAGGACCGTGTAGCCGAAACCGGCGCAGTCCTCCTTGTGGGAATCGCTGCCGCCGAAGCAGGGCAGATCGTATTTTTTCGCAAGCGCCATGGCGCGCATGTTGGAATCCGCGTCCTCACAGGCGTTGTAGCCTTCCACAAAGTCAAATTTGTAGTAAATATGTTCGTAGAATCTGCCCCGCAGCGTGTTGCAGATACTCAAGAATTTTTCGCCGCAAGGGTGTGCGGGCCCGATGATTCCGCCGTAGAAATGCACGATTTCTATAAGGAGGATGATGGGGAGACCCCGCAGCTCCAGAATAGGCAGGCTGACGCCTGTGGGCATGATGATGAGCATGTGCCCTGCGTTTATGGTATCGTATTCTATTCCTTTCAGGACAACAAAATCGTCCGGCTTTTCCTTACATTTTTTATAATAACGGTAGGCTTTGTAGGAGTTATGGTCCGTGATGAGCATACCCTGATAGCCTTTCTGCTTTAAGATGGAAATATTCTCAAGCAGTTCCAGCTTCCCGTCGGGAGATCCTTCTTTTGTGTGACAATGCATGTCCAGTTTCATATCGTTTCCTCTTTAATCACCATTTTCCCTATCTATTCTACCCTCTTTTCGCAGGAAATGCCACTGGTTTTTTTTTGAAGCATAACTTGGACAAAGCTTCATATATTGTAATGAATAAGGGGGGATGGCAATGCGCGCGGAGGAAATTCTTATGCTCTTTCCGGAGGGAAGCCGGGACAGATGGCGGGAAGTGGCAAAAATGGCGAGGCGGCTTCAGGAAATACGGCTCCGGGCCTGTCTGCCCCTATCCATATTAGTCGATAACAGGGAATATTTTGTGGACAGGCAGGGGCAGATCGTGGACATACCGGAGGAGGCGGCAAGACCTTTGCCGGAAGAGCTGGAAAACCTGCTGGGGCATTTGTGCAAATATTCCATATATGCTTTTGCGGATGAGATCAGACAGGGATTTCTGACTGTGCAGGGGGGACACAGGGTGGGGCTTGCCGGGCAGGTCATTCTGGACGGGGAAGGCCGGATTAAGAATATGAAATACATACGTTATTTAAATATCCGTATCGCCCATCAGATACGGGGCGCCGCGGACGCGCTGATGCCCTGTCTGTATGAGGACGGGCAGGTGATGAGCACCCTTCTGATCTCCCCGCCGGGCGGCGGAAAGACAACCATGCTGCGGGATATTATCAGGCAGGTTTCGGACGGAACCGTTTACGGGCGCGGGATCAATGTGAGCGTGGTGGACGAACGGTCGGAGATCGCGGGAAGTTATCTGGGCGTTTCGCAAAATGACGTGGGAATCCGCACGGATGTACTGGATGGCTGTCCGAAGGTGGAGGGCATGATGCGGCTGATCCGCTCCATGGCGCCCCGGGTGCTGGCGGTGGACGAGGTCGGCAGTCTGGCGGACGCGCAGGCGCTGCAGATGGCGGGCGGCTGTGGCTGCAAGCTGCTGGCTACGATTCACGGCGGCTCCATGGAGGAAGTAAGGCGAAAAGATTACATGCGTTATATCATGGAACAGGGGCTGTTCGAGCGGTATGTGATGCTGGACCGCAGACAGGGTGCGTGCAGAATCGTGGAAATATATGACGGGGAAGGAAAACCATGTACAAGGCAGTAGGGTTTTTTTGTATTCTCGCCGGATGCGCCGGATGGGGGCACAGTCTGGCGGGACAGGAGAAGGAGCGGGTAAGGCATCTGATGATGCTGTCCCGGATACTTTCGCGGATGCGGAGCGAAATATCTTACGGAAAGCACACCATGCCGGAGATCTGCCTCCTGCTGGCAGAATTGGATGACAAGTGTTATGCCTCCTGCTTCGGGCGTATCTACGAGAGGACGGCGGGGGAGGGCGGAACGGATTTCCCGAAAGTCTGGGAGGAGGAGTTCGGGAAGTGTCTGGCGCCTTTGCCGCTGCGGGAAGAGGAGAGAAGGACAATGACAGAGCTTGCGAAAAGTCTGCGTTTCCGGGAGGAGAACGGACAGGCAGGGCGCGTCGGGCAGGCGGAAGTCTTTTTTGAGGACAGATACCGGCAGGCGGGGGAAATGGTAGGGAACAGATCAAAAATGATACACAGCGTCAGTATACTGACAGGACTGCTTCTGGCAATTCTGCTGCTGTGACGGACAGGGGAGGACGGATGAGCGTTAGTCTGATTTTCAAGATAGCGGCGGTCGGTATCTTGGTCACAATATTAAATCAAGTTTTAAAACATAGCGGAAGAGAGGATCATGCCTTTCTAATCAGCCTTGCCGGGTTAATTCTTGTTTTAACTTGGATCGTTCCGTACATATATGATCTGTTCGTGATGATGCAGCAGTTGTTTGAACTGTGATCAGATGAAAGGGATTTAGCAGATAAGAGGTGGGAGGGAGGACGGACGGTATGGATATGGTGAAGGCGGGGATCGTCGGTGTGGTCGGGGTGCTGCTGGCGGTGTCGATCAAGAGCCATAAGGCGGAATACGGCGTTTATGTGGCGCTTGCGGTCTGTTTCGTGATGATGGAATATATCATGCGTTATTTTATGCAGATCCTAGCGGGTATGGAGGCGCTGCGGGGCTATCTGCGGGACAATTACAGCTATCTGGCGCTGCTCTTAAAGGCGGTGGGCGCCACTTACGCCTGCGAGTTCTGCGCGGGTATCTGTAAGGATGCGGGGTACGCCGGCGTGGCGGGACAGGTGGAGATGCTTGGTAAGCTTTACATTCTTTCCATGGGAATGCCGGTGCTGCTTTCCCTGATGGAGAGCATACAGCGAATGGGGGGATGAGGATGGGTTCAGAGGAGAGTGCGCTTGTGTGGGAGCAGATGGGGCTGGACGTGCTTGCCGGGGATTTTGACAGGCTGTTTCCCTCCTATTCCTTTGACGGGGAGGCGGTGCTTGCCGATATCATGGGCGGTCAGCTCTGGGAGGCGGTAAAGAAGATTTTTGGCGGCATTTCCGGCGCGGTTTCGTTCCAGAAAGAAGAATTTCGAGTGTTATTTTTTACAATTCTCGTTCTGGGCGTGGCGGCGGCTCTCTTTTCCAACTTTGCCGATCTGTTTCGGGACCATCAGGTCTCGGATATCGCCTTTTACTTCGTGTATCTGCTACTGATTACGGTGCTCCTTAAATTTTTTGCACAGACGGCGGGCGCGGTAAAGGAAATTTTAAACGGTGTCGTCACCTTTGTCAGACTGTATATCCCGACGTATATACTGGCTGTGGGAGGCGCTTCGGGAGCTGCCTCGGCAACGGTGTATTATCAGCTCTTTCTGGTGGCGGTCTGTCTGATTGAGTGGGGGTATCTCACGGTGCTGGTGCCCTTTGTCTACGTCTATGTACTGCTGACGGTGATCAACGGAATCTGGATGGAGGAAAAGCTGGCGCTTCTTTTAGAACTTTCGGAAAAGGTAATTAAGGGGAGTTTAAAGTTTTCTGTCTGGCTGATTACCGGATTCAGCCTTCTGCAGTCGATGATATCACCTGTTATTGATTCCCTGCAGTCGTCCGCGGTCAAAAAGGCGCTTTCCGCCATGCCGGGAATCGGCGGATTGACGGAGGGAATGTTTGAGATGGTGCTGGGGTCAGCCGTGCTGGTCAAAAACAGTCTCGGACTTTTTATGACGTTTACGCTGATCGCGCTCTGTGCGGTGCCGGTTTTAAAAATGGCAATGACGGCATGTGTGATTAAGTTTTGCGCGGCGCTGATAGGCATTGTGAGCGACAAGCGGCTGACAAACTGCGCCAGCAGGGTGGGCGAAGGGAATCTGATGCTTCTGCGGATTGCGCTGACTTCTGTCGGGATGTTTATGATTCAGGTGGCTGTCATCAGTTATTCCACAGGACATGCCGTGCGCTGAACGGAGGTGGCAAAATGCTTGAAACGATCAGACAGATCGGCGTTTTTATGATAGCGGCGCAGGCGGTCGTGCATTTTGCGCCGGGGAGACAGTATGAGAAATATATCAAATCCGTGTCGGGTATTATGATACTGCTTCTCTTTTTGAAACCTGTCCTGCAGTCTGCCGGGGCGGAATGGGAGGAGCCGCGGGCGCTTCTGGAAAAATGGGAAGCGTCCGCGGACCTGCCCGATTTTTCTGTAAAAATGCAGACGGGCGGCGTGACAGAGGAGGTGGCGGCGCGCATGGAGACGGCGCTTATGGGGCGGTTAAACAGGGAGTTTACGGGGGAGGCGTACTTTGTGAGCCGCGTCTCGCTCCGGCTGGTACAGGATCCCGGGGCGGAGGCGGGAACGCTGCTGCCGGAGATCACGGTCTTTCTGAGAGAAAGGGCGGAGGCGGAGGCGGGCAGGCGGATCGAAATTGGGGAGATTGTGATCGGGCAGACGCCAGAAACGGATGCAGGCGAACCTTTTTCGTCCTATCGGTCGCGGTTTGCCGTACTTTTGGAGATGGAGGAGGAAAGAGTGGAGGTGAGACCGGATGGGAGAGGCTAAGAAGTTTTTTGAGCGGATAGGCGGTGCGAAGAAGCTCAGAAAGGACCAGTGCCTGATCCTGATTCTGGCAGGCGTTTTGCTTTGTGTGATTTCCCTGCCGGTGGAAAAAGATAAATCAAAGTCCGGCTTATTGGACACAACTGGCGCTACAATACAAAACGAACATACGTTCGTAGAAGAGAAGAAAGGAAAGGACTACGTGTCGTACTGGGAGGAAAAGCTGGAAGAAAGCCTGCGGTGCGTGGAGGGGGCAGGGAAGGTCAGGGTACTGATTTACACGGGAGAATCGGAAGAGATTATTCTGGCGAGGGACGGCGTAGAGGAATTTTCGGATACGACAGAGACGGATGCGGCGGGAGGGAACCGCCATATTGCGGAGAACAGGCTGGATAAGACGGTTATCTGCACGGTGGATGAACGGGGGCAGAACGTGCCCCTTGTGGTCAAAACGAAAGCGCCCGGAGTGGAGGGCGTCGTGGTGATCGCGCAGGGGGCGGACAGGGCGCAGGTGCGCAGGGACATAATCGAAGCGATTCAGGTATTATTTGATGTAGACATGAATAGAATATCAATAATTAAAATGAAAACAAATAATCAGTGAAGGGGAGAAGAAATTGAAGAATATGATCAAGAAGAACCAGATGATGATTACGGCGCTGGCAATTATGATCGCTGTGGCAGGGTACTTAAATTTTGCGGGCACCAAGGTGACGGACGAGGATCTGATGAGCGTGAGCGGGGAAATGGGAGCCACCGGGCTTACACAGGAAGATGCGGAAGCGGAGTACGCGGCGCTTCTGGATTTGTCGGAAGAGGACATCGAGCAGGCGTCCGGCGACATAGAAAGTCTGGACAGCGACGTGACTATGGCGGAAAGCGGCAGCGTGGATGAGGAACTGGCGCAGGCGCTTGCCGAGGAACAGATGGACGAAGTGCCCGGCGAGGCGGTCTTTACGTCGGCGGAAACCGCATCGGCACTTTCCGGGGCGAAGCTTGAGAAGGAACAGACGAGGGTACAGAATAAAGAGACGCTTTTGGAGATTATCAATAACGCCAATATCAGCGAGACCCAGAAGCAGGAAGCGGTGACCAGCATGATTTCCATGACGGACATCGCGGAGAAGGAGACGGCGGCGGAGATTCTGCTGGAGGCGAAAGGGTTTGACGACGCCATTGTCAGCATAGACGGGGACAGTGTGGACGTGGTCGTGAATACGGCGGAGCTTTCCGAGGCGCAGCGCGCCCAGATTGAGGACATAGTGATCCGCAAGACAGGCGTGAGCGCGGATGCGGTTGTGATCAGCACGGTAAATGCCGACGAAAAATAAGCGGATGAATTCCTGTGTACATTGTAAAGGGTTTTGTGATACTATAGTAAAGTATGGATTTTGGGGCGGCAGACGCCGCAAGCTTCGCGTTTGCCGACACATCCATGCTGTAGAATAGCGGTTGGAGGATAAAAACGTGGGAAATTATGCGGAGGAAATAAACAGAAGAAGAACATTTGCGATCATTTCGCACCCGGACGCGGGCAAGACAACCCTTACCGAGAAGTTTCTGCTGTACGGGGGAGCGATCAATCTGGCGGGCAGCGTCAAGGGAAAGGCGACGGCGAGACATGCGGTTTCCGACTGGATGCAGATTGAGAAGGAGAGGGGAATTTCCGTCACTTCCTCTGTACTGCAGTTTTCTTATGACGGGTTCTGTATCAATATTCTGGATACGCCGGGGCATCAGGACTTCTCGGAGGATACCTACAGGACGCTGATGGCGGCGGATTCGGCGGTGATGGTCATAGACGCTTCCAAGGGTGTGGAGGCACAGACGCGCAAACTTTTTAAGGTGTGCGTGATGCGCCATATCCCGATTTTTACCTTTATCAATAAGATGGACAGGGACGCGAACGATACCTTTGAGCTTTTGGACGATATCGAGAAGGAACTGGGGATCGCCACCTGCCCGGTGAACTGGCCCATCGGCTCCGGGAAGAATTTTAAGGGTGTCTACGAGCGGGAGAGCCGGTGTGTGATCACCTACACGGATACGGAGAAGGGAACGAAAGAGGGACATGCCACGAGGATTCCCTTTTCGGAGACGGAGAATCTGACGGCGCAGATCGGGGAAGACTTTTTATCACAGCTTACCGATGAAATAGAACTTCTGGACGGCGCCAGCGCCTCTTTCGACTTGGAGCAGATTCAGGCGGGAAATCTGACGCCGGTGTTTTTCGGGTCGGCGCTCACGAATTTCGGCGTGGAAATCTTTTTGCAGCACTTTTTAAAGATGACGACCACGCCGCTGCCCCGCAGGGCGGATATCGGACTGATTGATCCGGTGGAACATGATTTTTCGGCTTTTGTCTTTAAAATTCAGGCAAATATGAACAAGGCGCACCGCGACAGGATCGCGTTCATGCGCATCTGTTCGGGCAGATTTGACGTGAACGAAGAAGTGAGGCATGTGCAGGGCGGCAGGGTGATGCGTCTGTCCCAGCCCCAGCAGATTATGGCAGACGAGCGTAAAATCTTGAGTGAGGCGTATGCGGGTGATATCATCGGCGTGTTTGACCCGGGTATCTTTTCCATAGGGGACACCGTATGTATGCCCGGGGAGCAGTTCGCCTACGAGGGCATTCCCACCTTCGCGCCGGAGCATTTTGCGAGAGTCAGACAGGTGGATACCATGAAGCGCAAGCAGTTTGTCAAAGGCATCATGCAGATTGCGCAGGAGGGCGCTATCCAGATTTTTCAGGAGTTTAATACCGGCATGGAGGAGATCATTGTCGGCGTGGTCGGCGTTCTGCAGTTCGACGTGCTGAAATACCGGCTGGAAAACGAGTATAATGTGGAAATAAAACTGGAGAATTTACCTTACGAGTATATCCGCTGGATTGAGAACAAGGACATTGATCTGGACAAGCTGACCGGTACTTCGGATATGAAGAAAATCAAGGATTTGAAAGACAATCCGCTCCTGCTTTTCGTCAACCAGTGGAGCATCGGCATGACGGTGGAGAGAAATGAAGGACTGATACTTTCTGAATTTGGCAGAACATAAGGGATCGGGAAAGCCTGTGGGAAGGAGGGCGGCTGCGTATGAAAAAGACGGGGATATTGTTGTTGTGTATGCTGGCTTTAACCGGCGCCCTCTATCTTGTGGTGCAGGGCCTGTCGCGGAGTGAGAGCAGTCTCTGCAGGCAGAAGGATCTGGCGGCGGGAGGGACGAAGGAAAATCTGCCGGAGCAGGTGCTCACCCGGACGGATGAAGAACTGCGGGAAGAGCAGGCGGACTGCTATGCCTTCGGCAGACTGTCGGAGGAGGAGCAGGAGGTTTATCTGGAGATTCTGGAGGCATTGCTCCAGTTTAAGGAAAATGTAAAGCTTTCCAGCTGCGATAAAGAGCTGATTTCCCGCGTGTTCCAGTGCGTGTTAAACGACCATCCCGAGATTTTCTATGTGGATGGGTACAGCTATACGGAATATACGCTGGGAAGTATTTTGAAAAAGATCACCTTTACGGGCAGCTATCGGTTCAGCCCGGAGGAAGTGGTGGAAAAGCAGAGACAGATAGATAGTTATGTAAACCAATGCCTCGCCGGTATGCCGGAGAACGCGGACGAGTATGAGAAGGTAAAATATGTCTATGAATATCTGATCCATCATACGGACTATGACGCGGCGGCGAAGGACAGCCAGAATATCTGCTCTGTCTTTCTGGAACAGAAATCCGTATGTCAGGGATATGCGAAAGCAACGCAGTATCTTCTGAACCGTGCCGGGGTCTTTGCGACGCTAGTGCTCGGCAGGGTTGTGGGCGGAGAAGGACACGCATGGAATCTGGTGCGGATCGACGGGGAATACTATTATGTGGATACCACATGGGGAGACGCGTCCTATCAGGCGGTGGGCGGCGGCGACTATCCCGTGGAGAAGATACCGACGATCAATTATGATTATCTCTGTGTGACCACGGAGCAGATGGAACAGACGCACACCCGGGAGAATGTGGTGGAAATGCCGGAGTGCACTTCCATGGACGCCAATTTCTATGTGAGGGAAGGGGTCTATTTCACGGATTTTGACGAGGAGAAGATTGAGAAAATTTTTACGGACAGCTATGAGCGGGGAGACACCTATGTGACGCTGAAATGCGAGGGTCCCGATATCTATCGGAAAATGCAGGAGACGCTGATCGGGGAGCAGGGGGTTTTCCGCTATCTGGACTGCCCCGACAAGGCGGTATCCTATGTGGAGAACGAAAAGCAGTACAGCTTAAGTTTCTGGCTTTGATAGGACTAGGCAAAAACAAGAAATTTTGATATACTTAACCCAATATGGACAAATATTGCATTATGCGCGGGAATCGGCGCGGAAATGAGGAAAAACTATGGAACAGGAAGAAAAGAAGGGCGGTTATGAGTCACAGGAGGAGAAAGCCGGGACAGTAAAGATCGCGGATGACGTGGTGGCGATGATCGCTGCGCTTGCCGCGACGGAAGTGGACGGTGTTGCCGCCATGGCGGGGAATCTCACGAACGAACTCCTAAGCCGTGTGGGAGTCAGAGGACTCTCCAGAGGATCCAAAGTGGAAGTGTCGGGGAAAAAGGTCAAGGTGGGACTCGCGATCACCGTGGAATACGGCTACAATATTCCGGCTACCTGCCAGAGAGTGCAGACGAAGGTGAAGGGTGCGATTGAGAATATGACGGGGCTGGAGGTTCAGGATGTGAACATCCGAATTGCCGGCATCAATGTGACAAAAGAGAAATAGGACGAGTGGTTTATGAGCAGAAGAGAGTTGCGCGAACAGATATTCAAGCTGCTGTTCCGGGTAGAATTTAATAAAATGGAAGATATGCCGGAGCAGGAGGAACTGTTCTTTGAGGACGAAGATGCCGCAACGGATGGGGATGCCGAATACATTTCGGTGAAATACCATAATATTTCCGGGAAACTGGCTGAGATCGACGCGCTTTTGAACGAGAAGGCGTCGGGCTGGGACACCGGGAGGATGAGTAAGGTTGACCTGACGATCCTGCGTCTGGCGGTCTATGAAATCATTTACGATGAGGATGTTCCCACCGGCGTTGCGATCAATGAGGCGGTGGAACTCGCCAAAAAATTCGGACAGGACGCCTCCTACGGTTTCGTCAACGGCGTTCTGGCGAAGTTCGCATAAGAGGCAGACGTATGCAGAATGTATACACAGTGGCGCAGGTCAATTCCTACATCAGAAACATGTTCACACAGGATTTTATGCTGCAGAAAGTCCGGATCAGGGGTGAGGTCAGTAACTGTAAGTATCATACCTCCGGGCATATTTATTTTACGCTGAAGGATGAAAAAAGCGCAATATCATGTGTTATGTTTTCCTCCGACAGGAGAGGGCTGCCCTTCCGTATGACGGAGGGACAGCAGGTCGTTGTAAGCGGAAGTGTGGACGTTTATGAGCGCGACGGAAAATACCAGTTATACGCCAGACAGATCGAACTGGACGGGATCGGCGCCTTATATGAGAGATACGAGCGGCTGAAAGCGGAACTTGCGGAGCGGGGGATGTTTGACGAAGCGTATAAGCGCCCGATTCCGCGCTATATCAGGGTGCTCGGTGTGGTGACGGCTGAGACGGGGGCGGCGGTGCGCGACATCATCAATGTGGCGACCAGAAGGAACCCTTATGTGCAGGTGATCCTCTATCCGGCGACCGTGCAGGGAGAGGCGGCGGCACCCAGCATTATAAACGGGATTCATGCGTTGGAGAGACTGCAGACAGACACGATTATTGTAGGGCGGGGCGGCGGTTCCATCGAGGATCTGTGGGCATTCAATGAGGAGGCGGTGGCGCAGGCGGTTTTTGACTGCAGCGTCCCGGTTATTTCCGCGGTGGGGCATGAGACGGACGTGACGATCACGGATTTCGTGGCGGATCTGCGTGCGCCCACGCCGTCTGCGGCGGCGGAACTCGCGGTCTGCGATTTCAGACAGATCGAAGAGCGGATGGAAGAGTATGAGGCGACCATGCAGCATCTGTGCAGGAGAACGATACAGAGGTATCGGAACAGGGCAGCGCAGTACGGGATGCGGCTCCGCTACTTAAGCCCTCTGCACATCCTTCGCACAAAAAAGACACAGGCGGTATCTCTGGAGGAACATCTGCAGGCGGCGATGGAGGGAAAGCTGCAGGAAGTGCGCCACAGGCTTGCGCTTTATGCGGCACAGATGAAGGGACTTTCACCGTTGGACAAACTGAGTCAGGGATATGCTTACGCGTCTGACGCTACAGGAAAGACACTGTCGTCTGTGGAGCAGGTAGCTGTGGGGGAACAGATTCAGGTATATGTGAAGGACGGCAGTCTTTTGGCGCAGGTACAGGAGAAGCGTAATGGCTAAAAAGAAAGAGGAGAAAACAGAAAAAGAACAGGTGTTATCCTTGGAGGAGACGTTTGCGCAGATAGAGGAAGTGATCGGCAGGCTGGAGGCGGAGGACATTACACTGGAACAGTCCTTTGCGGAGTATAACCGGGGAATGGCGCTTCTGGCACAGTGCAACGAGACCATAGACCGGGTGGAAAAGAAAGTGCTTAAGATCAACGAGGACGGTGGACTGGATGAATTTTAAAGAGGAACTGGAGAAGAAGACCGGGAAAGTGGAGGAAATCCTCGCGGCGTATCTGCCGGAACCGGAGGGATATCAGAGTAAAGTGCTGGAGGCGATGGCGTATGCGGTATCGGCGGGCGGCAAGAGGCTGCGCCCGCTGATGATGGCAGAGAGCGCAGCCCTGTTTGTGGAGGCGGAGGAAGTGTGGCGCACGGACGGGACTGTAGTGCCTGAGCCTGCCACAGTGAGGGCGCTGCCTATGTTTATGGCGGCGATTGAGTTTATCCACACCTACTCCCTCATACACGACGATCTGCCGGCTCTGGACAACGACGATTACCGCAGGGGCAGGAAAACGACCCATGTGGTTTACGGGGAAGACATTGCCGTGATTGCCGGGGACGGGCTTTTGAATTATGCCTATGAGACGGCTTCCCGCGCTTTTCGCAAAGCGGTGACGCTGGAGGACTATGAGCGGACAGAGTGCGCCTTAAACATTTTAGTGCAAAAGGCTGGCGTCTGCGGCATGGTCGGCGGTCAGTGCGCGGATCTTCTGGCGGAGAGGCCGGAGACGGAAGTGACGGAGGAGATGCTTCTGTATATCCATAAAAATAAGACCGCCGCGCTGATTCAGGCGGCAATGATGATAGGAGCCGTCCTTGCGGGAGCCGATGAGAAGGCGGTGGAGCAGATTGGGCGGTGTGCGGAAAATATCGGCGTCGCCTTTCAGATTCAGGATGATATTCTGGACGTGACGAGCAGTCTGGAAGTGCTGGGAAAGCCCACGGGGAGCGATGAAAAGAATCATAAACTGACTTATGTGACCATGCACGGGCTGGAAGAGTCGAAACGGCAGGTGAAGGCGCTTTCCGGCGAGGCGGTCGGGATTCTGAAAGCCTTTCCGCACAGGAATACTTTTTTGGAGACTTTGGTGGAGCAGTTGATCTACAGAGAAAAATAAGGGGCCATTGTATGTTACTTGAGCAGATAACACAGACGAATGATATCAGGCAGATTGCGCCGGAGGATTACGGCGTATTGGCGGAGGAGATCAGAAAATTTCTGATCCAGTCCATCAGCGTGACCGGCGGGCATCTCGGTTCTAATCTGGGGGCGGTGGAACTTACCATGGCGCTCCATTTGTTTTTAAACCTGCCGGAGGACAAGCTGATCTGGGATGTGGGACACCAGTCCTACACCCACAAGATTCTGACGGGACGGCGGGACGGTTTCGTGAACCTGCGCAAATTCGGCGGTATGAGCGGTTTTCCGAAGCGCAAAGAGAGCGACTGCGACTGTTTTGACACAGGGCACAGCTCCACCTCCATATCGGCGGGGCTTGGCATGGTGAAGGCGAGGGATATACAGGGCGGCAATCACACCGTCGTCTCCGTGATCGGTGACGGGTCGCTGACGGGCGGCATGGCGTATGAGGCGTTAAATAACGCTTCCCGTCTGGAGACGAATTTTATCATTGTTTTAAACGACAACAACATGTCCATTTCCGAGAATGTGGGCGGTGTTTCCAAATATCTGAACAATATCAGGACAGCGGATATGTATCTGGATCTGAAGGAAGGGATTTACAATTCGCTGCGCGGCAAGCCGAAATACGGCGACAAAGTGGTGAGCCAGATCAGACGCGCCAAGAGCAGCTTTAAGCATCTGGTGGTGCCGGGCATGTTCTTTGAGGACATGGGTATCACGTATCTGGGCCCCGTGGACGGACACAACATTCAGGAGATGGTACATATTTTCCGGGAGGCGAGGAAGGTCAAAAAGGCGGTGCTCGTCCATGTCATCACACAGAAGGGCAGGGGCTATGCGCCCGCGGAGCGCCACCCGGCAAGATTCCACGGGGCGGAGCCTTTTGATATCGAGACGGGCATTCCCAGCTCCCCCAAGGCGAAGGCGAATTACACGGATATTTTTTCCACGGTTATGTGCAAGCTGGGGCAGCGGGATGAGAAGGTGGTGGCGATCACGGCAGCGATGCCGGACGGCGTGGGGCTGAAACGGTTCCGCAACATGTACCCGGAGCGGTTCTTTGACGTGGGAATCGCGGAGGAGCACGCGGTGACCTTTGCGGCGGGACTGGCGGCGGGAGGCTTAAAACCCATTGTGGCGATCTACTCCTCTTTCCTGCAGCGGTCTTACGACCAGATTCTGCACGACGTCTGCATCCAGAACCTGCCTGTGGTGTTCTGTATCGACAGGGCGGGGCTTGTGGGGAGCGACGGGGAGACGCATCAGGGGCTGTTTGACCTGTCTTACCTGTCTTCCATACCGAATATGCATGTGATGGCGCCCAAAAACAAGTGGGAGCTTTCCGATATGATCAAGTTTGCGGTGGAGTTCGGCGGTCCCATTGCCATCCGCTATCCGAGAGGCGAGGCGTTCGACGGGCTGAAGGAATACAGGGAGCCTGTTGTCTACGGAAAGAGTGAGACGCTTTTTGCGGAGAAGGACATCCTTCTTCTGGCGGTGGGGAGCATGGTGAAGGTGGCGCTCACGGTGCGGGAGAAACTGAAAGAAAAGGGGCTTTCCTGCTCACTTACAAACGCCCGTTTTGTGAAACCGATCGACGAGGAGATGATCCGCGAGGCGTGCAAAACCCACAGTCTGATCGTCACCATGGAGGAGAATGTGGCGAACGGCGGGTTCGGCGACCGGGTCAGGGCGTTTGTGGACTCTCTGGAAACGGAGACGAAAGTGCTTGGTATCGCCATTCCGGACGAGTACGTGGAGCATGGCAACGTGGAGCTTCTGAAGCAGGAGACAGGGATCGACGCGGTGTCCGTGGAGGAAAAGGTAACTGCGGCATGGCAGACGAAAGACAGATAAGCAGGGATTATGAAGGAAAGACTGGATGTGATTCTGGTCAGGCAGGGTTATGCGGCCTCCAGAGAGAAGGCGAAGGCGCTTCTCATGGCAGGAAACGTGTTTGTGGACAACCAGCGGGAGGACAAGGCAGGCACACTGTTTGACGAGAGCAAAATAAAGATTGAGGTGAAGGGCAGACCGCTTCCCTATGTGAGCCGGGGCGGTCTGAAGCTGGAACGGGCGCTGGGGCAGTTCCCCATTGTGCTGCAGGATAAGGTCTGTATGGATATCGGCGCATCCACTGGCGGGTTTACGGACTGTATGCTGCAAAACGGCGCCGGAAAGGTGTATGCCATAGATGTGGGGCATGGGCAGCTTGACTGGAAACTCAGAAACGACGAGCGGGTGGTCTGCATGGAGAAGACCAACTTCCGCTATGTGACAGATGAGAACATCGGGGAGCCCATCGACTTTGCGTCGGTGGACGTCTCTTTTATCTCGCTTACCAAGATACTGATTCCCGCAAGGAAACTTTTGCGGCAGGGGGGAGAGATGGTCTGTCTGATCAAGCCCCAGTTTGAGGCGGGGCGTGACAAAGTCGGGAAAAAGGGCGTGGTGCGTGATCGGAGCGTGCATATCGAGGTGGTGCGGCGGATAGTCGATTATGCGGATATGATCGGTTTTTCTGTGAAAGGACTCACCTACTCGCCGATCAAGGGACCCGAAGGAAATATAGAGTATCTGATGTGGCTGGAAAAGCGCGGCGAAATTCCAGAGGAGATTCTGGACATGTCGGAAAAAGAGGCGATCGACGGGTTGCAGGAGCTGGTGGCTGCAGGGAGAGGCGTCTCCCGGGAAGAAGGGCAGGCGGCGCGGATCGAGGAGCTGGTAGAGGCGGCACACGGCGCGCTGGATGAGGCGAAATAGCGGATGAAGAAATTTTATCTGATCACCAACGAGTCAAAGGATCCCGTTGGAGTGGTTACAAATAAAATAACAGATATTATTAAAAAGCACGGCGGAGAAGCTGTCTGCGTCAAAAATGAGAGGCAGGCGCTTATGGACCAAGGGACGGACGGGGTGGACTGCGCGCTGGTGCTGGGCGGCGACGGGACGTTGCTCCGGGCGGCGGGAAACATGATGGACAGCGATATTCCCTTACTCGGCATCAATCTGGGGACGCTGGGGTATCTGGCGGAGGTGGAGAGCGCCTGTGCCGAGGAGGCAGTGGAGAAGCTGCTTAAGGATGAGTTTGTGCGGGAGGAGCGGATGATGCTCTCCGGCAGGGTGATGACGGGGGAGGAGCGGTACGCGCTCAACGATATTGTGATTTCCAGATGTGGTCCCCTGCAGATTCTGAACGTCCGCATTTATGTGAATGACAGGTTTCTGCATGACTACTGCGCGGACGGCGTGATCGTTGCCACGCCCACAGGGTCTACGGGTTATAATCTCTCGGCGGGCGGACCCATTGTGGAGCCGTCGGCGAGACTTCTGCTTCTGACGCCGATCTGTCCGCATACGTTAAATACCCGGAGCATTGTGTTTTCGCCGGAGGATGAAATCACGGTGGAGATTCCCGAGGGGAAGGACGGGCACGAGCAGGTGGTGGAGGCGAATTTCGATGGCAGCAATACGGTGACGCTAAGGACTGGCGACCGCATCCGCATCCGCCGGTCCGACAGGACGACGGGCATTGTCAGACTGAACACGGAGAGTTTTCTGGCGGTGCTCCATAAAAAAATGAGTGAGGCATAGAAGGGAAATTTGGACGTGTTATGAAAAAGAAGAGACACGAGAAGATTACAGAGCTGATCACACAGAATGAGATAGAGACGCAGGAGGAGCTGGTGGAACGGCTGCGTGCAGACGGATACGAGGTCACGCAGGCTACCGTGTCCAGAGATATCAGGGAATTAAAACTTTCCAAAATTCCAAACGGCAGCGGGCGGCAGAAGTATGTGGCGTTCGGCGGGGAGGAAGTGCATCTGGGAGATAAGTACGGCAGGGTTTTAAAGGAAGGGTATGTGTCCATGGAACTGGCGCAGAACCTGCTGGTGTTAAAGACCGTGTCGGGTATGGCGATGGCTGTGGCAGCAGCGGTGGACGCCATGAAGATCGAGGAGGTCGTCGGTTGTATCGCCGGGGATAATACGATTATGATGGCGATGAGAAACGAACAGGATGCCCGGATCGTGATGGAGAAGATCGGCAGAATGGTGGGATAGGATGTTACAGAGTTTACATGTGAAAAATCTGGCTTTGATAGACGAGACGGAGGTTGCGTTCGGCGGCGGGCTGAATATCCTTACCGGGGAAACGGGAGCCGGAAAATCCATTATCATCGGTTCCATCAATCTGGCGCTGGGCGCGAAGGCGGATAAGGAGATGATCCGCTCGGGCGCGGAATATGCGCTGGTGGAACTGGTGTTTACCGTGGAGGATCCTGCACAGATAAAAGCCATACAGGATCTGGAACTTCCGCTGGAGGACGGGCAGGTCATTGTGCAGCGGAAGATCATGGAAAACCGCAGTCAGTGCAAGGTGTGCGGGGAGACTGTGACCGCGAAACAGTTAAGACAGCTTTCGGAGATTCTGATTGACATACACGGGCAGCACGAGCACCAGTCGCTTCTGAAAGAGGCAAAACAGCTTGAGATACTGGACGCCTACGCGGGGAGCGGGCTTGCGGCGAAAAAGGAACGGCTCAGAGAGATTTTCAGAAAGTACCGGGATAAATGCAGGGAATTGTCAGAGAACGAGACGGACGAGGAGACGCGGAAAAAAGAGTGTTCTCTGGCGGAGTTTGAATGCCGGGAGATCGAGGAGGCGGCGCCTGTTCCCGGCGAGGATATGGAAGTGGAGAGCGCTTACCAGCGCATGAACAATGCCAGAAAGATCGAGGAGGCGGCACGAAACGCCCATGCCCTGTGCGGCTATGAGAACAGCGGGGCGGGCAGCGTGATCGCAAGGGCGCTTAAGGAAATCAGATCTGTCTCCGCATACGACGAGACGCTTAAGGAGTATGAGAAACAGCTTCTGGACATTGACAGCCTGTTAAACGACTACAACAGGGGGATGGCGGAGTACCTTTCGGGACTTGAGTTTGACGCCGGGCAGTTTGAACAGACGGAAACGCGCCTGAACCTTCTGAACCGTTTGAAGTCAAAATATGGCAATACCGTGGAAGAAATTCTCGCTTACAAAGACCGTGCGCTGGAGACCATAGAAAAGTATCAGGATTACGACGCTTACAGAGCGGCGCTGGAGGAGGAGACGGCGGCGCTCAGGAAAGAGGCGCTTGCGCTCTGCGCGGAAATCTCCGCTTTGCGGAAGGAAAACGCGCAGACATTATCGGAAAATATGCGGGAGGCATTGTCCGATCTCAATTTCGAGCAGGCGGTTTTCGAGATCCGGGTGGAAGCCGGTGAGGAGAAACTTTCCGAAAACGGGTTTGACGGGGTACACTTTTTGATTTCCACGAATCCCGGTGAGCCGGTCAGGGAACTATCGCAGGTGGCGAGCGGCGGTGAGCTTTCCCGTATTATGCTGGCGCTCAAGACGCATCTGGCGGATAAGGATGAGATCGAGACGCTGATTTTCGACGAGATCGACACCGGGATCAGCGGCAGGACAGCGTGGAAAGTTTCGGAAAAAATGGGCATTTTAGGAAAAGGGCACCAGCTGATCTGTATCACCCATCTGCCCCAGATTGCGGCTATGGCTGACACCCACTTTGTCATAGAAAAGCAGGTGGAGGACAACCGTTCCATCACCCGGATCAGGGAACTCGATAAGAGGGAGAGCGTGGAGGAACTGGCGAGAATGCTGGGCGGAGACGTGATTACGGAGAGCGCTTTGAAGAATGCCGAGGAAATGAAAGAATTGGCAGCAAAAACCAAATAATACAAAATTAAAAAATAAGATTCTTCACATACTAGAAAGGACATACTGTAAAGTGTGTCCTTCTATCGTTTATATTTTACACACATTATAAAGGAGAGGAATGTGAAGAGTGAGCAATTCAATAGGTATGACTGAACAACAGGAGAGAAAATACAGAGGTTTTTTGTGGATGCTGCTGCTGGCGGGTATATCCGCGCTTCTTTTTACCATATACGTTTCCTATCTGGATAAGATTCCGTCGCAGATCCGGATTCGCGCCGGGGTGGAGCAGGAGTTTGATTTCCGAATCCCGGTGTCGGGGGAGATTTACCGCACCACCGAGGAAGCAGCGCCGGTGGCATCCGTGACGGATGTGGATGAGGGGGACGAGGCGTATCTTCTCGCGGAGGAGGAAAGGCGGGCGGAAAGCATCCATGTGGATTTCGCGCGGACGGTCAAACTGAAGGCGAATGAGATTGACACTTACCAGATGGATCTGAAGCTGTTTGGCGTGTTTCCTTATAAAAATGTGGATATCGAGGTGATTCAGGACAAAATGCTCATTCCCTCGGGTATTCCCATCGGCATTTACGTCAAGACGGACGGCGTTCTGGTGGTGGGGATCGGAGAGTTTGAGAGCAGCAGCGGTGAAACCATATCTCCCGCCAGATATGTACTGCAGAAGGGAGACTATATTCTTGAGAGCAACGGGGAACCCGTGGAGAATAAGAAACAATTTATCAGCATGGTGGAGGCGTCCGAAGGGGAAGACATGGTGCTCACCATCAGGAGAAACAATGAAATAACAGATGTCTGCATAAACGCCGGAAAAAACCGGATGGAGGAGTGGAAGCTGGGAATCTGGATCCGGGATAACGCGCAGGGAATCGGCACCATGACTTACGAGGGCACGGACTCTACCTTTGGCGCTTTAGGACACGGCATCAATGACGTGGACACGTCGATTCTGATGAATCTGGAGGAAGGAACGCTCTACAGGACGGAGATTGTGGGCATCACCAGAGGAACGGGCGGCGCGCCCGGAGAGCTGACGGGATACATTGAATATGACAGCGACAACGTGATCGGGGAGATCACGGAAAATACGGCGGAGGGAATTTTCGGGTACTGCGACGAGGCGCTTTTGGCAAATTCGGTTTATGAGCCTGTGCCCATCGCCCTGAAGCAGGAGATTGCGCTGGGACCCGCCCAGATTATCTGTTCCGTCTCCGGGGAGCCGGAATTTTATGATGTGGAGATCGTGGAGGTCAATCTGGAGCACGAGAACGTGAACAGGGGGATCGTGATCCGCGTGGTGGATGAAAAACTGCTGATGCTGACAGGCGGGATCATTCAGGGGATGAGCGGCAGCCCCATCATCCAGAACGGGAAACTGGTGGGCGCGGTGACCCATGTGCTGGTAAATGATTCCACCAGAGGGTACGGGATCTTTATCGAGGAGATGCTGACACACTGATATTCTGCGCGCTGTAAGCGTTTTGGGCGGACATGACTTCCGTGTGCTATGTGTTGTGGCAATTTTTTATTGACAAAGAAAGTGCTTTCCCTATATAATTTTCTTAGTGCTAGTAAAACGTTTAACATAACGTCATGCAGTATGAAAAAATCAATCGGAACGAGGGAGGAAGACATGAAAAGTGTGAAGTTTGGTTTAAGTACGAAGATTACGGCATGTATTTTAACGGTGCAGATTGTTGTTATGGCGGCTTTGGTACTTTTTGTCGGTAATGCGATTACGAATAATACAAGACAGAGTACCACCAATAATATGGAGACGGTGGTGGAGGAACGTAGCCGGATCATTGATAACTATGTGCAGGAAATGGAGCAGACGCTCACAGCCTATAGCCGGGCGGGGGAGATACTGGATGTGCTGAAAAATCCCACCGATGAGGCGGCGATTGCCGCCGCGCAGGCTTATACCGAGAAGTTTTCGGCGGATGTGAGTAATCTGGAGGGGCTTTATGTGAGCGAGTGGAATACCCACGTGCTGGCACATACCAATGCGGCGGTGGTGGGCATCACGACCAGAGAGGGCGATCCTCTCAAAGCCCTGCAGGACGCCCTGTTGGCGGCGGACGGTGTATATAATACAGGCATTATCATTTCCCCGGCGAGCGGGCAGCAGATTGTGTCGCTGTATCAGGCGGTCTTTGACGAGAGCGGCAATCCCGTCGGGCTGGTCGGCGGCGGCGTGTTTACCACGGGGCTGATCCAGCTTCTCGATTCCCTGACGATGCAGGGCATGGAAAACGCGGAATACCGCATGGTAAACGCGGTAAACGGACAGTACATATTCTGTGAGGACAGTGAAAAAGTGGCGACGGAGGCGGAGGAGGAATATATCCGCGATCTGTGCGCGAAGTATAGCGGCGCCGCCGCAAACGATATGGGATTTAGAGAGTATACGGAAAACGGGCAGGAAAATATCGCCACCTACTATTATATGGCGAACCGGGGCTGGCTTTTTATTGTGTCCGACAGCGCGGCGGAAATTTTCGCGACGACGGACAGACTGAAGCAGACCATGACATTTTTGGCGGCGGCGACGCTGGTTGTTCTTCTGGCGGCTTCCGGCGTGATCATCAGAGGGCTTATGAAACCGCTGAGATCCATTGAGGAGAGCATTGTGGCTCTGCAGAAGTTCAACATAGCGGATAACCCGGTGATCCAGAAGCATATAAAGCGCGGAGATGAACTCGGCAGCATTGCGGCGGCGACGGATGGTCTGATCCATTCCCTGCAGTCCATATCGGATACCTTGAACGACTGTTCCCGTTCCCTCAACGAGAAGGCGGAGAGTATGCGTGATTCCGCGGAGTGTCTGGCGGACGACACGTCGGATAACATTGCGGTTACGCAGGAATTGTCGGCGTCCATGGAGAATACGAATACGATTGTCAGGAATGTAAATACGGAAATTGACAGCATCAACCATCTGGTGGACGGCATTCTGGAGGGAATCAAAGCTTCCGTGAGCACAAGCGATCAGGTGATCGGCAGCGCCATTGATATGAAGGACGAAGCGAATTTTGCGTACCGAAACGGGGAAGAAAAGCTGGATGAGACGAAGGCGGCTGTGGAGGAGGCGATTGAGAAGTTAAAGAGCCTGACCAAGATCAACGAGCTGGCGGCGGAGATTTTAAGTATAGCCGGAAAGACCAATCTGCTGTCGCTCAACGCTTCCATCGAGGCGGCGAGAGCCGGCGAGGCAGGAAAAGGCTTTGCCGTGGTGGCAGGTTCCATCGCCAATCTGGCGGATACCTCCAAGGAGACGGCTTCTTCCATTCAGGATATATGCGGGGAGGCGAACAGCAGCATCGCTACCGTGAATACTTGCTTTGAATCGATCATTTCCTTTATCGAGCAGGAAGTGGTGGTGCAGTTTAAAGGCTTTGCGGAAAAATCTACGGATTACAGTGAGTCTGTAAGCGGGATCAAGAATAAACTTGACGAGATGCTCGACGCGGTGGGAAGGCTGGAAAGATCCGTGTCGCATATTGCAGAAAATGCCAGCTCTGTCAGCGAGATTATGGCGGAGAACCAGACTGCCATCGGCACGATTGTAGAAAAGAATACCACGACTGCAGAGATTGCGGGAACGACACAGGATCAGTCCATCCAGAACAGGGAAATGGCGGATCATCTCGGAGAGATTGTAGGGAAATTCCACAGGTAAATCTAAGGGGGAATTATGGTAACGATTAAGGAGATCGCGGCGGAGTGCGGCGTTTCCATTGCCACGGTATCCAATGTCATAAACGGAAGATCCAACGTGAGCGTAGAGACGAGGAAAAGGGTGCTGGATGCGGTCAGGCGGACGGGTTATCAGCCGGATTATGTAGCGAGAGGGCTGAGAAAGAAAAAGACCAATATGATCGGTATCGTGGCGGAGGATATCTGCCAGTTTTCCACGCCGGCAATCATGGAAGGGGTCATGCAATACTGCGAGAAAAAGAACTACCGCACCGTGATCCAGAATCTGCGCCTGTATGCCAGATGGGGCGAATTCTGGTACGAAAATGACAACGCGTACCGTTCAATTCTGAATCCTGTGGTGCAGGAAATGATTTCCATGAAGGCGGACGGGTTGCTCTATGTGGCTGGACATGCCAGGGTCGTGCGCTATTTTAACGAAGTCATGGCGATGCCGACGGTTGTCGCCTATGCTTATACCCATGCGACGTACACGCCCGTTGTGGTTATGGATGACGAGAGGGCGGCATGTGAGATGACAAGGTACCTGATCTCCATGGGACACCGCAAAATAGGAATCCTTGCAGGCAAGGCGGATAACATACATACGGGAAGCCGGCTGAGAGGACATCAGAAGGCGCTGTTTGAGGAGAATATTTTGTATAATCCCGGCTGGGTGCGTTACGGGAACTGGGACAGGGACTCCGGTTATCGGTTTGCGGAAGAACTGCTTGCCTGTGGTGTGACGGCAATTTTCTGTATGAACGATCGGATGGCAGGCGGCGTGTACGACTACTGCAGGGAGCACGACATACGGATAGGAGAGGATATATCCGTGACCGGATTCGATAATCAGGAAATATCGCAGTATTGCAGTCCCGGACTGACGACGATGGAGCTGCCGCTTACGGAAATAGGGACGGAGGCGGCGGCAATTCTTCTGGAACGGCTGGAAACGGAGGACGCCAGTCTGCCGAACGTTGTTCTGGAGCGGAGTATCCCATGCAGACTGGTCGAGCGGGAGTCAGTGAAGCAGATCAATGAGTCATGCGATGCCTAAATATTTCACATTTCCCAACTATTGTTTATAATAATGTGAGAAGTACTTCTAAAACTCGGCAGCAAAGGCTGCCTCGTTAAGAAGTACCAAGTCTCACATAAGAGAATGCCAGAAAGCGGCATTCTCTGCACAGCGGAATCAGGGCGGTCGGTGTGAAGAGAGACAGATACAAAACGCCGCGTAAAAGGGGAATGGAGGAAAAAATGGAGACATTAAATGTGACAGCTGCGAGGGATCAGGAGCAGATTTACCGTATTCTGGATAATTTAATCAGTACGAACAAGGAGTTCAGGATACTGATTACCGTTCCCTCGGGGGAGAAGGGGAGGGATCAGGTCGAAATAGCGCAAACGGCGGAGGATATGCCGGAAACGGAAGGACGGGATCTGGAAAAAGATGTGACGGACATGATCCATGAGATCGGCGTGCCCGCCCATATCAAGGGATACCAGTATCTGCGCGAGGCGATCATGATGTCGGTGGAGGATGTGGAGATGCTCGGCTCTATCACAAAGATTCTCTATCCCACCATTGCAAAGAAATACCAGACGACGCCTAGCCGGGTGGAACGTGCGATCCGCCATGCCATAGAAGTGGCGTGGTCGAGAGGGCGGATGGAGACGCTTGATGCGCTGTTCGGGTATACGATCAACACGGGAAAAGGCAAGCCTACCAACTCGGAGTTTATCGCGCTGATCGCGGATAAAATCCGATTACAGTATCGACGCTAAAATCGACGCTAAAATTAAAATAATCCTTTTATTGCCACCCGAAATATTGTATACTGTTGTTTAGGAGTTCCAAGGAACTGCCTGTATTAAGAATGGCATAATACAGTTGGAGGGTTGTCATGAAAAAAATTTTATTTGTCGCGTCGGAAGGCGTACCTTTTATCAAAACAGGCGGGTTGGCGGACGTGGTCGGCTCTCTGCCCAAGTGTATTGACAAACAGTATTTTGATGTGCGGGTAATCCTGCCGAAGTATACCTGCATGAAGCAGGAGATGAAGGATAAGCTCACCTACAAGACCCACTTCTATATGGATTTCCACTGGAAAGAGGAGTATGTGGGAATTTTAGAGGCGGAAGTCGATGGGGTGAAATACTATTTTATTGATAACGAGAGTTATTTTAACGGCTTTCAGCCCTACAGCGATAACGCGCTGTTTGAGATTGAGAAGTATGCCTTTTTCTGTAAGGCGGCACTGTGCATTCTGCCAGTGATTGATTTCAGACCGGATCTGATTCACTGTCACGACTGGCAGACAGGACTGATTCCGGTGTACTTAAAAGAGCGTTTTCAGGGCGGAGAGTTCTACCGGGGCATCAAGACCGTTATGACGATCCACAATCTGAAGTTTCAGGGCAAGTGGAGCGTGAAGGAGGTAAAAGAGATCACGGGTCTGCCGGGATATTTCTTTACGGCGGATAAACTGGAGGCATACAAGGATGCGAACCTCCTGAAGGGCGGTCTGGTTTACGCGGATGCCATCACCACGGTAAGCGACACTTACGCGGAGGAGATCAAGACGGCGTTCTACGGCGAGGGTCTGAATGGTCTGCTCTGTGCGAGGACAGGGGATCTGCGCGGTATCGTGAACGGTATTGATTATGATGAATTTAACCCGGAGACGGATAAGCATATAGACTTCAAGTACAATGCGGCTAATTTCCGCAAAGAGAAGATGAAGAACAAACGCGCGCTGCAGGAGCAGCTCGGTCTGAATCAGGATGATAAGGCAATGATGCTGGGCGTTGTATCGAGACTGACGGGACAGAAAGGGTTCGATCTGATCGCCTATATCATGGATGAGCTGTGTCAGGACTATGTGCAGCTTGTGGTGCTCGGCACAGGCGAGGAGCAGTATGAGAACATGTTCCGCCATTTTGACTGGAAGTACCACGGTAAGGTGTCGGCGAACATTTACTATTCGGATGCGCTGTCCCACAAGATTTACGCGGCAAGCGACGCGTTCCTTATGCCGTCGCTCTTCGAGCCCTGCGGCTTAAGCCAGCTCATGTCCCTGCGCTACGGCACGGTGCCGATCGTGCGTGAGACGGGCGGTCTGAAAGATACGGTGAAGCCCTACAACGAGTATGAAGGCACGGGCACGGGATTTTCCTTTACGAATTACAATGCCCATGAGATGCTTGGCACGATCCGCTACGCGGAGCATATCTACTATGATAAGAAGCGGGAATGGAATAAGATCGTGGACAGAGGCATGGCGGCGGATTTCTCATGGCATGTATCCGCGAAGAAATATCAGGAAATGTATGACTGGCTGATTGGATAGGGACATGGAAGATCCGAAGAAAAAAAGCACGTTTGTGTTTCAGGCGGGCATTCTGGCGGCAGCCGGAATGCTCGTCAAAGTGATCGGTCTGATATACAGAAGCCCGCTCCTTTCGATTATCGGAATCGAAGGCAACGGCTATTATAATGCGGCGATCAATATCTACACAATTATATTATTGATTTCCTCCTACAGCATCCCCTCGGCGATTTCCAAGGTGATCGCCCAGCGGCTTGCGTTTAAGGAATACCGGAATGCACAGAGGGTTTTTGTCTGTGCACTTCTCTATGTTCTGGTGGTTGGCGGCGTTGCCTCGATTCTGACTTTCGTGGGAGCGCCTTTTCTCGTGGGGAAGAACCAGAATGCGGTGGTGGCGCTCCGGGTGCTGTCGCCGACCATCTTTTTTTCGGGGTTTCTCGGCGTGTTCCGCGGTTTTTTTCAGGCGCATGGCTCCATGGTGCACACTTCCATCTCACAGGTTTTAGAGCAGATTTTAAATGCGGCGGTCAGCATTCTGGCGGCGAAGCTTCTGATCGGGCTGGTGGTGGACGGGGACGCCACCACGCGCGCCATCTACGGTTCGGCAGGGTCGGCTCTCGGAACGGGCGCGGGCGTGCTGATCGGTCTTCTTTTCATGTTCGGGATGTATCGCTTAAACAGCGGTGTCATCAAAAGGCGCGTAGCGCGCGACAAAAGCTGGCACGAGGAGAGTTACAAAGAGATTTTCAAGGTGATCTTTACCATCGTCACGCCCTTTATCCTGAGCACTTTCATCTACAACTGTACGACGGTGGTTAACATGACGATCTTCTATCATGTCATGGATTACAAGAAGGTAGACGCGATACTGGCGAACAATCATTACGGCATCTTTTCCGGGCTTGCTGTGGCGGTGGTAAACATTCCGATCGCCATCGCCTCCGCCATGTCCTCCGCCATCATTCCGGGGGTGGCGGCCTCCTATGTGAAGGGGACGGTGGCGCAGACGAGAAAACAGGTGACCCGGGCGATCCAGATGACCATGCTGATCGCGATCCCGGCGGCGGTGGGGATCGCCGTGCTGCCAAGGCCCATTATGCAGTTTATTTTTCCCCAGAAGGAATCGTTGGACATCGCCTCCGGGCTTCTGGCAGCGCTTGCCGTGACGGTGGTGCTCTACAGCCTCTCGACGCTGACCAATGCGGTTTTGCAGGGAATCGGGAAGGTCAATACGCCGGTGATCCATGCAGCGATTGCGCTGGTGATTCAGGTGGCGGGACTGGTGGCGCTTCTGCTCTACACGGATCTGGAGCTGTATGCGCTGGCGGCGGCAAACGCCATCTATTCCTTTGTGATGTGTGTCTTAAACCATCTGTCCGTGAGAAAGCATCTGGAATACCGCATGGATGTGGTGAAGCTCTTTCTGAAACCGCTTTTTGCGGCGGTGATCATGGGCGCGGCGGCTTTTGGCGTTTATCACGGGCTGATTTTGCTGATTCCGATAAGCCGGGTGGTGCTGCTCATTGCCATCGGCATAGGCGTGTGCGTTTACGGCGCGGTACTGCTGCTGATCGGCGGCGTGAGCCGGGAGGAGCTGCTGGCGTTTCCCAAGGGGTACACGCTGGTGCATATCGCGGAGAAATTACACCTGTTATCGGATGAGCCGGAGAAAACGGGGAAGAGGAAGCGGAGAAAAAGAAAGAAAAGGCGGAAAAAGAGGCGGGCGGATTTATGAGAAAGAGCAATCAGATTTATGTGCCCCTGTTTTGTCTGCTCCTTCTTCTGGCAGGATGCGGCGGGAGAGAAAAGGGCGCGGACCTGCAGCTGACGTTTCTCAATACGGGCAAGTCGGACTGTATCGTGATAGAGGCGGGAGAGAGCGTGGTGCTGAACGATACGGCGGATGCGGACGATGCGGCGGCGATCTGTGCGTATCTGGATGAGCGGGGAACAACGCGGATCGAATATGTGATTCTGAGCCATTTTGACAAAGACCATATCGGCAGCGCGGCGGATCTGCTTTACCGCTATGAGGTGGGCTGTGTGCTGATGCCGGATTATGAGGAGGACTCGGATGCGTATCTTTCGCTGATGCGGGCGGTCGAGGAGACGGACACGGCTTATGAGCGGCTGCAAAAAGACGTTTCCTTCACTGTGGAAGGGGTTTCCTTTCATGTGGACGCGCCCCATGAGAGCGGGTATGAGAATGACAACAATTATTCATTGATAACATGTGTTACGAATGGAGAGAACCGGTTTCTGCTGATGGGGGATGCCAAAAAGATACGGACGGAGGAGTTCCTCTCGTCGGCGGCGGCAAAGGAGCGGTATGATCTGATCAAGATGCCTCATCACGGGAATTACACAAAGAATCTGGAAACCCTGTTCGAGACGGCGAAGCCCCGCTGTGCCGTCCTCACCGCAGACCCGGAGCGGCTGCGGGTGGAGGAGGAGACGGTGGCGTTGCTAAATACATATAAGTGTGAGGTGTATTACACGGATGAAGGTGTCGTGACGGCTGTCTCCGACGGGGAGAGCGTGTCGGTGAGCCAGCCGTGAAGAACTGCCACACAGAACGGCATCTGCCCGAGAGAACGCCCACTATCCGGCAGGAATGAGCCGTCGCAGGCAGCTATGGGGAACGGCTTCTGCGGGCGGCTCTTTCACTTTCAGAGAACAGGTATCGTGGTCAAAGGTTTCAGAGGGCTCTCAGGAAAGTTCCGTCAGCCCGGCAATGTCGGAGTCGATCGCCATGGAGTAGTTGGTGTAGTACACCACGAAGCCGGGCTTGGCGCCGGCAGGTTTTTTCACATGCTTTTTCTGTACATAGTCGATTTCTACCTTATCCTGTTCGCGTCCCTTGGAATAGTAGGCGGCAAGTCTTGCTGCTTCCTCGAAGGCGCGGTCGGGCACCTCGGCGCCCTCGGTCTTTAAAATTACGTGGGAGCCGGGAATCTGTTTGGCGTGGAACCACCAGTCGCCGCCGTTTGCGAACTTGAAGGTGAGTTCGTCGTTCTGGAAATTATTTTTCCCCACATAGATATGAAAACCGTCGCTGCTCACATAGTGGAAGGGCCTGCTGGTGATTTTTACTTTTTTGCCGCCGCCCTTTCTGCGGATATAGCCGCTCTCAATCAGTTCCTCCCGGATCTGTACCAGATCCTCCTCCTGCATGGCGATATCCAGCGCGGCGAGGATGGATTCCAGATGCGCGATCTCTTCTTTGACCTGTATGGTCAATTCTGACAGCGCTTCGTAGGTCCGTTTCAGCTTCCCGTACTTATCAAAATATTTCTGGGCGTTTTCCTGCGGCGTCAGGGTGCTGTCCAGAGGAATCGTGATGGTCTCATTGGTATAATAGTTGAGCGCCTCCATGGATTTTGCCTCCGGCTCCACGTTGTAGCCGTAGGTGTTGATCAGTTCGCCGTAAACCTTGTATTTGTCGCGTTTTTCGGTGTCTTTCATCTGCCGCATCTGCAGATCGTATTTTTTTACGTTGCGCTCTAAAGCCGTCTGGACGATCTTGCGCAGATCCACGGACTTCTGGCGGATGCGGGTTATTACGCTGCGCTCCGCGTAGAAGCGTTCCAGAATAGCACTGACGGAGGAGAAGTCCTGTGAAGTTTTGTCGCTGTAGAGCGTCAGTGGAAACGCTGCGTATTCCAGCGGCTCCCTGCCGTCATAGATGATGACGGGGGAAAAGTGTCCGCAGGCGGTCTGCTCCATCAGATCGGAGAGCGTTTCGTATATGGCGTGCAGAGCCGGTTCGTCCAGCACGTTTGCGGGCATGTCCGCGTCGACCCCGGCACGGTAGCACAGCTCCTGCGAAATGATGGGCGACAGCCCGGTGTAAGTCGTATAGAGCGCCTTGTAGAGAGGCATGGGTTTCTCCTTCATGTGGGCGCAAAGGTTTACATAAGTCAATCCTTCGCCGTCCTCCGGGGATTTGATAAAGAGAGGGGATCCCTCTTTCGTGTATCGGGCACTAAACCGCAGGGGGTTCCATTTATTCTGGGTCTGCGGGATAAAGTAGGGACGGCCGGGCAGCACCTCCCGCACGGAACTGACCATGCCGGAAATATGTTTGATGCTGTCTATGATCTGGTCCTTGTCGTCGCAGAAGATGATGTTGCTGTGTTTGCCCATGATCTCCACGACCAGTTTCTTTTCGCATAAGTCGCCGAGTTCGTTTAGATGCTCAAGGCGCAGGTGAATCACGCGCTCCAGCCCGGGCTGCGATATGGCGGTGATGCGGGCGTTCTGCAGATGCTTGCGCAGCAGCATACAGAAACCCGGCGCGGTCATGGGGCTTGGCTTGTTGGTTTCCGTCAGATAGACCATGGGGAGGGAGGCGTCCGCCGACAACAGCAGACGGTACTGGCTGCCGTTATTTTTGATGGTGAGCAGCAGTTCGTCGCTTTCCGGCTGTGCGATCTTGTAGATGCGTCCGCCGAGAAGCTGCCCTGAAAGCTCCTTTGTGATATTTGCTATGGTGATGCCGTCAAATGCCATGATTGCGCCTTCCCTTTCTTTTCGTTCCTGTTTTCTGTGCGTTCCTTACTATAGCATAAACGACGGCGCATTTCAATCGCTGCCGGGATTTTGGGCGTCCCTTTTCCTGTTCAGGACGCCGCGGTTTCTCTTTCTTGACTATTTATCCGCTTTCCACTATAATAAAGACTGTATGCGTAGGTCTTTTTGCGCGCATAAGCAGAGTCAGAAAGAGGCACAGGCAGAGCGCATGTCTGTATGCAGATATGCCTGTGACGATTTATGACGAGCAACGCGAATGAGAGATGCGAAGCATCTCGAATCTGCTTATGCAATGTAACTGTGAAGTTTACGTTAAGAGAAAGAAGAGTATGACGATGATTAAGAGCATGACCGGATTCGGGAGATGTGAGGTGACGGAGGACGCGCGGAAGATCACAGTGGAGATGAAGTCCGTCAACCACAGGTATTTGGATGTCAACATTAAGATGCCGAAAAAGCTGAACTTTTTTGAGACGGCGATCAGAAACGAACTCAAAAATTATATGCAGCGGGGAAAGGTGGATGTGTTTATCACCTACGAGGATCTGACGGAGACCAATCTCTGTGTGAAGTATAACAGGGAACTGGCGGCGGAATACATGAAATATCTCTGGCAGATGTCGGAGGATTTTTCGCTGGACAATGACGTGCGGGTATCCACCCTGTCACGCTATCCGGAAGTGCTGACCATGGAAGAGCAGACGGTCGATGAGGAGGAGCTCTGGCAGTTCCTTGGGAAGGCAGTACGCGGCGCGGCGGAGTCCTTTGTGGAGACGAGAGTCAAAGAGGGAGAAAACATCCGCGACGACCTGCTGGCGAAACTGAACGCCATGCTTGCGGGGGTGGAATTTATCGAGCACCGCGCGCCGCAGATTATGACGGAGTACAGGCAGAGACTTAGGGACAAGGTGAAGGAGCTTCTGCAGGATACCCAGGTCGACGAGTCCAGACTGCTGACGGAGGTGACGCTCTTTGCGGATAAGGTGTGCGTGGACGAGGAACTGGTGCGCCTGCGCAGCCACATTACCACCATGAAGCGGGATCTTACGGAGGGCGGCAGTATCGGGCGGAAGCTGGATTTTCTGGCGCAGGAGATGAACCGCGAGGCAAACACGATCCTCTCAAAGACCACGGATCTGGAAACTTCGGACAGGGCGATTGAATTAAAGACAGAGATTGAGAAAGTGCGGGAACAGATACAGAATATTGAATAACAGTTCAGCCAGACCGAAGTTGCGTTTTGCGAATGGCGTGGGCTGAACTGTTGTATCGAGTAAGGAATGCTGCTATGGGTAAACTGATTCATATAGGCTTTGGCAATGTGGTAAACACAGGGAAGATTATCGCCATTGTCAGTCCCGATTCCGCGCCGGTGAAACGCATGGTGCAGAAGGCGAAGGAGACGGGGATGGCGATCGACGCCACGCAGGGGCGCAAGACGAAGGCGGTGCTGGTGATGGAAAACAGCCAGATCGTGCTTTCCGCGCTGCTCCCGGAAACCATTTCGGGCAGGGCACAGACTGAGGATGGGCAGACAGATGAGGAATGAAGGGATATTGATCGTCGTCTCCGGGTTTTCGGGGGCGGGCAAGGGTACTTTGATGAAGAGGCTGGTGGAGGAGTATGACGGCTACTCGCTGTCGATCTCAGCGACCACCAGAAAGCCGCGTCCGGGGGAGGAGGACGGCAGGGAATATTTTTTCCTGTCCAGAGAACAGTTCGAGAAACGGATCGCGGATCACGCGCTGATCGAACACGCGGAATACTGCGGCAATTATTACGGCACGCCGCGGGATTACGTGGAGAAGGAACTTGCCGCAGGCAGGGATGTGATTCTGGAGATTGAGATTCAGGGGGCGCTTAAGATCAAGGAGCAGTACCCCGACGCGCTTTTGTTGTTCGTATCGACGCCGGACGCGGCGGAACTGCGCCGCAGGCTTTCGGGGCGGGGCACAGAGACGGAGGAGGTCATCCAGAAGAGGCTTTGCCGCGCCGCGAAAGAGGCGGAGGGCATCGAGGCATACGACTATATCGTGATAAACGACGATCTGGAGACTTGTGTGAAAGAACTTCATGGCATTATCGCCGCGGCGCATCATGCGCCCGGGCGGAATGAAGCGTTCATAAAGAAAATGAGGAGAGAATTGGAAGGAGAATAATCTATGTTACATCCATCTTATGCAGATTTGATTAAAGTAGTGAACAGCGGTGTGGAAGAGGGCGAGGACCCGGTAGTGAGCAGCCGCTATTCTATCGTGATGGCGACATCCAAGCGGGCGAGACAGATCATCGCCGGGGATGAAGAGCTGGTGGACGGCAGAGGCAAAAAGCCTTTATCCGTTGCCGTGGAGGAGCTGAATCAGGGTAAAATCCAGATCCTCACCGATGAGTTTAAGGAGGAGACGGAAGAAGAGACTGTCGCTGAAGCTTCTGGTGCAGAATCCCCTGCGGCGGAAGAGTCGGACGCAGAATAGGGACCGGGTATTTATTATATGAAGAAAAAGGTACTGTTCCAGTCTCTGGGATGTGATAAAAATCTGGTGGATTCCGAGATGATGCTCGGGATGCTTGCGGAGAGAGGCTTTGCGTTCACGGATGACGAGAACGAGGCGGACGCCGTTGTGGTGAACACCTGCTGTTTTATCGGGGACGCCAAGGAGGAGAGCGTCAACACGATTCTGGAGATGGCGGAACTGAAAAAGAGAGGGCAGGTAAAAGCACTTGTCGTGACGGGGTGTCTGGCGCAGAGATATCAGGAGGAGATCCGGAAGGAAATCGAAGAGGTGGACGCCGTGATCGGCACTTCCGCCATAGAGGAGCTGCCGGCGGTTCTGGACGCCGCCTTTGCGGGAAAAGCGAAGGACTGCTATCACAGACTGGATGAGAAGCCGCTCACGGATAAGAAGCGCATTCTGACCACGGGCGGGCACTTTGCCTATCTGAAAATTGCGGAGGGATGCGATAAGCACTGTACTTACTGCATCATTCCGAAGGTGCGGGGTCCTTACAGAAGCGTTCCCATGGAAAGCCTGCTGCGGGAGGCACAGGAGCTGGCGGACCAAGGGGTCAGGGAACTGATTCTGGTGGCGCAGGAGACGACGGTTTACGGACAGGATCTCTACGGGCATAAGGCGCTGCCGGAACTTCTCACGCGGCTCTGCCTGATAGAGGGGCTAGTCTGGATCAGGATTCTCTACTGTTATCCCGAGGAGATAGATGACGCGCTGATCCGGGTGATCCAGAAAGAAGAAAAGATATGCCACTATCTCGATATACCGGTGCAGCACGCCTCGGATTCCATTTTAAAGCGTATGGGACGGCGGACGGACCGGAGAGAGCTGACTGATATAGTCAACAAACTTCGTCGGGAGATTCCCGATATCTGCCTGAGAACGACGCTGATTGCGGGATTTCCGGGGGAGACGGAGAGCGACTTCGAGACGCTTCTTTCCTTTGTGGAGGAGACGGCGTTTGACCGGCTGGGCGTTTTCCCCTATTCGCAGGAGGAGGATACGCCGGCGGCAGACATGCCGGACCAGATTTCCGACGAGGTGAAACAGGCGCGCTGTGACGCGCTGATGGCGCTGCAGCAGGAGATCGCCTTTGACGCGGCGGCTGATATGGAAGGCCGCATTGTGTCGGCGATGGTTGAGGGCAAGGTGGCTGATGATGACGTCTACGTGGCGAGAACTTATAAGGATGCGCCGGATGTGGACGGATATTTGTTTGTACAGACGGACAGGGAACTGATGACCGGCGATTTTGTGCAGGTGAGGATTACAGGTTCCCACGAATATGATCTGATGGGAGAGTTGGAAGATGAATCTGCCGAATAAATTAACGATTTTCCGTGTGATATTAATTCCTTTTTTTGTGGTGCTTCTGCTGTTTGATCTCACGGCTTATGACAAGTGGATCGCGCTTGCGATTTTTATTGTGGCAAGTCTGACGGATTTTCTGGACGGTCACATCGCGAGAAAATACAATCTGGTGACAAATTTTGGCAAGTTTATGGATCCGCTGGCGGATAAGCTTCTTGTCTGTTCTGCTATGATCTGTCTGGTGGAGCTTTCGCGGATTCCGGCATGGGTGGTGATCATCATCATCGCGCGGGAGTTTATCATCAGCGGATTCCGTCTGGTGGCTTCCGACAACGGCGTGGTGATCGCGGCGAGCTACTGGGGGAAGTTTAAGACGGTTTTCCAGATAGTTATGATCTGTCTGATGATTGCGGATCTTCCGTCCCTTGCCCTTGTGACGCAGATTGTGATGTGGGTGGCGGTAGTTCTGACGGTGGTTTCCCTTGTGGATTACCTGTTAAAGAACAAGGACGTCATGCGGGAAAATCAAAGATAAAGAACAGAGGAATACGGCAATTAATAACAAGTGTAATGGTTTAACAAAGAGGATGATACTATGACAGTTGAGATTATTGCAGTCGGAACAGAGATATTGCTCGGAAACATTGTGAACACGAACGCCGCCTATCTCGCGGAAAAATGCGCGGGACTCGGGCTTTCCTGCTATCATCAGGACGTGGTCGGCGACAACGAGGAGAGACTGACGGAAACCATTCGTCTGGCGCTGACAAGGGCGGATATCATTCTGCTCTCCGGGGGCTTAGGTCCCACACAGGACGACCTGACCAAAGAGGCGGCGGCGAAGGTGATGGGGAAAGCACTGTATCTGCATGAGCCTTCCAAGGAGGCGATCCGGCAGTTTTTTGCGGAGCGGAACATGGAGATCACGGAGAATAACTGGAAACAGGCGATGGTGCCGGAAGGCTGTATTGTGGTGGAGAATCCGGGTGGTACCGCGCCCGGTATCATTATCGCGGAAAACGGCAAACATGTGGTGCTGATGCCGGGACCGCCGGGGGAACTGATCCCCATGTTTGAAAAGTCGATCATGCCCTATCTGGCAGGATTGACAACGGGCGTTATTTATTCCCAGACCGTGAAAATCTGCGGGGTAGGCGAGAGCAAGGCGGAGAGCATGGTGGAGGATCTGGTTGACGCGCAGGACAATCCCACCATTGCCACGTATGCAAAGACCGGGGAGGTACACCTGCGTGTGACAGCCACGGCGCCGGATGAGAAAGAGGCGAAAAAGCTGGTGAAACCCATGGTCAAAGAGCTGAAAGGACGCTTTGGCAACCATGTGTATACGACAGACAGTGAAGTGACGCTGGAGAAAGCCGTGGTGGATCTGCTTATGGCGAACAAGCTGACGGCGTGTACGGTGGAGTCGTGCACGGGCGGCATGCTTTCCGCCAGACTGATCAATGTGCCCGGCGTGTCGGAGGTGTTTAAGTCCGGCTATGTGACATATTCCAACAAATCCAAGCGAAAGCTTCTTGGAATCAAGAAAAATATTCTGGTGAAGTACGGGGCGGTCAGCGAGCAGATTGCCAGAGAGATGGCAAAGACCGCGGCGACTTTGGCAAGGACCGATGTGAGTGTTTCCACCACAGGGATTGCGGGGCCGGACGGCGGCACGCCCGAGAAGCCGGTGGGGCTTGTGTATATCGCCTGCAACGTGTGCGGCAGGGTTACGGTGAAGGAGTGCCATTTCCACGGGACTCGCGAAAAGATCCGGGAGAGCACGGTATCCGCGGCGCTGTCCCTGATGCGGGAATGTATATTACAGTATTACAGTGAAGTGACTTTCGGCGGCAAGGAAAAGTAGAAAAGGGTAGCAGTTTGGCCGTGACAACAAGGTAAGGGAGAGAAGAATGAACGAATCTGACAAGTGGGAAGGGCTGCAGGGCAAAGAAAGCGGGGAAAACGATGTCTATACGGATCCCTATGTATCCGAGAGCGGCAATGATATTTATACGACGCCGGAAGTGGTTGAGGCAGCCAACGTGATAGAAGAGACGGAGAATGTGACGGTTGTGGCGGACACACACGGTCTCTTTTCCGGGAATCAGACAGACAGCCAGATTCCTTATGGGAATCCGTCGGGCAGTTACGGCGTTCAGCCTCCATACGGGAACCAGAACCCGTCGGGCAGTTACGATGCACAGCCTCCATACGGGAACCAGAACCCGGTGGGCAGTTACGATGCACAGCCTCCATATGGGAACCAGAACCCGGTGGGCAGTTACGATGGGCAGCCCCCATACGGAAACCAGAACCAGAGCGGCTACGGCGTGCAGCCTCCATACGGAAACCAGAACCAGAGCGGCTACGGCGTGCAGCCCCCATACGGAAACCAGAACCAGAGCGGCTACGGCGTGCAGCCCTCATACGGGAACCAGAATCCGGCGGGCAGCTACGGGACACAGCCTCCATATGGGAACCAGAACCAGCAGGGCAGCTTTGGCGCGCAGTCCCCATACGGGAACCAGAACCAGCAGGGCAGTTTCGGTGCGCAGCCATCCTACGGCAGCCAGCAGGCGGGCGGCGGTTTTGGCGGGCAGCCTCCTTACGGCGGACAGCCGCCTTACGATAATCCTTACAGCCCTTATGCCATGCCGCAGAAAAAGCAGAACGCCGGGCTTATTATAGGCATTGTGGTCGCCATTATCGTCCTGTTCCTCGTGGCGGTGTTCGCGCTGGCAAGCAAAGCGGTGAATCTGCTCTCCGAGAAAGAGAAGGAGGACCTTCGCCGGGATGTGTACGATTTCGAGGAGGATGATTATGACTATGACTTCAACTACCATGATGACTATGATGATTACGATTTTGATTATGATTTAGAGGAGGAATACGACTACAGCGATTTTTTCAGTGACGACGATTTTTACGACTACGATTACTATGAAGATGCCGAGTATGACGACAGATACTACGATCTGCACAATGAAATAAGGTCGGACCTGTCCTATCAGGTGGAGGTGGAGGACTTCGACTACGAGTCGGATTACGATAACGCCATCATTATAGCGAGCATCCCTGTTATTTCCGGGGAGGAAGTGCCGAATCTGGATAAGCTCAACAAGGATATCCGGAAGGAAGTGGACGAGATGACGACGCTTTTTGAGTCGGAATACGAGTCCCATGTCATGGAGAGCGAAGAGAACTATTTTGTGGCGTCTCTGATCGGCTATGTGGCTTATATGGATGAGGATAAGCTGAGCATTGCGTGGCAGGAGGAGATGTACAGCGACAGGGACGGTTTTGTCTGTCTGCGGAGCATCAACATTGATATGAAAAACGGCGTGATTCTGGACAATGAGGATATCCTTGCGGTTGACGACGAGTTTTCCGTGGAGTTCCGGCAGAAGTGCGACGAGCAGAACGGGGAGATTTCGTACCTTACATATATGACGGATCAGCAGATCACGGATTATTTTAAGTCTGACGATATCATTGTCTTTTACACGCCCAAGGGCATGGAGATCGGCTTTAACTATGAGGAGGGCTGGGTGACCGTCACCTATGAGGAGTATGAGAAATATCTGAAGGTTTTTTAAAGAGCAGGCGTATGGGCGCGGACAGCAGCGGGTGTCGCGCCCTTGCTATTTTTTCCTTGTGGTTTCTTTGCAAGAAACTCTTGCGGGTTCCCGGTTTCTCTGGTAGACTGGATTTATCTGGGAAAGTGGAATCTGTTATGCATATGCATGTCCGGCATTTCGCCACGAATTCTTGATTTTTAAATTTCAGATGGGAAAGGAGGGTAGAGTGTCATTTATGGGACATGAAAAGTGTTATGATCGTTTCATAAATTTGAAGTTGACAAAAACGAACGTTTGTTTTATTCTATGATAAGAACAAATGTTCTGCAAAGAAAAGCGGGGAACCGCTTTGGCATGGAGGGAAACATGGAAAGAGATGAAAAATTAAAAGCATTGGATGCGGCATTAGGGCAGATAGAGAGACAGTTCGGAAAGGGAGCCGTTATGAAGCTGGGCGATCCTTCCGTACAGATGAATGTGGAGACGATCCCCACGGGATCCCTGAGTCTGGACATTGCGCTGGGACTCGGCGGTATCCCGAAGGGTAGAGTGATTGAGATATACGGTCCCGAATCCAGCGGTAAGACGACCGTTACCCTGCACATGATTGCGGAGGTGCAGAAACGAGGCGGCATCGCCGGGTTTATCGACGCGGAACATGCGCTGGATCCCGTCTACGCGAAAAATATCGGCGTGGATATTGACAATTTATATATTTCCCAGCCGGACTGCGGCGAGCAGGCTCTGGAGATCACGGAGACCATGGTGCGCTCGGGAGCCGTGGATATTATCGTGGTGGACTCCGTGGCGGCTCTGGTGCCGAAGGCGGAGATCGATGGCGACATGGGCGACAGCCATGTGGGTCTGCAGGCGAGACTGATGTCGCAGGCGCTCAGAAAGCTGACGGCTGTCATCAGCAAATCTAACTGCACGGTCATTTTCATCAACCAGCTGCGTGAGAAGGTAGGCGTCATGTTCGGAAATCCGGAGACGACCACAGGCGGCCGCGCGCTGAAATTTTACTCTTCCGTCAGACTGGACGTCCGTCGCATTGAGGCGCTGAAGCAGGGCGGCGAGGTGATCGGTAACAGAACCCGCGTCAAGGTTGTTAAGAATAAGGTGGCTCCTCCCTTCAAAGAGGCGGAGTTTGACATCATGTTCGGCGCGGGTATCTCTACACAGGGCGATATTCTTGATCTGGCGGCGGAGAATAATATTATCAATAAGAGTGGCGCGTGGTACGCCTATGACGGGAATAAGATCGGACAGGGCAGGGAGAACGCGAAGCAGTACTTGAAAGACAATCCGCAGATATGCGCCGAGGTGGAGCGGAAAGTCAGGGAACTTTTCAATATGGAGACGGACGCCGTGGAGGAGAGCGCCGCGGGTGACGCGTCCGCCGAGGTGGCGAAGCCCGCCAAGGAAACCAAGGCTGCCAAGGGAACCGAGAAGTAAAAGGGCGGCAGAACGCCGGAGCCAATACCCTGCCGCCCGCCGCCTGCCAAGGGAACCGAGGAGTAGAAGGGCGCAGGGCGGTATGAGAAAGGAAGCCGGACGGGCGCAAGCCGCGGAGGAGAGAGGATGACAGTCACACAGCTTACGGACATGGGAAGAGGTCGTTATAAGGTGTACATAGAGGACCGTCCGGCTTTTGCGCTATATAGGGGCGAGCTGAGCCGTCTGGAAATCCGGGAGGGGAAAGAGATCACGGAGGAGAGTCTGCGTGAGATCCGGGAGGAAATCCTGCCCCTGCGGGCGAAGAAGCGTGCCATGAATCTGCTGCAGAAACGGGAATATACGTCGGCATCCCTGCGGGAGAAGCTGCGGGACGGGGAGTACCCGGAGGCGTGTATCGAGGAGGCGGTCGCCTATGTGGAGTCCTACGGGTACGTGGACGACCGGCGGTATACAAAAGATTTTATCGTCTATAATCTGGAGCGGAAGAGCCGGATGCGGATCGAGCAGGATCTGATGCGGAAAGGGGTCCACAAAGATACGATCCGCGCTGTCTTTGAGGAATTGGAGGAGGACGGGACGAGACAGGATGAGGTGTCCATGATACGGAACCTTCTGGAAAGGAAAAAATATGACGCGAAAACCGCCGACGCGCAGGAAAAACAGAGAATATACGCGTTTCTCTATCGCAAAGGCTTTCATGCCGACGCGATTAGCAGGGTAATTTGCAACAATAAAATCAAGAATTGAAATTCTTTGTGACATTTTCACAAC